>CAZUHP010000135.1:0-1511 GCA_964620595.1 uncultured Desulfarculaceae bacterium | reverse complement strand
TGTAAGCCGCCACGCGAAATTGGACGGCGTGCCAATCGAAACGGGACAGGGCCCGAGGGCGGCCCACGGCCTCCAATAGCCGAGCCCCAACCCCAGGCCGGTCAGGCCGGCTTGGGGTATGGCTGCACCTCAAGCTTCAGCCGTCTTCTCCACCGCCTGCGTACGAAAAATACGTACCGAAACTGGCGGAACCTGTGCTTCTTGGCCCGGTCCAGGTTGGCGCGCAGGTGCCGCCCCCGGCCACCTCCCTTGCGGTGTGCGGTCAGCAGCATCTCGTGATAGAAACTGCCGTCCAGCTCATAGAACGTAGTGTAGTGGTGGCCACAGTACAGGAAGTTACTGGCCTGGTAGACGACACCCAACCCCCCACACCGTTCAACAGTTACTACACCTAATCTCCATGGTCCTCGGTTGTGTGTTGGGCCCAAAACCGCTATAACTACGCCGTTACCACGGATCAGCGGCTTTTGGGCCGTGGTCCGGCGCGGCCACGCCGGGCCAGTGGGGGCGGCCCCTCCGCCCCCGCCTGATCCTCCCCCTCGCTCAGCTCAGGTGCAGGACGGTGGGGGAGAATCCCGCGCTGGCCATCCAGGCGGCCAGCCAATGCGGCACCGCGCGCAGGCAGGTGCTCTCGCCGGCAAAGCCGGCCCAGAGATGCTGGCGCACCTCGGCGCAGACCCTCTCACTGCAGATCATGCGTTCTTGATCGGCCAACAATTCCAGCAGCCGTTCAGAGCCCGTGGTGGCCAGGGCCCACAACCCCAGGATGTCACCGTAGCCATAGGGCTCGCCGGTGGCCACCACGCACTCCATGCCCAGGCAATCGCGCTGGGCAGGGGACACCTGCATCCAGGGGGGCCACGACCAAAACGCCAGCCTGCACCCGCGATAGTCGTTGATATGCACCAGGCCCATCTCGGCCCCCTGGGAGGCGCACCAGCCGTTGCCCAGGTACAACATCGCATGGTGTTCGCTCACGGCATCCTCGGGTAGGTCCAGCAGCCGGGCCTGGTAGCGGCGGATGAGCTGGGCCAGGCGGGAGTCCAGGGGGTGGACCCAAGTCCAGGGTTTGTACACGGTCACCACTGTGGCCCGCCTCAAGTCCGGGTAGCCGGATTTGGCGTACTCTTTCAGGTCCACCGGCCGGGCCGCCGCCGCCAGGCGGGCGTGCACCTGCTCCAGGTGGGCGCGCAGGGCCCCGGCGTCCAGCAGCCGGGCCGCATCATCCAACCCAGCGTCTATTGCGCGCTCCACCCAGTCCTGGGCTGCGCGCCGCCCCTGGTCCGCCTCGGGGCCACTGGATGTGTGTTTGGGCTGGTCGATCATGCCGGGCCTCCTAGTCGCCACTGCTGTTGGAATAGTCGCGGCCGGCCTTGTTGCCGCCCACGATGTCGCCCCCGGCCTTGGAGCCGCCGCCGGCGAAGTAGTCGCCGCCCACGATGTTGCCTCCGGCCTTGGTGCCGCCCACCGTGTAATCGCCTCCCACGGTCACGTTGTGGCCGGCGGCCCGG
>CAZUHP010000134.1:0-1610 GCA_964620595.1 uncultured Desulfarculaceae bacterium | reverse complement strand
TGACCCGGACCCACGATAGCTTCGGCAAGGTGAGCGAGACGGTGGAGAAGGCGGCGGCCCTGGTCAACGAGATCGCCAGCGCCAGCCAGGAACAGGCCCAGGGCATCAGCCAGATAAACCAGGCCGTCACCCAGATGGACCAGGCCACCCAGCAGGTGGCGGCCAACGCCGAGGAAGGCGCCGCCGCGGCCGAGGAGCTGAACGCCCAGGCCCAGTCCTTGCGGGGGCTGGTCGACCACTTGACAAGCATGGTGGGCGCGGCCAACGGCAAGGGCCGCCTGATGATCGCCTCCCGGACCGCCGACCCGAAACGGCTGCTGCCCTTTGGCCGTCAGGAAAAGGCCGGCCAAGCGGGCAACCCCGAGGAGGCCATCCCCCTGGAGGGCGAAGGCGAAGACTTCAGCGACTTCTAGGGCCCTGGCTCCCAAGCCGGGGATGCGCCCGGGGCCGCCCTGCCAGCTCCTCGGCCGGGGCGGCCCCGCCGTCTCCCGTTGCCCGCCCCCCTGTCGCCCCCCCGTCGCCCCCCCGTCGCCCCCCCGTCGCCCCCCGTCGCCCCCCGTTGCCTCAGCCGAACAGGCCATCTTCCCGCAGGGAGGCGATCTCCGCCTCGCTGTAGCCCAGCTCGGCCATGACCTGGTTGGTGTGGGCCCCGGCCGGGGCCCCGGCCGGGCCGTAGGCGGGCGGGGTGGCCGAAAACTTCAGGGGCAGGGCCAGTTGGCGCACCGTGCCGCCCCCGGGCGTCGCCACCTCCTGCACCAGGCCCCGGGCCCGGGCGTGGTCGCTCTCCAGGGCCTCGGCCAGGCCCAGCACCGGCTCCACGCAGGCGTCCACCTCGGCGAACACCTGGGCCCACTGCTCCCGGGTGCGGGT
Organism: uncultured Desulfarculaceae bacterium; assembly: GCA_964620595.1. Lineage (GTDB taxonomy): Bacteria > Desulfobacterota > Desulfarculia > Desulfarculales > Desulfarculaceae > Desulfocarbo. The sequence goes on along the minus strand of CAZUHP010000134.1, from coordinate 740 downwards.
CTTGATGCGTGCCGCCACCTGGGCCTTGACCCGGGCCAGGTCCGCCGGGGCCACCCCGCCCTCGGCCAGCTCGGGCAGGCCGATGGCCTCGAAAAAAGCGGCGCTGAACTGGGGCTCCAGCCCGCCGAAGGCGATGTAGCCCCCGTCCGCGCACTCGTAGAAGTCGTACAGCGAACCGCCGTTCAGGAGCCAGCCCTCCCGGGTCGCCTCGGGTCCGCCGGCCAGGTAGCGCGCCGCGGCCATGGCGTTGAAGGCCATGACCCCGTCGGTCATGCTCACGTCCAGGTGCTGGCCCTGGCCGGTGCCCTGGCGGTGGATCACCGCGGCCAGCACCGCGATCACCGCCCCATAGGAGCCGGCTGCCAGGTCGGCGATCTGCATGCCGGTGAGCGTGGGTCCGCCCTGCTTGCGGCCCGAGTGGCCCATGAGCCCGGAGCGGGCCAGGTAGTTGATGTCGTGGCCAGCCCGCTGGGCCAGGGGCCCCTGCTGGCCATAGCCGGTGAGCGAGCAATAGATGAGCCCCGGAAACTTGGGGTGCAGGTCTTCCCAGCCCAGGCCCAGCCGGGCCATGACCCCGGGGCGGAACTGTTCGACGAGCACATCGTGGCTTTGCAGCAGCCGCTCCACCACCTCCCGGCCGGCCGGGTGCTTCAGGTTGAGGTGCAGCGAGCGCTTGCCCCGCCCCAGCCAGGCCTCCAGGGGGGCGACGGGGGGGGCGGGGGCGACGGGGGGGGCGGGGG
>CAZUHP010000133.1:0-1639 GCA_964620595.1 uncultured Desulfarculaceae bacterium | reverse complement strand
CCGCCTGGAGCTGGACTTCCACCTGCTTAAGGATTGGCTGGAACGCTTTGCCCAGCATGGCCTCATCGAGGTGCAGCGTCCTTCGCCTCCAGGCCCTTCAAAATAGCCTCGATTATGTTCTGGCAGGCCCTGCCCTCAAAGGGCGCCAGGTCGCGGGCCTCCTGGGCCTGGGCCTCCTTCATCTGGCCGTAGAACCCTTTGTCCTCCCGCAAACGCACCAAAAGCGGAGCCAAATCCTCCCGCCGCCGCACCACCTGGATGCCTTGCTGGCGGTCGAAGTAGTGGTGGTCCAGGCCGTACAGGTCCAGCACCACGGTGGGTATGTGTAACAGGCAGGCCCAGCGCACGGTGCTGGAAAAACCGGACACAAACACCTCGGCCGCAGGCAGGACCTCCCGCAGGGGCTCGGCCAGGATGGGCACGCCGAATTCCTCCCTCGCCCACTGGTATTGGGCGGGGTCGCTCTTGGGGTGGAGGGAGAGCAAGAGATTGTATCCCGCCCCGGCCAGGGTGGCCACCAGCCAGCGCAGCTCGCGCCAATGTTGCTCCCAGGGCAACACATGGTGCTCGGCCAGTTGGGGCACCGCGCAGACCAGAAAGGGCGCGGACGGGTCCAGGGCATACTTTTCGGTCAAGGTGCGGCGCAGCCCGTCCGCCTCCAGCCAAGAGCGGTGCAAGGGGTCCAGGTTGGGGTCGTCGGTCACCACCAGCTTTTGGGGCGACACCCCGGCCCGAATATAGCGGCGCCGGTCAGACTCTCCGGTCACCGCCACCAAGTCGGTGTCGCCGCCGCCCATGCACCAGGGGTTCCGGGGCAGCATGCCCAGGGCGGCCATGGCCAAGGTCTGGGCGGGCGTGAAGAACAGATAGGGGCCTTCAGGGGCATGATAGACCTGGCCGGGCAGGCGGCGGGCTATCCAGGCCTTGGCGAGGCGTTGGCCTGGGGCCAAGAGCTGGAAAATGGGCTCCTCCTGGCGGTTGATAGGCACAGCGTCCCGGCAATGGGCCAGGGCCACCGGCACCAGGATGGTAAGGCAGCCCATCTCGCGGGCGGCCTTCAAAAAGGCCATGTTCAAACCAAACTTGCGGTCATCGGCCAGCACCACCACCCGGGGCCGCTCCCTCTGCAACAGGGCCAGGCTGCGGGCATAGTCGCGGACCAGACCCTGCATCAGCTCCACCACCTCGAGGCCGGGCAAGAGGAACCTGCCCCCCAGGCGAAACCGGCTCAGGACCGGCGCCAGGGTCAACCCCAGCCGACCCCATGTCCCCAGGCCCGCCGGCCGGGCCCTGGGCGCGGACTCCGCCAGGCGCAGGGCATCCTGCCCAGGAGGCAAAAGAGCGCGGCCGTTTTGCTCCAGCTTCGGACTGGTCAGCACCATCATCGGGTGCAGGCGGCCGTCGGCGGCCATGGCCTCTGCCACAATAGTCAGTACTTGCAAAGAGTTATGATGTATGGGCAATAGCAGGGTCTTGGAAGGGGCTCGGGTCACGGACTTCTCCTTTTCACGCCACGGCCGCCACGCGCATCCATTTTAGCCTCCCCTGCCTTGGAGGACCATCTGAAAAGCCCGGCCGGCTATGAAGGCTTGACCAATGGAGCCCAACCCCATAGAGTACGAACTCAATAACAAGCGGG
>CAZUHP010000132.1:0-1896 GCA_964620595.1 uncultured Desulfarculaceae bacterium | reverse complement strand
GCCTCCATCGGCTGCATGGTGATCGAAGTCCTGCCCAGGGGCAACCTGGTGATCCGCGGCTCCCGCGAGGTCGAAGTGGCCGGCGAGACTCAATACATCGTGCTTCAGGGAGTGGTGAGGCCCACGGACGTCACGGCCCGCAACACGGTGCTCTCCACCCAGTTGGCCGACGCCAGCATACGTTACACCGGGCGGGGCGTGCTCACCGACAAGCAGAAGCCGGGCTGGCTGGCCAGGCTCCTGGACCACGTCTGGCCCTTCTAGGATGGATGCCATGTCTATGCAAAGAACAGCTGCGGCGATCGTGATCCTGGCCTTGGTCCTTTGGGCCGCGCCGGCCGGAGCGGTGCGTATCAAGGACCTGGCCTCCTTTGAAGGAGTGCGCGAGAATCAGCTTTTGGGCTACGGCCTGGTGGTGGGCCTAAACGGCACCGGCGACAAGGCCTCCACTCGCTTCACCAATCAGGGCCTGGCCAATATGCTCAATCGCCTGGGCGTGCGGGTCAGCCCGGATCAGATAGGCGTTAAGAACGTGGCCGCGGTGATGATTACCGCCGAGCTGCCTCCTTTCGCCCGGGCCGGCCAGCGCGTGGACGTGTTGCTCAGCTCCCTGGGCGACGCCACCAGCCTGGCCGGAGGCACCCTGGTCATGACTCCCCTGAAGGCCCTGGACGGCAAGGTGTACGTAATGGCCCAGGGCCCGGTCTCGGTGGGCGGCTTCCAGGCCGGAGGCGAGGCGGCCACGGTGTCTAAGAACCACCCCACCGTGGGGCGCATCCCCCGAGGGGGGACGGTGGAGCGCGAGCCGCCTTTTAAGTTCAGCAGCATGCGCAAGCTCAATATAACCTTGAACGTCCCCGACTTCACCACGGCCAATCGCATGGCCCGGCGCATCAACCAGACCATGCCCGGCCTCAAGGCCAAGGCCGAGGACCCGGCCACGGTCAGGGTGAAGCTGCCCTTTTCCAAAAAGTCCGACCTGGTGGCCATCATGGCCCAGATGGAGAACCTGGAGATAACCCCGGACCTGTCGGCCAAGGTGGTGGTGGATGAACGCACCGGCACCGTGGTGATGGGCGAGGCGGTGCGCATCAGCACTGTGGCCGTGGCCTCGGGCGCGCTGTCCATCAGCATCACCGAGGGCGCCGAAGTGAGCCAGGCCCTGCCCCTGGCGCCGGGCGGCGAGACCGTGGTCACTCCCACCACCGAGATACAGGTGGGCGAGAAAAAGGCGCCCCTGAAGGTGGTCAAGAGCGGCGCCTCCATCGGCGACGTGGTTAACGCCCTCAACGCCCTGGGCGCCACGCCCCGGGATCTTATCACCATCTTGCAGGCCATCAGGGCCGCCGGGGCCTTGCAGGCCGACCTGGAGATTATGTAGGCATGAGCCTTAATGCACCCAAGGCGCTGTCGCGGCCCCAGCCCGCCTCGGCCGATATCCAGGCCAAGGAGCGGGCCGCGCTGCGCAAGGCCTGTCGTTCGTTCGAGGCCGAGTACCTGAAGCTGTTGTGGAAAGAGATGCGCAAGACCGTGGTCAAGAGCGGGCTCTTGAGCGGCGGCCTGGCCGAGGATATCTACACCGACATGCTGGACCAGGCGGTGAGCGACGATTTCGTGCGGGGAGGCTCCATGGGCCTGGCCGACATGCTGGAAAAGCAGCTTAGCCGCGGGCGGCAAGCCGGGCCGGGCAAGGGCGTCGAGCAATATATGCGCGGCGTCGGAGCGCGGGGATTGGTTATGCCGGTGGCCGGCGTGGTCACCAGCCCCTTCGGGGCCCGTGAGCATCCCATCACCGGCCGGCCGGGCGAGCACCAGGGAGTTGACCTGGCCGCTCCGGAGGGCAGCGATATCCACGCGGCCCGGTCCGGATGGGTAGTGTTCGCCGGGCGCAGGGGA
>CAZUHP010000131.1:0-1913 GCA_964620595.1 uncultured Desulfarculaceae bacterium | reverse complement strand
ACCGGGTCGGGCCCTGGGGGCTCCCCTGAACCGGCTGAAAAGAATCAAGGGCCTGCCCGCGGACGCGGCTCAAAGAATCCATGGCCGCCGGTTCGCCGTTGACCCCGAGACCGAGTTCGCGCGCCTGGAACGCATGGGGGCCCGAATCCTCACTCTGGCCGACCACGATTATCCCCCCCTGCTCAAGTCGGTCTACGCCCCGCCGCCGTTGCTGTTTGTCCGGGGCGATCTGGGGCCCTGCAACTCCGGCGGAGTGGCCGTGGTGGGTTCGCGCCGCAGCAGCCCCTATGGACGCCGGATTGCCCGGAGCCTGGGCGGCGATTTGGGCCGGGCCGGAGTCAGCGTGGTCTCGGGCCTGGCTCGGGGGATAGACGCCGAGGCCCACCAAGGGGCCCTGGCGGCCTCGGGACACACGGTGGGCGTACTGGGATGCGGCCTGGACGTGGCCTATCCCCCGGAGAACCTGGAGCTCATGGAGCAGATGGCCTCCCAAGGGGCCGTGGTGAGCGAGTTTCCCCTGGGAACCCGCCCCCAGCCCGGCAATTTTCCGGTGCGCAACCGCATCATCTCCGGCCTGAGCCGAGCGGTGGTGGTGATCGAAGGCGGCCTGCGCAGCGGGTCGCTCATCACCGCCCGCCACGCCCTGGACCAGGGGCGGGAGGTGTTCGCGGCGCCCGGACCGCTGGGCGCCCCCGGAGTGAAGGGATGCCACCAGTTGATCCGCCAGGGGGCCCGGCTGTTCGAGTCGGCCGCAGACCTCTTGGCCCCCGGCGCCCTGCCCCCGGCGCCGGCGGGCCAGGCCGCGCCCCAGGCCTCGGCTTCCACCGCCGACCTGCCCCCCGAGGCTCGGAGACTGTGGGATTTGTTGGGAGACGATCCGGTGCACGTGGACATCCTGGCGCGGGAAAGCGGACTGGCGCCCCAGGAGGTCACGGCCCTGTTGGTCAACCTGGAAATAGCCGGACTGGTGAGCCAGCGTCCGGGAAAAAACTACACGCGAGCCTGAGCCGACCCCCTTTAGGGGACGCCGGCCGGCCGCTGAAAAAGCGCGAAAAGCAACCAATGGCCAAATCGTTATTAATAGTAGAGTCTCCGGCCAAGGCCCGGACCATTAAAAAGTACCTGGGCAAGGACTTCACCGTGAAGGCCTCGGTGGGCCACGTGGTGGACCTGCCGCCCAAGCGGCTGGGCGTGAAACTGGATGAGGACTTCACCCCCGAGTACCAGGTGATAAGCGGCAAGGAAAAGGTGGTCCGCGACCTGCAAAAGGCCGCCGGCAAGACCACTGATATCTATCTGGCCCCCGACCCGGACCGGGAGGGGGAGGCCATAGCCTGGCACATCGCCAACCAACTGGGCGGCGATCCCCAGCGCTTCCATCGGGTGCTCTTCCACGAACTGACCAAAAACGCCATTCTGAAGGCCGTGGCCAATCCCGAGACCCTGAACCCCCACCGCTACAACAGCCAGCAGGCCCGCCGGGTGCTGGACCGCCTGGTGGGCTACCAGATTTCGCCGCTGTTGTGGGAAAAGGTCCGGGGCGGACTCTCGGCCGGCAGGGTGCAGTCGGTGGCCCTGCGCCTGGTGGTGGAGAGGGAGCGCGAGATACAAAGCTTCACCCCCCAGGAGTACTGGACCGTAAGCGCCGAGTTGGAAGGAAGCGAGCCGCCGCCCTTCACGGCCCGCCTGGTCAAGCTGGACGGCAAGAAGTTCGACCCCAAGACGGCCGAGGAGGCCCAGGCCGGGGTGGACTCGGCCCAGGGCCATTCGTTCGTGGTGGGCCGGATAAAAAAGCGCCAGCGCAAGCAGAACCCGGCCCCGCCGTTTATCACCTCCACCCTGCAACAGGAAGCCTACCGCAGGTTGGGCTACACCCCCAAGCGCACCATGGCCCTGGCCCAGCGGCTCTATGA
>CAZUHP010000130.1:0-2413 GCA_964620595.1 uncultured Desulfarculaceae bacterium | reverse complement strand
TGGTGAGCGCCTCCTACACCACCACCAGCCGGCCGGCGGTGTGCGAGCTGCGCGAAAGCGACTTCATCCCCGTGCCCGACCCGGCCGGTGGCGAGCCTTACACCGTACACCTGGCCGGAGCCGCCGCCTGGAAGGTGTACCGGAATCTTTAGGGGGGATGAAGCTTGCCCGAATGGCTGACCATAACCATGACTGCGGTTGGTGTTTTGGTTCCGGTGGGGACCATGCTCACCCTGGCGGTGCGTTACGGCCGCACGGTTCAGAGTGTCGAGGAATTGCGTGCCGACGTGGTGGAGATAAAGCGGGCAATCCCGCTTTGCCAGAAGGAGCGCCGGGATCGTGAGGCGGAGTTGCACGGCCGTATCACCGAATTGGCGACCACCCAAGCCGCTCACCAGGAGAAAACCGAGGCCGTGGATTACCGGGTGAGCCGGTTGGAGAAGCGAGCAAATGGCCATGCCGCATAACATCAGCACCGAGGGCCTGGACCTGATCAAGTCCTTTGAGGGCCTGCGCCTGGAGCCATATATGGACGCCAACGACGGCTGGACCGTGGGCTATGGCCACCTGCTGCGCCCCGGGGAGCCCCGGCGGCCCATCACGGAGCAAGAGGCGGTGGACCTGCTGCGGGTTGACGTGGCGTCCGCCGAGCGCACCGTCCGGCGGTTGGTGCTTGTGGACCTCGATCAAGGCCAATTCGATGCCCTGGTGTCATTTGTCTACAACATCGGGCCGGGGGCGTTTTCACGCAGTACTCTCCTGGACCGCCTCAACCAAGGAGACTATCCCGGCGCGGCCAGAGAGTTTCTGCGCTGGGTAAAAGATGACGGAAAGCTTAGTCGTGGCCTCCTGAAGCGCCGGGTGGCCGAAAGAACCCTTTTCGAAAAGGAGATGACCAATGGAAAGCATCCTGAAGTGGCTGGGGCCGTTCATCCTGGAGCGGGTGACTCCGGGGATCAAGAGCCTGCTGGAGGACAGCATCAAGAAGTGGCACGACGCGGCCAAGAAGACTCCGAACCCGTGGGACAACCTGGCGGTGGCCTTTTTGGCCGCCCTGCTGGGTGTCGAGTTAAAGGGATAGCGGGCGCGCTTTGGGGCTGGCTGACCCGCCGGCCCCTGCGCCCTCACCCTGTGTTGCCGGATCAGGACGGATCGGGAGTGACCCGCCTGGACGGCGAGGAAGGATGGGACGATGAGGATAATCGCTATCGGTATCCTGGCGAGCATCCTGACGGGGCTTAGCGGCTGCGCGGCCTTCAACTACCCCACCTATGCCGAAAAGCAAAGCGCCGTGTATGCGGCCCAGGCCCAGGCCAAGAGCGAGACGGCTAAGGCTCTGGGCAAGGCTGCGGCCTCGGAGGACGCCCGCACCCGCGACATGGCCACCCTGGCCCTTCTGGTTATGGCGCTCACCGACAAGCCGCTCTCCATCGAGGCCCCGCGTGAGGGGCTCGTGGAGCGGGGAGCAGGGGCGCTTTTGTCCGGCCTGCCGTATATCGGCCTGGCCCGCGAACTGGGCCGGGCCATGCGGGGCCACGGTGGGCAGCAGACCAACGTGAACATCAGCGGCTCCCAGGGAGTTGGGGTAGGCACCGGCGGGGGCGCAGGCTCCGGCTCCTGGAGCGACAGGCATGACGTGAACAACTCTTACAATGACGACCACAGCGACAACAGCGCCAATGATGACCACAGTCAATAAAACGCTGCGGGTTTGTTTTGCTCCACCTCGGACTCCCAAGGAATTGAGCGAACGCTGGCCTGCTGAACAGTACGATGAGGCCATCATCCTCACGGAAGAAGAAGACGGCACCCCGGCTATCTTCTCCACCACCGGTGACGTGGAGCATGTGGCTTGGCTGCTTCAAGCAGCCCTGCACGCCATATTTGGGGGACAGTTTGAGATGGTAGAAGATGGCTCGGAGCGGGCCTGACCTCGATTGCTCCGGGGGCATGTCCTGGGCCTGGCGGCTCATCACTGGCCACGAACCGCCGTTCGAGGAGTGCTGCATCACCCACGACTTGGCCTATTGGGCCGGGGGCTCGGAGTTCGACCGCCGAGCCGCGGACCGGGCGCTCCGGGACTGCGTGCGGGCCATGGGACACCCAATTTGGGCCTGGGTCATGTATGCGGCGGTCCGGGCCTTCGGCTGGTGGCGGGCTTGGCAATACAGGGCCTAACCGGGGGCCGTTCGGCCCCCGCCAACACCACTCCTTTTCTCCCCACCTTCCCCCCGGCCCAAGCACCCCAGGGCCGGGGGCCTACTCTTCGGCGATCGTGGCCAACGCAAGGAGGCAAACGGTAGGCAAACAATATTATGGGCTTCGTATCTTGTCGGTTTTTCATATGGTTTTAGATGCCGGGAGAGTGCCATCCTCACACGGTGGAAGTCACGGGTTCAAATCCCGTCGGCCC
>CAZUHP010000129.1:0-2639 GCA_964620595.1 uncultured Desulfarculaceae bacterium | reverse complement strand
GCCAACCTGCCCAGCTCGCGGGTGTTCAGCCCCGCGGCCCGGGCGGCCTGCTCCAGAGCCTCCATCTGCTTCCGGCTAGGCGCCGGGCCGGCCCCCTGGCCGCGCAGCCGGGCGTCCGCCGCCCGGTAGGCCTCGGCCAGGTCCCGGGCCAGCTGGGCCACCTGGGCCTCTCTCAATATCTCCACTGCGCGATCGTACCACTGGATTGCCTGCCGAAACGCGTAAGATTCGCGCGGCGGGCGGCGCAACAGGTCGAGTTGCGGTCCTCGCGGTAGGCGCGACCGGCACAATCTGCAAAGCAGCTCGCCCCGGCGCTTGGGCAGCCCACACTGGCAACGGTCGGCCGCCTTGACCGCAACATAGTGGATGAATGCGTACCGCATCACGTAATCTCCCTGGCCGCGCTGGCGGCCGCGTCGGGACAGGCGTCCCGGCAGTCCGCCACGTCCTCGCAGTCCCAGCAGCACTCGCCGGGCCGCCGGCAGCTGTCCGGACGGCAGGGGTCGCAGCACAGCACGGTGGCCCCCGCGACGTGGTGGTGAGGACAGCGGGTGTAGTACACGGCGAGAGCCGTATCGGTCGCGTTGATCACGTTATGCATCGTTGCCTCCTTCCCCGCCTCAGCCGCCACTCCCGCCTCAGCCGCGCTAGGGTGTCCTCGCCCTCTTTGATATGTGCCTCAATGGTTTTGCGGATTCGGCGCAGAGCGTCTAGCCGGGTCTCGTCATCGCGGAGGCGCAATCCGCAGTCCTCCGGCTCTCTCTCCTTGGCCAGGGGGCAGGCGAGGATACAGGCCCCCGCACGCACACACTTGGCGCAACAGATCGCCCTCGGGGCGATAACGTTGGACGGGCACTCACGAAGGCAGTAGTAACCGTCGGCGCTCATCGCCTCCCCCTCCACTCCCACGGCGGCACGTGCGGCCCGGGCAGGCCCCACAGGCCGCGGCGGGCCCGCCGGGCCTCGGCCTGGAGCCGGAGCAGGTTGGCGTTCCGGCAATACCTGGTGTCCACCCAGGCCAGGCCGGCACCCACCAAAACCTCGGCCAGATCCCGGCCGTCCTGTAGCACCACCCGCCGCACCGCCCGGCCGTAGGACGATCCGCGCCCGTAGAGCGCCACCCAGCGCGGAGCCAGGACCAGCCGGCGTACCAGGTCCCGCGCCTGGCGGGCGCCGGGCTGCTCGGGCCAGCGCGGGCCGGCCATCTCCGGGGCGTCGGCACAGCGCAGCCGCACTCGGACGGGCCCCAGGTCGCTGGCCACCACCAGGGTGTCTCCGTCATGCACGTCCAGCACCCAACCCGGCGCGGGAGGATTGTCCTGCCCGGCTCTGGCCGGCCGCGCCAGGATCAATATGCTCAGCGTTATCAGGCCTGCACAAAGCGCCACGGCGATGATCTTTGCGTTTCTCATGGTTTTCCCCCGTCTTACTGCGTTTCTCCGCCAGCGCAACGCTTGCGCCGTTGGAACGCGCCGATACCCGCGGGGCTCCATGCACCTCGCCCCCGTGATGCCACCGTAGCTGGTCCGGCGCACGGTTATTGGCCGCCCCTTTCGGGCCGATACATGATTTGTATTAACCGCCCCCGCGCCCGCCGATACTTGGTGGGGATGGCAGCGGGCATCCAGCGCTCACACGGCCCTCCGTCGGCCCGGCCCGGACACCCCCTCCGCGGCCGGCAGTTGGCGCACCTCCGCCGAACCCGGGCCCAGGGCCGGCGTACCGAGGTCCAATGAAACCACGTTGGGGCGTACCTGCTGTCCCCGGCCAGCCCGTTGCCCGTGTCCGTGGCCAGGCACAAGATCAGATAGGGGCCAGGGCCCAACCGGCAATACTCGGCGCGCGATTCTACTCCATACCCACCGCGCCAGTACTTTGTGTCATACGCCCTGAATTCGTCGCTCAGGGCGGGCACTACGCTGTACCCCACCAAGCGTGTGGGACGGTCAAGCGGCAGGCCGCCCAGACAGAAAACCTTGTCGTAGTAGCGATGCGTGAACGTCAGCCTCAGCATTAGGCCCCCCTCGAGTCCCCCTTTTGCTGTGACAGCCACGACTCAAGACTGCGCGGCAGATACCACCACCACCAGAAGCTTCGCCAGCAGTACCCCGCAAAACGTAGAATCGTCGTCATTCCGCCCCCCCGCGATCGCAAGCATGTTCCATGAAATCAGCCTTCAATTTGACGGCCAGGACCGGATCGGTGGTGACCACCACCACCGCGGCAATCTTCTCGTTGTCACAACTGGTCACGCATATCGCGGCGGCCTTTCGTTCTTCACAAACCGCCAACAGGCTGTCGGCCGCTTCTCTTGCCGTCCAGGCACCACGCTTTCTTCGTCTCTGTGCCGGCCGCATCCATTTCTTAAATTCCGCCAAAGCCCAAGAGACGGTTGCGAAAAGAACCATGTATATCAGGTATTCCATTATGGGCTCCTCAGCCGCCCACCAGGGTAGCCAGCAGGCGGGCCAAATCCTCCACATCCTGGGCGGCCTGGAGCACCTGGTCGTGGTCGCCCGCCCGGCGGGCCGCGCGCTGCCGCCGCATCCTGCCTCTCAACATCCGGCCCAGGTGGCGGGCGAGTTGCGCCCGGATCGAGCGTGTGCGAGCCGCCCGGCGGGCTGCTGCCCGGCGTTTGG
>CAZUHP010000128.1:0-2727 GCA_964620595.1 uncultured Desulfarculaceae bacterium | reverse complement strand
TGGAGCGGGCTTTAAGCGAATACCGGCGGGTGCGGAAGTACCTGGCCGGCGAGGCGGCCACCCAGCGGGATCTGGAAGCGGCTCGGGAAGCCCGCCTCTCGGCCGAGGCCCAGGTGCGCCGGGCCGGCAAGCAGGTGGAGGTGGCCCAAATCGCCCTGGGCTATACCCGAGTCAAGGCCCCGGCCGACGGCCAAGTGGTGCGCAGGCTGGTGGAGCCGGGCGACCTGGCCTTGCCTGGGCGGCCCCTGCTGCTGATGCAGACCGAAAAATCCCTGCTGCTGGAGGCCCTGGTGCGCGAGGGCCTCATCTTCAAGGTCAAGCCGGGCCAACGCCTCAAGGTCGAGGTGCCGGCCTTGGAACGCGAGCTGGAGGGCGAGGTCCTGGAAATCGTCCCCTCGGCCGATCCGTTGACCCGCACCTTTTTGGTCAAGGTTCAACTGCCCCCCACGCCCGGCCTGCACACCGGTATGTTCGGTCGCTTGCTGACCCCGGTGGGGCGGCGGGAGGCGGTGCTGGTCCCGGCCGGCGCCATTCGCCGGGTGGGCCAATTGGAGATGGTGACCGTAAAGTCGCCTCAAGGCTGGCGACGGGTGTACGTCACCACCGGCCGCCGTTGGGGCGACCGGGTGGAGATACTCTCCGGACTGGACGGCGGCGAGACCCTGGCCCTGGAGACGGCCGGCGATGCCTGAGAACCCACGGGAAACCGAACCGGCCAAGCTGGGGGCGGTGGCCCGCCTGGTCAGGCCCTTCCTGAAATCCCAACTATCGGTGCTGTTGATAATCGCGGCCGTTTGCCTGGGCCTGGCCGCTGTGCAGCTCACCCCCCGTGAAGAAGAGCCCCAGATCGTGGTGCCCATGGCCGATGTCTTTGTGCAGGCGCCGGGGGCCAGCCCTCGGGAGGTGGAGCGCCTGGTGGCCGCGCCCCTGGAACGCTTGCTCTGGCAGATAGACGGCGTGGAGCATGTCTACTCCCTCTCCCGGCGGGGACAGGCCGTGGTGACGGTGCGCTTTTTCGTGGGCCAGGACCGGGAGCACTCCCTGGTGAAGCTGCACAACAAGATCGCCATGAACCTGGACCGCGCTCCGCCCGTGGTGAGCGGGTGGGTCATCAAGCCGGTGGAGATAGACGACGTACCCATAGTCTGCCTCACCCTGTTTTCGGACCGCTATGACGACCACGCCCTGCGGCGCATGGGCGAGGAGCTCTTGGCCCACCTCTCCGGGGTGGTGGATATCTCCCGCACCACAATCGTAGGGGGGCGCCCCCGCCGGGTGCGGGTGGAGCTGGACCCCGAGCGCATGGCCGGCCTGGGGGTTACTCCCCTGGAGGTCAGCCGGGCCCTAAAGGGGGCCGACGTCTCCCAGGCGGCGGGGAGTTTCTCCCTGGCCAACCGGTCCTACGAGGTCACCAGCGACTCCTTCATGACCAGCCCGGAGCAGGTGGGAGACCTAGTGGTGGGCGTGCACCGGGGCCGGCCGGTGTATCTGCGCGACCTGGCCGTCATCACGGACGGACCGGACGAGGCCCAAAGCTACACCCGCATCGGCTTCAGCCGCCGGTATCTGAAAGAGCGCGGCCAAGACCCCCGGACCGGCAGCCTGCCGGCGGTTACCCTGGCCCTGGCCAAGAAACGAGGCTCCAATGCGGTGGCCGTGGCCGACCAGATATTGGAGCGCTTGGAGACCCTGCGCCGAGACGTCCTGCCCGACGGCGTACAGGTGGAGGTGACCCGCAACTACGGACGCACCGCCCAGGAGAAATCCGGCGAGCTGATGAACTCGCTGTTTTTCGCGGTGCTCACCGTGGTGGCGCTTTTGGCCTTCACCCTGGGCTGGCGGGAGGCGCTGGTGGTGGCCTGCGCGGTGCCGCTTAGCTTCGCCATGGCCCTTTTCGTCAACTACCTGTTCGGCTACACCATCAACCGGGTGACCATGTTCGCCCTGATCCTGTCCCTGGGCCTGGTGGTGGACGACCCCATCACCAACGTGGACAACATACAGCGCCACATCGTCATGGGCCGACGCGGCCCCCGGGAAGCCACGCTGGAGGCGGTGGGCGAGGTGCTGCCGCCGGTGCTGATGTCCACCCTGGCCATCATCGTCAGCTTCACTCCCATGTTTTTTATAACCGGCATGATGGGCCCCTACATGGCCCCCATGGCGGTCAACGTGCCGCTGACCGTAACCTTCTCCACCCTCTGGGCGCTGACCGTGGTTCCCTGGTTGAGCTACAAGCTTCTCAAGAGCCGGGCCCCCGCCGCCGCCGGTCAAGGCCGGGCGGAGGCGGAGCCCAAGGTTAGCGGCGCCGTGGCCCGGGGCTACCGGAGGGTGGTGGAGCCCTTCCTGGACTCCCGGGGGCTGCGCTGGGCCCTGTTGGGGGGCATTGTGTTGGCTCTGGTCCTGGCGCTTTCCCTGGCCGGCTTTCGCCTGGTGCCCCTGAAGATGCTGCCCTTTGACAACAAAGACGAGTTCCAATTGGTGCTGGACATGCCGGAGGGGACCACCCTGGAGGCCACCGACCGGGCGGTGCGCGACCTGGAGGCCTACCTGGCCCTGACCCCGGAGGTCACCCACTTCACCACCTATGCGGGCCTGTCTTCGCCCATGGACTTCAACGGCATGGTGCGTCACTACTACCTGCGCCGGGGAGGCCACGCGGCTGACATCCGGGTGGGGCTGGCGCCCAAGGAAAAACGCGAGGCCCAGAGCCACGAGATAGCCCTG
>CAZUHP010000127.1:0-2912 GCA_964620595.1 uncultured Desulfarculaceae bacterium | reverse complement strand
CGGCCGTTTGGTCCGGCGCCGGCCATCCCGTATAATGAGCCATGTTCACACCCCGCGAGGACCTGCAACTGAACTACCCCTTGGACCGCTGGCCGCCGGCCGGGGCCACGGTGGTGATGAGCCTGCAATGGCTGGTGGCCCTGGTGCCCGGGCTGTTGGTGCTGGGCGAGGTGGTGTCCTCGGCCCAGGGGCTGGCCGCGCCGGAACGGGTGGCCTTTTTGCAGCGCTTGCTCCTGGTCTGCGGCCTGGCCCAGGTGGGCCAGGTGCTCTGGGGCCACCGCCTGCCCGGCCTGGTTGGGCCCTCAGCGGTGCTCATGGTGGGGGTGCTCTCCACCCTGGCCAGCGGCCTGGATGCGGTCTACGGCGCCATGGTGGTGGCCGGCGGCCTTTGCGCCCTGCTCGGCTTCAGCGGCCTGGCCGCCCGCCTGCGGCGGCTGTACACCCCGCCGGTGCTGGCCAGCACCCTCCTGCTCATCGCCATGACCCTGGCGCCCACCATGCGCGACCTCATGTTCTCCCCCCAGAGCGAGGGCGGCGGGGGAGTGTCCTTCGTCTTCGGCCTGGGCCTGGTGCTGGCCATGCTCTGGGCCCAGGATTTCTTCAAGGGCCTGGTCTCCTCGGCGGTGCTCCTCATCGGCATGGTTCTGGGCGCGGCGGCGCACCACCTCCTGGGCCTGACCGTCGCCGCCACGCCCGCCGCGCCCCCGCTCAGCCTGGCCGCCCTGGGCCTGCCCCCGCTTGATCTCCCCTCCCTTTCCTTCCAGCCCGCGGTGATCGCCTCCTTTGTGCTCTGCTACCTGGCGGTGGTGAGCAACGAGCTGGCCACGGTGGAGGCCCTGGGCAAGATGATCCAGAGCCCGGGCATGGGGCCGCGCCAGAACCGGGCGGTGGCGGTCACCGGCCTGTTCGGGTTCTTGGCCGGCGTGGGGGGCGTGATCGGCCCGGTCACCTACTCGGTGAGCCCCGGCATGGTGGTGTCCACCAAGAGCGCCTCGCGCTGGACCCTGATCCCCTGCGCGGGGGCGGTGGTGTTTCTGGCCCTGTGGCCCCGGGCCCTGGGGTTCTTCTACCTGGTGCCCCAGCCGGTGGTGGGGGCGGTGCTCTTTTTCCTCATGGCCAACACGGTCTTTGCCGCCTTGCGCCTCCTGACCAGCGGCCGGGTCCTGGCCTGGCGGGAGGGGGTGGTGGTGGGCGGCGCCATGACCGTGGGTCTGGTGGCGGCCTTCATGCCGCCGGAGGTGAAGGACAGCCTGCCCTCGCTGGTGAGGCCCATCATGGGCAACGGCTTTGTCATGGGGCTCGCCGTGGCCCTCGTCCTGGAGCACGTGCTGCTGCGCAAGCGTTGAGCCTGGTTTGGCGCCTCCGCCTGCCAAGGCACTCTGCCTTGAGTTGGGGAAGGCTGTCTGCTATAGCTAGGGGGCCGGAACCACGGTCTAGGAAAGGAGTTCGCCATGCGGGAGTACCAGCAGAGGCTGGCGCGATTGTTGGCGGAAAGCCACGCCCTGTTTTTTCAGGACGGCCTGCGCCTGAAGGACGGCCGCCCTTCACCCTATTTCGTGAATTTGGGGGTGTTCCGCACCGGACGGCTGGCTCAGGAGTTGGGACGCTGCTTTTCCGACTGGATCATGGAAGAGGGCCTCTCGGACAAGGTGGACGTGATCGTGGGCCCCTCCTACAAGGGCAGCGCCCTGGCCCAGGCCACGGCCATCGCGCTTTGGCAGGAGCACGGCCTGGAGGTGGCCTTCGACTATGACCGCAAGGAGGCCAAGACCTACGGCGAGGCCACCGGCCACGGCTACCTCTTTGTCACCGGCGCGGCCATCAAGGGCGGACGCTTCCTCATCATCGACGACGTGGGCACCTCCATGGCCACCAAGTTCGAGCTGATCAAGAAGATCGGCTGGCTGAAGCCGCGGGTGGAAAAGCCCCTGGAGATACTGGGCGTGACCCTGGCCGTGGACCGGGAGCAGACCCAGGCGGTGTATGACGACGAGGGCCGCCTGCGCGAGGGCAAGCGCGGCCCGGACGCCTTGGCCGCCTTCGAGGAGGAGACCGGGCTCAAGGTCTGGTCCCTGTTGGGCATCCGCCAGACCGTGGAGTACCTGCACGCCGAGGGGCTGGAGGTGCTGGTCAACGGCAAGTTGCAGCCATTGGACGACGAGATCATGGAGCGCTTCAACGAGTACCTGGCCCTGTACGGCCGGGAGGCATAGGCCATGCGGCGGGCGGTGGTGGCTCCCCTGTTGTCCATCCTGCTGCCCGGCCTGGGCCAGTTGGTCAACCGCCAGGCCGGCAAGGGCGCCGCCCTGGTGGCCGGCTCGGGGCTGCTGGCCCTGGTGGGCGTGGGCCTGGCCCTGTACAAGCTCAACCAGGCGGCGGTCACCCTCCTGGAGCTGCCCGAGAAGCAGCGCACCTTGGAGGCGCTCTCCCGGGCCATGTGGGACCAGGGGGTGGGCTACCTGCTGGTGTTGGGCGGCGTGTTCCTGGCCATGCTGGTTTTCTCGGTGATCGACGCCGCCAAGGTGGGCAAGCGCCTGGACCGCCGGGCCCAGGCTGGGAAGGCTTGAGCATGCGTTCACTTCTGTTCGACGAGCTGCGGCGCGAGGACATCGAAAAGGTGCGCGCCCATCTGCAAGAGATCCTGCCCCAGAGCGGGCTGCCCGACGTGTTCTGGCTGGAGATGCCGCCGGATCTGCTCTCCCCGGACCAGGTGGAGCACCGCTCCACCTGCGGTCCCCACCGGGTGGCGGTGGTGATCGAGGAGGAGTCGGTGCGCCTGGAGCTTCTGGTGCGGGCCCAGGACAGCCTGCGCTGCAAGTGCACCGACTACGCCACCAAGGCCCAGCGCGAGTTCTGCCTGGGGTTCATGGACCGCCTCCTGGCCGAGACCGGCATCAAGACCTAGGCCGGCG
>CAZUHP010000126.1:0-2946 GCA_964620595.1 uncultured Desulfarculaceae bacterium | reverse complement strand
CGCCCATGCCGCCGGGCATGCCGCCGGGCGCGCCGGCCTTTTCCTCCTTGGGCTTCTCGGCCACCATGCACTCGGTGGTGAGCAGCAGGGAGGCCACCGAGGCGGCGTTCTGCAGGGCGAAGCGGGTCACCTTGGTGGGGTCGATCACGCCGGCCTTCAACAGGTCCTCGTACTTGTCGGCATCGGCGTTGTAGCCCTCGGCACCCTTGAGCGCCTTGACCTTCTCCACCACCACCGAGCCCTCCTGGCCCGCGTTGCAGGCGATCTGGCGCAGCGGCTCCTCCAGGGCGCGCTTGATGATGTCCGCCCCGAACTTCTCCTCGCCCTTCACCTTGTCGCGGGCCTTGTCCACCGCCTCGATGCAGCGGATCAGGGCCACGCCGCCGCCGGGCACGATGCCCTCCTCCACCGCGGCGCGGGTGGCGTTCAGGGCGTCCTCCACCCGGGCCTTCTTCTCCTTCATCTCGGTCTCGGTGGCCGCGCCCACGTTGATCACCGCCACGCCGCCGATCAGCTTGGCCAGGCGCTCCTGGAGCTTCTCCCGGTCGTAGTCGCTGGTGGTCTCCTCGATCTGGGCCCGGATGGTCTTCACCCGGCCCTCCAGGGCGCTGCGGGAGCCGCCGCCGTCCACGATGGTGGTGTTGTCCTTGTCCACGGTCACCCGCTTGGCAGTGCCCAGGTCGTTCAGGGTGGCGTTCTCCAGCTTCACGCCCAGGTCCTCGGAGATCACGGTGCCGCCGGTGAGGATGGCGATGTCCTCCAGCATGGCCTTGCGGCGGTCACCAAAGCCCGGCGCCTTGACCGCGCAGGCGTTCAGGGTGCCCCGCAGCTTGTTCACCACCAAGGTGGCCAGGGCCTCGCCCTCCACGTCCTCGGCCACGATCAGCAGCGGACGGCTGCTCTTGGCCACCTGCTCCAGCACGGGCAGCAGGTCCTTCATGTTGGAGATCTTCTTCTCGTGGATGAGGATGAAGGGGTTCTCCAGGTTGGCTTCCATCTTCTCGGGGTCGGTCACAAAGTAGGGCGAGAGGTAGCCGCGGTCGAACTGCATGCCCTCCACCACGTCCAGGGTGGTCTCCATGCCCTTGGCTTCCTCCACCGTGATCACGCCCTCTTTGCCCACCTTGTTCATGGCCTCGGCGATGATGTTGCCGATGGTGGCGTCGTTGTTGGCGGAGACGGTGCCCACCTGGGCGATCTCCTTCTGGTCCTTGGTGGACTTGGAGAGCTTTCTCAGGGCATCCACCGCGGCCTCCACCGCCGTGTCGATGCCGCGCTTGATGGCCATGGGGTTGTGGCCCGCGGCCACCAGCTTGGAGCCCTCCTTGTAGATGGCCTGGGCCAGCACCGTGGCAGTGGTGGTGCCGTCGCCAGCCACGTCAGAGGTCTTGGAGGCTACCTCCTTGACCATCTGGGCGCCCATGTTCTCGAACTTGTCCTCCAGCTCGATCTCCTTGGCCACCGTCACCCCGTCCTTGGTGATGGTGGGGGAGCCGAAGGATTTTTCAATGATGACGTTACGGCCCTTGGGGCCCAGGGTCACCTTGACCGCGTTGGCCAGGGTGTCTACGCCGCGCATCATGGCCTCGCGGGCCTTGACATCGTATTTCAGCTCTTTGGCCATTTATCTTCCCTCCAGACTATTTCGGGGATGCTTCATGAAATCGGGTGGTTGGTGGAATCGGGCCTACTTCTTGACCACGCCCAGGATGTCATCCTCGCGCATGATGAGCAGTTCCTCGCCGTCGATCTTGACCTCGCTGCCGGAGTACTTGCCGAAGAGCACCAAGTCGCCCTCCTTCACCGTCATCTCCACCCGGGTGCCGCCTTCCAGCACCTTGCCGGGGCCCACGGCCACGACCTCGCCCTGCTGGGGCTTTTCCTTGGCAGTGTCGGGGATGATGATGCCGCCGGCGGTCTTGTTCTCTTCCTCGACCCGCTTTACGATCACGCGGTCCTGCAGAGGCTGAATTTTCATCCTTGCACCTCTCCTAATTTGGTTTAACGATTATCACGAGTTAGTTAGCCTCTTCAAAGGGGACCCGGGAGAGCCCCGGGGCCGCAGCGCTGTTAGCACTCACTGCTGGCGAGTGCTAACAAGGCTAACAAACAATAAGTCCACATCCCCGTCTTTGCAAGGGCCAGGGGCGATTTTTTTGCGCTTTTTTTATGAAAAAAGTTAGTGCCTGCGCGGGGCTGCGTTCGGAAGCCCCGGTCGGGACCCCAGGGGTGGGGTGACGGGCCGCCAGGCACACAACTTGTGGGTCAGGCCTGCCCCAGGGGGGCGAATGGCAATAAGCAAGGTTTTTACGCCTCGCCCCGCCTCCGGGCTGCCTTTTCGGCATCTTGCCTGAGCAGGCGCAGCCACTCCCGCCGGATCAACCCGCTGAAGGGGCGTATCACCAGCCAGTAGCACCGGAATCCGCGCTTGGCCCGCCTGCCCAGGCAGAGGACCCTGGTCTCGGTGCTCAGGCGGCACTGGCCAGGCCCCAGGGGCTCCACCAGCAGGTTGGTGGCCACCTTGGCCAGACCCGGCTGGGAGAACCGGGCGAACTCCCCAGGCTTCAGGCGCCGCAGCTCCGGGGCCGGGGTCCAAAAGCGCCCCACCAGGCCCAGCACCATCTCCTGGGGCGGCTGGTCGGCCAGCAGGATGAAGCCGACCTTCAACAGGTTTTGCAGGGTGTTGCCCTGGTCGGGCCGCCTGAAGCCTTGCCGGCGCAGGCGCCAGGGGAGCTCCCGCAGGCGCAGCAAGAGGGAGACCAGGGGGGAGCGGTCCATCTCCAGGGCCGCGACCGCCTGGTACACCTGCTCCGGCTCCGCCGCCACCAGGGTGTGGTGGCGCTCCCGGAAGTGCCAGGCCGGCATGAACTGGTCCAGCAGCAACTTCCCCTCCCCGCTCGTCCCGTTTTAGCACGCGCGGCCGGGCTTGGCAATCCGCGCCCGCCC
>CAZUHP010000125.1:0-2999 GCA_964620595.1 uncultured Desulfarculaceae bacterium | reverse complement strand
TGTATCTTCGAATCGTGAACGCCTCTTATGCTTCCGACATCCTGGAAAGCAACGCCCCGCACCTCTTCGTGGCCAACCTGCTGATGCTGGAAAACAATCCCGTGACCGAGTTCCTGCACAAGCTCACGGGCATTGCCTGGCTGCACACCGAGGCCTTTGGCTCGGGCCGTTCGCTGTGGACCCTGCCCATAGAGTGGTGGCTGTACATGGCTTACGGCTGGGCTTGGTTCAAGTACCGGACCTACCTCCAACAAGGCAAGGTGTGGCGGTTCCTTGTGGTGTTGGCCCTCTTTGCCATCATACCCTTCCAATACCTTGTCCACGGCAAGGGCGGCGGGGTGCTCACCTATGGCTGGCTGCTGGGGGTGGTCATGATGTTCCTGCTGGCCTATTCGCCCAAGGACTCCATTCCTCCGCGGGTGGGCCTGCCGGTGTCCTTGGCCTTTTTGGTGCTTACCGCCTGGTACCTTAAAGCCTATGCTTCCAACCAGGTCTACAACATCAGGGTCATCTTTTTCCTGTCTTGGTCGTTTTTCTTCTTTGTGGCCATGTTCCGCTCCACCAACTTCGTTCCCAGGCGGGTGCGGCGGGTGGTGCGTTTTCTGGCCGACTACTCTTACAGCCTGTACTTGATTCACATCACGGTCATAGTGTGGTTCACTGCCTGGGAGAATACGGTGGCCAAGGAGTGGCTCACCATTGGCGGCATCCTGGCGGCCAATGTGGCGGCCGTCGGGTTCGCCCTGTTCACCGAGATGCAGCACCCCCGCCTGAACCGCTGGCTGCGGGCCAGGCTGGGTATTGCCAAGAAACGCCGCAGCATGCGGCCCCAGGAGCTCTAGGGCTCCCGGGATATAGCATTATGATCACCTGCCTGGCCGGGAGACGCCGGGCCCTTTGAACTTGAGAGAGGCATCGCGCATGAAGACCATATTGGTGACCGGCGGCGCCGGCTACGTGGGTTCCATTCTGGTGCGGCGGCTTTTGGAGGCAGACTACAAGGTGGTGTGCCTGGACAACCTGCGCTTCGGCGGCGAGGCGCTGCTGGCGGTCTTCGACCACCCGGGCCTGGTTTTCTGCAAGGTGGACATCCGCGACCAGGACGAGGTAACCCGTCTGCTCCAGGAGCACCGGCCCTGGGCGGTGGTGCACCTGGCGGCCATTGTGGGCGACCCGGCCTGCCGCCGCGAGCCGGAGCTGGCCACTCAGACCAACTGGGAGGCCTCGGTACACCTGCTGGAGCAATCCCGCCGGGCCGGGGTGGAACGCTTCGTGTTCGCCTCCACCTGCTCCAACTACGGCAAGATGCCGGACCCCGACAGCTACGTGGACGAGGATTCGCCCCTGGCCCCGGTGTCGCTTTACGCGGAGCTGAAGGTGAAGTTCGAGAACCTCCTTTTGCACGAGCTGGAGAGGAGCCCCGGCTTCGCCCCCACCTCCCTGCGCTTCTCCACGGTCTACGGACTCAGCCCCCGCATGCGTTTCGACCTCACGGTGAACGAGTTCACCAAGGAGCTGGCCTTGGGCAGGGAGCTTCTGGTCTTTGGCGAGCAGTTTTGGCGGCCCTACTGCCATGTGCGCGATTTTTCCCGGGCCATCATGACCGTGCTGGCCGCGCCCAAGGACAAGGTGGCCCATGACTGCTTCAACGTGGGCTCCACCGAGGAGAACTACACCAAGGGCATGATCATAGAGGAGCTGCAAAAGGTGATCCCCGGCGCGCGGATCAAGCGGGTGGAAAAGCAGGAGGACCCCCGCGACTACCGGGTGAACTTCGGCAAGATAGAACGCGAGCTGGGTTTCAGGATTTCCCGCACCGTTCCCCAGGGCATTCAGGAGATCAAGCGGGTGGTGGAGCTGGGCATCATCAGCGACCCCGAGGAGCAACGCTACTACAACATCCCCCATCAGGCCTGAGGATAGCCGTGTCCCTGGTTCAGGATATATTGGGCGCCCTGCGCTCGGTGCTGCCGGCCCGGGAGTTCGTGGCCCTGCACGAGCCCTGCTTCGCGGGCCGGGAATGGGATTATCTCAAGCAGTGCCTGGACACCGGCTGGGTGTCCACCGCGGGCAAGTTCGTGGACCGCTTCGAGGACATGCTGGCCGAGTTCACCGGGGTGCGGCGGGCGGTGGCCGTGGTGAACGGCACCGCGGCCCTGGAGGTGGCCCTGCGCCTGGCCGGGGTGGAGCCTGGCCACGAGGTCATCGTGCCGGCGCTCACCTTCGTGGCCACGGCCAACGCGGTGAGCCACCTGGGCGCCGTACCCCACTTTGCCGACAGCGAGGAGCGCACCCTGGGCCTGGACCCGCAACGCCTGGGCGAGTACCTGGCTGATACCGCCAAGCTGGCGGGCGGTGAGTGCCTGAACCGCCTGAGCGGCCGCCCCATAAAGGCGGTGGTGCCCATGCACACCTATGGCCACCCCGTGGACCTGGAGGGCCTGGCCGAGGTGTGCCGGCGTTTCTCCCTGGTCATGGTGGAGGACGCGGCCGAGTCCCTGGGCTCCTATTACCAGGGGCGCCACACGGGAGGCTTCGGCCTGGCCGCCACCCTTTCCTTCAACGGCAACAAGACCATCACCACCGGCGGCGGCGGGGCCATCCTCACCAACCACGACAAGCTGGCCGATGCGGCCAAACATCTCACCACCACCGCCAAGCTGCCCCACCCCTGGGACTTCGTGCACGACCAGGTGGGCTACAACTACCGCCTGCCCAACCTGAACGCCGCCCTGGGCTGCGCCCAGTTGGAGGAGTTGCCCGGCTTTTTGGCCAAAAAGCGCGCGTTGGCCCGCCGCTACGCCCGGGCCTTCGCCGGGCTGGAGGGGGTGCGTTTCTTTGAGGAGCCGGAGGGCTGCCGCAGCAACTATTGGCTGAATGTCCTGCTCCTGGACCAGGGCCGGGAAGACCTGCTGGAGCAATGCCTGGCCGCCACCAACCAGGCGGGCATCATGACCCGGCCGGCCTGGCGGCTGATGCATCGGCTGCCCATGTATGCC
>CAZUHP010000124.1:0-3111 GCA_964620595.1 uncultured Desulfarculaceae bacterium | reverse complement strand
CCTGCCGGGCAAGGTCCTGAAGCCCATCCTGGGCCGCCCCATGCTGGCGCTGATGATCGAGCGCTTGCAGCGGGTGCCCGAGCTGGACGAGATCGTGGTGGCCACTTCGGTGGACCCCTCCTGCCAGCCCATCGAGGACCTGGCAAGGAGCCTGGGGGTGGGCTTTTACCGGGGCAGCGAGGACGACGTGCTGCTGCGGGTGCTGGAGGCGGCGCGGGCCCACCGGGCCGAGTTGGTGGTGCAGACCACCGGCGACTGTCCCGTGATCGAGCCCAAGGTCATAAGCCGGGTGATAGAGCTGTTTCAGCAAAGCAAGGTGGATTTTGCCGCCAACATGCTCACCAGGGACCAGGTGCCCCTGCCGCCGGAGGAGAACCCCTTTCCCCCTGGCCGCACCTACCCGGTGGGCCTGGATGTACGGGTGTTTCCCCTGGCGGTGTTGGAGGAGGTCGCGCGGCTGACCGACGACCCCGTGGACCACGAACACGCCACCAACTACATATGGGAACATCCCCGGCGCTTCCGCTTGGCCAACCTGGACAGCGAGCTGCCCGAGTGGGCGCGGGAACTCCGGCTCACGGTGGACACGCCAGAGGACTTCGAACTCATTACCGCCATATACACCGAACTCTATCCCCAAAAACCGGACTTCGGTTTGGACGACATCCTGGCCCTCATGGGGCGGCGGCCCGAACTGATCGACCTGAACCGCCATGTAAGGCAGAAACCGGTGCGCTGATGGCTTGGCGGGCGGCGGTCATAGGATGCGGTCGCATGGGGAGCCTGTTCGCCGACCAAGCCGGCTCCCTGGGGATATACTCCCACGCCCAGGCCTACGCCGCCTGTCCCGACACCGAGTTGGTGGCGGTGTGTGACCGCGACCCCGAGCGGGCCGAGGCCTGCCGGGAGCGCTGGGGAGCCGGGGGGGCCTACTCCCGGCCGGAGGACCTCCTCGCCGAGGCCCGGCCCCAGATCGTCAGCATCTGCACCCCGGACCCCACCCACCACTCCCTGGCCCTCCAGGTATTGGGCAGCCCGGAAGTCAGGGCGGTCTTCATGGAAAAGCCGCTGGCCCTGGACCTCAAGGAGGCCCGGGAGGTGGTGGAGCTGGCCCAGGCCAAGGGGGTGAAGCTGGCGGTGAACTACATGCGCCGTTATGCCCCGGGCTTCCGGCAGGCGGCCCGCCTGCTCGCGGCCGGCGAGTTGGGCGAACTCATTGCGGTGAGCGGTTTCTACACCAAGGGCGTCATGCACAACGGCACCCATTGGTTCGACCTGGCCCGCTGGCTGGTGGGCGAGGTGAGCGAGGTCCGGGCCTGGAACCCCCTGGGCGACACGGCGGCTGATCCCTGCCTGGAGGTCGCCCTGGAATTCGCGGGGGGGCTGCGCGGCCGCCTGCACCCGGCCCGGGCCGAGGACTACACCATATTCGAGCTGGACCTGGTGGGCAGCCAAGGCCGCCTGCGCCTGGTGGACGCGGACATGCGTTTCGAGCGCTACCAGGTGGGACCCAGCCCCTGGTACCAGGGCTACCAGGTGCTGCGGCCGGCCGAGCCCATCGACGCCCTGCTGCGGGATGTAGTGCTGCGGGGCGTGGAGGATTTGGTGCGCTGCCTGCGAACAGGCGGCCGGCCGCGCTGTTCGGGCCAGGACGCCCTGGCCGCCCTGGCCATTGCCCGGGCCGCCCTGGACTCGGCCGAAAAGGGAGGGGCTGCCTGCCGATTGGCTTGACAAAAGAAGGATTTCAAGGATGACTTCTTTATCACCCCCCGGCTTGCACGATCCTGGCCGAGTGGTATGGTTGCACCTGTCCGGTCCAGGCCGCCAATGCTGCCGGAGGTTGGAATAATTGATGAGAACACCTTGCCAAATACTCCCGGCTGGAGAGGACAACCTGTGAGTGCGCCCCAAGGTGGTGCCAATCTGGTGGAAATCCGCGCCAGGCGGGGATGGAGCGCGCTCAACCTCTCCGACCTGTGGGAATACCGCGAGCTGCTCTACTTCTTCATCTGGCGGGAGATCAAGGGGCGTTACCGCCAAATGGCCCTGGGTCCCCTGTGGATCATCCTCAAGCCCTTCATGACCATGGTGGTCATGTCCCTGGTCTTCGGCAAGTTGGCCAAGATCCCCTCGGATGGTCTGCCCTATCCCATATTCAACTTCGCGGCGCTGTTGCCCTGGCAGTTCTTTGCGGTGAGCGTGAGCAAGTCCTCCACCAGCCTGGTCGCCAACATGAGCATGATCTCCAAGGTCTACTTCCCCCGCTTGACCATACCCATCTCCTCGGCCGCCTCCGGGCTGGTAGATCTGGCCATGGCCTTCCTGATCCTGCTGGGCATGCTCCTCTATTACGGGGTGGTGCCCAACTGGCACGTGGTCTTCCTGCCTCTGTTCCTGCTCTTGGCCGTGGCCACCGCCCTGGCCATCGGCCTGTGCCTGGCTACCCTGTCGGTCAAGTTCCGGGACGTCAAGTTCGGGGTGGAGCACGGCCTGCAGGTGTGGCTCTACGCCTCGCCGGTGGTATACCCGGCCAGCATGATTCCCGAGGGCTGGCGTGACCTGTACATGCTGAACCCCATGGCCTGGGTCATCGAGGGCTTCCGCTGGGCCCTGTTGGGCAAGGGGCAGACCCCGGACTGGACCCTGGCCGTGACCTCGGCCATGGTGCTGGTGCTGCTGGTGGTGGGCGCCTACACTTTCCGCCGCACCGAACGCACCATAGTGGACCTGAAGTGAGTATGAGCGCGCCCGCAATAGAAACCTTCGGCCTGGGCAAGCGCTACCGCATAGGCGCGCCCCAGCCAGAAGGCCAGGGCTTCGGCCAGGCGCTGAAAAAGGCCCTGCTGGGCCCCTTCGCCTACCTGCGCCGGGCGGTCAGCCGGGGCAGCGAGAGCGAGTGGATCTGGGCGCTCAAGGACGCCAGCTTTTCGGTGGGCCACGGCGAGGCGGTGGGCATCGTGGGCCGCAACGGGGCGGGCAAGACCACCCTTCTGAAGATACTTTCGCGCATCACCGATCCCAGCGAGGGCCGGGCCGTGATCCGGGGGCGGGTGGGCTCCCTGCTGGAGGTGGGCACCGGTTTCCATCCCGAACTCACCGGGCGGGAGAACA
>CAZUHP010000123.1:0-3284 GCA_964620595.1 uncultured Desulfarculaceae bacterium | reverse complement strand
CCAAGGGGCCCCCGAAAAGGGGGCCCCCGGCCGGCCGATCAACCAGGCGGGCTATCCCGCCGGCCTGAGTTCTATCTCCACTCTGCGGTTCTGCTGGCGTCCCTGGGGGGTGGTGTTGGGCGCTATGGGCTGCTGGTCCGCCATGCCCCGGATGGTGAAGCGGCCCGGCGCGCTGCCCTTGGCCATGAGCGCCCGGGCCACTGCCGCGGCGCGGGCCGCGCTCAGCTCCCAGTTGGAGGCGAAGTCGCGGTTGTGGATGGGCAGGTTGTCGGTGTGGCCGGTCACCACCACCTGGTATCCCCTGCGCCGGGCCAGCACCTCGGCCAGGCGCTCCAGCACCGCGGCCATGCCCGGCTTGATCTCGGCCCGGCCCTGGTCGAA
Organism: uncultured Desulfarculaceae bacterium; assembly: GCA_964620595.1. GTDB lineage: Bacteria > Desulfobacterota > Desulfarculia > Desulfarculales > Desulfarculaceae > Desulfocarbo. The sequence continues at coordinate 2,903 of CAZUHP010000123.1, read as the reverse complement.
GGTGATGGCCTCGGGCAGCCGCACCACCACCCGGTCCGGGCGGGTCTCCACCTCCACCCCGGGACCGGTCTGGGCGCGCACCTCGGCATCCATCTGGGCCAGCAGTTGGGACAGGCGCGGCTCCTCGCGGATCACCGCTTCGGGCGCCACCGGCTTGCTGGCCGTGACCAGGCGCAGCAGGGCCCGGTCCAGGAAGGCGTCCGTGGCCCGCGCGGCCGAGCGCCTGGTCTTTCGGGCGGGCGCGGCCTCTGCCAAGAGGTCGGGGTCGCCCGGGCCGGCCGCGGCCACCGCCGCCAGGCCCCGGGTGACCGAGGCGGGCAGGGGACGGGGCTGCTCCAGGGGGGCTATCTGGGGAAGCTGCAAGGGCATCTCCTGCCGGGCGGCGGGCCGGGAGGATCTGGCCGCGTCCTCGGGCGCGGCAAAGGGGTTGGTCAGGGAGAAGATGAGCACGAAGAAGACCAGGAGCAGGCTCATGAGGTCGCTCAAGGAGAGGTAGAAGCTGGGGCTGTCCTCTTCCTGGGCGAAGAAGCCCAAGGGGCGGGTGCGGGCCCGCGGGGCGGCCTGCTCCTCCTCTGCGGTGTCCTCGGGCTCCTGGTCCAGGGGCGCGGCGGGCTCCAGGTCCTGGCCGCGCACCTCCACCGGCCCGCGGGCGATGGCCCCGGTGCGGCGGCTGGTCAGGCGGGGCGCGGTGGGGGAACTGATGGTCTTGTCCGGCGGCGCGTCCAGCACCGGCCCCTCCGGGGGCGGCATCAAGTCGAGGGGCGGCCGCGGCCTGCCCGCCCGGGCCTGGCTCTGAGGGCTAGCGGTCATGGCCGGCGCTCCCCGCCGGGCTCAGGGCCTTGAGCCCGCGCAACCAGGACCGCATCTCCCCGGCCCTGGTCCGCAAGGCGCCGGCCAGGGCCGGCCGCTGGGAGCGGGGGTCCTTGGCCAGCCGGAAGGAGTTGAGCCGGGCCCGGATGGCCGCGCCGTTCAGGCCCTGGGCCAGGCCCAGCACGCCCTCGGTGATGAGCGTCATCTCCACCGCCTCGGAGCGGGCCAGCTCGCCCAGCTTGCGCTCCAGGGGCAGGATCAGGAGGTTGGCCAGCATGATGCCGTAGAAGGTGGTGAGCAGGGCCACGCTCATGCCTTCGGCCACGGCGGCCGGGTCCTTGACCGTGTGCAGCATGCGGATGAGCCCGATCATGGTGCCGGCCAGGCCCAGGGCGGGCGCCAGGCGGCCCATGAGCGAGAGCACTGCCCGCTGGGCGCTGCGGCGGCTGAAGAAGAACTCGAACTCCTGCTCCAGGCGCTCCCGTATCTGGGGCGGCTTGAGACCGTCCACCACCAGGGTGACGCCCAGCTCCAAAAAGGGGTTGCCCGTGGCCCGGGCCGGTTCCTCCAGGGCCAGGGCCCCCTCGGCGCGCTGCAAGCGGGCCAGGTCGTAGAAGGTCTGCTCCAGCTCCTCGTTGCTCATCACCTTGCGCCGGGCCAGGGCGGCCAACTGGTGCCACAGGTCGCGGATGGTCTGCAGGGGGAAGGCCAGGAACACGCCCGCGCAGGTGCCGCCCACCACCAGGAACAGGCCCACCGGGTTGAAGAACAGGGCCAGGTCCCCGCTCAGGGCCAGGGCGGACACGCAGATGGCGGCCGAGACGGCCAGGGAGACGATGGTCTTGGTGCTCATGATTTCACCTCGAAACTAGGGTTGATCGGCTGCCTTTTGGGGATTCAACCTTCGTGCCAAGACGGGATATGGCCGTAACAGTGCGTAATAAAAGACCATAACCGCGAAGGCTCCCGCCGGGCCGCCCGGCATTTCTTGCCTGGTGGCGGCCCGTGTTATGATGCCTCCCATTCCCACCCACCCTGGGACCAGGAGGCGGCCATGAGCGAGGAAAGCGTACGCATAGAGGTGGACCAGCAGGTGAGCCTGGCCGGCGGCTACACCCCGGCCCTGAGGGCCCGGGGGGCGGCCCTGGTGTTGCACCCCCACCCCCTGTACGGCGGTTCCATGCACAACAACGTGGTGGAGGCCCTGGTGCAGGCAGCGGCGGGCGCGGGCTGGGCTGCCTTGCGTTTCAACTTCCGCGGCGTGGGCGGCTCCACCGGCAGCCACGACCAGGGCCGCGGCGAGCAGGAGGACGTGGTGGCGGCCGCGGCCTGGCTGGGCCGGCGGGTGGAGGCGCCGCTGGTCCTGCTGGGCTACAGCTTTGGTGCACTGGTGGGTTGCCAGGCGGCGCCGCGCATTCCGGAGCTGGCCGGCGGGGTATTGGTTGCTCCGCCCCTCATTTTGGGGGATCTACCGCCCTGGCCGCAAGATGCGGGGCCTCTTCTCCTGATAGCCGGTACTGAGGACGAGTTCACCCGGGTGGGGTGGTTGGAGGGCTATGTCCAGGAGATGGGTGCACGGGGCTCCTTGATTACCGTGGAAGGGGGGGATCATTTTTTCTGGGGAGGGGAGAGTGTACTGATCAAGCAGGTGCAGGAATTTCTCGGCAAGCTGGCTGAATGAGATTCAGTAGGGATGGCACCCACATTTTGTATGTGCCGAAAAAATCACCACAGCATATTGCATTTTTGCTTGACAATTGCGCGAAATGCTTGCTAGGGTGGCACTGGTGGTGAGTGTACTGACTTACACTTGTTCTCCAGCCACCCGCTCCCCGCTCTGTACAGGACCCCCAACCCCACCAAGGGTCGAAGTACGGCGGGCGGGCAGCCACTCCCCTGGAAGACCAACGGTCTTCCTCCCTCCTCGACCAGGGCCGGCCGGGCAGCCGGCCCTGACCTTTTGGTGCGCCGCCGCTTGACCTCCCGTTCCCCCTTGATGCCCGCCCCCCCGCCCCCCGTCGCCCCCGTCCCCCGTCGCCTCCGTCCCCCGTCGCCTCCGTCCCCCGTCGCCCCCGTCCCCCGGCGCCCCCCCG
>CAZUHP010000122.1:0-3354 GCA_964620595.1 uncultured Desulfarculaceae bacterium | reverse complement strand
CGCCCCCCCTTGCCAGGGCGGTTTGCATTCGCTAGTATCACCACCATACTCAAGCACCAGCCAGGCAACCTTTTTCCGGCGAGCACAGGCAATGACTAATGTGTACGACACCTTTGTGGAGCGCGGCTTTGTGGCCCAATGCACTGACGAGGCCGAACTCAAGAGACTCTTCGCCTCGGAGCAGGTGGTGGGCTATATCGGCTTCGATCCCACGGCCACCAGCCTGCACGTGGGCAGCCTCATCCCCATCCTCTCCCTCATGCACCTCCAGCGCGCCGGCCACCGGCCCATTGCCCTGGTGGGCGGCGGCACCGGCATGATCGGCGATCCCTCGGGCAAGACCGAGATGCGCCAGGTGCTCACCATCGAGGAGATCGAGGCCAATGCCCAGGCCATCAAGGAGCAGCTCTCGCGCTTCCTGGACTTTGGCGAGGGCAAGGCCATGATGCTGAACAACGCGGAGTGGCTGCGCCCCCTGAACTACATCGAGTTCCTGCGCGACGTGGGCCGCCACTTTTCGGTGAACCGCATGCTGGCCGCCGAATCGGTGAAGCTGCGCCTGGCCTCGGACCAGGGCCTCTCCTTCATTGAGTTCAACTACGCCCTGCTCCAGGCCTATGACTTCATGTACCAGGCCAAGCACTACGGCTGCCGCCTGCAGATGGGCGGCAACGACCAGTGGGGCAACATCGTGGCCGGGGTGGACCTCACCCGCCGCATGGTGGGCATCACGGTCTACGGCCTCACCTTCCCCCTCATCACCACCAGCACCGGCGCCAAGATGGGCAAGACCGCGGCCGGCGCGGTGTGGTTGGACAAGGAACGCACCAGCGTCTATGACTTCTACCAGTACTGGGTGAACACCACCGACGAGGACGTGGTGCGCTTTTTGAAGCTGTTCACTTTTCTTCCCATGGAACGCATCGAGGAGCTGGGCCGCCTCCAGGGCGCGGACATAAACCAGGCCAAGCGGGAGCTGGCCTTCGAGGTGACCAAGATCGTGCACGGCGAGAGCGAGGCCCGGGCCGCCCAGGCCGCGGCCGACGCCGCCTTCAAGGGAAAGGGCGACGCCCAGGCCGTGCCCAGCACCAGCCTGCCCCGCGCCCAGTTGGAGGCCGGCCTGCCCGCCTGGAAGCTCTTTGTGGAGACCGGGCTCTGCAAGTCCAACTCCGAGGCGCGCCGCCTCATAAAGCAGGGCGGCGGGTACGTGGGCGACGAGCGCCTGGGCGACTACGATACCCTCATCACCCTGGAGCGGGCTGGCGAGGACGGGGCCATCTGGCTGCGGGCCGGCAAGAAGAAGCACCACCGGGTGGTGCCGGAGTAGCAAGGCGGGCATGTACTGGGAGGAGTTTCAGCCGGGCATGAGCGGGGAGACCCCAACCCGCCGCATCACGGCCCAGGACGTGGACACCTTCATCGCCCTTTCCGGCCTGGACCTGGCCATGTTCCAGAACGACGCCGGCGCCCGGGCCCGGGGACATGCCGCCCGCCTGGTGCCCGGGCCCCTGGTGCTCTCTGTGGCCATGGGCCTGGTGCGGGCCATGGGCTGGTTCGACCAGGTGGTGGCCGTGGCCGGGTTCGAGGACCTGCGTTTCCTCCGGCCCGTGCACCCGGGCCACAGCCTCCAGGTGCGGGTGCGGGTGCTGGAGACCCGCCCCACCGGCCACCCGGACCGGGGCCTGGTGCGCCTGGACTATCGCGGCCTCGACCAGTTCGGCCAGGAGGTGATGCGCGCCCGGGGCGCCTACCTCATGCTGCGCCGGCCCCCCGCCTAGCATTACACGGACCGCGGGCCGCCTCGTCCTGTCACAAGGGGGCGGGGGGCGACGGGGGGGCGGGGGGCGTTTGGGTGCTGGCCTGGCGGCCGGAAGGGGGGGCGACAGGGGGCGGCAGGTTGGGGGTTGGGTGGAGAATGGCCTTGGCTTACGCTGGTTTAGGGGCGGCCATTGTGCGCTTGTGCGGAGGGTGGAGCAGGATGGGCGGGGAGATAGCCCCAAGATGTTGGGCTGTTGCTTTTGACGCGGCCCCACATGCTGGGGTGAAAATTTTCTAAAAAAATTTTGCAGAAACCTCTTGCAAAGGGCGTGGGCTCTGTTACTATACACCCCGCTGGCTGACCGACGGCGATGGCCCTGGGGGGCTAGCCAAGGGGGCAAAGGGGCTGGAGAAACGGTCCCATAGGCCCAGGCTCCAAGAGGGGCCCGGCAGCAGACGGGGGCTGAATGAGCGCCCGAGAGGGGCTTTTTGGCCCCTTGACAATGGAGGCTGGTTGAGATATTATCAAAAGTCTCCGAACAAATTGATCTCTGAAAACTGAATAGCGGAAAAAGGGCGCCAATAGAGCGGGTCAAGTTTAACTCGTCAAAAACCGCGTCTGTGTACAGTTGCGCGGTTATAGTTTAACTGGAGAGTTTGATCCTGGCTCAGAACGAACGCTGGCGGCAGGCTTAACACATGCAAGTCGTACGAGAACGTCTCGCTTCGGCGAGGCTAGTAAAGTGGCGCACGGGTGAGTAACGCGTGGGTAATCTACCCTTGGGTACGGGATAACGTCTCGAAAGGGGCGCTAATACCGTATAAGACCACAGCAACCCCGGTTGCAGAGGTAAAAGCGGGCCTCTACATGTAAGCTCGCGCCTGGGGATGAGCCCGCGTCCCATTAGCTTGTTGGTGAGGTAACGGCTCACCAAGGCCGCGATGGGTAGCTGGTCTGAGAGGATGATCAGCCACACTGGGACTGGAACACGGCCCAGACTCCTACGGGAGGCAGCAGTGAGGAATCTTGCGCAATGGGGGAAACCCTGACGCAGCCATGCCGCGTGGGTGAAGAAGGCCTTCGGGTCGTAAAGCCCTGTCAGGAGGGAAGAACCGCTTGCAGGTTAATACCCTGTAAGCCTGACGGTACCTCCAAAGGAAGCACCGGCTAACTCCGTGCCAGCAGCCGCGGTAATACGGAGGGTGCAAGCGTTGTTCGGAATTACTGGGCGTAAAGGGTGTGTAGGCGGCTGGGTAAGTCCGATGTGAAATCCCTCGGCTCAACCGAGGACGTGCATCGGATACTGCTCAGCTTGAGTCTCGGAGAGGGGGGTGGAATTCCCGGTGTAGAGGTGAAATTCGTAGATATCGGGAGGAACACCAGTGGCGAAGGCGACCCCCTGGACGAAGACTGACGCTGAGACACGAAAGCGTGGGTAGCAAACAGGATTAGATACCCTGGTAGTCCACGCCGTAAACGGTGTCCACTAGGTGTCGTGGGTATTGACCCCCGCGGTGCCGTAGCTAACGCATTAAGTGGACCGCCTGGGGAGTACGGCCGCAAGGTTAAAACTCAAAGGAATTGACGGGGGCCCG
>CAZUHP010000121.1:0-3476 GCA_964620595.1 uncultured Desulfarculaceae bacterium | reverse complement strand
GGCGACGGGGGGACCGGGAGCCTCGCGCCTGGCCGTGTTCGCCGACATCGCCCCCCTGGCCGGCCTGGCCCGGCTGGTGGGCGGAGACAGGGTGCGGGTCTCGGTGCTGGTGCCGCCGGGGCGCGACCCCCACACCTTTGAGCCCACCCCCCGCCAGTTGACCGCCCTGGCCTCGGCCCGCCTGTTCGTGGGCCTGGGGCTTCCCTTTGAAAAGCGCCTGGCCACCCGCCTGGCCCAGATCAACCCCGGCCTCGAGCTGGTGGACGCGGCGGCGGGCATCCAGCGCATCCCCCTGGCCTCGGGCGGGGAGGGCGGCGGGCATGGCCGGGGCGAGCCCGACCCCCACCTCTGGCTGGACCCCCTGCGCGGGGCCCGGATCGCGGCCAACCTGGCCCGGGCGTTCAGCGCCGCGGACCCGGCTGGCCGGGACGCCTACCAGGCCAACCTGGAGCGCCTGCGGGCCCGCCTGCAAGACCTGGACGCCAGGCTGCGGCAGGTGCTGGCGCCCTACCGCGGCCGGGAGTTCCTGGTGTTCCACCCCGCCCTGGGCTACCTGGCCCATGCCTACGGGCTGAAGCAGGTGGCCATCCAGGCCGGGGGCCGGGAGCCGGGGCCCCGCCGCCTGGCCCGGCTCATCCAGCTCGCCAGGGCCAAGGGCATCCGCATCATCTTCGTGGAGCCCCAGTTCCCCCAGGCCCAGGCCCGGGCCCTGGCCCGGGCCATCGGCGGGGCGGTGGTGACCCTGGACCCCTTGGCCCCGGACTACCTGCAAGGGCTGGAGCGCCTGGCCGCGGAGCTGGCCCGGGCCCTGGCCGGGGAGAAGCGGCCGTGACCCGGGAGCACGTACAGCCCACCCTGGACCTCCCGCGGGTCATCGAGGTGGAGGGGCTTTCCTTTGCCTACCACGGCGAGCCGGTGCTGGAGGAGGTGAACCTGGCCGTGGCCCTGCGCGACTTCGTGGCCGTGGTGGGGCCCAACGGCGGGGGCAAGTCCACTCTGCTCAAGCTGCTCCTGGGCCTGCTCACCCCCCAGGAGGGCAAGGTGCGGGTGCTGGGCCAGCCGCCGGCCCGGGTGCGGCGCCGCCTGGGCTACCTGGCCCAGCACCCCGGCCTGGACCCGGCCTTCCCCATCACCGTGGGCGAGGTGGTGCTCATGGGGCGCCTGGGGACCCACACCCCCCGCCTGGGCGGGCGCTGGAGCAAGGCCGACCGCCGGGCCGCGGAGCAGGCCCTGGAGGTGGTGGGCCTGGCCGGCATGGAGGGGCGCCCCTTTGCCGATCTGTCCGGCGGCCAGCGCCAGCGGGTGCTCATCGCCCGGGCCCTGGCCACCGAGCCGGAGATACTCTTTCTGGACGAGCCCACCGCCGGGGTGGACCCGGCGGCGGAGGAGGCCATCTACGGCATCCTCCAGGAGCTGAACCAGGAGATGACCATCGTGGTGGTATCCCACGACCTGGGCTTTGTCTCGCCCCTGGTGGACTACGCCATCTGCGTGAACCGCCGGGTGGCCACCCATCCCACGGCCGAGCTTCCCCCGGAGCTGATGCGCTCCCTGTTCGGCCGCGAGGTGCGGCTGGTGCGCCACGACCACCAGGGCCCGCCGGGAGGCTGTGCCTGTGAGTGAGTTCTTCGTCGCCCTGGGCTCCTACGCCTTCTTGCAGTACGCCCTCTGGGCCGGGCTCCTGGCCAGCCTGGCCTGCGGGGTGGTGGGCACCCTGGTGGTGGCCCGGCGCATCTCCTACCTGGCCGGGGCCATCGCCCACAGCGTGCTGGCCGGCCTGGGCGCGGCCCGCTACCTCCAGGTGGTGCACGGCTGGGCCTGGGCCGATCCCATGCTGGGCGCCCTGGCCGCGGGGCTGGTCTCGGCCCTGGTCATGGGCCTGGTGAGCCAGAAGGCCCGCGAGCGCGAGGACACCATCATTGGCGCCATCTGGGCGGTGGGCATGGCGGTGGGCGTGCTGTTCATGGCCGCCACCCCGGGCTACGGCACCGACCTCATGGCCTACCTGTTCGGCAATATCCTCATGGTGACCCCCGGCGACCTGTGGGCCATGGCCGGCCTGGACCTGGTGGTGGCGGTGGTGGGCCTGGGCCTCTACCATCAGCTCAGCGCGGTGTGCTTCGACCAGGAGTTCGCCCGGCTGCGGGGGCTGAAGGTGGAGCTCTACTTCATGCTGCTGTTGATGCTCACCGCCCTGACCGTGGTCATCCTCTCGGCGGTGGTGGGCATCATCATGGTGATCGCCCTGCTCACCCTGCCCGCGGCCATCGCCGGCCGCCTGGCCAACCGGCTGTGGCAGATCATGGGCCTGGCGGTGCTCATCTCCGCCGCCTTCACCACCGCCGGCCTGAGCCTGAGCTACGGGCCGGACCTGCCCGCCGGCGCCTTCATCATCGTGCTGGCCGGCGCGGTCTACCTGGCGGTCACCCTGTGGGGCTGGCTCCGTGAGCGGGGCCGGGCCTGAGACGCGGCCTGCTTTGCGCCCCGCCACGCCGGGCGGTTTCGGGGCGCGCCACAAGGATCGGATCACATGGCCCCCTGGCTGAACACAGCCCTGGCCCTCTTGGCCCTGGGCCTTGCGGCCCTGCTGCTGGCGGCGGGGATCGGCGCGGCGGCCTGGAGGCGCTCCACCGCGCGCCTGGTGGAGCGGCTTTGGGCCCCGGCGGGGAGCCGCCCGCCGGGCAGGGTGGATTTCAGGGAACTCGAGGGCCTGCCCGAGCCGGTGGCCAGGTATTTCCGCCTGGTGCTGAAGGACGGCCAGCCCCTGGTCCGCCGCGCCCGGCTCAGCCAAGAGGGAGGCTTCCGCCTCCGGCCCGGCGGCCGGGCCTGGGCCGCCATGCAGGCCAGGCAGTGCTTTGCGGCCAGGGGGCGGGGGTTCGTGTGGGACGCCGACATCCGCCTGCTGCCGCTTTTGACCGTGCGGGTGCGGGACGCCTATGTGCAGGGCCGGGGGCTCATGCAGGCCAGGCTGATGTCCTGGCTGCCCCTGGTCGCCGAGCGCGGCAAGCCGGAGTTGGACGCGGGCGCCCTGCAACGCTACCTGGCGGAGGCGGTCTGGTTTCCCACCGCGCTTCTCCCCGGCCAGGGGGTGCGCTGGCGCGGGATGGACGGGCACAGGGCCGAGGCCACGCTCGAGGATTCCGGCACCAGGGTGTCGCTGGAGTTTCGCTTCAACCAGGCCGGCGAGATCGCGGAGGTGTACACCCCGGGCAGGTACCGCGCGGTGGAGGGGAGCTACCGGCTGACCCCCTGGTCCGGGCGGTATGGAAGCTATGGGGAACGAAACGGCATGCGGATCCCCCTGGAGGCGGAGGTGAGCTGGGACCTGCCCGGCGGCCGGTTCACCTATTGGAAGGCGAGGATCACCCAACTCGAGCATGAGTTCTGAGGCGGCGGCGGGGGGCATAGGTGCCCGCCCCCCGCCCCCCCCGTCGCCCCCCCCGCCCCCCCGTCGCCCGCCCCCCGCCCCCCCGTCG
>CAZUHP010000120.1:0-3537 GCA_964620595.1 uncultured Desulfarculaceae bacterium | reverse complement strand
AAGGCTTGACCAATGGAGCCCAACCCCATAGAGTACGAACTCAATAACAAGCGGGTGCTTGCATGACTCGACCTCTATTTCTGGTGCGAACAGACGCGGTTACCGCCATAGGCCTGGGGCATCTCTCCCGGTGTCTCACCCTGGCCCGGGTGCTCCTCGAGCAAGGAGCGGAGGTGGCCTTTGTCATGCGCGCGCCCTCCCCCGTAGTGAGGGAAAAAGTCGCGGCGGTTGGAGCCGGCCTGCATGACCTGCCCCTGGAATTGGGTATGAGCGAAGACCTGGACCGCCTGCGGGAGTTGGTGGAGGAAACCGGCGCGGCGGGGGTCATCCTGGACGGGTATCAATTCAACGAGGACTATCTCCACGGCCTGGGCCAAGCGGCCTGCTGCCTTTTTTTCGACGAGCTGGCGCGTTTCTACTTCAACAACGCCCTAGTGCTCAACCAGAACGTGCATGCCGAGGACTTGACCTATCACCGCGCCTCCCATACCAAGCTGCTCCTGGGTCCGCGCTACGCCGTGCTGCGGCCGCAGTTCATGGCCGCCAAAAGAGCCCGGCGAGACCATCCCCCCAAGGCAGAGCGCCTGCTGGTCAGCTTCGGGGGCAGCGACCCCTACGACCTCACCAGCCGCGCCATCCAGGGCCTGGCCTTGAGCAAGGAGCGATATAGGATCAAGGTGGTATTGGGCGGGGAGAACCAGCACGCCAAGCAGGTACGGGCCTTGAGCAAGGACAGCCCTCACCAGATAGAAGTGCTGCGGGACGTGAGCGACATGGCCGCGGTGATGAACTGGGCTGATCTGGCGCTGTCGGCCAGCGGCACCAACACCACCCTGGAGATGAGCTGCCTGGGGCTTCCCATGGTCCTGGTGATCCAGGCCGAGAACCAGCGGCTGATCGGCGAGGCCATGGGCCGTAAGGGCCTGGCCGAGCAGCTCGGTTTCTGGTCCGAGGTGAGCGGGGCCATGATGTGCGAGGCGGTGGACGCCCTGGCCAATGATCCCGGCTGGCGGGCCCGCATGAGCCAATTGCTCATGGCCACGGTGGACGGGCGGGGTGCCGAGCGGGTGGCCCGGGCGCTGCTGGAAACCTGCGGAGAGGGCCGGCCATGAGCGGGCCCATCCTGGTCACCGGCGCCACCGGCCTGTTGGGCGGCATGTGCTTGTGGCGCTGGCGCGGGGAGACCGGCGGCCTGGCCGCCCTGGTGCGCGAGCCAAGGGCGCTGCCGGCCGGGGCCTGGCCTGGGGTGCGGGTGGTGGCGGCCGACCTGGCCCGGCCCGAATCCCTGGCCGCGGCGGTGCGCGCGGTGGGGCCGGAGCTGGTGGTGCACTGCGCGGCGCTCACCAAGGTGGACCAGTGCCAGCACCAGCCGGAGCTGGCCCGGGCGCTCAACACCCGGGCCAGCGGGGCCCTGGCCGCGGCAGCCCGGGAGCAGGGCGCGGGATTCGTGTATGTCTCCACCGACGCGGTGTATGCCGAGGGCCCGGGCCCGCATCCCGAGGGCGATGCCCGCGGCCGGCTCTCGGTGTATGCCCGCAGCAAGCTGGAGGGCGAAGAGGCCGCGGCCCAGGCCCACCCCCAGGCCCTGATCCTGCGCACCTGCCTGATCGGCTGGAACCAGGACCCGGAACGCAGCTCGTTGGCTGAGTGGATCGCCGCCACCCTGCGCGCCGGCCAGGAGGTGCCGGGCTTCACGGACGTGCGTTTCTCGCCGCTGTTCACCGGCACCCTGGCCCGGCTCATGCTGCGCGCCGCCCGGGCCGGGCTGGGAGGGGTGTACAACCTGGGCAGCCGGGACGGGATGAGCAAGTACCAGACCGCCCGGCTCATCGCCGAGGGGCTGGGGCTGGACCCGGAGCTGGTGCGCCCCACCAGCCAGAGCCAAGGCAACCTGGCCGTGCCCCGGCCCCAGGACCCGGTCATGGACAGCCGGCGCATCTACGCCGCCCTGGCCGAGGAGCCCCCCCCGCTGGCCCGGGAGGTGGAGGCCATGCTGGAGATGGAAGCCAGCGGCGAGCTGGCCGAGTTCCGCCGTTTTGGAGGGTATGCATGAAAAAGCGTTTCATGATCGGCAACCGCGAGGTGGGCGAGGGTTGCCCGGCCTTTCTGATCGCCGAGGTGGGCAGCAACTTCGACCGCGACCTGGAGCGGGCATACCGGCTCATAGACCTGGCCATCGAATGCGGCGCGGACGCGGTGAAGTTCCAGACCTTCCTGCCCGACCGCATCATCAACCGCAAGGCCTTCGAGGGCATGAAGCTGGGCTTCCAGGCCAAGTGGGGCAAGGACGTATACACGGTCTACCACGAGGCCCACCTGCCCCGGGATTGGCACGAGAAGCTGATGCGCTACTGCGAAAAAGCCGGCACCATCTTCTTTTCCGCTGCCTATGACTTCGAAGGGGTGGACCTTCTGGTGGAGCTGGGAGTGCCGGCCCTGAAGATCGGCTCCGGCGATGTGACCTGGCTGGAGATACTGGAATACCAGGCCGCCAAGAATCTGCCCATCCTCATGGGCACCGGCGCCTGCACCCTGGCCGAGGTGGACCAGGCGGTGCGCACCCTCCAGGGGGCCGGCTGCCAGGAGCTGATCCTCCTCCAGTGCGTGACCAACTATCCCTCCAGCTTTGACAGCGCCAACCTGCGGGCCATGGTCAACCTGGGCCGCATGTTCGATCTGCCCTATGGCTATTCCGACCACACCCCGGGCCACACGGTGCCGGTGGGCGCGGTGGCCCTGGGCGGCTGCGTGATTGAAAAGCACTTTACCGACGACAAGACCCGGCCGGGGCCGGACCATCCCTTTGCCATGGACGCGGCGGACTTCAAGGCCATGGCCCAGGCGGTGCGGGAGCTGGAGCGGGCCCTGGGGGACGGGGTGAAGCGCCTGGCCGAGGAGGAGTCCCAGACCGTGATCCTGCAACGCCGCTCGCTGTTCGCCGCCCGCGACCTCCCGGCCGGCCACCGGCTCACCCGCGAGGACATCGCGGTGCTCCGGCCCCAGCACGGCATCCTGGCCAACCGGCTGGGCGAGGTGGTGGGCTGCACCTTGGGCAAGGCGGTGGGCGCCCTGGAGCCAATCACCTGGGAGCATCTTTAGGAGGCCGGCGCCAGGGGAGGCGGAACCGCCGCCGGGTTTCCCCCCAAAAGGCCGGCGGGAAGCCCGGTTGGCAAGAAAAACACAAAAAACGGCCGGTTATCTACGTCCGGGGCTATCAAGCCAGGCTCGGCGCCACGCCAAAACAAAGGGCGGCCTCAAAAGGCCGCCCTGGTCTTTTTCCATGGTAGCGGGGAGAGGATTTGAACCTCTGACCTTCGGGTTATGAGCCCGACGAGCTACCGAACTGCTCCACCCCGCGTCAGTGGGAGCAACTATATCCACAACCGGCCAGCCTGTCAACCGCCTCCCAGCCCCCCCGTCGCCTGGCCACTTGAACCCCCTGCATAGGTGGGATAGACTGGTCTTCCGCCCGCAACAAAACAGGGCGGCATCATAAGCTTTTTTCACGGGACTACGCAGGACCGCGCGCGGGGGGCG
>CAZUHP010000119.1:0-3538 GCA_964620595.1 uncultured Desulfarculaceae bacterium | reverse complement strand
TCACCACCCTGGCCGGCGTCATGGGCGGCGGCCAGTCCAGCCCCGGCTTCGTGGGCCACTCCAAGTACAACATCATCCAGCGCAAGTACGTCATCGGTGACGGCGGCCTCCTGCGCATGGTGTGGATGCCCAAGAGCCTCAAGGAAGAGCTCAAGGACGGCCTGAAGCGCCGCGGCGAGGAGCTGGGCGTGCCCGATCTCATCGACAAGATCGCCGACGAGACCGTGGGCACCGACGAGGAATCGGTGCTGGAGTTCATGAAGAAGGTGGGCCACCCCGCCCTGAACATGGACCCCATCACCGGCTGACCCGGTAGTATGTGACAAAGGGGGCCCCAGCCCAGGGGCCCCCTTTCAGACCTGAACCACTTTTCGTTTGCGGCATATTCGGGAAGGAGTGGAGCATGGCTCTGACCGGTATACAGATATTCAAACTTCTCCCTAAAACCAACTGCGGGGAATGTGGCGTGCCCACCTGCCTGGCCTTCGCCATGAACCTGGCGGCGGGCAAGGCCGAGCTGGACGCCTGCCCCTACGTCTCGGACGAGGCCCGGGAGCAACTCGCCGAGGCCAGCGCACCCCCCATCCGGCCGGTTAAGTTCGGCCATGGCGACACCGCCATCACCGTGGGCGGCGAGACGGTGCTCTTCCGCCACGAGAAGACCTTCTTCAACCCCTGCGGCATCGCCGGCACCGTGCGCGACACCGACGGCGACATCGCCGACAAGGTCAAGGCCTGGACCAAGTTCCAGTACGAGCGCGTGGGCCTCAACCTGCGCCCCGAGCTGGTCTTCGTCAAGTGCGACAGCGGCGACGCCGGCAAGTTCGAGGCCGCGGTCAAGGCCGTGCTGGACAACAGCGACTTCTCCCTCATCCTGGGCTGCGAGGACCCCGCCGTCATGGAGCCGGTGGCCAAGGCAGTCAAGGACAAAAAGCCCCTGCTCTACGCGGGCAACGCGGCCAACCTGGACAAGATGGCCGCCCTGGCCCACGAGAGCGGCTGCCCTCTGGTGGTCAAGGGCTCTGACATCGACGAGGTCATGAGCCTCACCCAGGAACTCATCGACGCTGGCTACAAGGACCTGGTCATCGACTCCGGCGCGCGCGACGTAAAGGGCGCCTTCCAGGACAACGTGGCCATCCGCCGCTCCGCCCTCAACGACCAGAACCGCGCCCTGGGCTTCCCCACCATCTGCTTTGCCAGCGAGATGGGCGAAGACCTCCACCAGCAGGTGGTGGCCGCCGCCCTGCTCATCGCCAAGTACGCCGGCATCGTGGTGATGGACGACCTCACCGCCGAAAGCGTGTTCCCGCTGCTGCTGGAGCGCCTCAACATCTACACCGACCCGCAGCGGCCCATGACCGTGACCCAGGACATCTACGAGATCGGCGGCCCCGACGGCGACAGCCCGGTGGCGGTGACCACCAACTTCTCGCTCACCTACTTCATCGTCTCCGGCGAGATCGAGTCCTCCCGCGTGCCTACCTGGCTGCTCATCAAGGACACCGAGGGCCTCAGCGTCATGACCGCCTGGGCCGCCGGCAAGTTCTCCGGCGACGACGTGGGCATGTTCGTCAAGAAGATCGGCATCGAGGAGAAGATCAACCACAAGTCGATCATCATCCCCGGTTATGCCGCGGCCATCGCCGGCGACCTGGAGGAAGAGCTGCCCGGCTGGAAGGTGCAGATCGGCCCGCGCGAGGCGGCCCACCTGGCCAAGTACCTCAAGGAGTGGGCCCCGGACAAGTAAGACGCTCGTAAGCCCGGGCCTGGAACCAGGCCGGGACAGGGGGGCCGGAAAAAAGAGCCAAGGCCAGCGGCAAGCCAAGGCCAGCGGCAACGCGAGGCCGGGCTACTAGGGGGCGGAGCCGGAAGCAAGGCGAGGCCCTGGGTGGCATGAGGCAAAGCCAAGGCGCAGCAAGAGGCCGAGGCTAGGGAAGGCGGCGCTGACGGCAAGGCCGCTGGCCGTCCCCGGCCCCTGAAAAAAAGGTAGACCCCGGGCCTGACCCCAGGCCGGGCAAAAGCGCCGGGAGGCGAAGGGAGCGAAAACGGGGCACCGAGTCCCGTCCCGCAACCCGCCTCCTACCAACCGAGGCCGGTGACTCGTGGAACTTGGTCGCCGGAGGTGGAAACGCTAATCAGGAGTGTGAGGGGGTAACCCATGAAGATTATCGGTGAGAACCTTAACGTAATCAAAAAGTCGATCGGTCAGGCTTTCAAGGACCGCAACCCCGAGCCCATCCAGGAAATGGCCAAGGCAGAGGCCGCGGCCGGGGTGGACTGGATCGACATCAACCTGGGCCCGGCCCGCAAGGGCGGCCCCGAGCTGATGGAGTGGGTGGTCAAGACGGTGCAGGAAGTGGTGCCCGACATCCCCCTGGCCCTGGACACCTCCAACATCGAGGCCATCGAGGCCGGCCTGGCCGTGCACAAGGGCACCGCCCTGGTCAACTCCATCATGGCCCGGCCCGAGCGCTACACCGCCATGATTCCCATCGCGGCCAAGTACAACGCGGACGTCATCGCCCTCTTGTGGGGCCCCGAGGGCCTGCCCCGCGACGAGAACGAGCGCGCCGCCCTGGCGGTGGAACTCTGCTATGCCATGAACGAGGGCGGCATCCCCAACGAGAAGATATTTGTCGACCCCATCATCACCCCGGTCAACATCCAGCAGCCCCAGCTCATGAGCACCCTGGCCTTCACCCAGATGCTCCAGGACATCGCGCCCGGCGCCAAGTCCACCAACGGGCTCAGCAACATCAGTAACGGCACCCCCTGGCGCGAGCCCCTGAACCAGGTCTACATGATCATGCTCGAGCGCGCCGGCATGTATTCCTGCATCGCCGACTACGAGGACGAGCTGCTGCTGGACATCGCCCGCGGCAAGCGCCCCGACCTGGTGGAGGTGGTGCACAAGGTGCAGGACGGCGAGATCACCGACCCGGCCGAGGTGGAAGACGAAACCGCCAAGCTCTTCGTCCGCGCCGCCCGCGTCATCCTGGGCCACACCCTCTACTCCGACTCCTGGATGGACATGTAAGGCCCGCCCAGGGACAAACGGGGGGAACGAAAGGACGCGAAGAAGGACGAAGGGGGACGAAGGAAGACGAAGGAGAAGAGAGAGGGGCGAAGGAGAGGCGAAGGAGGGATAGAGGAGCCGTGACAGCGGCTGCCGGGGATGGCTGACGGCAGGTAAAAGCCGAGCCAGCGGAGGCGCGAAGGCAGGGCCACCGCTTCCCCCGCTCCCCACGACGCCCCCGCCCCCGCCCCCGCCCCCCGCCCCCCCCAACCCGGATATACCGCGCCCGCCGGGGAGACAGGCAGCCCGCGCTGAGTCTCCCCGGCGGGCTTTTCTTCAGCCCCGCCTGCGCGCGCGGAAAAGAAAAGGCCGGAGCCCTTTCGGGACTCCGGCCCTTGCTCTTTTGGTTCGCCTGGCGGGGGAGGCCCCGCCGCGGCTGCGGGCTTAGTACATACCGCCCATGCCGCCCATGCCGCCGGGCATGCCGCCGGGCGCGCCGGCCTTTTCCTCCTTGGGCTT
>CAZUHP010000118.1:2349-3689 GCA_964620595.1 uncultured Desulfarculaceae bacterium | reverse complement strand
CCAGGCCGCCGGAGTAGATGGGCAGGCAGTCGGCCAGGCCGTACTCGGCCGAGAAATAGGCGACCTTGAAGCCGGGAGGGGTGCGCTCGCCCAGAAAGGGGCAGCCCTCGGCCCGCAGGTAGGCCTTGAGCTGGCCATGCACCCGCTCCAGTTGGGCCAGGAAGCCCGAGTCCTTGGCCAGGCTCTCCAGGCGCCGCTGGCTCACCTGGTTGAGCAGTGCCACCGGGTTGTGATGCACCTTGGGCCAGAGCCGGCTGTCGATGCGCTGGAAAAGCTCCACCGCCTCGGGGCTCCAGGTGAACCACAGGTTGCAGGCGAGTTCGGTGAGGGAAGCAAGCTGCTCGGGCAGCTTGGGCTTTACCTGAAAGCTCAAGGTCGGTCGCACGGGTGCACCTCCTGAGCCGCCGGGCGGGGCAGGAAAGGGGCTGCACCCGGCGCTGGTTTTGGGGAAAAGGTCCGGCTAGGCTCAATTCTGGCGGGTTGCCCTGGTCATTGCAAGGGCCAGCCGGGGGCCGCCTTGGCCGGGGCCGCGGGTATGTGTTAAGCTTAACTGGTGCCTTTCAGGTGAAAGGCATGTCAATTACACCCCTTAGGGGAGGATGCATGGAAACCAACGGCAGCACGTTGGCGGTGTTTATAGACTTCGAGAACCTGGCCCTGGGGCTCACCCGCTCCCAGAGCCTCAAGATGGACCTCATCCTGGCCCGGCTGGTGGAAAAGGGCAAGATCGTGGTCAAAAAGGCCTATGCCGACTGGAGCCGCTACTCCAAGTACAAGCAGGAGCTGCACGAGCTGGCCGTGGACCTGATCGAGATACCCAAGCGCTACCAGACCGGCAAGAATTCGGCCGACATACGCCTTTGCGTGGACGCCATAGACCTGTCCTATTCCAAGAGCCACGTGGACACCTTTGTCATCGTGTCCGGGGACAGCGATTTCTCGCCCCTGGTGAGCAAGCTCAAGGAGAACGGCAAGCGGGTGATCGGGGTGGGCATGAAGGCCTCCACCAGCGACCTGCTGCGGGACAACTGCGACGAGTTCGTGTACTACGAGGACCTGGAGCGCCACCAGGAGCGGCCGCCCAACCTGCCCAAGGGGCTGCCCAAGGAAAAGCGCGAGGCCTTTGACCTTTTGATCCGCTCGGTGGCCGCCCTGCAACGGGAGAACAAGGAGGTGCTGTATTCCTCCATGGTCAAGGACACCATGAAGCGCAAGAAGCCCTCCTTTGACGAGTCCTACCACGGCTACCGTTCCTTCAGCGACCTGCTCTTGGACGCGGAAAAGCACGGCCTGATCAAGCTGAGAAAGGACGAGCGCTCCGGCACCTACACGGTGGCCGG
>CAZUHP010000118.1:0-2249 GCA_964620595.1 uncultured Desulfarculaceae bacterium | reverse complement strand
GGCGTTGCTTTGAGCACGCGCTTTAAGTCGCTCGGGTCCAGTTCGGCCAGCAAACCCCTTCGCCCTGCGTTCACGTATATACGGTGTATATCCAAAACGGTGCTCTCGATGTACACCGGCAGGTCTTTCTTGGTGCCAAAGGGGCTGATGCCCCCCACCAGGTAGCCGGTGTGGCGCTGGGCCGTGGCCGGGTCGCAGGGGCTCACCGCCTTGACCCCCATCTGGCGGGCCAGGGCCTTGGTGGACACCTCGCGGTCGCCGTGCATCAGCATCAAGAAGGGCCTTTGGGCCTCGTCCTGCATCACCAGGGTCTTGACCACTGCGTGCTCGTCCACGCCCAGCTCCCGGGCGGCCACCTCGGTGCCGCCGTGGTCCTGGTAGGCATAGGGCCGGGGAATGAACTCCACCCCGGCGGCCCTCAGGGCGCGCACCGCCGGGGTGCTGGGAATCTTGGTCTTGGCCATGGACCGGTGCCTCCTGGCTAAAGATCGGGAGGGGCCGCGCCGATAAACAGTATAGGAGTATTTTGCCTTGCACTCCAACCCAAAGGAGCGGGCATGTCCTTTCTGGAGCTGGTGCCGGGGTTGAGCGAGTTTTTTTCAGGCCTGGACCTGTCCCAAAGCCTCAAGGGCTGGGGGCGGGTGAGCTGGGGCCAGAGTTTCGACGCGGTGAAGCGCAACTACCCCCAGGCGGTGGAGGTGAGCGGCCGCAAGCTGGAGCTGCAACCCGAGAGCAGCCCGCCGGGCCGGCCCTACAAGATCACCTTTGCCTTTGACAGCAGCCACCAGCTCAGCTCGGTGACGCTTTCCTTCAGCGGCAGCCGCGAGACGGCCGACTACGCCCCCATCGTGGAGGAGTTCACCCGCCGCCTGGGCGCTCCGGTTGCCATGACCGGCGACTCCACCACCTGGACCCGCGACCAGAGCCAGATCACCATCTCCGCGCAGCCCGAGGGCGGGGTGGTGCTCTCCGAGAGCGTCTGAGGGCCTTTTCCCCCTGCCCGGGGGGATGTTTTCCCTTGCCCTGGCGGGCGCGGTTGTCGCAGACTAATATCAGCGCCAGGATATCTTGCCCTTGGAGCACGAAACGCGCTCTCATCGGGCCGGAAACCCCGCATAAACACCTTAGAGAGACGCAATGTTCGTCCCCCAGACCGCCTGCCCCGCCATCCCGCCGCCCGTCTGCCGGTGTCAAGGAGCACCCCGCCTCCAGGGGGAGGGAGGGCTGCGGCCATGAGCTGGGGCAAGGTGGACACCGAGCTCACCCGGGTGGCGCCGGGGGTGTTCATCGTGGGCGGTCCAGACCTGACCGACCCCCGCGACTGCCTGTGCTACCTGGTGTGCGGCTCGGGGGTCCGCCTGCTGGTGGACTGCGGCGCCGGGCCCAGCGCGCCCCGCATCCTGGAGCTGGCCACCCAGGCGGCCGGCGCGCCCCCCACCCACCTGCTGCTCACCCATGCCCACATCGACCACGTGGGCGGAGCGGCCGAGCTGCGCCGCCTGAGCGGCTGCAAGATCATGATCCACCCCGAGGACGCGCCGGTGCTGGCCCAGGGAGACACCCGGCGCAGCGCGGCCGACTGGTATGCCCTCAAGCTGGAGCCGGTGGAGCCGGACCTCTTGGTGGATGACGGCCACGAGCTGGACCTGGGCGGCGGCCAGGTGGCGCGGGTGGTGCACACCCCGGGCCACACCCCGGGCTCGGTGGCCCTGTTTTGCCCCTGCGCCAGCAGCCAGGTGCTCTTTGGCCAGGACATCCACGGCCCCTTCTCACCCGCGTTCGGCTCCAACCTGGACCATTGGCGCCGGTCCATGGCCAAGCTGCTGGAGCTGAAGGCCGACGTGCTGGCCGAGGGTCACTACGGGGTGTTCAAGCCGGCCGAGGAGGTGGAGGCCTTCATCAAGGGCCAGTTGGACATGCACTGAGGGCGCCGTCCGCCCCCTGCCCTCCCCCTGCCCGCCCATGCCGCTTGTCCCTGCCGCCGCCGTCCTTCCGCCAATCGCCTCCGACCACGCTCTTTGTCCGCCGCCCCCGTCGCCCCCCGTCGCCCCCCGTCGCCCCGCCAGTACGCTTCCCTTCCCGCCTTGGTCCCAGATCCGGCTGCGGCCGGTTGCCCTTGCCACCTCCGCCTTTGCCCCCCATGCCTCCCGTCGCCCGCCCCCCCCCCGCCCCGCCCGCCCCCCCCCCCCGCCCGGCCGCCCCCCCCCCCCCCCGGCCAGCGGCGGGCGGCGGCGGGGTGGCCACGGGAG
>CAZUHP010000117.1:0-3756 GCA_964620595.1 uncultured Desulfarculaceae bacterium | reverse complement strand
GTTCATCTGCGGCGGCGCCTTCGTGGGCCTGGACAAGATCGTCAAGAACCGCATCGGCGCCAAGACCATGGGCTTCATCGCCGACGTGCGCGACCGCAACGAGGAGACCCCCCTGGGCGACATCCTGGCCCAGTGTCAGCCCGAGGACCTGATCCGCTTCGGCCTCATCCCCGAGTTCGTGGGACGGCTGCCGGTGGTGGCCACCCTGGACGAACTCAGCGAGGAGGCCCTCATCCGCATCCTGCGCGAGCCCAAGAACGCCCTCACCAAGCAGTACGCCAAGCTGTTCGAGCTGGAGGGCGTGGAACTCAAGTTCACCGACGAGGCCCTCAAGGCAGTGGCCCACGAGGCCCAGGAGCGCAAGAGCGGCGCCCGCGGCCTGCGCTCCATCCTGGAAGCGGCCATGCTGGACATCATGTACGATCTGCCTTCTTTGAAGAACGTGCAGGAGGTGCTGGTGGGCGAGGAGGTGATCCTAAAGGGCGAGCAGCCGTTGCTCCTGTACTCCAACCAGGCCGAGTATGCCTGAGTGAGCCGCGCCTTTGTGACCAGGCGCGGAAAGGCGCGGGCCTTTGGGCGATAACGAGATCAAAAACGTAATCAAACGGCCGCTGGCGGCCGTGAGGGGACCGTTTATGCGAGCGCCATTACTGCCGCTCCGGGATATCGTGGTCTTTCCGCACATGGTGGCCCCGCTGTTTGTGGGCCGGGAGCGCTCGGTGAGCGCCCTGGAATACGCCATGCGCCACGACAAGACCATCTTCCTGGCCACCCAGCGCGACGCCAGGGTGGACGAGCCCAACCCGGAAGACATCTACCAGGTAGGCACCCTGAGCACCGTGCTCCAGCTTCTCCGCCTGCCCGACGGCACCGTCAAGGCCCTGATCGAGGGCAAGCGCCGGGCGCGCATCGAGTCCTACCTGCCCCGGGAAGACCTGTTCCTGGTGGAGCTGGACTACCTGGAGGACACCCAGAAGTCGGACCTGGAGGCCGAGGCCCTCATCCGCTCGGTGAACGCCGCCTTCGAGCAGTTCGCCAAGCTCCAGAAGAAGATACCCCAGGAGGTGGTGCTCAGCGTCTCGGCCATCGACAAGCCCGGCCAGCTCGCCGACACCGTGGTGGGGCATCTGCCCCTCAAGCTGGAGGACAAGCAGCGCCTCCTGGAGACGGTGGACTCCAACCGGCGCCTGGAACGGCTCTACGAGCTCATGCGCGCGGAGATAGAGATCCTCCAGATCGAGCAGCGCCTCAAGAGCCGGGTCAAGCGCCAGATGGAGAAGACCCAGCGCGAGTACTACCTCAACGAGCAGATGCGCGCCATCCAGAAGGAGATGGGCGAAAAAGAGGACATCAAGAGCGAGGTCAAGGAGCTCGAGGAGAAGCTCAAGAAGAAGCGCATGCCCCGCGAGGCGGCCGAAAAGGTGCGCGCCGAGCTCAAGAAGCTCAAGATGATGTCCCCCATGAGCGCCGAGGCCACCGTGGTGCGCAACTACGTGGACTGGCTCATGGCCCTGCCCTGGTACGAGCGCACCCGCGACAAGCTGGACATCAACGAGGCCCGCAAGATACTGGACGAGGACCACTACGGCCTGGAAAAGCCCAAGGAGCGCATCCTCGAGTTCCTGGCCGTGCAGTCCCTGGTCCGCAAGATAAAGGGCCCCATCCTCTGCTTCGTGGGCCCCCCCGGCGTGGGCAAGACCTCCCTGGCCCGCTCCATCGCCCGGGCCATGGGCCGCAACTTCATCCGCCTCTCCCTGGGCGGAGTGCGCGACGAGGCCGAGATACGCGGCCACCGGCGCACCTACATCGGCGCCCTGCCCGGCAAGATAATCCAGTCCATGCGCCGGGCCGGATCGGTGAACCCGGTCTTCTGCCTGGACGAGGTGGACAAGATGTCCACCGACTTCAGGGGCGACCCCTCCGCCGCCTTGCTGGAGGTCCTGGACCCGGAGCAGAACTTCGCCTTCAACGACCACTACCTGGACGTGGACTACAACCTCTCCGAGGTCATGTTCATAACCACCGCCAACACCCTCTACTCCATCCCCGCCCCTCTCCAGGACCGCATGGAGATCATACGCCTGCCCGGCTACACCGAGCTGGAGAAGCTGGCCATCGCCCAGCAGTTCCTCCTGCCCAAGCAGGCCAAGGCCAACGGCCTCAGGCCCGAGCAGGCCCAGATCAGCGACCAGGCCATCCTGGAGGTCATCCGGCGCTACACCCGCGAGGCCGGGGTGCGCAACCTGGAGCGCGAGATCGCCTCCATCTGCCGCAAGGTGGCCAAGAAGCTGGTGACCGGCGGCGACCGCGAGGGCAGGGTGCGGGTGCCGGTGAGCGCGGTGGAAAGCTACCTGGGCGTGCCCAAGTACCGCTACGGCCTGCCCGAGGACCGCGACTTCGTGGGGCTGGCCAATGGCCTGGCCTGGACCGAGGTGGGCGGCGAGGTGCTCACCACCGAGGCCATGATCATGCCCGGCAAGGGCAAGCTCACCATCACCGGCAAGCTGGGCGAGGTCATGCAGGAGTCCGCCCAGGCCGCGCTCAGCTACGTGCGCTCCCGCGCCCGCAGCCTGGGCCTGCCCGAGGGCTTCTACACCAAGGTGGACATCCACATCCACGTGCCCGAGGGTGCCATCCCCAAGGACGGCCCCTCGGCCGGCATCACCCTGGCCACCGCCCTGGTCAGCGCCCTCACCCGCATCCCGGTGCGGGCCGACGTGGCCATGACCGGCGAGATAACCCTGCGCGGCCGGGTGCTGCCCATCGGCGGCCTGCGCGAGAAGATTCTGGCCGCCCACCGGGTCAGCATCAAGAAGGTCCTGATCCCCAAGGACAACGAAAAGGACATCAAGGAGATCCCCCAGAAGGTCCTCAAGGCGGTGGAACTGGTCCCGGTGGAGAGCATGGACCAGGTGCTGCGCCAGGCCCTGGCCGTGGAAGACCCGGACGAGATCTTCTCCGGGCCCAGCGAGCCCTGGTGCCTGCCCACCGGCCCCGGCGAGGGCGAGGGCTCCGAGGTCATGGCCCACTAGCGGCTGCGGCCACCGGCCTCGGCCCGCCGCTGCAAAGGCCGGGAAGCATGGGCAGGGGGACAGGTTGGGGGACAGGGGCCTGGCTCGGGGGCCGGGGGCCTGGCTCGGGGGGCAGGGGGCCTGGCTCGGGGGCCGGGGCGATCTCGGCCCGCCGCTGAAAAGGCCTGGAGGGCCGGGCGATTAGATAAATGCAAAATAGCGGGCCGGCCGGGGGCAAAGTCCTTGACAGCCGGCCCGCAGCCTGATAAATAAACTTGCCTTTTACAAAGGCCCCGGGGCAAATAGCCTCGCCGTGGATGGCCCAGGCTGTAAATGGGCGGGTAGCTCAGTTGGGAGAGCATCGGCCTTACAAGCCGGGGGTCACAGGTTCGAGTCCTGTTCCGCCTACCATCACCGGGTCAATGGCGGTGGGGAAAGCGGAGGGGCTGCTGCCAAGGAGCCCAGGTGGCTCCTTGTTGAATACGATAATAGCGGGGGCGTAGCTCAGCTTTGGTTAGAGCGCCGGCCTGTCACGCCGGAGGCCGCGAGTTCAAGTCTCGTCGTCCCCGCCAATAATTACAAGGGGTTAGCCGGAAACGGCTAGCCCTTTGCTTTGGGCAAAAAGCGCGCCGTGGTGAAATGTGGTGAAAAGCGCTCAAGCCATGCCCCCTAAGCGATCCAGCTCGTCTATGTAAGCCGCCACGCGAAATTGGACGGCGTGCCAATCGAAACGGGACAGGGCCCG
>CAZUHP010000116.1:0-3788 GCA_964620595.1 uncultured Desulfarculaceae bacterium | reverse complement strand
CGACGGGGGGGGCGGGGGGGGCGGGGGGGGCGGGGTCACCGTCAGGGGTGGGGCCGAGCAGTTGGTCCAGGTCGGCCCGGCGCGGCGCCTTTACGCAGAGAACCTCCGCCCCCATATCGGCCAGGGCCAGGGTGGCGAAGGGCCCGGGCAAAAGGGTGGTGAAATCCAGTATCTTGAGTCCTTCCAACGGTCCGGCCATG
Organism: uncultured Desulfarculaceae bacterium; assembly: GCA_964620595.1. GTDB lineage: Bacteria > Desulfobacterota > Desulfarculia > Desulfarculales > Desulfarculaceae > Desulfocarbo. Next base: position 3,588 of record CAZUHP010000116.1, on the reverse strand, counting down.
TTATCTCCCCTTTCCTGGCGCGGGCGGGCGCCTCCCGCCGACCTGGGGGGAATTGTAGCACAGGCCGCCTTCTCGGCCCGGCCGAACGGAAAGGGGGCGGCGGCCGGGAGCCAGGGCGTGGGGGGTGCGGTTTGACGCCCGCCCTTGAGCCGCCGCCCCCAAGGGGCTATTCGCTGCTGTCCTGGGCCCGGGGCATCTGGGCCGCGGCCAGCACCTTGAGCTTCACCGCGGTGGGCAACTTGAGCTTGTTCTCCCGGGTGCAGGGCACCTCGCTCTCGCCCAGGGGGCTGGTCACGCCCTCCCAGTCCAGGAGCACGTAGTCCAACACGTCCTCGTTGATGCGCCGGCGGTCCTTGCTCCCCTGGTGGCGGCGCTCGATGGCCATGAGGGTGGCCGAGTCGATGCGGCGGATGAACAGCCCGGCGCCGTCCACCTCGATGCGGAAGCGTTCCTCGGGATCGATGATCTGGATGCCTGGTTTCACCTTCTCGCTCCTTTGCCTGGCTCGGCCCTACCACTCCCGGGCCCGTCGCAAGAGCGCCTCCCGCACCCCGCCGGGGAGCCGGCGGGCGGCGGCCCGGCTGAAGGGCTCCTCCCGCCCCCGGCGCCCGAGCACCCCCTGCCAGCCCACCAGCACGTGGTCCAGGATGGCCGCCTCCAGGGCCGCCCGGGGTAGCACCGCCCGGGGGGGCTCCCCGCCGGCGGCGGGCAGGATCACGGTCTGGGCCCGCTCGATGCTGGCCAGGGCCCCCAGGCTGAGGCGGCGGTAGAACAGGGTGCTGCCTCCCAGCTCCAGGGGCAGGCGCTCGTCAGGGTCAACCAGGGTGAGGTTTGGGCGCGGCTCGTTCATGGGGACAAGCCTGCCACAGCCCCCTGGGGCCGGCGAGAGAGGCGGTTCCCAAAAGGGCTTCCCCTTCAAGGGGGCGCGTCCAAGGGCCAACGAAAAAGGCTCATCCGGGCAATGCCTGGGCGGCGGCCACCTCGGCCTTGGGGCCCGGGCTGCCCGCCCAGGGGATTGGATGATATTTTGCCGTCTTTGCGAGGGAAAATGACATGCACCCTTCCTGTGGACAGTGCAGCCGGGCTGCTTGGGCCAGCCGGGCCGGATTGATCCCAAGCCATGTCATTTTCCTCGCAAAGACGAATTGACGATCATCTTCATCCCGGGCCGGCCCTGTCAAGGCCACAGCCCTGAAGGGGTGGCCCAAGGGCCAGCCTTGACAGGGCCGGCCCGGGATGATTTTTGAAAACGCCCCGGTGGGGGGCGGGGGGGCGGAGGCTGGAGCATCCAGGCACCCTGGTCTATGCCACGGAAAAGCCCCCCTCTCGGGGGGCCTGACGTCCGCCGGAATCGGGTGGGGGGGCTACACGGCCCACTCCACCAGGGAGCCGCCCCAGGTGAGGCCGGCGCCAAAGGTGACCATGAGCAGCTTGTCGTGGGCGCGCAGGCGGCCGCTGGTATGGGCCTCGTGCAGGGCCATGGGTATGGAGGCCGAGGAGGTGTTGCCGTACTTCTGCACGGTGACGTAGACCTTTTCCATGGGCAGGGACAGGCGCTGGGCCAGGGCGGTGATGATGCGCAGGTTGGCCTGGTGGGGCACCACCAGGGCCAGCTCCTCCACCTTCACCTTGGCCGCCTGCAAGGTGGCCATGGCTATCTCCTCCAGGCATTTCACCGCCTTCTTGAAAAGCCGGTTGCCCTCCATCACCAGGTAGAAGGGCTTGAGCTGGTTCTGGCGCTCCAAGAGCCGGAGTCCCGGGCGGGTGATCTTGTCGTCCACCGCGTACAAGAGGTCGCCGAAGGAGCCGTCGCTCTTCAGGTTGATGGCCCGGATGCCGGTGCTGTTGTCGGCCGGGCCCATGACCACCGCGCCGGCGCCGTCGCCCAAGAGCACGCAGGTGCCGCGGTCCTCCCAGTTGGTCACCGAGCTGAGCATCTCGGCGCCCACTGCCAGCACGTACTTGGCCGCGCCGCAGCGGATGGCGTTGTGGGCTATGCCCATGGCGTACAAGAAGCCCGAGCAGCCGGCGCTCACGTCCATGCTGGCCGCGTTCATGGCGCCGATCTTGGTTTGCAGCAGGCAGGCGCAGGAGGGGAACTGGCGGTCCGGGGTCACGGTGCCCACCACGATCATGTCCAGGTCGTTGGGCTTGATGCCGGCCATGTCCAGCGCCTCGCGGGAGGCCGCCGCGGCCATGTCGGAGGTGAGCTGGCCCTCCTTGGCGATACGCCGTTCCTTGATGCCCGTGCGCTTGGTGATCCAGTCGTCGCTGGTGTCCACCATGCGCTCCAGGTCCTGATTGGTAAGCACCAGTTCCGGTATGTAAGAACCAGTACCTATGATCTTTGAATTCAGCATCTCTCTACACTTCAGCCGATTTGTTCCGTTCCCGCCGCCCGCGGGTAAAGGGTGGCAGGCACTTTGATCTGCCCAGTTTTACGGGAGAGGTCCGAAACGCGACGTGTGGGTCGATGGGGCTCACTCATGGTTGCATCTCGCCTGTGACTGGGCGAAGCTGGATAAGCTTACGGGCCTTGGCCTCCCCTGTCAAACCAAAAGACCTACCCCCACGATAACCATTCGACAGCACAGGCATAATCCTTTGCCTTCCCCGGCGGGGCCCGCCCGCGAAACCTGGCCCGGGCGCCCTGTTTGCCCCATTATTCCCACCCCGAACCGGAAATTACTTGACTGGAAATGGGCCGAGCGGTTTATTTTGAGATTGCGCCCAGCGGCAAACTCTCAACTCAATCCGGGTGGCTGAACCCCGGCAGCTAGCGTGGCGGGAGGCCCTGTATGCTGGTCAAGGAGTGGATGAGCACCGGCCTGGTCACCATAGGCCCCGACGCCTCCCTGGCCGAGGCCGCCCGGCTCATGAAGGAGCACAACATCCGCCGCCTGCCCGTGGTGGACCAGGAAGGCGTCCTGCGGGGCATCATCAGCGACCGGGACCTGAAAGAGGCCAGCCCCTCCAAGGCCACCACCCTGGACGCCCACGAGCGCTACTACCTGTTCAACGAACTCACCGTGGACTCCTGCATGACCAGGAAGGTCATCACCGTCACCACCGGGGAGACGGTGGAGCGCGCCGCGGTGATCATGCTGCAGAACAAGATCTCCGGGCTGCCGGTGATGGAGGACGGCCGGCCGGTGGGGGTGCTCACCCTGGACGACGTGGCCCGGGTGCTCACCGTGATCACCGGCGCCTACCGCGGCGGCACCCAGTTCGCCCTGAACCTGGAGGACCGCCCCGGCTCCATCAAGGAGGTGGTGGACGTGGTGCGCCATCACGGGGGCCGGCTGATAAGCCTCTTGTCGGTCTATGAAAACGCCGAGGAGGGCTGCCGCAAGGTGTACCTGCGGGTGGCGCCCATGCCCGAGCACCGCCTGCAGGCCCTGATCCAGGACCTGGAGCGCGACTTCCCGCTGCTCTACGTGGAGCGCGACGGCCGCGCCCAACTTTAGCCCCAGGGGCCTACCACCCCCGTGGCGGCCCCTTTCAGACGCGAAAGCCACCAGCCCGACCCCCGTCGGCCCCCTCGCCCGCCCCCGTCGCCCCCCCGTCGGCCCCGTCGCCCCCCCCGTC
>CAZUHP010000115.1:0-3805 GCA_964620595.1 uncultured Desulfarculaceae bacterium | reverse complement strand
ACGGTCACCGCCCGGCTCACCGCGGCCTGGGACTGGGCCACCGCCTCCTCGATGGGCTTGGGATAGTGGGCCAGGCCGCACATGAACACGCCGTCGGTGGCGAAGTCCACCGGCCGGAGCTTCTGGTGGGCCTCCAGGAACCAGCCGTCCTCGTCCTGGGGAACCTTGAACATCTGGGCCAGGTCCTCGGCCTTGTGGCTCACGATGGCGCTGGCCAGGCCCACCACGTCGGCCTCGATCACCAGCTCGCGGCCCAGGATGTGGTCGATGGCGGTGACGGTGAGCTTGTCGCCCGCGGCCTCCACCTTGGGCTTGTTGTCCACGTCGTAGCGCACGAACAGAACGCCCTTGGCGCGGGCCTCCTTGTAGAGAAGCTCGCGTTCGCCAAAGGTACGCATGTCGCGGTAGAGGATGACCACCTGGGCGTCCGGGTTGTGCTCCTTGATGTAGAGCGCGCTCTCCACCGAGTGGGTGCAGCACACCTTGGAGCAGTAGGGGCGCTCGGGCTCGCGGGAGCCCACGCACTGGATGAACACGGCGCTCTCGATCTTGGCCGGGTCCAGCTCCTGGTTCATGAAGGCCGAGTCCATCTCCAGGTGGGTCATCACCCGGGGATGCTGGCCGTAGAGGTACTCGTTGGGCTTGTACTCGGCCGCGCCGGTGGCGATGATGGCCACCCCGTGCTCCACCACCTCCTCGCCGCCTTCGCCGGCCAGGGTGGTCTTGAAGTTGCCCACGAACCCGTCCACCTCCTTGATGGAGGCGCCCAGGTGCACGGTCAGGTTGCCCTGGTTCTGCACCTGCTCGGTGAGATCCTTCAAGTAGGCGGCCACGTCCTCGCCCTGGGCGGTGGTGCGGAGCATGCGGGCGTTGCCGCCCAGCTCGCTGTCCCGCTCCACCAGGTGGGTCTCGAATCCCTGCTGGGCCAGGTTCAGGGCCGCGATCATGCCGGAGATGCCGCCGCCGATGACCAGGGCCGCGGAGTTCACCGACAGCCGCACCTCTTGCAGCGGCTCCAGCAGCGCGGCCTTAGCCACGGCCATGCGCACCAGGTCCTTGGCCTTTTCGGTGGCCTTCTCCGGCTCGTCGGAATGGACCCAGGAGTCCTGGTTACGGATGTTGGCCATCTCGAAGAGGTACTTGTTCAGCCCCGCCGCCTGGAGAGTCTCCTGGAACAGGGGCTCGTGGGTGCGCGGGGTACAGGCCGCCACCACCACCCGGTTGAGGCCCTCTTCGGCGATCACCTGGGCCATCTTGTCCTGGGTGTCCTGGGAGCAGGTGAACAGGTTGTTCTCCACGTAGGCCACGTAGGGCAGGCTGCGGGCGTATTCGGCCACCGCCTCCACGTCCACCACCCCGGCGATGTTGATGCCGCAGGAGCACACGAAGACCCCGATGCGCGGGGTGTCGCCGGCCACCTCCAGGGGCTTGGGCATCTCCTTGTGCTTGACCAGGGTGCCCCGGGCCTCGCTGAGCTTGCCCGCCGCCGCGCAGGCCGCGGCCGAGGCCTCCATCACCGAGTAGGGGATGTCCTTGGGCCCGTTCAGGGCGCCGCACACGTAGATGCCCGGCCGGCTGGTGGCCACCGGGGTGAAGGAATTGCTCACCGTGAAGGCATTGGGGCTCAGCTCGATGTCCAGCTTCTTGGCCAGCTCGATGGTGGAGGGCGAAACCTCCAGGCCGTGGCTGAGCACCACCATGTCGAAGTCCGCGCTCTGGGGCTCGCCCTTTTCGTTGGCGTACTCGATGCGCAGGCTCCGGTCGGGCAGCTCGTTGATGGTGTGCACCCGGGTGCGGATGAAGTCCACCCCCTGCTGCTTGGCCTTCTCGTAGTAGCGCTCGAAGTCCTTGCCCGTGGTGCGCATGTCCATGAAGAAGATGGAGACGTCCAAGCCGTCATGGGCGTGCTCCATGGCGATGGTCGCCTCCTTGAGGGCGTACATGCAGCACACGCTGGAGCAGTAGGGGTGGTCGCAGGTGTTCATGTCGCGGGAGCCCACGCACTGCAAGAAGGCGATGCGCTTGGGCTCCTTCTCGTCGCTGGGCCGCACCAGGTGACCCATCCAGGGGCCGCTGGCGGCCAGGATGCGCTCGAACTCCAGGGCGGTGACCACGTTGGGGTAGCTGGCGTACTCGTAGGCGCTGTAGCCCGTGGGGTCAAAGGCCTTGAAGCCCGCCGAGACGATCAGCGAACCCACCTGGATCTGGTGCTCCACCTGCTTCTGCTCGAAATCCACCGCGTCGGCGGGGCAGAACTTCTGGCAGGCCCGGCACTTGCCCTTTTTGATGTAAAGGCAGTTTTCGTCGTCGATAGCGTACTTCAAGGGCACGGCCTGGGCGTACTGCACATAGGCGGCCTTACGCTTGTCCAGCATCTCGTTGTACGCGTTGGGGACCTTCTTGGGGCACTTTTCCGCACAGGCGCCGCAAGCGATACACTTGGCCATGTCGATGTAACGCGGGTGCGATACAACCTTGACCGTGAAGTCCCCTTCCTCACCCTCGATATCCACCACTTCCGACAGGGTCAGAAGCTCGATATTGATATGCCGGCCGACCTCGACCAGTTTGGGCGAGATAATTCACATCGCGCAGTCATTGGTGGGGAAGGTCTTGTCCAACTGGGACATGACCCCACCAATGGCTGGGCTCTTCTCCACCAGGTACACGTAGTACCCGGAGTCGGCCAGGTCCAAAGCGGCCTGCATTCCTGCGATGCCGCCTCCGACCACCATCACCGCACCGGTAACCTTGTTGCCTGCAGCCATGGCGCTCCTCGCGCAAGTGTTGATGGTTAATTGATAATTTGGAATGATGCGAAGCGGGCCCCATGTTGCCCAATTCACAAACACCTCATCTATCTATACTTAGCCTGAAACGATGTCAAGGATTGTATGGCAGCCCCCCACCCGAATCGCAAAATGAAGCCATCTATATTAATGCGGTGTGTTATTGCCAGGTTAGGGCATGCGGCGCACCACTTGGTCCTGGGGGAGACCCATTTCCCGCAACAGCACGTCGATCACTTCCTCCCGGCTGGTCTCCACCCGCGCGCCCACGTAATCGGGCTGGATGGGCAGTTCCCGGTGGCCGCGGTCGATGAGCACCGCCAGCTCGATGCGCTTGGGCCGGCCGAAATCTATGAGCGCGTCCAAGGCGGCGCGCACCGTGCGGCCGGTATAGAGCACGTCGTCCACCAGGATCACCACCACCTCGTCCAGGGAGAAGCCGATCTCCGTCTTGCCCACCTGGGGCCGGCTGTGGAGCCTGGTCCAATCGTCACGGTACAGGGTGATGTCTATGATGCCGTGCCGCACCTCCCCCAGGCCGGCCGCGGCCAGCTCCTTTTGCAGGCGCTGGCTCAAGAAGGCGCCGCCGGTCCGCACCCCCACCAGGGCCAGCTCGGCGGCCTGGGAGTGGCGCCGGGCCATGGCCCGGGCCATGTCGGCCAGCATGTCCTGCATCTGCTCGGCGGTGAACACCACCTCCGCCTGCTCGCGCACCATGACTCCCTACCCCTGCTCCTCCTGCGCCCTTGGCACTACGCCAACCTGGCTCCAAGGGCATAGCCTGTCTTTATAACCCGGCTTCGGGTTTAGTGACAAGCCATTTCCCGGCCGCAGACGGCCTGCCTTGCACGGGCGGCCCGCGAAAAAAGCGCCCAAAATGCCAGCCAGGTCTTGACCTGTAGCCCCTGGGGGCCTATAAATCGCTGGTGTGCCGGAGTGGCGGAACTGGTAGACGCAGGGGACTCAAAATCCCCCGGGCCTTGCGCCCATGAGAGTTCGAGTCTCTCCTCCGGCAC
>CAZUHP010000114.1:0-3856 GCA_964620595.1 uncultured Desulfarculaceae bacterium | reverse complement strand
TCAAAATCCCCCGGGCCTTGCGCCCATGAGAGTTCGAGTCTCTCCTCCGGCACCATCCATTCCAACCGGCCGGCAAACGCCCCCAGAGCCCCCGAAAACCTCGACCACCCCAGGCCCCAGGCAGCCTCCGACCGTCCCGGCCGCCCCGGCCGCTGCCTGGAGCATGCCCCCCATCGTCAGGGGCGAACCAGAACGAGATACTGGGCTGGGCTGGAACCGCCGCAGGTTTCACCCGGGGGAGGAACCGTAAAAGGCAGCAATATCCCCGCCCAATACCAAGCGTGACGGCAAAAAGGCATCCTTGGCAGTCACACCTGCCTTGGGGTGGCCGTAAAGCTCACGGTAGCGGACTTCTTGAAAACGACCCGCGGCTTGGATGCCCGCGCCGGCTGGCGGGGAGATTACCTGGCACCCCTGGCTTGCCTGGCCGGCGGCCAGCGGGTCAAGCCCCGGGATGGCCGCGCCAGCGCCTCAGCCTGGCCGCGGTCCAGGCCCAGACCGGCCGCACGGACATGGCGAGCAGGATCACCCCGCCAATGGTCCGGGCCCAGGCGGGCACCAAAGCGCCGGCCCGTCCCAGGCTGGCCTGGACCGAGACCCCCAGCCAGGCGTAGAGCTGGTCCACCGCCAGGCCGAAGACCACCGCCCCGGCTGCTATGCTGAAAAGATAGATGGCCGTACCCCGCCTTCCCAACAGCTTGGTGATCACGGTCAGGGAGGTGATGTTGGTCGCGGGTCCGGCCAGCAGGAAGACCAGGGCCGCCCCCGGGCTGGCGCCCTTCAGGATCAATGCGGCGGCAATGGGCGTGGAGCTGGAGGCGCAGATATACAGGGGCACCCCCACCGCCAGCATGAGCAGCATGGAGCCCAGGCCCCCGCCCAGGGCCCCGCCGAGGAGGCTCTGGGGGATGAAGGCCCCGATGGCTCCGGCCAGCAGGGTGCCGATCAAAAAGGGCACCGCGATATCGCCCCACAGTTCGCCAAAGGAGGCACGCAGTCCCTGGGCCGCCCTGGAGGCCAAGGAAGGGGACCGGGGCGGCAGGGGAGCGGAGCACTGCCCGCCGCAACAGCAAGAAGCACCGGGCAACTGCCCCGGCCCGGCAAGGGGGTCTGGCGCCGTTGGCCGCGCTTGCCATATGTTCTCGGACAGGCCGGCGAAGGCGGCGGTGGCCATGGCCGCCAGGGGCCGGACCACGGTGAGCAGGGGGTCCAACAGGGCATAGGAGATGGCCACCGAGTCCACCCCGGACTCGGGAGTGGAGATCAAAAAGGAGGTGACCGCGCCGTTGTTGGCGCCCTGCCTTTTCAGGGCGGCGGCGGCGGGCAGCACCCCGCAGGAGCAGAGGGGCAGGGGAACCCCCAGCAGGGTGGCCTTGAGCACCGGCAGGAAACGGCCCTTGCCCAGGTGCCGGGCCACTGATTCAGGCTGCAGGAACATGGTAACCAGCCCGCCTACCACCAGGCCGAAGATCATGTACACCGACGCCTCCCGCAGGACCTCCCACGATTGGCGCAGCATTTCCAAGACGAGTTCCATCGGGTGCTTACCTACTTTTCCTTGAGGTGCTCCAGGCTGGCGCCCAGTATGTCCTGCAAGTGCTGGTCGTCCAGGCTGTAGAGCATGCACTGCCCCTGGCGGCGGCACTTGACCAACGCCAGGTACTTGAGCAGGCGCAGGTGCTGGGACACGGCCGAGTCGCTGACCCCCAACAGGGCGGCCAAATCGGAGACGCACATCTCGCCGCCGCGCAAGGTGGTCAATATCTTGAGGCGGGTGACCTCGCCCATGGCCTTGAACAGGCTGGCCAGGCGCTCCAGGGTCTGTTGATCCTCGGCCTCGGCCAGGGCCTGGGCCATGCGCCTGGGGTGGGTGGCCAGGCTGAGGGGATCCATCTTGAGGGTCACTGATTTGGGGTCTGCCGTCATGTGGGGTGCGCCTCATTATTTAAGTTATTGCTTAATAGCTTAATAGAACCGGGACGCCCCGTCAACCCCGGGCAGGCGCCAAGCCATACCCAGCAAGGACAAACCCATGAATATCAACAGGATCGGAGGGCCACCCCGGAAATCGCGGATCCCGGAGCCAGCCGGGCGCAAACGAAAAGGGACGCCCCGGCTTGCGGGTGGCGTCCCTTCTCGGGTGTCCGCGGGCTACGCGGAAAAGTCAAGCTACATGTTATAGAGCTCGTCCCCGTAGAGCCGGATCCAGTCCTTCTTCAGGGCCTCCTCGCCGGCCTTCACGTCGTCGGCGCCCAGGATGAGGATGGTGGCCTCGCCGGTCTGGATGCAGGGGTAGAGGTAGCTCACGTTGACCTGGGCCCGCTTGAGGGGGTTCAGCACCGCCAGCAGCCCGCCCGCGTGGTGGGGCGTCTCCGCGGCCAGCACCTCGTCCACCTGCACCTCGATGCCGTTGCTCTGCAGGGTGTGGACCGCCTTGTCCGGGTTGTCGGCCACAAAGCGCATCAGGCCGTCGCCACCGGGGGTGGTGGTGGAGACGAACAGGGCCAGTATGTTCACCCCGGCGTCACCCATCATCTCGCTGATCCTGGCCATCTGGCCGGGCTGATTGGGGATGATTATGGAAATCTGTTTAACGGTCATGCCGACTTCTCCTTGTGCAGGGCCTGGCGGGCCGCCTCGGCGCCAACCTCCAGGGCCTTACGGTTCAGTTCCAGCACCTTGGGCTTCTTGCCCAGTCCGGTCTCGGCCAGGGCCGCCTTGAAGGCTTCCAGCGGCGCCACCTGGCTGACCTCGGCAAAGGCGCCCACCATGACCACGTTGGCCGAGCGGTCCTCCCCCAACTCGTGGGCCAGGGTGTTCACCGGGATGCGCACCACCGTGAGGTCGTCGCGCTTCACCGGCGAGTGCACCAGATCGCCGTTCAGCAGCAGCGCCCCACCGCTCTTGACCACGGTGGAAAAGCGCATCAGGCTGGGGTTGTTCATCACCACCGCGAAATCGGGCGAGGAGGCCACCGGGCTGGCGATCTCCTGGTCGGAGACCACCACCGTGCAGTTGGCGGTACCCCCCCTCACCTCGGCCCCGTAGGAGGGCAGGTAGGTGACGTGCTTGCCTTCGAGCATGCCGGTGTGGGCCAGGATGTAACCCATCAAGAGCACGCCTTGGCCGCCGAAGCCGGCAAATACAGTCTTGACGGTCATGACTCCTCCCCCTGCTTCTGGTCGTAGCCGGTCTTGTCCTTGATGACCCCCAGAGGGAAGATGCCGGTCATGGTCTGGTCGATCCACTCGAAGGCCTTGATGGGGCTCATCTTCCAGTTGGTGGGGCAGGGCGAGAGTATCTCCACCAGGGCGAAGCCCAGCCCGTCCAGTTGCACCTGGAAGGCCTTTTTGATGGCTTTCTTGGCCCGCTTGATGTTCTTGGGCGAGTTCACCGCCACCCGTTCCAGGTACACCGCGCCGCCCGCCACGGCCAGCATCTGGGTGAGGTCCAGGGGGTAGCCGTCGCGGGCGATGTCGCGGCCGCCGGGGGTGGTGGTGGAGCCCATGCCCTCGATGGTGGTGGGAGCCATCTGGCCGCCGGTCATGCCGTACACCCCGTTGTTCACGAATATCACGGTGAGCTTCTCGCCGCGGTTGGCCGCGTGCACCGTGCCGCCGGTGCCGATGGCCGCGATGTCGCCGTCGCCCTGGTAGGTGAACACCACCCGGTCGGGCAGCACCCGCTTGATGCCGGTGGCCACCGCCACCGCCCGGCCGTGGGGGGCCTCGCCCATGTCCACGTCGAAGTAGTTGTAGGCCAGCACCGCGCAGCCCGCCGGCGGCACCCCGATGGTGCGGTCCTGGATGCCCAGCTCGTCGATCACCTCGGCCACCAGGCGGTGGATGATGGAGTG
>CAZUHP010000113.1:0-4319 GCA_964620595.1 uncultured Desulfarculaceae bacterium | reverse complement strand
GGAGGGGGTGGAGGCGATGGGGGGGCGGAGGGGGGCAGGGGGGCAGCTGGTGGGGTCGGCCGCCGTCATGGGGCGGCTGCCGCTGGCTTGCAGAAAAAACACGCCCCCCCGCCCCCTGGGCGGGCGCGGGGGGGCGGGGCCGCGCGCCGCGATTCGATTCCAGCCGGGGGGGGGCGGTGGGGCCGGGGGGGCGCGGGGGGGCTGGGGCCGGGGGCCTTACAGGCAGGAGGCGATCACGATCTTCTGCACCTGGCTGGTGCCCTCGTATATCTGGGTGATCTTGGCGTCGCGCATCATGCGCTCCACCGGGTACTCCTTCACGTAGCCATACCCGCCCAGCACCTGCACCGCGTCGGTGGTCACCTTCATGGCCGTCTCCGAGGCCATGAGCTTGCTCATGGCGGACAGGCGGATGGCCTCCCGGGGCACCCGGGAGAGGTCCTTGGGAATCTCCTCGAACACGGCCGCGGTCTTGTAGACCAACTGGCGGGAGGCCTCCACCGCGGTGTCCATGTCGGCCAGCATCCACTGCAGGCCCTGGTTGGCGATGATGGGCCGGCCGAACTGCTGGCGCTCCCGGGCATAGTCCACCGCATAGTCCAAGGCGCCCTGGGCGATGCCCACCGCCTGGGCGGCCACGCAGGGCCGGGTGAAGTCCAGGGTCTTCATCAGGATGGCAAAGCCGTCGCCCTCCCGCCCCAGCAGGTTCTCGGCCGGCACCTCGCAGTCCTCGAAGATCAGCTCGCAGGTGGACGAGGCCCGCAGCCCGAGCTTGTCCTCCTTCTTGCCGATGGAAAAGCCCGGGGTGTCCTTTTCCACCACGATCACGCTCATGCCGCCCTTGTGCGGCGCCTGCTCGGGGTCGGTCTTGCAGGCCACGCACACGTACTGGGCCACGTCGGCATGGGTTATGAACTGCTTGGTGCCGTTGATGACATACTTGTCGCCTTTCTTCACGGCCGTGGTGCGCACCCCGGCCACGTCCGAGCCCGCGTTGGGCTCGGTGAGGGCGAATGCCACCAGGTGCTCGCCGCTGGCGATGGAGGGCAGCCACTTCTTCTTCTGCTCGTCCGATGCGGCCAGGAGTATGGGCATGGAGCCCAGCTCGTGCACGAGGAGCACCACCGCGCTGGTGGCGCAGACCTTGGCCAACTCCTCCACCGCCAGGCACAGGGCCAGCATGCCCATCTGGGAGCCGCCGTACTCCTCCTTGAAGTCGCAACCGAACAGCCCGTTCTCCCGGAACACCTCCACCACGTCCCAGGGGAACTTGCCGGTGGCGTCGCGTTCGGCCGCGCCAGGGGCGATCTGCTCCTTGGCCAGGCGCCGCACCATGTCCCTCAGCATGAGCTGCTCTTCGGTAAGGTCGTACAGCATCGCTCAGACTCCCTTCCAGCCTGCGGCCGGGTCAACTCGCCCGGGCGGCCCGCCCAGGGGGCGGCAACCGGCTTGACCCCGGCAAACAAGATATTCCGCGTGGATTCCCAGGAACCATAATTGGCTCGGCATTGTCAAGGCCAGGGCCCCCCGGGGCGGCCCCTTGGGCCGGCCTTGAATACCGAGCCAATATCAATAGGGTTTACTGCTCCACCTCCACCAGCATGGACATGCCCATGCCGCCGCCCACGCACAGGGTGGCCAGGCCCAGGGTGTTGCCCCGGCGCCTCATCTCGTGGATCAGGGAGATCACGATGCGGGCCCCGGTGCAGCCCACCGGATGGCCCAGGCCCACGCCCGAGCCGTTGACATTGGTGATGTCCCGGTTCAGGCCCAGGCCCTTTTCGCAGGCCAGGTACTGGGCGGCGAACGCCTCGTTCAGTTCGATGAGCTGGATGTCCGAGAGCTTGACCCCGGTCTTGGCCAAAAGCTTCTCCGTGGCCGGCACCGGTCCCCAGCCCATGAGCTTGGGGTCGCAGCCGGCCGCGGCATAGGAGTGGATCCTGGCGATGGGTTCCAGGCCCAGCTCCTTGGCCTTGGCGCGGCTCATGAGCAGGCAGATGGCGGCCCCGTCGTTGAGGCCCGAGGAGTTGCCCGCGGTCACCGTGCCGTCGGCAGCGAACACCGGGCGGAGCTTCTCCAGATCGGCCATGGTGAGGCCCATGCGCACGTGCTCGTCGGTGTCCACGATCTTGGGGTCGCCCTTGCGCTGGGGGACCTTGATGGGGATGATTTCCTCGGCGAACTTGCCGCTCTTGATGGCGGCCTCGGCATTGTTGTGGGAGCGCAGGGCTATCACGTCCTGCTCCTGGCGGGGGATGTCGTATTTCTGGGCCAGGTTCTCGGCGGTCTGGCCCATGATGTAGCCCCGGCCCTTGGGCTCCAAGAGGTTGGAGCCGGAGTGCAGCATCTCCCACATGGCGTCCATCATCTGGCCGTGGCGCAGGCGCGCGCCCCAGCGGGCCGAAGGCAGCACATAGGGCACGTTGGACATGGACTCCACCCCGCCGGCCACCACCACCTCGTAGTCGCCCAGGCGGATATAGGCGGCGGCCTGGGCCAGGGCCTGCATGGCGCTGGAGCACTGGCGCTGGATGGTCACCGCCGGGATGTGGTCCGGCAGGCCGGCGGCCAGCATGGCGGTGCGGGCAGTGTTGGCCTCGTCCGGGCACTGCGCGCAATCGCCCAGGATCACGTCATCTATGATGTTGGGGTCGATGCCGGCCTTTTCCAGCACCGCGCTCATGACCTGGGCGCCGAGCTGGTGGGCGCGAAGGGGAGCCAGCGAGCCGCCGAAGTCCCCGATGGGGCTGCGGCCCATGGCCACTATCACCGCGTCGCGGTCTGACATTGCGGTTTACCTCCTCTTGATGAAGACGGTGGATTCCGGGAGTTGGACTGCCAGGATACAAAAGGGGCCAGCATTAGTCAAGTATTTGTTTTTACTTGAAAGCCCCAATGTGTAAACGATTGATATGAATGGTGATTCATTGTTCAGACAGGGCGCCCCCCCCGGCGCCTTGGGGGCCAAAGCCACCCAAAGGCCCGGCCTATCCTTTGGAGCCCGGCTCCGGGGACACGGCCTCGGTAATGGCGACCGGGCCGGGCCGCAAAAGGAGCGGCGGGTGGCAGCGCACGTCCAGCACCGTGCTGGGCGCCCCGCCCGGGGTGGGGCCGCCGTCCAGGACCAGGTCCAGGGCCCGGGCCAGGCGCGGGTCCAAATCCGCGGCCCGGCGGGGGGGCGGGCCGCCGGCCAGGTTGGCGCTGGTGGCGGTGATGGCCCGGCCCAGGGCGCGGGCCAGGCCGCTGGCGCAGGCCCAGGGCGATACCCGCACCCCCACCCCGCCCTGGGCCGATACCAGGCGGGGGTGCAGGCCCGCCCTGGCGGCCATCACCAGGGTGAGGGGGCCGGGCCAGTGGCGCTGCATCAGCTCGGCCGCCAGCTCGGGAACCTGCTCCACCAGCGCGCCCAGTTGACCGGCCTCGGCCAGGATCAGGGGGAAGGGCTTGTCCGCCTGGCGGGACTTGAGCCGGGCCAGGCGGTCCAGGCCCTGGGCAGAGGCGGTGTCGGCCGCTATGCCGTAGAAGGTCTCGGTGGGAAAGGCCACCAGGCCGCCGGCCTCCAGCACCCGGGCGGCGCGCTCCAGGGCCTGGGGGTCGGGACGCTGGGGGTCTATGGTGATCAGCGAGGGCATGCAGGCATTCTAATGGCAAAGCCCGCGCTTCGCCAAAGTAAATCACCCGCCCCCCCCGCCCCCCCCGCCCCCCGTCGCCCGCCCCCCCGTCGCCCCCCCGTCGGGGGGGTCACGCGGCAGGGTCACAAAATAACGGTGGGGCTGTCCTCGTCCGGCGGTGGGGGCAGGGGCGGGGTGGAGACCTCTCCCTGGAGTTCGAGGCCCATGAGAAACCCGCGCTCGGGCAGGCGCTGGGTCCTCACCAGGCGGGCCTTGAGATGGTGCTTCACCCCCTTGTGCTCGAAGCGCATCTCCACTGGCAGGGGCTCGTCCACCAGAAAGGCCACGCCCGTCTCCGAGATGTCCAGCCCAGAGGCGACCACCACGTCCACGTCGAAGATGAACTCTATCTCGGTCTTCAGGGGCTCCCGCGGGGACCTGGGCACCTGGGGCACCTTTTCCTTGGGCTCGATTTCTTGCAGCCTTTTTTCCAGCTTGGTTAGCTCCTGGATCAACTGCTCTCTACTCATGGCCGCAAAGCGGGAACTTGGTCGGGTCACGACATCACCCCTTCAAAATGAGGCGCCTGGGGCCCCAACTTGCGTTTTTAGCTGTGAAAAACATTCTGGCTATCGCTTCATTATATAGGCATCCGCCGCTGGTGGGCAAACCCGCCGGGGGGCGACGGGGGGCGACGGGGGGGCGGGG
>CAZUHP010000112.1:0-4352 GCA_964620595.1 uncultured Desulfarculaceae bacterium | reverse complement strand
CGATCGTGCCAATGTTACAGTGCGGCTTGGTGCGCTCAAACTTAGCCTTGGCCATTGGGTCACTCCTTGTGACGGTAAAAATCTCTGGGCGAACCCTTGATCCGCCTCAATTATAAAAGGGGCGCAGGCTTACCCGCCGCCCGTGGCGGCCGCCCCGGGGGGCGCCTTGTTTGTTTGAAGGCCTCTCGCCTGCCACCCGTTGATATCATTTGGAGCCCACGACCGGGATTGAACCGGTTACCTCATCCTTACCAAGGATGTGCTCTACCTATTGAGCTACGTGGGCCTTGAACTTCCGCGTCCTTCTAATGTTGGGCTGGGCCCCCGGTTTCGGTCGGGGCGGCCGGGCCCTGGCCGCCTTTCAAGTTCCAGCCTGATTCCAAAAGGCCCGCGAGCCTCCAGGCGGTAGTTATATTATAGATGGTGGTGAGGGGAGGATTCGAACCTCCGAAGGCTATGCCGGCAGATTTACAGTCTGCTCCCTTTGGCCACTCGGGAACCTCACCACTTTTAACCAAAACCGCTCTGCTCGCCCGGCCCCCTTGCCGCGGCCTGCTTTTTTGCCACGGGCCGCCGGCCCTGTCAACTCCCCACCAACCTGGCCGCGCCCGCTTCCCTGCAAGGAACCCAAGTTCCCGGGCATCACGGCCCTGTCTATGTCCTGCGCGCCGCGCCAGGGTAGGGGCAGCAGGGGGAAGCGGCGGGAGAGACCAAGCACCTGGTTATGGCAGAGAGCGGCCTTGCTGGCCACGCGCCCCTGCCGGTCTCCGTGCCGGCCTCCGTCCTGGTTTACGTCCCGGCCTCTGCCCCTTCGGACCTCCGGCCCCTTTCGGACCTCCGGCCCCTTTCGGACCTCCGGCCCCCTTCGGACCTCCCGGCCCCTTCGGCCTCTCTGGCCCCCTTGCGGCGCGGCCTTGGCTGCATCCGGCCCCTTGGTACGCCCCGGCTCCGGCCCGCTCTTTAGGCTGGAGCTGGCGATGGGACTCGAACCCGCAACCTGCTGATTACAAATCAGCCGCTCTAGCCTATTGAGCTACGCCAGCCGAAATTATGAATATACCGCACCATCCCCACCAGGGCAAGATGCCGAAAAAATTTTACGCCTCCGGCCCCGCTGGAGTAACGACCCATTTATATGACACAAAACCCTGACCCTGGCAACCCCTAAAACCAGGGCCGGGTGCCTTGCGGGGAGGGGATGCCAGATTTATATTTCTTGGTAAGAGGGGTCCCCTGTATGCTGTATGATTCATGGCAGCGGGCGCGGGGACCCCAAAAAACAGGAAAGGCGGCCACCTCATGGGTTTTGACATAAAAAACGACGATCCCAAGCGCGGTTACCCCGACCAGAAGGAGATGGAACGGGAGCTTTCCGAGTACTTGTCCAAGAAGTACAGCGAAAAGACCCGCTTCATCTCCCCCCGGCTCAACCCCCACCCCGAGATCGACGGTGAGGACGAGGGCGGAGGGGTGTGGTCCCGCATAAACTTCGACATGAAGCCCGAGGAGCTGGTGGCCTACCTGGACCAGTACATCGTGTGCCAGGACGAGGCCAAGGCGGTCTTGGCCACCAAGATATGCACCCACTTCAACCGGGCGAAATACCTGTCCCAACGCCAGAGCGGCGACCCGGCGGACGGAGTGGGGCTCATCAAGAACAACGTGCTTTTGATCGGCCCCACCGGGGTGGGCAAGACCTACATGGTAAAGCTCATCGCCGCCAAGCTGGGGGTGCCCTTTGTGAAGGGCGACGCCACCAAGTTCAGCGAAACCGGCTACGTGGGCGGGGATGTGGAGGACTTGATCCGCGACTTGGTGCACGAGGCGGGCGACGACATCGAGCTGGCCCAGTTCGGAATCGTGTACGTGGACGAGATCGACAAGATCGCCAGCTCGCACAACCTCATCGGGCCGGATGTCTCCCGAACCGGGGTGCAGCGGGCGCTCCTGAAACCCATGGAGGAGACCGAGGTGGACCTCAAGGTCCCCCACGACCCGATAAGCCAGATACAAGCCATTGAAAGGTATCGCAAAACCGGAAAACGGGAGCGGCAGACCGTAAACACCCGCCACATCCTGTTCATAATGAGCGGCGCTTTCAGCGACCTGCCCGAGATCATCAAGAAGCGGCTCAACCAGAAGAGCCTGGGCTTCACCTCCCAGGTGCGCGCGCCCGAGGCGGACCAGGAGTATCTCAAGAACCTGACCGCCCAGGACCTGGTGGAGTACGGCTTTGAGACCGAGTTCGTGGGGCGCATCCCGGTGCAGGTGGTGTTGCAGGAGCTTGGGGCCGAGGACCTCTACCAGATCCTCCGCAACCCGAACAACCCGGTGATAATCAGTAAAAAGAGGGACTTCGCGGCCTACGACATCGAGCTGCACTTCGAGGACGCCGCCCTGCGGGTCCTGGCCGAGCGGGCCGCGGAGATGAAGACCGGCGCCCGGGCCCTGGTCTCGGTGGTGGAAAAGGCGCTGCTTCCCTTTGAGAAGCACCTGCCCAGCACGGACATCAAGCGGCTCCTGGTCACCCCCGAGCTGGTGGAGGACCCCCAGGCCGCCCTGGAGCGGCTCTTGGCCGACCCGGAAAGCCCCGAGTTCCTGGCCCGTTTGAACGAAGCGGCCAAGGCCGAGCGCATGGACCTCATGAAGATGATCGCCAAGCGCGAGCCCCTGTACCGCGGCCGCCTGCGCGGCGCCCTCACCCCGGCCCGCATGGACCTCATCGCCGACGAGTACTACCGGGTGGGCATGAGCCTGGGCGCGGCTTTCGAGGCGGTGCTCGACCGCCTGGACGAGGTGCGCGACTTCGAGGAGAGCTTCTACCAGCGCTACAGCCTGAAGATCACCTTTTCCGAGGCAGCCGAGGTGGCCATCCTGGCCGGCGCCGCGGCCGAAGGGGTGCAGGTCACCGCCTACCTGCAGCGCCTCAGCCAGGTGCTGGAGCCGGGCCTGCGCCTGGCCCGCGACCGCACCGGCCGCGAGGACTTCCTCCTGCCCGAGCAGGCCGTGTTGGACACCGAGGCCTACCTCCGCGCCCTGTTCCAGGAGCACTACCAATCCACCCTGGGCCGGGAGATGTGATCGGGGGTCGGAGAACCGGCCGGCCCGGCGGGGGGGCGACGGGGGGCGACAGGGGGATGGCCAAGGGGCCATGTTTTTTGTTTACAAGGGGTTAGGCCCCTACCTACTTGCCGAGAGAACCGAATGATAGGCATCAGCAAGCTTTATTGCGGCACGGTGGAGCCCTCCGACGCGCTGCGCTATGGACGGGATTCGGGCAAATTGCCCAGCCATCTCCTGCAGTTCGCCGAGGACAAGAAACCGGTGGTGGTCTGGAACATGACCAAGGCCTGCAACCTGAAGTGCGTGCATTGCTATGCCCGCGCCACTGCCGGTCCCAGCCCGGACGAGCTGACCACGGCCGAGGCCAAGGCGATGATAGACGATCTGGCCGCCTATGGCGCGCCGGTGCTTTTGTTCAGCGGCGGCGAGCCCCTGATGCGGCCCGACCTAACCGAGTTGGCCCGCTATGCGGTGGCCAAGGGCATGCGCGCGGTGATAAGCACCAACGGCACCCTGATCAGCCGGGACAAGGCCAAGGAATTGAAGGACATAGGCCTGAGCTACGTGGGTGTGAGCCTGGACGGCCTGCCCCAGGTGCACGACCAGTTCCGGGGGGTGCCCGGCGCCTTTGACCAGGCCATGGCCGGCATCCGCAACTGCATGGAGGCGGGGCTCAAGGTGGGGCTGCGCTTCACGGTCTATGCCGACAACGCCCCCGAGGTGCCCGGCATCTTCGACATCCTGGAAAAGGAAGGCATCCCGCGGGTATGCTTCTACCACCTGGTGTACGCCGGCCGGGGCAGCAAGCTCAAGGAGGCGGACCTGTCCCATGAGGGCACCCGCCGGCTCCTGGACCTGATCATGGACCGCACCAAGGCGCTCTTTGACAAGGGGCGCACGCCCGAGGTGCTCACGGTGGACAACCACGCGGACGGGCCCTACGTGTACCTGCGGCTGCTGCGGGAAGACCCGGAGCGGGCCAAGGAGGTGCTGGAGCTGCTCCAGTGGAACGAGGGCAACTCCTCGGGCCGGGGCATCGGCTGCGTGTCCTGGGACGGCAGCGTGCACCCGGACCAGTTCTGGCGCCACCTCACCCTGGACAACGTGCGCAACCGGCCCTTCAGCGAGATATGGACCGACCTCAGCCACCCCATCCTGGCCAAGCTCAAGGACAAGCGCCCCCACCTCACCGGCCGCTGCCGCCAGTGCCGCTGGCTGGACATATGCGGGGGCAACTTCCGGGTGCGCGCCGAGGCCGCCACCGGCGACCTCTGGGCCCCGGACCCGGC
>CAZUHP010000111.1:0-4512 GCA_964620595.1 uncultured Desulfarculaceae bacterium | reverse complement strand
CGATCGTGCCAATGTTACAGTGCGGCTTGGTGCGCTCAAACTTAGCCTTGGCCATGATCGTCTATCCTCCTCTAGGCAGCCAGGCCCCTAAGGCTGGCCTCGCGTTCGGCCCGTGCCTTGTCCATGACCTCCTGGGCCAGGGAAGCGGGCAAGGGTTCGTAATGAGAAAACTCCATGCTAAAGGTGGCGCGGCCCTGGGTGGCGCTGCGCAGGTCGGTGGCATAACCGAACATGCTGGCCAAGGGCACCAGCGCCCGCACCACCTGCACTCCGGGCCGGGCGTCCATGCCCTGCACCTTGCCGCGCCGGCCGGATATATCGCCCATCACCTCTCCCAGGTACTCCTCGGGGGTGGTGACCTCCAACTTCATCATGGGCTCCAAGATGCCCAGGCCGGCCTTTCGGGCGGCCTCCTTGAGGGCCATGGAGCCGGCGATGAAAAAGGCCTGCTCGCTGGAGTCCACCTCGTGGTAGGAGCCGTCCACCAGGACCACCTCCAGGTCCACCAGGGGGAAGCCGGCCAGGACGCCCTTTTGAGCCGCGTCCCTCATGCCCTTTTCCACCGAAGAGATGTACTCGCGGGGGATCACGCCGCCCACGATCTTGTCCACGAATACCAGGCCGGAGCCGGGCTCGCCAGGGGCGACCTGTATCTTCACGTGGCCGTACTGGCCGCGGCCGCCGCTCTGGCGCACGTAGCGTCCCTCGGCCTCGGCCGGGCCACTTATGCACTCGCGGTAGGCCACCTGGGGAGCGCCCACCTCGGCCGCCACCTTGAACTCGCGCAGCAGGCGGTCCACGATGATCTCCAGGTGCAGCTCGCCCATGCCCATGATGACGGTCTGGTTGGTTTCGTCGTCGTGGGTGACGCGGAAGGAAGGGTCCTCGGCGGCCAGGCGCTGCAGGGCCAGGCCCAGCTTTTCCACCTGGGGCTGGCTGGCGGCCTTGATGGCCACGCCCATCACCGGCTCGGGGATGAACAGGGACTCCAGGACCACCGGCTCCTTGAGGTCGCACAGGCTGTCGCCGGTGGCCACGTTCTTGAGGCCCACCGCGGCCACGATGTCGCCGGCATGGACCTCCTTGACCTCCTCGCGCTGGTTGGCGTGCATCTTGAGGAGCCGGCCGATGCGCTCCTTGTTCTGCTTGTTGGCGTTGTACACGGTGTCGCCGCTCTTCAGGCAGCCGGAGTAGATGCGCAGGAAGGTGAGGTGGCCCACATAGGGGTCGCTCATGATCTTGAAGGCCAGGGCGGCCAGGGGGGCGTCGTCCCGGGCCGGGCGCTGGGCGATCTGGCCGGCCTCGTCCAGCCCCTCCACCGGTTTCACGTCCGCCGGGGAGGGCAGGTAGTCCACCGCCGCGTCCAGGAGCGGCTGGATGCCCTTGTTCTTGAAGGCCGAGCCCAGAAGCACCGGCACCACCTGGCAGGCCAGCACGCCCCGGCGCAGGGCCGCCTTTATCTCGGCCGGCTCGGGCTCCTCGCCCTCCAGGTAGCGCTCCATGAGGGAGTCGTCGAACTCGCAGGCCGCCTCGACTAGCTCGGTGCGGGCCGCCTCTATCTCCTGGGCCATGTCGGCCGGCGGCGGCCCGGCGGTCACCTGCATGCCCTTGCTGTCCGGGTCGAAGGTGAGCGCCTGGCGCTCGAGCAGGTCCACCACGCCCTCGAAGCTCTCCTCGGCCCCCAGGGGGAGCTGGAGGAGCACCGGGCGGCAGCCCAGGCGGGACTTCATCATCTCCACCACCCGCCGGTAATCGGCGCCGGTGCGGTCCATCTTGTTGATGAAAGCCAGGCGGGGGACCTGGTAGCGGTCGGCCTGTCGCCAGACCGTCTCGGACTGGGGCTGCACGCCGCCCACCGCGCAGAACACGGCGATGACGCCATCCAGCACCCTGAGGGACCGCTCGACCTCGATGGTGAAATCCACGTGGCCCGGAGTGTCGATGATGTTGACCCGATGGTTCTTCCAGAAACAGGTGGTGGCGGCGCTGGTGATGGTGATGCCGCGCTCCTGCTCCTGCTCCATCCAGTCCATGACGGCGGCGCCATCGTGCACCTCCCCCAGCCGGTGGCTCACACCGGTGTAAAAGAGGATGCGCTCGGTGGTCGTGGTCTTGCCTGCGTCGATATGGGCCATGAGGCCCAGGTTGCGCTGGCGGACCAATGGAACTTGCCGTGCCACGTAAATATCCCTATAAACCCTTCAATCTCTTTAGCCGCCGTCCCGCTGGATGAAAACCGTACAAAAGCCGGGCGGTCCCGCTATTTTGCCTTGTCAACTCGCGCGCCAACCCAGCCCCCCAGTCGGAGCCGGGCCGCCACCGCATCCACGGCGGCCGCGCCTTGTTACCACCGGTAGTGGGCGAACGCCTTGTTGGCCTCGGCCATGCGGTGGGTGTCTTCCTTCTTCTTCACCGAGCTGCCCCGGCCCTGGGAGGCCTCCAGAAGCTCGGCCGCCAGGCGCTCGGCCATGGTCTTTTCGCCCCGGCTGCGGGCAAAGGCGATGAGCCAGCGCATGGCCAGGGCCTGGCGCCGCTCGGGGCGGATCTCCACCGGCACCTGGTAGGTGCTGCCGCCCACCCGGCGGCTCTTCACCTCGATGGCGGGCCGGACATTGTCCAGGGCCTTCTCGAACACCCGCAAGGGGTCCTCGCCGGTGCGCTCGCGGATGGTGTCCAGGGCACCGTAGAGCGCCTTCTCGGCCGTGGATTTCTTGCCGTCGTACATCAGCTTGTTCACGAACTTGGCCAGAAGCCTGCTTTTGTACTTGGCATCCGGCGTAATCTCGCGCTTGGGAACTTCGCGTCTTCTCGGCATCGTTCTCTATCCGACCTTGCTCGCCCTGCCGGCGGCGCCTTCAACAAAGGGGATGCCCCGTCTATGTTGGTAGAGGGGCATCCTGCGCCGCCCTTGTATGGGACGTGAATACGCTTACTTGGGCCGCTTGGTCCCGTACTTGGACCGGGCCTGCCGGCGATCCTGCACACCAACCGCATCCAGGGTGCCGCGGATGATGTGGTAGCGCACGCCAGGCAAGTCCTTGACACGGCCGCCGCGAATCAGCACCACCGAGTGCTCCTGGAGGTTATGGCCCTCACCAGGAATGTAGCTGGTGACCTCGATGCCGTTGGTAAGCCGCACCCTGGCCACCTTGCGCAAAGCCGAGTTGGGCTTCTTGGGGGTGGTGGTGTAAACACGGATGCAAACCCCCCGTTTTTGGGGGCAATTTTGCAGGGCAGGCGTTGCCTTCTTCTTGCGCTGCCGTTCTCTACCCTTGCGTACCAACTGGTTGATCGTGGGCAATTACAGCCTCCTGGCTCCTGCAAGCCTTTGAAACTCAACCCAAAAGGCCGGCCTGGCCGGCCATGCCACAATGCGGGCGCGCACCATCCTTCTTTGGGCGCGATGTCCCTGCGAAAGCACGATCGCGCCCTTTTTGCCCTCAAGAGGGCAATCAAAGTACGCGCCTCGCTGGAATTGCTACTTGTACCGTGCCAACGCTGTTATGTCAAGAGCCTTGTTGCTCTTTTTTCGGGCCGGGCAGGGGGAGCCGCCCCCTGCCCGGTCCGGGTTTCAAGCATATCACCAGCCGGCCGCAGGCGCCAGGCCGGCCCTTGTCGCCCAGGCCCTTAGCCTGCCGCGCCGGAGTCCGCCCCCCGCCGGGAGAGCATCCCCGGGTCCACCCCGGTGCCCTGGCTGTCCTCGATGAGGGAGTCGGTCACCTCGCGGTCGCTGAAATGGGCGGCCAACTCGGAATAGTCGGGCGGCGCCTCGGCGTGGGGGATGTACTGGTCGCGGTAGCGTCCCAGGCCGGTGCCGGCCGGGATCAGCCGGCCCATGATCACGTTCTCCTTGAGGCCCCTCAGCTCGTCCACCTTGCCGGCGATGGCCGCCTCGGTCAGCACCTTGGTGGTCTCCTGGAAGGAGGCCGCCGAGATGAAGGAGTCGGTGGACAGGCTGGCCTTGGTGATGCCCAGCAGGAGAGGCTCGGCCACGGCCGGCTGCTGCCCGGCCTCGAGCATCTTCTCGTTCTCCTCGTAGAAGCGCCAGCGCTCCACCTGCTCGCCGATGAGGAAGCGGGTGTCGCCCGGGTTGGTGATGCGCACCCGGCGGAGCATCTGGCGCACGATGACCTCGATGTGCTTGTCGTTTATCTTCACGCCCTGCAGGCGGTAGACCTCCTGCACCTCGTCCACCAGGTAGCGGGCCAGGTCCTTGACCTCGCGGGAGCGCAAGAGGTCGTGGGGGTTGATGGCGCCGTCCATCAAGGGCTCGCCGGCGCGCACGAAGTCGCCCTCGTGCACGGTGACGTGCTTGCCCTTGGGGATCAGGTACTCGCGGGGCTCGCCCACCTCGGGGGTGACGATGACCTTGCGCTTGCCCTTGGTCTGCTTGCCGAAGCTCACGATGCCCTCGATCTCGCTGATGACCGCGGTCTCCTTGGGCTTTCTCACCTCGAACAGCTCGGCCACCCGGGGCAGACCACCGGTGATGTCCTTGGTCTTCGTGGTCTC
>CAZUHP010000110.1:0-4595 GCA_964620595.1 uncultured Desulfarculaceae bacterium | reverse complement strand
GTGACCGTGCTCAGCCGCGACGAGATGTGGCTCTCGGGCACCGTGGCCTTCATCGACCAGAACAAGTGCGTGGGCTGCGGCGTGTGCTGGACGGTGTGCCCCTACCAGGCCATCGACCAGGACGAGAACGGGCTGGCCGTGGTCAACGAGGCCCTGTGCAAGGGCTGCGGCACCTGCGTGGCCTCCTGCCGCTCGGGCGCGCCCAACCTGCGCGGCTTCACCACCCAGGACGTGATGGCCCAGATCGAGGCCCTGCTGTAGCGGGTCCTAACCCTACATACGAGAGCAAGGTATATAGCCATGAGCGAGAACAGCACATTCCAGCCGAGGATCGCCGCGTTCCTTTGCAACTGGTGCTCCTATGGCGCTGCGGACCTGGCCGGGGTCAGTCGGCTTCAATACCCGCCCCTAATCCAGACCATCCGCATCCCCTGCACCGGCCGCATGAGCCCCAAGTTCATCCTGCAGGCCTTCCGCAAGGGAGTGGACGGCGTCTGGGTAAGCGGGTGACACCCGGGCGACTGCCACTACATTGCTGGCAACATGTTCGCCCGGCGGCGGTTCGCCGTCATGAAAAGGCTCCTGGAGTACATTGGTATCGAACCCGATCGGCTGCACTTCAGCTGGATATCCTCGGCCGAGGCTGAGAAGTTCCAGAAGACCGCCATCCAGGTGGCCGAGGCGGTCAAGGCCCTGGGTCCGGCGCAGCACTTGATCAAAGACATCCGGAAGGTGGCCTGATGGAAAACCAAGAGGTGGCCCAGAAGATCCGGGAGGTGGCGGGACGCTTGCTCAGCGAGGGCAAGGTGAGCTGTGTCATAGGCTTCGAAAAGGGCACCGTGCCCATGCGCGAACGTCCCTTCTTCGCCTACACCCCCGAGGAGGCGGAACGGCTGACCTGGAGCAGTTTCTGCTGCAACAACCTGGCTAACTTCCTCGTGCGCCGCGACCTGGGCGAGGCGGGCAAGGTGGCGGTGGTGGCCCAGGGCTGCGTGAGCCGGAGCATCGTGGGCCTTATCAAGGAAAACCAGATCGCCCGCGAGCAGGTGTTCGTCATCGGCGTGCCCAGCCCCGGCATGGTGGACCGGCGCAAGGTCCAGGCCGAGGTGGGGGCGGACAAGCTCATCACCGAGGTCAGCGAGGAGGGCGCGGACCTGGTCGTCAAGGGCAAGGGCTTCGAGGAGCGCATCGCCCGCAAGAAGGTCCTGCGCGACAACTGCTACACCTGCGTGCAGCGCAACCCGGTGATCGTGGACGAACTCATCGGCGAGGAGACCGACCCCACCCACGGCGGCGACATCGACCAGGTGGCCGCGCCCTGGGAAAAGCTGGACCCCGCCCAGCGCTGGGAGGCCTTTGCCGAGAACTACCAGGCCTGCATCCGCTGCTACGCCTGCCGCGACGCCTGCCCCTTGTGCTACTGCCACGTGTGCTTCGTGGACGAGTCCCAGCCCCAATGGTGCGGCAAGACCCAGGACGAGGCCGACGTGCTCACCTACCATGTCCTGCGGGCCTTCCACTGCGCCGGGCGCTGCACCGACTGCGGCGCCTGCGAGAGCGCCTGCCCGGTGGGCATCAAGGTGCGGCGGCTCACCAGCAAGATCGAAAAGGACATCCGGGAGATGTACGGCTACCAGCCCGGCATGGACCTGGAGTCCAAGCCGCCCATGACCGTCTACCTGCCTGACGATCCCCAGGAGTTCATCAAGTAGAAGGCGCCGGACGGCTCGTGAGCGCAAACCAAACCAGAGGATAGCTACCATGGCTGACAAAATACTGGCCAAAGACAAGCTGGGCGAGTTCATCCAGGGACTCCAGAAGGACCGCGATGTATTCGCGCCCAAGCTTGACGACCATAGGCTGGTCTGGGCCCCGCTGGAGAACGCCGAGGATGTCCTGTGGGAGTTCTCCAACACCGAGATGTCGCCCAAGGACTTCTTCTTCCCCCAGACCGAGTGCATGATGCACTTCAAGAACGACCCCGGCGACGAAAAGGGCATGATCATGCAGGCCGAGCCCGGCTTGCAGCGCGAGCGGGTGCTCCTCAACATCCGCCCCTGCGACGCCAAGGCCTTTGGCGTGCTGGACATGATCTTCTGCCAGGACGAGATGACCAACGACGTGTACTGGCGCGACAAGCGCGAGAAGACCCTGCTCATCGGCCTGGCCTGCAATGATCCCTGCCCCACCTGCTTCTGCACCAGCGTGGGATGCGGCCCCCATAACGAGGCCGGCCTGGACGTGCTCCTGGTGGACCTGGGCGACAAGCTCCTGGCCCGGCCCCTCACCGACAAGGGACAGGCGGCGGTGGACGCCCTGCCCGAGGCGGCCGCGGACGACGCCAAAAAGGCCGGCGAGCTGAAGAAAGCCGCCGAGGAGAGCATCACCGGCGGCGTGGCCATGGACAAGGTGAACAGCCGCGAGGTCCTGGAGCTGTTCAACCTGCCCATGTGGGACCGGGTGCACGAGTCCTGCCTCAACTGCGGCACCTGCACCTTCTGCTGCCCCACCTGCCATTGCTTCGACATCCAGGACGAGGTCCAGGGAGACTTCGGCCGCCGGGTACGCAACTGGGACTACTGCATGAGCTGGCTGTTCACCATCCACGGCTCGGGCCACAACCCGCGCCCCGGCAAGAAGGAGCGGGTGCGCCAGCGCTTCATGCACAAGTTCAAGTACATCCCCTTGAAGCGCGGCGGCGAGGTGGGCTGCGTGGGCTGCGGGCGTTGCGTGCTGCTCTGCCCGGTGAATATCGACGTGCGCGAGGTGGTCAACGCCATGAACGAATAAGGGATGCGGGGAAAAGCCCTTCAAGGGCCGCCCCCACCCCTCCCCAAGACCCGGCGGGGCCGCTCCCCAGGCCCGTTGAAGTTTCATGAAGGGGTACGGGGGAAAGCCGTCCCAGACCGGCTCCCCCCGCCGAGAGAGGTGAAACCATGAAAAACCCCTATGTTCCCTACCCGGTCAAGATATCCAAGACCCTGGTGGAGACCGAGGACAAGCAGCTCAAGTCCTTCTGGCTGGACTTTCTGAACCCCGAGGACGCCAAGGCCTTTGACTACACCCCGGGCCAGTTCGCCGAGCTTTCGGTGAGCGGCTACGGCGAGATCCCCATCGGCATCGCCTCCAGCCCCACCGAGGGCGACACCCTGCTGTTCACGGTGAACAAGGTCGGCCACGTGACCCGCAAGCTGCACAACATGGCCGAGGGCGATGTCATGGGCGTGCGGGGCCCCCTGGGCAACTCCTACCCCCTCAAGGAGATGGAGGGCAAGAACGTGGTCATCGTGGCCGGCGGTTTCGCGGTCACCACCCTGCGCTCCACCATCACCTGGATGCTCCACCCGGACAACCGCGACAAGTACGGCAAGATCGACTTCATCTACGGCGCGCGCACCCCGGGCCTGCTGCTCTACGAGGACCAGTGGCGCGAGTGGCAGAAGCGCGACGACATCGATTGCCACATCACCATCGACCGCGAGGTGGAGGGCTGGGACGGCCTGGTGGGCTTCGTACCCACCATCTGCGAGGAGGTGGCTCCCAAGCCGGACAACGCCGTGGCCCTTATCTGCGGGCCGCCCATCATGATCCGGTTCACCCAGCCGGTGTTCGACAAGTTGGGCTGGCAGCCGGAGCAGATCGTGATGAGCCTGGAGAACCGCATGAAGTGCGGTATCGGCATCTGCGGCCGCTGCAACGTGGGCCCCGAGTACGTGTGCAAGGACGGCCCGGTGTTCACCAAGGCCCAGTTGGACAAGCTGCCGGCCGAGTACTAGGCTCCGCCCGTCCCGGGTGGCGAGCCAGGGGGCTAGCTAGGGGGGGCGAGCCAGGGGGGCGAGCCAAGCGTGCAAGCCGAGCGGGTTCGCGGGCGCTGGCAAGCGGGGCCGGACCAGGGGGCGGCCGCTGGGAAGTAGGGAAAACAGGGCGCGGGCGGACCGGAAAAGGCCTCGCCGGCGCTGGGCACATAGGGCTGCGGGACCCAGGCTGGTCCGCCCGGGGGGAGAGGGCGGGATGCCGGAGGAAGTCTTTGCAACCCACTGGGGTTTGGGCTATGATCGAGAAGGTGTGAGGCCAAGGGGTCAACACCTGGATATGTCGAGACATAGTACTATAGGGCTATAGTACTGAAGGTAATCGTATGGTAAGCCGGGGGCACCCCAACAGGGGGCGCCCGTCCAAAGTTTCTTCTTGAATAGGGAGTTGTTGGGATGAGTCAGGAACCGATCAAGCTGGGCAAGCGCGAAAGAAAGCTTGCCATTGATCCCTCGTGGGCGGATGTGTGCCTCACCTGCGGCACCTGCGCCTCGGGGTGCCCGGTGACCGGGGTGGACAACATGGACCCCCGCAAGGTGGTGCGCATGGCCGCCCTGGGGCTGGAGGACGAGCTCGTCGAGTCGCGCTTCCCCTGGATCTGCACCGTCTGCGGCCGGTGCGAGCGCGCCTGCCCCATGGGGGTGGAGATAACCGCCCTGATGCGCAAGATCCGCAGCATGCGCGACCGGGACAAGGTGCCCGGCCCCATCCACAAGGGCACCATGATGGCCCTGGAGCGCGGCAACAACCTGGGCATCCCCAAGGACGACTTCCTTTTCCTG
>CAZUHP010000109.1:0-4671 GCA_964620595.1 uncultured Desulfarculaceae bacterium | reverse complement strand
CTCCATGCCGCCAGCGACTAAGGCCGGCGCGGGGGGAACAGGCCCAGGAGCTTGTCGGGCCGGTCAGAGGAGATCACATCCGCCCCCAGCCGGGCCGCCCGGGCTGCCCGCTGGGCCAGGCGCTTGTCGCCCCACAAGAACACGATGATCTTGGCCCCGGCCTTCTTGGCCTCCTGGAAGCCGCGCTTGGGGAAGAACCACTCCGAGGCAAAGAGATAATCCGCCCCCAGGGCCCGGCAGGCAAAGGCCGGCAGGTCTTCTATCCTCCACCAAAAGAGGAGGTCCACCGCTATCTGCAGGCGTGGATCGGCCGCCTTCACCGCCCGGGCCAGGTCCACCTCCCGGGGGTCGGACACAAAGAAGATGGTCTGCTCGCGCAGGCCGTTTTTCAGCACCAGGGAGGCCACCCGGCCGGTGTCCGCGTGCTTCAGGTCCAGGGCGAGCATGAACCCGGGCCAGGCCCGCACCAGGGCCAGGGCCTCGGCCAGGGTGGGGATGCCCTGGCTGGTGAGGCGGCCCTGGCGGTCCTTCAGGCGCAGGGCACGCAACTGGGCCAGGGTCATCTCCTCCACCAGGCCGGAGCCGTTGGTGGTGCGCTTCAGGTCCTTGTCGTGCATCAGCACGATCACCCCGTCCCGCGTGGTCCGAAGGTCCACCTCCGCCCCGGCCAGGCCCAGGGCCCTGGCCGCCCGCAGGGAGCCCAGGGAGTTCTCTGGCTGGCGCAGGGTGAAGCCGCGGTGGGCCATGAGTTGAACGGTGGGGGCGGCCGGCCCTGCCGCCCGGGCCAGGGAGGCCAAGCCCAAGAGCAGCGCCAGGACCAATCCCCAGGCCAGTGCTTTCCTGTTGCCGAAAACGAATGACACCCCAAGCCCTCCTTTGCCGCGCCGCTGCCCGCCGCCCGGGCGGGAAAGCAGGCTTCGCCCCGCCGGGCGGCGGGGCGAAGCCCGGGTGGTTGCCCACGCGGCTGAAGCTGTCTACTGCAGCGCCTTGGGCAGGTTGAAGTCCCACTCCAGACCCGCCACCGCGTAGATGCCGGGCTGCTCGTAGCCCAGGCCTTCCTCTATGGTCTCGTCCAGTACGTTGTTGACCCGGGCAAACACGCTCAGGCCGTCCCAGAATTTATAGCGGCCACAGACGTCCACCCGGAAGTACTCCTTCATCTCTATATCACCCCGCCAGCGCAGGCGCGGACCCGAATAGTAGACATTCACGCCAAGGAACAGCTTGTCGCCCTGGTGATACTGGAGGCCCAGGTTGGCCGTGTTGCGGGCGATCTGCACGGTGCGGAAGGTCTTGCCGTCCTTTTCCGACTCGCTGTCGGTGTAGGTGTAGTTGCCCAGCAGGGTGAAGTTGGGCATGAAGTCCCAGCTAAAGGCGAACTCCACGCCCTGGGTGGTCTGCTGGTCCTGGTTGATGTAGGTGCCCTGGCGCACGCCGGTGTACTTGAACACGATCACGTCCTTCAGCTTGGTGTGCCAGGCGCCCAGGTCGAAATGCAGCTTGTCGTTCAGGAACGACTGGCGCAGGCCGCCCTGCACGGTCCAGCCTTTTTCCGGGCCCAGGTCCTGGTTGCCGTACTTGGGGTCGTACAGGTTGAACACGGTGGGGGCCCGGAAGCTGGTGCCGTAGTTGGCGTACAGGGTGGAGTCCGTGTCCTTGATGGTGTAGGCGGCACCCGCCTTCCAGGTGGTCTGCTGGCCGAAGTCCTTGTGCTTGTCATAGCGCACGCCGGCGTTTAGGACCAGGGCTTCGTCCAGCAGGAGCAACTGGTCGTTGAGATAGGCGCTCTTGGCCTCCAGCCGGCCGTCGGCCTGGCCGTATTTGCCCCATTTCTTGCCGGTCTGGCTTATGTAGCCCAGGCCCAGCAGCAGGGTGTTGAGGCCGGGATCCAGGTTGTGGTCCCAGATCAGGTTGTAATCAGCCTGCAGGTTCTCGTTCTCGAACCAGTAGGGCTTGCCGTCGCCATTGTCGTATACCGGGACTGCCTCGCCCTTGTTGTAGTAATGCACCCAGTCCAGGGTGAAGTTGTCCTGGGGAGAGGTGATCCAGCCCAGCAGCCCGTTGTTGGGGTTGTTGCTCTCGGTCTTCTTCTTGTACCAGCCCAAAAGGAGCTTGTGGCGCAGCTCGTCGCTGATCTGGTGCTTCAGCTTGAGCGCCGCCAGGTCGTAGTCTTCCTTGTTCCAGCGCTCGGGGTCGGGAACCTGGAATCCGTACCACTCGTCGCGGCTGTTGACATAGTTCCAGTTCTCGATGAGGTAGGCGTAGTTCCACTTGGACTTGATGTGGGTGTAGGTGAGATCGGCGTCGAACCTGTTGCCCGCGCTGTAGCCCAGCTTCACCTGGGGGGTGACGTTGGTGAAATCCTCGTACTCGTGCACCCCGTCGCTCTTGACGTAGGCCATGTTCACGGCGTAGCGGAAGTTGTCCACCGTGCCCCTCACCCCGGTGTAGCCTTTTTTCCAGCTATAGGTGCCGTACTCGCCGCCCAGGTTGAAGTTGGTGCCTGGCAGGCCGCCCTTGGTGGTGATGGAGATCACGCCCGCGGTGGTATCGGAGCCATAGAGCACTGCCTGGGGTCCCCGCAGTATCTCCACCTTTTCGATCAGATAGGGATCCAGCTTGCTGAACAGGTTGCCGGTGCCGGCATTCATCCCCTCGTTGACCTTCACGCCATCGATGAGCACCACGAAGTGGCCGTCGCCAAAGCCCCGCATCTTGGTGTACACATACTGGCCCGGACCGCCGGCCCGCTTGAACTGGATGCCAGGGGTGTAGCGCAGCACGTTGGTGAAATCGGTATAGCCGCCCAGCGAGATGTCCTGTTCCGGGATGATGGTCACCGCCTCGGTGAGCTGGTTGACCTCCGAGCCTATCTTGGTGGCCTCCACCGTAATCTCGCCGACCTTGGATGTCTTGTCCTTCTGGGCGGTCTTTTCCTTTTCTGTGGCGTTGGCCTTGCCGCCGGCGGCCGAGGCCGGCCCGGCAAAGGCCACCATGCCCGCCAAGGCCAGGCAGGCGACGAGCAACCACAATCTTGAGGCCAGTTTTCTCGCTTCCAATTTCTCCTCCTTTGTATGAATCCCGAGTTGGCCTGAAAACGTGGTCCCGCCGCCCATTCAGGCAAAAGAATCCCCCCAGCCCTTGCGGGCTGGGGGGATTGCACCCGATCTCTTCATCTCCCCTATTGGAGCGACGCGCAGCCTTGGTTTGCAAACAACGCCGGTCTCTCGCCGGCCAGGCTGCTCTCCGAAGTCGGTAGGTCTTCTGGCTCCCGGATCATCCTACCGGCCGCCCCTTCCCACCTCGTTTGACACGAGGCAGTGGCTTGCTTGCGGCTTTCGTCCCCGGTTACAGCGGCGGGACCGCGACGGTTTTGCACCGTCTTCCCTATTAAGCCCTTTGGGCACCGACTTCCTATGTGGCTTTTAGGTAGGATATTTTCGGCGGAATGTCAAGCAGTGCCCGCCTCGGGGGGGGGCGAGGGCAGGGCGCCGGGGCGTAGACCCCTGGGGGCTTCGCCAACTTGGCAGGCAGGGACACGCTAGGTTCACGCTCCTTTTATAGCGCTTAGTTCAACTTCAGATGGGGGGTGCTCTATTGGCGTTTGTTCAACATCCTGGAGGCTGGCTCCTGGCTTGCGGCGGGTAAAGAAACCATGATTTAACAACCACTGTCCCCAAAGAAAGACCGCCTCCCTTCTGGATACAACTTTTTGCTTGCCTGAATGGCGGCGTTTTGTTTATTATTCGCCTGATTTCTTGCCATAGCTGCCAGGGATGACAGGGCAGCACTGTTCATCCGCTGGCAGGTCTGAATGGGGGGGTACCATGACAGCCACGCAGCATATTTTTGCCCCAAGGGCCTTGCGCCGCTTTGGAAGATGCGGGGGGGCTGGCCCCTAGGGTGAAATGCCCTTGCCTTGCTTTGTTGCCGGTCGCCTGTTTCGGAGCACCGCCCCAGGACACGACAGTAATACTGAAGCTGAACCAGGAGATATATTGGTGTAACCCAAAGCTACTAGGGGGGTAGAAATGGCGTTAGATATCAATCCTTCTTTGCTGGACAATCTGCCTGGTACTGTGAAGGCCGCGCTGAGCAAGATGAGCCCTGAGCAGCAAAGCCTTTTCTGCGAGGAATACCAGAGAAAAAGCAAAAGTACCGGATTGTGTGTCGCTTTGGCGATCTTGTTTCCGATCCAGTTGTTTTTGTTGGGTAAAACAGGCCTGGGCATCGTGTTCTGGCTGACGGGCGGGGCGCTTGGAATCTGGTGGCTGGTTGAAATATTCTTAACGCCCAAAAGAGTCAGGGCATACAATGCCGATGTGGCGACCGCGGTTGTTCGTGACATGAAGATCATGCAAAGCTGAAGCGAACAGCCTGCTAGCTCCTGGCGGCATCTCCCCGCGTTCCGGTAGGTTGCTACCCGGGATACCAACCCTTGAGGATCAGCCCGTCATGCCGGGCGAGAAGCGGTCTCCTATGGCTGCGGGCCGGTCTTGATCGGAGTATCAGGCGGGGTGGGGGCGATCTGGAAGGATAGGCGGGTTATTCGTCAGGATCGGTAGATATCAAAAACGGTGGCCTTCTCTGGCAAGGGGAAGCAGGCGAGACTTGCATCTGAGGTGCGTCCATTTTCTTTGGACACGTGATAGGGATAATGGAATCCTGATC
>CAZUHP010000108.1:0-4864 GCA_964620595.1 uncultured Desulfarculaceae bacterium | reverse complement strand
GCGAGATCGCCGCGGCCAGCGAGGAGCAGGTGATCGGCATCGACGAGGTGAACAATGCCTTGAGCGAGGTGGACAAGGTGGCCCAGGCCAATGCCGCCTTGGCCGAGGAGATGGTCCAGCCCATGGAGTTGTTCATCATCGACGAGTCCGCGCTGGATGGCCTCAAGCGGCCGCCCGCGGTCGGGCAGTTGCCCGAGCCCCCCCGGCCTGCTGCCCAGCCCGCCTCCCAGGCAGCGGCCAAGCCCAAGTCTGAGCCCAAGGCCAAGCCGGAAGCAAAGGAGGCCGCCCCGGCTGCGGCCGCGGCCCCTGCGGCGGGTGGCGCCTCCGCCTCCCCCTCGCCCCCCTCGCCCCCCTCGCCGGAGGAGGTCATTCCCCTGGAGGACATGGACGACGACGACTTCGAGGAGTTCTAGGCTCGGAGTGAATCCCGGCCGCCAGCCCGGCCAG
Organism: uncultured Desulfarculaceae bacterium; assembly: GCA_964620595.1. Classification (GTDB taxonomy): domain Bacteria; phylum Desulfobacterota; class Desulfarculia; order Desulfarculales; family Desulfarculaceae; genus Desulfocarbo. The sequence continues at coordinate 4,417 of CAZUHP010000108.1, read as the reverse complement.
AGGTCCAAGTAGCCCCCCCGCCCCCCCAACCGCCCCCCAGCCGCCCCCCCCCCCCGGGGCGGCTGGCTTTTTTGCGGCCGCGCAGCCCACTCTGTCCGCCTAGACCAGGCTGTAGGCGAAGTCCTCGAAAAGCTTCCGGTCGAACTTGCCGTGCTGCATTTCTTCCTTGAGAAGGGCCAGGGTGGGCAGGGGGTCCAGGGCCTGGCGGTAGTGGCGCTCGTCGCTGGTCAGCGCCTCGTAGGAGTCGATGATGCCCACCAGTTGGCCGGCAAAAGAAGGGTGGGAGGTGCCCGCCGGGTAGCCCTTGCCGTCGATGCGTTCGTGGTGCTGCAGGCAGGCCTCCAGGACCACCGCCGGGAAGTCCGCCTTCTTGAGAAAGCGGTGGCCCAGGGTGGGATGCTGGTGCACCCTCTGGAACTCCTCGTCGGTGAGCTTGCGCTGGGCGGTGAGCAGGCGGCTGTCCACGAACAGCTTGCCCACGTCGTGCAGCAGTCCGGCCAGGCCCAGGTCCACGCTGGATTCGGGGTCCAGGCCGAGGTGGGCGCAATAGCCCAACACCAGGGCGGCCACGTTGATGGAGTGCAGCACCGTGGAGTAGTCCTTGGAGCCCATGAGCGCGATCTGGCGGAAGGCCTCCTTGCGCTCGGCATAGCCGGTGACCACCACCTTGATGGTGTCCTTAAGGGGAACCATGTTGGCGGCCCGGGGCTCGGAGAAGGTTTCCTCCACGATGTCCGCCAACAGGCGCTTGACGCCCTGCACGTCTTCGCGGGCGATGATGCGTTTCAGTTCCCGGTTGAGCCGCGCCTGCACCTCGGGCACTGCCGCGGCCCTGTCCCGGCGCAGCACATAGAGTTCCTGGGGCAGGTCCAGGTCGCCGCCCAGGCGGTCGCTCAGGTACTCGCCCGGCTCCTTGAGGATCACGAAATCGCCCTCAGCGGTGCGCCAATAGATGGGAATGGAGTAGTAGCCCCACACCTGGGGTTTCTTGACGCGCGCCATCTCCTGGTGGCGCTCGGAGGGTATGGTGGGCGCGGCCTTTGTCATGCGAAGCCTGGTTTCAGGAATAGCTGCTAACAACTATTGTAAGACACCAGACCGGTCCGGCACCATAAAAACGCCTGGGACCTAGTTTCGCAAGGCGCTGAGGGGGGCGGGCAGCCTCCCGCCGCGGCGGATGAAGCGCTCGCCGCTGAAGGGATTCACCGGCATCACCGGCGCCCGGCCCAAAAGGCCGCCGAAGTCCACCGACTGGCCGGCCTTCATGCCGGGCACCGGCACCACCCGCACGCCGGTGGTCTTGTGGTTGACCATGCCGATGGCCAGCTCGTCGGCGATGATGGCGGCCAGGGCGTGGGCCGGGGTGTCGCCGGGCACGGCGAACATGTCCAGGCCCACCGAGCAGACCGCGGTCATGGCCTCCAGCTTCTCCAGGCTGAGGGCCCCGCACTCCACCGCTTCGATCATGCCCAGGTCCTCGCTCACCGGGATGAAGGTGCCGGAAAGGCCGCCCACCCGGCCGCTGGCCATGGAGCCGCCCTTTTTGACCGCATCGATCAAAAGGGCCAGGGCCGCGGTGGTGCCCGGCGCGCCCACTTGCTCCAGGCCCATGGCTTGCAGGATGCGGCCCACCGAGTCGCCCACCGCAGTGGTGGGGGCCAGGCTGATGTCCACCACCCCGAACTCCACCCCCAGGCGCCTGGCCAGCTCCCGCCCCACCAGCTCGCCGGCCCGGGTGATCTTGAACACGGTGCGGCGGATTATCTCCGAGAGCATGGTGAGGTCGCAGTCCGGGTGGCGCTCCACCACGCTGCGCACCACCCCCGGCCCGCTGATGCCCACGTTCAGGGCGCAGTCCGCCTCGCCCGGGCCGTGGAAGGCGCCGGCCATGAAGGGGTTGTCCTCGGGCGCGTTGGCAAAGGCCACGAACTTGGCGCAGGCGATGCCCTGGGGCGCGGCCGCGGACATCTCCAGGAGCAGCTCGCCCAGGCGGGCGATGGCGTCCAGGTTCATGCCGGCCCGGGTGGTGGCCAGGTTCAGGAAGCCGCAGAGCCGCTGGGTGGAGCCCAGGGCCCGGGGCAGGGATTCCATCAGCCGGCGGTCGGCCCGGGTGGCGCCCTTTTGCACCAGGGCGCCGAAGCCGCCCACGAAATCGATGCCCGCCTCCTGGGCGGCGGCGTCCAGGGCCCGGGCCAGGATCAGGGGCGCCTCCTCCTCCGGGCAGGCCTCGAGGAGCCAGGCCGCCGGGGTGATGGACAGCCGCTTGTTCACGATGGGCACGCCCAGGGCCTCGGACACCGCCTCGGCCTCGGCGGTCAGGCGGGCTCCCCACTGGCCCAGGCGCTGGCCGCAGGCCCGGGCCAGGACCTCGGGGTCGGGATGCACCAGTTCCTTGAGGTTCACCCCCAAGGTGACCGCGCGGATGTCGTAGTTCTCGAAAAGGATCATCCCCGCGGTTTCAAAGACCTCTTCCAAGCCGATGGGCATGTGACTCTCCTGGCTGGGTGGGGATAACGATTCGCCGGAGCCGGCGCAGACAGGCAGCGGACCGGGGCCGGGCGGGTCATACCCGCTGCATGGCCTTGATCACGCGCTCGGACTGCACCATGATGGTGAGTCCCATGTCCTTGCCCAGCGCCTCCAGGGACTCCCGCAGGCCCGCGGTGCCGCAGTCGCAGTCGCTGACATCGGCCAGCATGGTCATCACAAAGGTTCCGTCCATGACCTTCTGCTGCACGTCCTCTATATTGGCGCCCTTTTCGTACAAGAGGGTGCTGATGCGGGCGATGATGCCTTTCTGGTCCGATCCCAGGACCACCACGAACACGCGCTCGGCGGGCATGGTTCAGCTCTCCTTGAGGGTTTGTTGGCCCTGCGGGCAATGGGCCAAGAGGCCGCAGGCCGGGCAGTCGGGCTTGCGGGCGTGGCATACCTGGCGGCCGTGCAGGATCACCTGGTGGCTGAACTTGGTCCAGCGCTTCTGGGGGATGATCTCCATGAGGGCGAACTCGGCCTTCACCGCGTCCTTGGCCTGGATGAACTCCAGCCGCCGGCACACCCGGCCCACGTGGGTGTCCACCGTGATGCCGGGCACCCCGAAGGCGTCGCCCAGCACCACGTTGGCCGTCTTGCGCCCCACCCCGGGCAGCTTGGTCAGCTCCTCCAGGCTGGCGGGCACCTGGCCGCCGTGGCGCTCTACCAGGGCCTGGGCCATGCCCTGGATGGACTTGGCCTTGTTGCGGAAAAAGCCGGTGGAGCGGATCATCTCCTCCAGCTCGGCCCGGTCGGCCCGGGCGTAGTCCTGGGCCGTGGGGTAGCGGGCAAAGAGCGCCGGGGTCACCTGGTTCACCCGCTGGTCGGTGCATTGGGCCGAGAGGATGGTGGCCACCAACAGTTGCAGGGGGTCCTGGTGGTCCAGGGTGCAGGCGGCCTGGGGGTAGAGCTTGTCCAGGGCCCTCAGCACCGCCTGCACCCGCTTGGGCTCGGGCGGGGAGAAACCCGCCGTCTTGCCCGCCGGGCTTTTTTTGCCTCGCGCGGCCAAGGGGCTTATTGCTCCAGCAGCTCGGCTTTTTCGATCACCACCGGCGTCTTGGGCACGTCCTCGTGAAAGCCCTGGCGGCCGGTGGGCACCGCGGCGATCTGGTCCACCACCTCCTGGCCCTTGACCACCTTGCCGAACACCGCGTAGCCCCAGCCCTGGGGGGTCTTGGCGGCAAAGTCCAGGAAGTCGTTGTCAGCCAGGTTGATGAAGAACTGGGCCGAGGCGCTGTGGGGGTCCGGGGTGCGGGCCATGGCCAGGGTGTATTTCTGGTTCTTGAGGCCGTTGTCCGCCTCGTTGCGGATGGGGGCCTTGGTGGCCTTGGGGTGCAGGTCCTTGTCCAGGCCGCCGCCCTGGATCATGAAGCCGGGGATCACCCGGTGAAACACGGTGCCGCTGTAAAAGCCGTCCTTCACGTAGGCCAGGAAATTGGCCACGGTCTCCGGGGCCTTGTCCGGGTAGAGCTCCAGGGTGATTTCGCCCAGGTTGGTGGTCAGCTTGACCATGGGATTCCGCCTTTCCGCCTGAGCCGGGCCAAGGCCCAGCAGGATGATAAACGCCACGAATACAGCCCCGAAAAGCCTTGCCTTGCTCGAGGCCGGCCACAGGCGCCGCACGGGATGGTTCATGAAGACTCCTCCTTGCAAAGGGGGCGGTGGCCGGATCTTGGCCGCCGCCGCCAGTCATTCATACCATATTGCGGGAAAGCGGCCAGGGGTTTTTGGGGGAGATACGCCTTAAGTATCTTTTAAGATAGCAAGAACCGCCGGGCTTCGGAAGCGGGAAGCCTCCCGGGCCGAAAACAGCCGCCGCGGCCGCCCCGACCCCGCCCGGGCGGGCGGCTTCCACCGCCTCCGCCCATGGCCTTGGCCTGAAATG
>CAZUHP010000107.1:0-4982 GCA_964620595.1 uncultured Desulfarculaceae bacterium | reverse complement strand
ACATCCTGGTGGGCAAGATCACCCCCAAGGGCGAGACCCAGCTCAGCCCCGAGGAGAAGCTCCTGCGCGCCATCTTCGGCGAGAAGGCCGGCGACGTGAAGGACACCAGCCTGCGGGTGCCCCCCGGGGTGGAGGGCATCGTCATCGACGCCCGGGTGTTCTCCCGCAAGGGTATCGAGAAGGACGAGCGCGCCCAGAGCATCGAGGACGAGGAGGTGAGCCGCCTGCTCAAGGACCAGGAGGACGAGATACGCATCATCCGGCGCAACGCCGTGGACCAGTTGGAGCGCCTGTTGGTGGGCAAGCAACTGGCCCAGCCGGCCAAGGACGCCAAGGGCAAGGTGGTCATCCCCAAGAAGACCCCCATCACCAGCGAACATCTCCAGAAGATCCCGGTGCGCCAGATGCGCGAGTTCGAGCTGGCCGGGGCCAGCGAAAAGGTCCAGGCCGAGCTGGAGCGCCTGGTGGACGGCTATCTGGAGCAGGTGGAGGTCATCCGCAACTCCTTTGAGAACAAGATCGCCAAGCTGAAGAAGGGCGACGAGCTGCCGCCGGGCGTGATCAAGATGGTCAAGGTCTACGTGGCCATGAAGCGCAAGCTCAGCGTGGGCGACAAGATGGCCGGCCGCCACGGCAACAAGGGCGTGGTCAGCCGCATCCTGCCCATCGAGGACATGCCCCACTTCCCGGACGGCACCCCGGTGGACATCGTGCTCAACCCCCTGGGGGTGCCCTCCCGCATGAACGTGGGTCAGGTGCTGGAGACCCACCTGGGCTGGGCCAGCCTGGGCCTGGGCCAGAAGATCGGCCAGCTCATCGAGGCCATCGAGAAGGCCAAGACCAAGACCGCGGCCAAGAGCGCCGCCAAGGAACTCAAGGGCTTCTTGAGCGAGGTCTACAGCCCCCAGGAGTTCAGCGAGGGCTTTGGCGGGGTGAAGGAGGAGGAGCTGGCCCAGGCGGCCAAGCCCCTGGTCAAGGGCGTGCCCGTGGCCACCCCGGTCTTTGACGGCGCCGGGGAGGACGAGATACGCAAGCTCCTGGAGCTGGCCGGCCTGCCCGCCGACGGCAAGGCCCAGCTCATCGACGGCCGCACCGGCGAGCCCTTCGACCGGCCGGTGACCGTGGGCGTGATGTACATGCTGAAGCTGCACCACCTGGTGGACGACAAGATCCACGCCCGCTCCATCGGCCCCTACTCCCTGGTCACCCAGCAGCCCCTGGGCGGCAAGGCCCAGTTCGGCGGCCAGCGCCTGGGCGAGATGGAGGTGTGGGCCATGGAAGCCTATGGCGCGGCCTACTCGTTGCAGGAGTTCCTCACCGTCAAGAGCGACGACGTGGCCGGCCGCACCCGTATGTACGAAAAGATCGTCAAGGGCGAGAACAATCTGGAGGCCGGACTGCCCGAGAGCTTCAACGTCCTGGTCAAGGAGCTGCAGGCCCTTTGCCTGGACGTGGAGCTGATCGAGCAGAAGGCGGAGGAGACGGCCCTGGCCTCCTGAAGGGGAGGGCGCGTAGCCGGGCGACCCCTGGCCGCCCCTTTGGTGCAATCCCCTGGTTCCTAAATAAAGGAGAAGTCCCTTGGAAGACCTTTACAGCTACTTCGCCAAACCCAAGGACCCCCTGAGCTTCGACGCGGTCAAGATATCCCTGGCCAGCCCGGAGAAGATCAGGGCCTGGTCCTTCGGGGAGGTAAAGAAGCCCGAGACCATCAACTACCGCACCTTCAAGCCGGAGCGGGACGGTCTGTTCTGCGCCAAGATTTTCGGGCCCACCAAGGACTACGAGTGCAACTGCGGCAAGTACAAGCGCATGAAGCACCGCGGGGTGGTGTGCGAAAAATGCGGCGTGGAGGTTATCCAGTCCAAGGTGCGCCGCGAGCGCATGGGCCACATCGACCTGGCCACCCCGGTGGCTCACATCTGGTTCCTCAAGTCCTTGCCCTCCAAGGTGGGCAACCTGTTGGACCTCACCCTCCGCGAGCTGGAGAAGGTCCTCTACTTCGAGTCCTACATCGTGCTGGACCCCGGCGACACCCCGCTCACCAAGGGCACCCTCTTGATCGAGGAGCGCTACCGCCAGCTCCTGGCGGAGTACGGCAACCGCTTCAAGGCGGGCATCGGCGCCGAGGCCATCCAGCAGCTTTTGAGCGAGCTGGACCTGGACGAGATGTACAATACCCTCCGGGCCGAGATGATGGAGACCGCCAGCGAGGCCAAGCGCAAGAAGCTCTCCAAGCGGCTCAAGGTCATCGACGCCTTCCGGGAGAGCGGCAACGACCCCTCCTGGATGGTCATGGGCCTCATCCCGGTGTTGCCCCCGGACCTGCGGCCCCTGGTGCCCCTGGACGGCGGCCGCTTCGCCACCAGCGACCTCAACGACCTCTACCGCCGGGTGATAAACCGCAACAACCGCCTCAAGCGCCTGGGCGAGCTGAGCGCGCCGGACATCATCATCCGCAACGAGAAGCGCATGCTCCAGGAGGCGGTGGACGTTCTTTTCGACAACGGCCGCCGGGGCAAGACCATCACCGGCCCCAACAAGCGCCCCCTCAAGTCGCTCTCCGACATGCTCAAGGGCAAGCAGGGCCGTTTCCGCCAGAACCTTCTGGGCAAGCGGGTGGACTACTCGGGCCGCTCGGTGATCGTGATCGGCCCGGACCTTCGGCTCCACCAGTGCGGCCTGCCCAAGAAGATGGCCCTGGAGCTGTTCAAGCCCTTCATCTACCACCTGCTGGAGGCCAAGGGCCTGGTCACCACCATCAAGGGCGCCAAGAAGCTGGTGGAGCGCGAGACGCCCGAGGTGTGGGACACCCTCTCCGAGGTGGTGCGCGAGTACCCCATCCTGCTGAACCGCGCCCCCACCCTGCACCGGTTGGGCATCCAGGCCTTTGAGCCGCTCCTGGTGGAAGGCAAGGCCATCCAGCTTCACCCCCTGGTGTGCACCGCCTACAACGCCGACTTCGACGGCGACCAGATGGCGGTGCATGTGCCCCTGTCCATCGAGGCCCAGATCGAGGCCCGGGTGCTCATGATGAGCACCAACAACATCCTCTCCCCGGCCAACGGCGAGCCCATCATCGTGCCCAACCAGGACATCGTGCTGGGGCTCTACTACCTCACCCGCGAGCGGCCCCTGGCCAAGGGCGAGGGCAAGGTCTTCGCCGACCAGGCCGAGGTGCGCATGGCCTATGACGCCGGCGCGGTGGACCTGCACGCGGCCATCACCTGCCGCATCGAGGGCAAGAAGGTCAAGACCACCGTGGGCCGGGTGCTCTTGGCCGAGCTTCTGCCCAAGGAGCTGGACTTCGAGGTCATCAACAAGGTGCTGGACAAGAAGGCCCTGAAGGAGCTGGTGGGCCAGTGCTACCGCAAGGCCGGCACCAAGGCCACGGTCATCCTCTCCGACCGGCTCAAGGACTGGGGCTACTACTACGCCACCCGCAGCGGGCTTTCCATCTGCGTGTCCGACATGGTGATCCCCAAGCAGAAGCAGGAGATCATCGACCGGGCCATGGCCGAGGTGCGGGAGATCGAGCGCCAGTACAAGGACGGCATCATCACCGACGGCGAGAAATACAACAAGGGCGTGGACATCTGGGCCAAGGCCACCGAGGAGGTGGCGGCCAAGATGATGGAGGAGATCAGCCAGGAGACGGTGGTGGGCGCCGACGGCACCGAGATCACCACCACCAGCTTCAACCCCATCTTCATGATGGCCGACTCCGGGGCCCGCGGCTCCAAGGACCAGATGAAGCAGTTGGCCGGCATGCGCGGCCTCATGGCCAAGCCTTCCGGCGAGATCATCGAGACGCCCATCACCGCCAACTTCCGCGAGGGGCTGACGGTGCTCCAGTACTTCATCTCCACCCACGGCGCCCGCAAGGGCCTGGCCGACACCGCGCTCAAGACCGCCAACTCCGGCTACCTGACCCGGCGCCTGGTGGACGTGAGCCAGGACTGCATCATCACCGAGCTGGATTGCGGCACCATCAACGGGCTCACCGTGGAGGCCCTGCGCGAGGGCGGCGAGGTCATCCAGCACGTGGGCGAGCGCGTCCTGGGCCGCACCGCGCTCCGGGACATCCGCGACCCCCTCACCGATGAGGTGCTGATCCCGGCCAACGAGGAGATCGACGAGGACGGGGTGGCCAAGCTGGAGGAGGCCGGCGTGGAGCGGGTGGACATCCGCAGCGTGCTCACCTGCGAATGCAAGCGCGGCGTGTGCTCCAAGTGCTACGGCCGCGACCTGGCCCACAGCAAGACCGTGGACGTGGGCGAGGCGGTGGGCATCATCGCGGCCCAGTCCATCGGCGAGCCGGGCACCCAGCTCACCATGCGCACCTTCCACATCGGCGGCGCTGCGGCCCGGCGGGCCGAGCAGTCCAAGGTGGAGGCGCGCTACTCGGGCCACGTCAAGTTCGTGAACCTCAAGACCGTGGAGAGCGCCGACGGCCAGTTGGTGGTCATGAACCGCAACGGCGAGCTGGCCCTCATGGGCGAGGGCGGCCGCGAGCGCGAGCGCTACAAGATCAACTACGGCGCCCACCTCAACTACCGGGACGGCGAGTACGTGGAGGCCGGCGAGGTGGTGGCCCAGTGGGACCCCTACACCAGCCCCATCCTCACCGACGTGGACGGGGTGGTGAAGTTTGGCGACATCCTGGAGAACGTCACCATGCAGGAGCGCCTGGACCCGGTTACCGGCCGCTCCACCAAGGTGACCGTGGAGTCCAAGAACCCGGACTTGAGGCCCCGCATCTCCATCAAGGTGCCCGGCACCAACAAGACGGCCAAGCTGGAGGGCGGCCGCGGCGATGCCCGCTACCTGCTGCCGGTGGGGGCCATCATCATGGTGCAGGAGGGCGACGAGGTGCGCGCCGGCGACGTGTTGGCCCGTACCCCCCGCGAGACCACCAAGACCAAGGACATCACCGGCGGCTTGCCCCGGGTGGCCGAGTTGTTCGAGGTGAGAAAGCCCAAGGA
>CAZUHP010000106.1:0-5153 GCA_964620595.1 uncultured Desulfarculaceae bacterium | reverse complement strand
GGCAACAACCTGGGCATCCCCAAGGACGACTTCCTTTTCCTGCTCTTCGACCTGGGCAAGGAGATGGAGGACGAGGGCTGCCCCGGCTTCTACGTACCGGTGGACAAGAAGGGCGCCCGCATCATCACCACCATCAACTCCAAGGAGCCCTTTGGCGAGCCGGACGACATGAAGTTCTGGTGGCGCATCTACTACGCCGCCAAGGAGTCCTGGACCGTCAGCTCGGAAAACTGGGAGGGCGTCAACTGGGGCCTGTTCGGTGGCGACGACGAGGCCATGAAGAAGCAGGTCGGAAATGTCTACAACAACGCCAAGCGACTGGAGGCGGAAGTCTTACTCTTACCCGAGTGAGGCCACGCGTACTTTGCGACCAGGCTTGGTCTGCAAAAGTGGTATCCTCAGGCCTTCGAAGAGTTCAAGGTGATGAACGTCTTTGAACTCATGATCGAGTACATCAAGGAAGGCCGCGTCAAGATCGACAAGGAAAAGTTCGCCGGCAAGCTCACCACGGTCCATGACCCCTGCAACTACTGCCGCAAGTCCGAAAAGACTTTCGGCAAGGGCTATTACGACGAGATCCGCTGGATCACCAAGCAGATCGTGGACGAGTTCGTGGAAACCAACCCCACCCGCGAGAACAACTTCTGCTGCGGGGCCGGCGGCGGCGCCTGGGCCATGCCCTACAGCGAGGAGCGCATCTACTACGGCCGCAAGAAGGCCGAGCAGTTCAAGGAGGTGGACCCCGAGATCGTGGTGGCCCCCTGCCACAACTGCCGCGACCAGATCATGAAGTCTCTGACCAAGGAGTACGAGCTTGGCTTCGAGACTTTCTACCTCTGGGAGCTGCTCAGCGAGGCCATCATCGTGGAGCCCTGGTCCGACGAGGAGGTGGAGAAGTCCCGCGCTGCCGGCAAGGAGCAGTGGGACGCCTTTGGCATTGAGGACGAGGAAGAGGAGGACTGGGAGCCTCCGGCCTAGCCTTTCGCCGTCCGCATCATCGCAAGCCGCGGGGCCGCCTCTGGGGGCGGCCCCGTCCTTGTGGCGCCGCTAGGGGCGGGCGGGTCGTGATTGCTCTATACTAGGGGTCATGAGGCATTGGCGCGGAGGAAGGAGCCACCATGGCTGAGATCAAGTCCAGTCTGGAAATAGCCCTGGAGCGGGCCGCGGCCATGGGCGGCGGCGACCGCGAGGAACTCGACCGGGAGGAGGGCAAGAAGCGGGGCACGGCGGCCGCGCGCAAGCTGCTCAGCGGCGACCTGGATGCCCCGGCCCTGGCCGACGAGTTGGCCTCCCTGGCCGGGGAAGGCCGTCGGGCGGCCCGCAAGGTGGCAGCGCGCATCCTTTTGGAAGCCGTGCCCCAGGCCCCTTCGCGGGCCCTGGCCGGGCTGCGGGCCCTGGTGGGCCAGGGCCAGGCCGGCCAATCCCTGCAACGCCTGTCCGCGGCGGTGGGGGCCCTTCAGCAGGCAGAGCTGGACCTGGACCAGGCGCTGGCCCAGGAGGCGGCCGCCGAGCTGGAGAAGGCCGGCATCACCGGCAGCGCGGTGCAGCCCAACCCCCGGGCCCACCCCGCCTACCAGCAGCGGCGCCAGGCCGCCCTGGCCGAGGGCCTGCGGGAGTACAACTCCGCGGCCCAGCAGTTGGCCGAGGCCCTGGAGGCGGAGTAGACGGGGCAGGGGGTTCCGCTGGCGGGGCTGCCCCGCCCGGCGGCGCCGGCCTAGAGCATGCCGAAGTAGACCTGGGTGATGATGTCGAAGTTGCGGCGCACCATGTCCGTGCCTTTGATGATGGGGCCGTGGCCGGGCAGCACCATTTCCAGCTCCAGCTCCGCCACCCGCTGGATGGAGTCCTTGAGGGCTTGGCCGTCGCCGCCGGGGAAGTCCACCCGGCCCACGCCCTGGGCGAACACCAGGTCGCCGGCGATGAGAGCCTTGTACTCGGGCAGGTACAGGCAGATGTGGCCCGGCGAGTGGCCGGGGGTATGGATGACCTGTATCCGGTGCTCACCCACCTGGAGGTCGCCTTCCTCCAGGAACACGTCGATGGTGACATCGCCGAAGTTGAGGCCCAGGGCCGCGGCCAGGGCCCGGCCCTCGCCCTCCATGTACTCCACCTCGGCCGGGTGCATGGCCAGGCGGGCGCCCTGCTTGCGCAGGTTCTGCGCGGCCTCCAGGTGGTCCGGGTGGCAGTGGGTGAGCACCACCAGGGCCGGGGCCTCCCGGATGCCGTCCGCGGCCAGCCCCATCTCCACGTTGTCGTAGAGCTGGCTGTGGCCGGGGTCGAACATCACCGGGCTGGGGCCGTTCAGGAGATAGGTGTTGCAATTATTCACCATGGTTTGGGACCATGGGTAGGCGTAAAGATCGTCAGCTAGCTTCATGGGGAGGGCTCCCTGGACCGCTTGGGGTGATTGACTGACCCCAAGTGTGACGCCTGGGTTTGGGCTTGTCAATTTGGACGCTCCTTTGATCTCCCCCTTGGGAGGTGGCGAGATGCAGACTATTCAGGTGAAGACCAGCCAGCACAGCCAGGCCAAGGACATCACCTCCCAGGTGCAGCAGGTGGTGGCGGCCAGCGGGGTGCGCCAGGGCTGGTGCGAGGTGTTCGTGCCCCATACCACCGCCGCGGTGGCGGTGAACGAGGCCGCCGACCCGGCGGTGATGCAGGATATCCTGGCCACCCTGGACAAGCTGGTGCCCTGGCAGGGTGACTACCGGCACCTGGAGGGCAATGCCGCGGCCCACGTGAAGAGCGTGCTGGTGGGCTCCACGGTGCGCCTGCCGGTGCAGGACGGCTCCTTGCGCCTGGGCACCTGGCAGGGCGTGTTCTTCATGGAGTTCGACGGCCCCCGCAGCCGGCGGGTGGTGGTGGACGTGCAAGGCGGTTGAGGGGAGGCCAGGGGCGTGAAGATCAACCTGGAGGATGCGCTCAGCCGCCTGGAGGACGCCCGCTACGCCGACGTGGACGAGGCGGTGGCCAACGAGTTGTACCGGGTGGGCGTGGCCTGGTTGCAGCGCGGTCGCCTGGCCGAGGCCTTCGAAGCCTTGGACGAGGCCCGCTACCTGTGTGCCAAGCTGGAGAACCGGAGCGGCGGGGCCCACGTGGCCCTGGCCTTGGCCGAGGTGCACCGGAACCAGGACCAGGCCCAGCAGGCGGAGGAGCTGATCCGCGAGGCCCTGGCCGTGTTCGAGCAAGACGAGGACCTCTCCGGCCGGGTCAAGGCCCTGGAGGCCCTGAGCCAGTTGTTGGATGGCCTGGGCCGGCTGGAGGAGGCGGCGGACGCCCTGGAGAAGGCGCTGGGGCTGACCCAAGAGGCCGGCGACCAGGTGGGGCAGATACTCTTCCAGCAATACCTGGCCCCGCTCTACCGGCGGCTGGGCCGCGACCGCGAGGCCCTGGCGGCCTACCGCGCCCTGGGGCGCCTGGCCCTCGAGCTGGGCGACCACCAGCGCACCGCCCTGGCCGCGGTGGGGGTGGGCACCATGCTGGCCCGCCTGGGGCAGGCGCAGGAGGCCCTGACCGCCTTTACGGAGGCGCGGGACCAGTACCGCCGCCTGGGACAACTTCAACGCGCCGCCCAGGTGGAGGCCGAGATGGCCCGCCTGCGCGGTGGGCTTGCCCAAGACAAACCAGAGGAGGAAACCAGATGAGGCGTTGGATTCAATTGCTGATGCTGAGCGCCGCCCTGACCCTGGCGGTGGTTGTGGCCGGGTCTGCCCAGGCCATGGACAAGATGGAGGCCCAGCTCAAGGTGCAGAAGGCCGCCATCTTGGTCAAGGAGTTCATGGGCTCACCCGACGCGGGCGCGCCGCGTTGGCTCTTGCGGCGCTCCAAGGCGGTGGTCATCATCCCCGACATGGTCAAGGCCGGCTTCGTGGTGGGGGGCAAGTATGGCCACGGCGTGGTGTTGGCCCGCACGGCGGACGGCTCCTGGAGCCCGCCCTCGTTCATCACCATCGGCGGCGCCTCGGTGGGCCTCCAGATCGGCGCTCAGGCCACGGACCTTTTCATGGTGGTGGTGAACCAGAAGGGCCTGGACGGCATCCTGCACAACCAGCTCAAGTTCGGGGTTGACGCCGCGGTCACCGCCGGGCCCTGGGGCCGCACCACCGAGGCCAGCCTCTCCGCCGCCAGCCTCAAGGCGGACATCTACTCCTACTCCCGCTCCCAGGGTGCCTTTGCCGGCATCTCCCTGGAGGGCGCGGGCCTGGAAACCGATCTCGATGCCAACCGGGCCTATTACGGCAAGCCCTACAGCGCCCAGGACATCCTGGCCAAGGGCAAGGTGCGCCCCACGCCCGAGGCCCAGAGGCTCATCCAGGCCCTCAAGCGGTTCTCCTGTCCGCCCAAGGGCAAAAAGTAACCTGATCACCATGGGTTGCGGCGCCTAGCAGGTGCCGCAACCCTTTTCCCGGTGGTCGTCGTACCAGCTTTTCACCAACTGGCGCCGCTCGGCAGGGGTCAGCTCCAGGATGCGGGCGATCTCGGCCTTGGTGATGAGCGCGGTGAAAAAGGCGAACTTGCAGAGATAGATGAGGCCCTCCAGGTTGGGTTCGGTGCCCTTGTCCTTCAACCACTGCTCCACACCGTGGGCCTGGATGCGCTCATAGAGCATTTTATAGCGTTCGGGTATCTCGGGATGGTCTGGGCTTATCATGTGACGTCTAATCGCAGGGTTAAGGGGTCGGGTTTATAAGTCCTCTCCGGCGGAGTTAATTTTAGGCCCCAACCGGCGGCGATACAAGCGGCGCAGTTGGTTTTTTTTAGTTGACACGGCACTTAGGGGTTCCTATAATTTCGGCCATTGTGAAGTTAGGGACTTTCTGGGGTTCCAAGCAGGAATAACGGTCAGTTAGCCCGGTCCCGGTCATTCTGAGGGCATGGCGCCTACCGGGATGGGCCGGGGTGGTTCCGCTCCTTTGTTGGGGGTGGGGACCTGAATCTGGACCTGCCCTCGCAGGGAAGAGGGTGGTCTGGGGCCGTTTTTAAGATAAGGCAAGATCCCCTTTCAGTAACTCAGACGGAGGTACCAACGAATGGCTATAAAGCATCAGACTCCGATGCTGGATGAGCTGGAAAAGGGGCCCTGGCCGAGCTTCGTTACCGACATCAAGCGTATGGCTGAGTCTGGTAAAGATGCTTGCGCCGACCTCTTG
>CAZUHP010000105.1:0-5417 GCA_964620595.1 uncultured Desulfarculaceae bacterium | reverse complement strand
GCGACGGGGGGCGAGGGGGCGACGGGGGGCGGGCGACGGGGGGGGCGTGGGGGCGACGGGGGGCGGGGGGGGCGGGGGGGGCGTGGGGGCTACTCGTGCTCGGCCTTCAGTTGGCGGGTCATGAGTTCCTGAAGGACTTCGCGGGGTTTGCGGCCCTGGTAGATGACCTGGTACACGGCCTGGGTGATGGGCATCTCCACCCCGGCCTCCTGGGCCAGGGCGCTGACGGTCTTGGTGTTGATCACGCCCTCGGCCACCATCTGCATGGAGGCGGTTATCTGGTCGATGCTTTCGCCCTGGCCCAGGCGGAAGCCCACGGTGCGGTTGCGGGAGAGTTCGCTGGTGCAGGTGAGGACCAAATCGCCCAGGCCGGCCAGGCCGGAGAGGGTGGCCAACTGGCCGCCCTTGGCCTGGGAGAGCCGGGTCATCTCGGCCAGGCCGCGGGTGATGAGCGCGGCCAGGGTGTTGTGGCCCAGCTCCAGGCCGGCGCACATGCCGGCGGCAATGGCCAGGGGGTTCTTGATGGCGCCGCCCAGCTCCACCCCCACCAGGTCCGGCGAGGTGTATACCCTGAAAAGCGGAGTGCTGAAGACGTGTTGCACCTCTTGGGCCAGCTTGGGGGAGCGGCTGGCCACGGTGACGGCGGTGGGCATGCCCGCGGCCACTTCCTTGGCGAAGCTGGGGCCGGACAGGCAGCAGAGGCTGCGGTGAAAGGACTTGGGCAGCACGTCCTCGGCCACCTCGCACATGGTGAAGCCGGTCTGGGCCTCGATGCCCTTGGCGCAGGAGACAAAGGCGGCCTGGGGGGGCAGGTGGGGCGCGGCCTGGGTGAGCACCTGGCGGAACACGTGGCTGGGCACCACCATCACCACCATCTGCGCCCCGGCGAGCGCTTCGGCCAAGTCGTTGAAAGCAGTCAGGTTTTCCGGCAGGGTGAAGCCGGGGAGGAACACGGGGTTCTGGTGGTCCTGGTTCACGGCCTGGGCCACCTGGGGCTCGAAGGCCCAGAGGCGCACCTGGTGGCCGGAGCCGGCCAGGTGCTTGGCCAGGGCGGTTCCCCAAGAGCCGGCGCCAATGACGCTCACCTTGGTGGGAGTGGCTGGGTTCATGGCTGCCCGTCCAAAGGGGGAAAGAGTCAAGCCATCGTAACGAAAAGGGAAACCGGAGCCAACCTCAACGGCGCCCGCCGCCCCCCGCCGCCCCCCGTCGCCCCCCCGCTCAACGCCCGCTGCCCGTCGCCCCCCCCGTCGCCCCCCGTGGCCCCCCGCCGGGGTTATTCGGACCGGTTGGGTTCGCCGGCCTGGTCGGGGGTTTGGGGCGAGTCGGCCTCGCCGTTGGTTTCCGCCAGGCGGGCCACGCTGACCAGGCGCTCGTTTTGGTCCAGGCCGATGAGCTTGACGCCCTGGGTGTTGCGGCCGATGACCCGGATGTCGCCCACCTTCATGCGGATGATCTTGCCCTGGTCGGAGATCAGCATGACCTCGCTCTGGTCGTCGACCAGCAGGGCGCCCACCACCGGGCCGTTGCGCTCGGTGGTCTTGATGGTGATGACTCCCTTGCCGCCCCGGCGTTGGAGCGGGTACTCATCTATTTGGGTTCGCTTGCCAAATCCGTTTTCAGTGACCGTGAGCAAGGAGGGGGCGCCGGCCACGGCCTCCATGGCCACCACCTGGTCGCCCTTGGCCAGCTCGATGCCCTTGACGCCGGCGGCGGTGCGGCCCATGGAGCGCACGTCGGTTTCGCGGAAGCGGATGGCCTGGCCCTGGCGGGTGGCCAGGAAGATGTCCATTTCGCCGTCAGTGAGGCGGGCGGCCACCAGACGGTCGTTCTGGTTGATGTTGATGGCGATGATGCCGCCGGCGCGGGGGCGGGAGAAGGCCATGAGGTCGGTCTTTTTGATGGTGCCGTTTTGGGTGGCCATGACCACCTGGCGGCCCTCGGAGAACTCGCGCACGGCCAGGACGGTGGCCACGTGGTCGCCGGGCTCGATGTTCAGGAGGTTGACGATGGCCTTGCCGCGGGTGGCGCGGCCGCCCTGGGGCAGCTCGTGGACCTTGATCCAGTACAGGAGGCCTTTTGCCGTGAATACGAGCATATAGGAGTGGGTGGAGGCCACGAAGAGGCTTTCCACGAAGTCCTCGTCCTTGGGGGTCATGCCGCGCACGCCCTTGCCGCCCCGGCGCTGGGAGCGGTAGAGGCTGATGGGGCTGCGTTTGATGTAGCCGGCGTGGGAGATGGTGACCACCATCTCCTCCTCGGCGATCATGTCTTCCAGCTCGATATCGGTGCTGGCGGCCACTATCTCGGTGCGGCGGGGGTCGCCATACTCGTCGGCCAGGGCCTGGGTTTCCTGGCGGATGATGGCCAGGACCTTTTCCTCGGAGGAGAGGATCTCGCGCAGGCGCGCGATTTCCTTTATTATATCGCGGTATTCCTGGAGGATCTTCTCGCGCTCCAGGCCGGTGAGGCGCTGGAGTTTCATGTCCAGGATGGCGTTGGCCTGGATCTCGGTGAGACTGAGTTCGGCCATGAGCTTCTGGCGGGCGGCGGCCGGGTTCTTGGCGGCGCGGATCAGCTCGATGACGCGGTCCAGGTGGTCCAGGGCGATCTTGAGTCCCTCGAGCACGTGGGCGCGGGCCTCTGCCTTTCTGAGGTCAAAGGCGGTGCGTTTGAGTACTATCTCGCGGCGGTGGTCGATGAAGTGGCTGAGGACCTGCTTGAGGTTCAGGACCTCGGGGCGGTTGTTGACGATGGCCAACAGGTTCACCCCGAAGCTCATCTGCATCTGGGTGAACTTGAAGAGCTGGTTGAGGATGACCTGGGGCTGCACGTCGCGGCGCAGCTCGAGCACCACGCGCAGGCCGTCGCGGTCGCTCTCGTCGCGGATATCGGTTATACCGTCGATTTTCTTTTCTTTTACCAGGCCGGCGATACGCTCGAGCAGGCGGGCCTTGTTGACCTGGTAGGGCAGCTCGGTGACCACGATGCTGGTCTTCTTGCCTCTGGGGGCCACCTCGATGTTGGCCCGAGCCCTGAGGTGGAGGGTGCCTTTTCCGGTGCGGTAGGCGTCCTTTATGCCCTGGCGGCCGAAGATGAAGGCGCCGGTGGGGAAGTCGGGACCGGGCACGTAGTCCATGAGCTGGTCGATGGTGATGTCCGGGTTGTCGATGAGGGCCACCACCGCGCGGGCCACCTCGCCCAGGTTGTGGGGGGGGATGTTGGTGGCCATGCCCACGGCGATGCCGCTGGAGCCGTTGATGAGCAGGCTGGGCACCTTGGTGGGCAGGAGGGCCGGCTCCTGGAGGGAGCCGTCGTAGTTTTCAACGAAGTCTACGGTTTCTTTTTCGATATCCGCGAGGAACTCGTGGGCGAGCTTGGCCATGCGCACCTCGGTGTAACGCATGGCTGCGGGCGCGTCGCCGTCGACGGAGCCGAAGTTGCCCTGGCCGTCCACCAGGGGGTAGCGCATGGCGAAGTCCTGGGCCAGGCGCACCAGGGCGTCATACACCGCGGCGTCGCCGTGGGGGTGGTACTTGCCGATCACGTCGCCGACCACGCGGGCGGACTTCTTGTAGGGCTTGTTGAAGTCGTTGCGGAGCTCGCGCATGGCGAAAAGGATGCGGCGGTGCACCGGCTTGAGGCCGTCGCGGACCTCGGGCAGGGCGCGGCCGATGATCACGCTCATGGCGTAATCCAGGTAGGACCGCTTTATTTCTTCCTCGATGAGGACGTCTTGCTGGCGCTGGTCAGTGGGTAGCAAGGGCTGACTCGATCTTGGGGTTGAGGTTTAGGGCCGCCCAGGCGCCCCCGGACGGTGGGGGAGGCCCCGGGCGGCGCCTGTTTGCAAGGGCCTGATAAGGCAACACAAAAAAACACCCGGCCCTACCAGGGGCCACCGGAGGGATTTTACCACTAACCCCCGGAAAAGGCAATATAATTAGACCAGGATCCCGCGCGGCGAGAGGCGGAGGGGAGAGGCTTTCAGCTCAAGGCGCGGTGCAGGGCGGTTTCCAGCTTTCCCAGGACCAGGCGGGCCACGTTGGGCGAGGGCACTTGCTTGAGCACCTCGGCCAAGAGGCGGTCGTGCACCTCGGCGCCCTGTTCCAGGCGGTCCATGCCGGCCGGGGTGATCACCAGCCGCCGAGCGCGGCCGTCGGTGGGGTCCTTTTCGCGTTCCAGGAGGCCGGCCTGGTGGAGTTCGGCCACGATGCCGCTGAGGGCCTGGGGCCGCACGCCCAGGCGGAAGGCGGCGTCGGACACGGTGATGCCCTGGCCGCCGGCAGAGCGCACCACCGAGAGCAGGGAGAAGACCGGCACCCGCAGGCGGGCGGCGCGGGCCTGGGAGGCGCGGATGCGTTCCAGGCCGCGGGCCAGGGAGTCCACCAGGTCCAGGACCTCGGTCACGTCGCGCCGCAGGCGCGGGTCCTGGTTCCGGCCCAGGCCGGGCCCCGGCTCGGCGGGGCTGCTGTCCGGGTTGGTGCTTGGAGAGGCTATTGGTTCCGCCATGGGATCTCCTCCTTGCCGTGCCTCCATGCCATGAGTCCCCCAGTGTGCCCTTGCCGCCCCCAGTTGGCTCCGCCCCTGGAACCTTGTCCGTCCCTTTGGGCCCCCTCGCCCCCGTCGCCTCCCGTCGCCCCCCGTTGCTTAGCTTGCCGGACGCTGGGCCGGGGTGCCTTCCCGCCGCCCCCGC
Organism: uncultured Desulfarculaceae bacterium; assembly: GCA_964620595.1. Classification (GTDB taxonomy): domain Bacteria; phylum Desulfobacterota; class Desulfarculia; order Desulfarculales; family Desulfarculaceae; genus Desulfocarbo. The sequence goes on along the minus strand of CAZUHP010000105.1, from coordinate 727 downwards.
TCGCCCCCCGCCGCCGGGGTCTATCGGAGAGGCGCGGCCTGCGCCCCGCTATCTCTAGGGAGCGCCCCCGTCCTTCGTCGCCCCCCCGCCCCGTCGCCGCCCCCTTTGCCCCCTTTGCCCCAGGTGCGAAACCGAGTGAAATAATTTCGGCGGCCCTGGTTGCCGGGTTCGGCGGGGTTTCGAGGAAAGGTTTTGCCGCCTTCCCGCCTTGCTGGGTGGCTGCGGGGATGGCCAGGGCCTGGCTGACAGAACAAAGCCGGCTCCGGCCAGCCAGCCGAGGAAGGGCCCGGGTAAAGGCCGCCGCGCCTGGCAGGGCCGGAGATGGACCGGCCCATGGGAGGAGGATACGAAATTGTTTTACATATGTCAAGTAAGTAATGGTGGGAAGTTGCTGGCGGACGGGATTTGACGGTTGCGGCAGGATAAAAGCGCCCCCAATGGCACCTCTGGGGAAGTATTTTTTGTACTCGTGTGGAATAAATACAGATATTGGGATAGACTCCCAAAGGAACCACAATGTGCGGGCTTTGGTTCCAAGATTGAAGCGAATTCAGCCGCGACTTGTACTAGTGCTTGCTTACTAGAAATTTACCGACAAAGCCCCCATGGCTTAGCGCGACGGGGGGGGCGGGGCGACGGGCGGGCGACGGGGGACGGGGGCTGGGGGTGGCTCGGCCCGCCCGGGGCGGCGGCAGGGGATAGGGGAAGGTCGTGTTTGGCAGGCGAC
>CAZUHP010000104.1:0-5576 GCA_964620595.1 uncultured Desulfarculaceae bacterium | reverse complement strand
ATCCCAGGACGCCCTGCAACACAAGCAATGGACGCAGCAGGTTCAAACGGCGGCGGCCTGGCCGCGGCGCTCGGCGAACCCCAACAGCTTCAGGGCCCCCTTGAAGTAGATCACAAACTGGCGCCAGCGCCGCAGGGAAGCCACCTTGCGTAGAATGGGCAAGGGCCGATAGTAAAAGCGGCGGTAGCAGGTCTGCAAGAGCTTGCTCAGCTCGTCCCGGCTCAAATGCTCCTCCCAAATGGGTTCCTCGAAACTAGGGGTGGGATCGAGCACGTAGTTGCGCCAGACATCGGCTCCAAACAAGCCCTTGGCCACGCCGTCCTCGAAGATTTCGGTGCCGTGATAGGCCCTCAGGATGTTGAACTGGGCGTAGTCCGAATCGACCTCGATGGCGGTACGCAGAAGGTTGAGCACGTCCTGGGAGGTGCGATGATGGGGCAAGCCGATCAGCCAATTGGTGCTGGTGATGATGCCGTTCCGCCGGGCCAGCCGCATGGCCCGCTTGACCTGGGCAATGGTGATCTTCTTTTTGATGAGCTTGAGCCCCTCGTCGGTGCCGTCTTCCACCCCAAACAATATCTGGCGGCAACCCGAGCGCTTGGCCAGGGCCATCATGTCTTCGTCCACTGCGTCCACCCGGCCCCGGAAGGTCCAATCTATGCGCCAGCCCTTGTCCAGGACCGCCTGGGAAAGCTCCTTGACCCGCTTGGGGGTGATGTTGAACAAGTCATCGAAAAAAAAGAACTCCCTGATGCCCATCTCATGGTAGACCTGCATTTCGGCGATGATGTTTTCTATGCTGCGGGCGCGGTAGGTGCTGTAGGGCCGGTTGCAGTAGGTGCAATGAAAGGGACAGCCCCGAGAGCTGCAGATGGTGGCCACCACCTGGCCGGTACCGATGGCATTGAAGTAGCGGCGCCAATCCAAAAGGTCCAGGGCCGGAAAGGGCAGGGCGTCGATGTCCTGGATGTAGCCCGGTTTCCCGGTGAAGACGAGTCTGCCATCGCGGCGGAAGACCAAGCCCTCCATGTCGTCCAGGGGCTCGCCCCTCTCCAGGGCATCCACCATGCGAGGGAAAATCTCCTCAGCCTCGCCCTGCACCAGGTAGTCCACCTCAGGATGGGTCATGCTCTCCTGGGGAAAAGCCGTGGTATGGGGACCGCCCCACACGATCACCGCCTTGGGCAGGGCGGCGCGCAGCTTCTTGGTCAGCTCCAGGGCGTCATAAAAGGTGGGCGTATAGGTGGTTAGCCCCACCAGCCCGGGCTGGAAATCCCGGGCCAGGTTCACGATATCGTCACCGGACAGTTGCTGGGGCGCCCGGTCCACCAGCATGATCTCGTGCCCCCCATGCTGCCGCAAGGCTGCAGCCAGGTACATGAGGCCCACCGGAGGGAAAAAGCCTATGTCCTCGGGACTGAGATCCCAACCCGAGGTGGCCTGCCCTACGTGAGTGTCAGGCACATTGGTCAAAAATACTTTCATATCGTTCAGTTCCCGTACCGACCCGCCGCGTTCGACTTTCAAACAGTTTATCACACCACCCTGGGCGTACAACAAAGCGGCGGCAGGTCCTTGTAGCAGGATGACAGGGAATCACACCAGGATGAATATGGATGCCGACGCCCGCTAAAGCGCTCTCTTGAGAACCGCGCACACGGTTTCGATCTGTTCCTCGCTAAGCTCGGGGAACATGGGCAGCGAAAGCACCTCGGCCGCCGCCTTTTCGGCGTGGGGAAAATCCCCGGCCTGGTAACCCAGGTGGGCAAAGGCTGGCTGCAAATGCACCGGCTTGGGGTAGTGCACGCCGCAGGAGACGTTCTCGGCGGACAAGGCCCGCATCACCCGTTCCCGCTCAGGCACCCGCACCACGTACAAGTGGAAAACGTGCTCCGCATACGGCATCACCTCGGGGGTGACACAAGGCGCATCTGAGAGCAACTGACTGTACAGGGCGGCATGGGTCCGGCGCAGCCGGTTCCACTCGTCCAAATACTTGAGCTTTACGCCCACCACCGCGCCTTGCATGCCATCCAGGCGGTAATTGTAACCCAGGCGGGTGTGATTGCCCTTGCCCTCCTGGCCCCAATCCCGCAACATCTTCACGGCACGGTCCAACTCTGGATCGTCAGTGACCACCATGCCGCCTTCGCCATAGGCCCCCAGGTTCTTGCCCGGGTAGAAGCTGAAACACCCCATCCGTCCCAAGCCTCCCACCCGCCGGCCCCGATAGCGGGCGCCGTGGGCCTGGGCGGCGTCTTCGATGACCACCAGTCCGTGGCGGTCCGCTATGGCCAGTATGGGGTCCATGTCCGCTGGCTGGCCGTAGAGGTGGACCGGCAGGACAACCTTGGTCCTGGGGGTGATCGCCGCCTCGATGCGCTCCGGGTCGATGCAATAGGAGCGGGGGTCTATGTCCACCAGCACCGGCTTGGCCTTGAGGTAGCAGATAGCCGCCGCCGTGGCCACGAAGGTCATGGGCGTGGTTATTACTTCGTCGCCAGGCCCCACCCCCACGGCCAACAGGGCCAAATGCAGGGCGCTGGTGCCGGAGTTCACCCCGGCAGCATGGGCGGTTCCGCAATAGGCCGCGAAGTCCCGCTCCAAGGACGCCACCTGGGGGCCCAGGATGAAAGAGGCATTGTCCAGCACCTCGCTCAAGGCACGGTCGATTTCGGGCTTGAGCGTCTGGTACTGGGTCTTGAGGTCCACAAACGGGATCATAGCTTTACTTCCACCGGCACCCCGCGCTGAGCCAAAGACTGGTTGGCGGCTTCCAGTATTTGCACTATCCGCAGGCCGTCCTGACCGCTGGTTTGGGGCTCGCTTCCCTGGGAGATGCATTCCAGGAAATGCTCCGCCTCCCGGGCCAGGGCCTCGGTGGTGTCCAGCTTGGGGGCCCACATGTCACCCATGCGGTACTCGATCAGCAACTGGTATATCTGCTCGGGGTCGTTGTTCACTTCTATCCCGCGGTCGAAGACCTTGAGCTTTTCGCTGGGCTCCAGATCGTCGTAGACCACCATCTTGTTACTGCCGCCGATGAGGGTGCTCCTGATCTTCACCGGAGCCAGCCAGTTCACGTTTATGTGGGCGATCAGGTTGTCCTCGAAGTAGATGGTGAGATAGCCGGTGTCTTCCGGGCGGCCGGCCACGTGGCTGGAGCCGGTGGCCGACACCGCCGCGGGCCGGGCCCCTATCACATGGTGCAGGATGGAAAGATCGTGCACCGCCAGGTCCCACAGCACGTTCACGTCGTGCTGGAAGAGGCCCAGGTTCACCCGGGTGGAATCGTAGTAGAAGATATGGCCCAACTCGCCCGAGGTCACCAGCTCATGTATCTTGCGTACCGCCCCGGTGTAGATAAAGGTGTGGTCCACCATGAGCACCAGGCCCCGCTCCTGGGCCTCCCGAACCATGCGCAGACCTTGCTCGGCGGTAAAGGCCAGGGGCTTTTCGACCAGAACGTGTTTGCCCCGCTTGAAGGCTTCCATGGCCAGGCTGAAATGGGAGGACACCGGCGTGGCGATCACCACGGCATCCATGTGGCCACTGGCATAGAATTCTTCCTGGTCGCGGCACAGGGCGACTCCCGGGTAGCGCCGCCGGCAGGCATCCAGGCGGGAGGTGCGCTGGTCGCAGACCGCCACCACTCGGCAATCGTCGCGTTCCGAAAAATTCCGTACCAGGTTGGGTCCCCAGTAGCCGAATCCAATTACCCCGATGTTGATCACGAAAAGATTTCCTTGTCGTCGAGATGTCGCTTCAGGCGGGCGGGAACCCCGGCCACTACGCCGTTGTCGGGCACGTCCTTGGTGACCACCGCCCCTGCCCCCACCATGGCCCCCCGGCCGATGGTCACCCCGCACATAATCACCGCCCCCGACCCCAGGGAAGCGCCCCGCTTGACCAGGGTGGGCACCACCTGCCAATCATCTTCTTCTTGAAGCCGGCCATTGCTGGTGGCCCGGGGCAGGGGATCGTTGATGAACATCACGCCGTGACCCACGAATACCTCATCCTCGATGGTAACCCCTTCGCAGATAAAGCTATGTGAAGATATCTTGCAGCGGGCCCCCACGGAGGCGTTCTTCTGGATCTCCACAAACGCACCGATTTTACTTTGGTTTCCGATGCGGCAGCCGTACAGGTTGACCAGGGACTCATGGAATATCTGAACCCCGGTCCCCAGTACAACATCCTGAGAAATGGGCAAGAAGACCTCTCCCGGAAATGGCGCCCGGCCCGGTTGGGCCGCGAAAACCCATAAATATTACCGGACAATTACTTCTCGGCCCCCTTTTATATAAAATCATCCGGCGGGTGTCCACCTGCTTTTATCGCGGCTGGCGACTTGCTTCCCACCAGCAGGGGAAATAAACTGGTGGCTGGCTGGCAGTTGATTTTGTCTTTCAGCAGAAAAGGTTGAAACTTGGCCGTGCAGCAACTTTACATCCTGGGTGCCGGTGGCCAATCTCTGGATTTTGCCGATCTGGTGGACTCCCTCAACCGAATCGAACCTCTCTACGATTTATTGGGTTTCCTTGACGACGACACCACCCTGCACGGCAGGGAGGTGATGGGCGTGCCGGTCCTGGGGCCCGTGGACCTGGCCGCCGAGCACCCCCAAGTGCTCTTGGCTTGCGGTATTCTCTCCCCCCCCAACCTGGGCCTGCGCCCCCGGTTGGCCGCCAGGGCCGGCGGTGACCCCTCGCGCTGGGTCAACCTGGTCCACCCCACGGCCTGGGTCTCGCCCCGGGCCCGCTTGCAGGGCGGAGCGGTGATAATGGCCGGGGCCTCGGTCTGCGCCGGGGCCGAGCTTGGTTTCGGGGTGACGCTTCTGCCCGGGGCGGTGGTATCGCATCATAGCGTGATCGGCGCCCATAGCGTGTTGGCCAGCCGGGCGGTGGTAAGCGGACGCTGCCAGGTGGGGCGCTGCTGCTACCTTGGCGCCGGGTCTTTGGTGCGCGAGGACCTGGCGATTGGCGACGGAGCCCTGCTGGGCATGGGAGCGGTGGTGGTGAAAGACGTGCCAGAAGGCCAGCGCTGGGCCGGGGTGCCGGCCCGTCCCTTGTCCCCCCGCTCCTAGCCCTTCGGTTCTATCCCCAGCTCACGGAAAAGCCTATTCACCTCGGGCGGCAGGGGCCAGCCCCGGGGCAGCCTTGCCAGGGCACGGCGGGCCAATTCCCTGGCCTTGGCCTTGTCACCGGTCTTGGCAAACCCCACCGCAAACGGAATCCATTCGGTGGGCTCGGCCGGGCTCAAGCCCCTTTCCAGGGCCTCCCGGCCCAGGGCAGCCACCTTGGCCCACTGCCCACGCTGCCGGGCCAGTTCGGCCCGCTGGAAAAACCAGCACCAACCGTGGGCCGGCTCGCTGCCGAACAGGCCGGCCGGCAGCGGGGCCGCGACGGGGGGGGCGTGGGGGGCGACGGGGGCGGGGGGGGCGGGGGGATCCACGATACGTTCGGGGTGGGGAAAGGGGGCCAGGCCGCGGGTACGGGCCTCGGCATAAGTGGGCACCCCGGCATGGGGCCCCAGCACATTCAGGCACCCACACCCCACGGGCGGCACCACCA
>CAZUHP010000103.1:0-5596 GCA_964620595.1 uncultured Desulfarculaceae bacterium | reverse complement strand
ACCTCGGCCAGGAACGCGGTCTGGTTGTAGGAGAAGTAGGGCTCGGCCCAGGGGTTGGTCTTGACCACCAGGCCCGAGCGCACGCCCACCAGGGCGCTGCCCGCGAAATCGCCGGCAAAGAGCCGGGTCTCATCGCCGTCCGCGCCCAGGTTGGTGAGGATGTTGGGGTCGCGCACAAAGGGCTCGCCCAGCACCCGGGGCCGGGAGTCGCCCTCGTTCTGGGCCTGGCCGGGACGGCGGAAGATGAAATTGTCGTCCGCGTCCTTCATGGTCATGAGCAGCCTCTCGGCCTTGGGGTGGCCCAGCACGGGCACCTGGGCCGCGTGGGGCGCGTTCTCGTACACCGCGTAGATCAGGCGGGCCAGGTCCTGGTAGTCAAAGCCGCTGTCCACGCTGAGGGCGTTGGTGGTGATGCGTTCGGCCAGGCCGCTGATGGGGTCCAGGGCGGTGCCGGCCCCGCGCAGGGCGGCCACGTCGAAGGCGCTGCCGATGGTCTCGGCAAAGAGGTTCTGCAACACCTGGTCCACCCCGGGGTCCGAATCGTCCAGGAGCTGGTTGCTCACCACCACCTTCACTGCCAGCACGTGGGCGGTGATGGCCAGTTGGCCGAAGGCGGCGTCCGAGCGGGGCTTCTCGCCGTCGGCCTGGTGGCTGCCGTCGGGCACCACGCCCTCGGTGTCGCCGGCCTCGGGCACCCAGTAGGCGGTGAGCCCCCCGCTGACCGTGGGGAAGGTGATCTGGTGGGCCTTCATGGGCACCTGGCGGCAGAGCCCCTTCACCGCGCTGTAGTTGTTCACCAGGTTCAGTACCTCGGCGGCCTGCTCCACCGGCACCAGGTAGCCGCCGGCGGTGGTGGCTCCCTCGCGCAGGTCCTTCACCTTGCTGGCGGGCTTTTCCTTCAGGGCCGGGACCGCGGCGCGCACCATCTGGTCGGCCTCCACGAAGCGCGGCGCCTGCCCCATGCCCAGGCGGCGCACCTCGCCCAGATAGCGGCTGAGGCCCAGGGCCGGGCCGGGCGTCTCCTCGCCCAGGGAGACGGTCTTGACCCTGGCCGCGGAGAGCATCCCGGCCAGGCGCTCGTCGATGAGGGACTTGATCTCCTGCTCGTTCAGGCTGAGGCCGGTGGCCTTTTCCAACAGCGCTATGAGTTCCTTGTCGGTCATGGTCTGTATTCCTTTCGGGCTGGCTGGGCTCGGGCGGGCCCCCTAGCGGGGCCGGCCCAGGTGGTAGCGCAGGCGGCTCAGGACCAGGCGGTCCACCAGGCCGCCCGCCAGGGCCTTTTGCACCGCGGCCTGGAACGCGGGAGAGGGTGGGCCCGCCGGGGAGGCATGGGGTTCGGGCTCCAGGCGGTTCAGCCCCGCGGCCACCAGGGCCTGGGGGTTGGCGGGCAGGGTGACGCAGGAAATCTCGTAGAGTTCCTGGCGCAGGTAGCGGGTGCCGGTCAGGCTGCGGCCGTTGATCCGGTGGTGGACCACCTCGCTCTGGATGGGGGTGAAGCCCACCGAGAAGGCGCGCAGATAGCCGCCCCGGTAGAGGCGGAACACGGTGTCGGCAAAGGCGTACTCCTCGGGCCCGGGGAACTGGGCCTTGAAGAGCAGGCGGCCGTCCTCCACCTTGACCTCCAGAGCCTTGGCCACCGGCGGCTGGGAGTAGTCGTGGGCCCAGGCGATCACCGGGTTCTTCTGGAAGTTGGTCAGGTCCCAGCCCGCGGCGCGGATGACATCGCCCTGGCGGTCCGGGGCTTCGGTGGAGGCCACCGCCCAGAAGGTGCGGGCCTCGTCGTTCACCTGGTCCAGCTTGAAATCCAAAACCTTGTGGATGAGCTTCATGGTGGCCTCCTCAGTCCAGTCGGGCCAGGCCCGCCAGGGCCTGCTCCAAATCCAGGTCCCCGGCCAGGCAGGCGGCCAGGTGCCGCTTGATCCGCCCGGCCCGCTCCGGGCCGGTGCCCGGGGGGAGCAGGGGGTCCAGCAGCTCGGGGCGCTTCTTCAGCTCGGCCTCCACCCGGGCCCGCGACCAGCCGTGGAAGCGGGCCCGCAGGCGGGGGTAGTGCCGGCCAAGGAGCGCCGCGGCCCGGGCCTCCCCGCCGCCGGCGGCCGGGGGAGGCGCCGCGCCGGCCGCCGGGGGAGGCGCCGCGCCAGCCGCCGGCCGGGGCCAGGGCTCGTCGCCCCAGGGCACCGGCTCGCGGCCCAGGCTGGCGCGGTACTCGTTGATGGTGAGGACCCCCCGGTCCAGCTCCTGCATGGCCTGGCGGTGGGCCTGGGCGCGGTCAGTGGGCACCGGGTTGTCGTGCTTCAAAAGAAGGCCCCGGCCGTAGCGGGGCAGCAGGAAGCGGCAGAGCACGTCCTCCATCAGCTCCAGGCGGGGGCGGACGCACTCGGCGTTGAAGGTGATGTCGATGCCCAGGGCGTTGGCCCGGTTCACGTCCTTGACCAGCCCCAGCTTGCCGGCCGGCACCCCGTAGGCGGCCAGGATGTTGTCCTGGGTCCAGCCGGCCAGGGCCATGAACTCGAAGTCCTTGCTGGAGAAGCTGAGCGGCTGCACCTTGAGCCCGCCGTCCAGCACGGTGGGGCTGAACACGTGGGCCAGGCCCTGGTGCTTCTGGTTCCAGCGGGCCAGGATGCGCCGGGCCTCCTGCTCGGTGAGGCGCTGGTCCGTGGAGAGCACCACCTCGGGCCGGGCCGAGTTGCGGAAGAAGTTCTTCTGGTAGACCCGCACCGCCAGGTCGATGTCATAGGCGTGGGCCATGGCCTCGATGGGGCTGGCGCCGTAGAGCAGGCTCCGGGGGCTGGGGTGGCGGAAGTAGAGTATCTCCTCCGGGCGGTAGCGCACCGTCTGGCCGCCGGGGCCGGAGAACACGAAGGCGCCTATGGGCCGGCCGGTGTCCGGGCCCGCCTCGATCTGGATGAGGTCGGCCGGGGAGAGGGGCCAGAGCTCGGCCGGCCGGCCCAGGGCGTTGGCCGCCACCAGCACGAAGGCCATGCCGGTCAGCTCCAGGTGGGTGACCAGGGTGAAGCGGAACTGGCGGCGGGTCATCAGGGAGTTGGGCCGCTCCAAAAGATCCAGCACCGGGTGCTCCAGGATCTCGGGCCCCGGTCCGGCCGGGGTGCGGGAGAAAAGGCGCAGGGGCACCCCGGCCACCCGCTGGGCGATGAGGTTCACCGCGGCGAACACCCAGCCCTGGTAGGCGGCCAGCTGGCGGGCGCGGCTGCCCAGGCCGCCGCCCAGGAAAGCGGGGGGCGGCGAGTAGGGGGGCGGCGCCCAGGACTGGTCCAGGCCGCGGCGCACAAAGGGTCTGCTCAGGCGGGCAAGCCATCTTTTCATGGAAGCTCACTCCAGGGGGCAGGTGACCGGGGGGGGCGGGGGGGGCGGGGGGGACGGGGGGCGCGGGGGGCGCGCTCACCACACATTGCAGCCGCCTCCCCTCAGCAGGCCCAGGGCCCCTTCCAGGGCGTCGGGCCCGTCGTCGTTCACGTTGGGGCTGGGAAAGTGCAAGAGCTGCTCGATGAGGAGCGACTGGTCGCCCTGGGACGGGTCGAAGCGCACCAGCCCCCGCTCCACCAGGGGGCTCACCCCGGCCAGGCGGGTCTCCTTGGCCAGGCGGTGGGTCACTCCCCGCAGCGGCAGCACCACCTGCTCCTCCCGGGCCGCCCGGGCGAACTCGTCCAGGAGCAGGCGCTGGAACAGGTTGTCCTCCACCCCGAACACCAGGTAGCGGTAGCGCCGGTGGCGGCGGAGCACCGCCCGGATGAGCTGGTCGATGCTGCAACGGCGGATGAAGGCGTCCAGCACGTAGAACACGCCCTCCGCCTCGTCCAGGCCCAGGCTGACCACCGCCTTGAAGTCGTGGCTCTGGCCCTCGCCCAGGCTGGGGTCCAGAAAGCCGGCCACCGCCAGGGCCTTGCCCTGGATCTCGGCGGGGTGGTAGGAGCGCAGCCACTCCTCCTGGAAGAGCCCGGCCTCGTCGCGGGGCTCGTTCTGCTTCTCCTTGTTGAAGGCCGCCGAGCCCATGAGCCGCTTCTGGCGGAGCAGCTCCTCCACCGGGTGGCGCTGGGGCCAGAGGGAGGAGCCGTCGGGCTGCAGGGCCTGGTAGCGGCGGCGCACAAAGCGGCAGTAGGGCTCCTCGGGAGAGAAGATCAGGGTGGCCAGGGCGCTCTTCTTGGCCAGGATGGTGCCGATGATGAACAGGCTGCCCCCCGGGTCGATGGCCGGGTAGACCGCCTCCTTGATCCAGTCCAGGGTCTCGCGCACCAGGCGCGGGTTGCGCACGTTCTTGTCGTTCTCCAGATCGTCCAGGATCACCAGGTCGGGCCGGAAGCGGCCGTGCTTGATTCCCCGCAGGCGCTGGCCCCGGCCCCGGGCCAGCACCCGGGTGTCCTGGCCGGCGATGAAGTCCCCGGCCGGGCCCCGGGCCTGGCACAGGGGGCCGAAGTCCTCCTGCAGGCGCTGGTTGTGCTCCAGCTCCAGGCGCAGGTAGGCGGTGAGGTCGCCGGCCAGGTCCGCGGTGTCCGAACCCAGAACCACGAAGCGGCGCCGGCCGAACAGCACCTGGTGGAGCACGTAGCCAAAGGAGACCAGGGTGGTCTTGGCGAACCCCCGCGGCGCGGCCACCACCACCGGCACCACCGCCTTGCCCCGCGGGGCCAGCAGGGAGAGCAGCTCGCGGTGAAAGGGCGCGAACCCCTGGCTGAAGTAGTGCGGCAGGTAGGTGGTGAAAAAGTAGAAAGGGTCCTCGGCGGCCCGGGCCAGGCGGACCTGGCGGGCCGGGGCCTCGGGGCCGAAGGCGCCCACCTCGGTGCGCAGCACGGCCACCACCTGGGAGGCCTTGCGCCGGAAGGCGCTGGCGGTGATCCTCTTGGCCGCGGCCGGCATCAGAGCTCCCCCTCCAGGTGGGCGAAAAAGGCCTCCACCTGGTCGGCCAGCCAGTTGCGCCGGGCGGGGTCGGCCTGGCGGGCGGAGACAAAGGCCGCGAAGCGGGCCATGACCTCGGCGGCGGCCCCCTTCAGGTCGTAGCCCGCCCCCTCCAGCCGGCTGAGGGCCTGGCCGATCTTGGCCAGCTCCTCGGCCTCCTCCCGCTCCAGGTCGCCCTTGGCCGCCAGGCGCTCCACCTTCTGCTCCATGACCCGCCGCAGGCAGGCGGCCGCGCCCCGGGGATGGTCCAGGGGCAGGCCGGCCCCGGCCAGGGCCTCCAACCGGTCGCCGGGGGGAGGGGGCCAAGGGGCGCCGTTATGTGCATCCCGGCGTTTCATCGCGCGGCCAGGTCCTTCAGCTCGGCGGTGAGGGCCCGGAACTCCCGCACCGCGGCCACCAGCTCCTCCATGGCCTGCTCGGCATGGTCCACCTTGAGCCCCTCGATGCCGTCGAGAATGTAGAGGTAGTAGTTGATGTCCTTGATGAGCCGGTCGATTTTGATCTCCAACTGCTTCAGGCGCTCGCGCTTTTCCTCGAGCAGGCCCTTGGCGATCAGCCGGGAGGTCTTGTCCATGGGATATTCCTCTCGCCGGGGGGGGCGGTCAGGGGGGCGTCACCTGAGCACGGTCTGGGAAACCACCTGGAAGGCCAGCCACAGGGCGGCCAGGCCGCCGGTGTAGGTGGCCAG
>CAZUHP010000102.1:0-5708 GCA_964620595.1 uncultured Desulfarculaceae bacterium | reverse complement strand
GGGGCGGGGGGGGGCGTGGGGGGCGTGGGGGGCGTGGGGGGCGGGGGGGGCGGGGGCAACCCCTCCCCGCCGGAGACCCCGGTGGCCGGGGCCGCGGCCTGGACCCTGGCCCCCCGCTGGCTCAAGGCCGGCCTGCCCCCCTTGTGGGCCGCGGGTTTGGCCCTAGCCGCCTGGGAGCGGGAGGGCCCCCCGGACCAGCGCCGCTCCCGGGCCGGCCGGGTGTTCCTCTGCGGTTTGGCCCCCCGCCTGGGCCTGCCGGCCCATGCCTTCGACCGGGTGGGGCCGGGCATGCGCCAGGCCGCGGAACAGCTTCCCGGCGGCCTGGAGGGGCTCATGCAGCAGGTGCGCGAGGCCGGGGCTTGGCGGCGGTTTTTCCTGGCCTTTTTGGCCGCGGTGGAGGCCTCGGCCCGGGCGGTGGGCGAGCTGGCCCTGGCCGCCCGCGAGCTGAACCAGGCCCACCACGAGTTGATCGACACCTGGGTGCGCGCCCCCCAAAACCCCAAGCGCCTCTTGGATTTGTTGGTGGCGTTGCCGGTTGTGGACCTGCCCACCATAGCGGCCCGGCTGGGGGTCACCCAGCGCACCGCCGGGCTTCTGGTGGACAAGCTGGCCGCGCAGGCGCTGGTGAGCGAGGTCACCGGCCAGAGGCGCGGCCGCCGTTTTGCCTACACCCCCCTGCTGGAGCTGCTCCAGCCGGGCTGGGGACAGGAGGAGCCGCCGGCAGAGCCCGGCCGGCCCTCTGCGGCGCCTGCCCCCTGACGCTATTGGAACCCCCCTGGCGGTCCGATAAGCAAAAAGGACCCTGGGGTCGGGCCTGGCCGGGCTGTGGTTGGAGGCTCATCCGGGTAATGGTCGATATACCCCCTGGCCTCGGGGCCCGGGGGCGGCCTTGACAGGGCCGGGATGATTTTTGGAGACACCCCGTCATCTGCCGGCAGAGCCTTGGAGTAATGAAAACCACCTGGGGCGGGGGGCGACGGGGGGCGACGGGGGGGCGACGGGGAGCAGGGGGAGGGCGGAGAGCGCTCGATGGTAGAGGTTAGCGAGAAAGACAAGGAAACCAAGAAGCTGCGCGATCGGGTCCTGAAGCTCAACATGGAGCTGGACCAATGCGAGGCCCGCCGCCAGGAGTCAGAGGCCGCCTTTCGGGAGGCGCTGGGGGTGCTGGCCACCCTGGCCGAGCCCTCCCTGGACAAGAACCAGCTCAAGGCCCTGAAAAAACTCAGGAAGAAGTGTTCAGACCCCAAGGTCTCGCCCGAGGGCCTGCAAAAGGCGGTGACCGGGTTCAAAAACGCGCTCCTGACCGGCAAGGGGACCGGCCCCGCGGCCCGGGCCGCGGCGGCCGGCGGGGATGCCGGCCGCCACGTGGCCCTGGCCCTGATGGAGGGCCTGCGCCTGGGCGATCCCGAGTTCGACGCGGAGCTGGAAAAAGACATCCAGGATATCCAGCGGCTTATCAGCGACAACCAGGTGCGGGCGGCCATGGTGCGCACCATGGATCTCATAGACCGCTTCCGCCTGGTCCTGGAGCGCCGCAGCCGCCAGGCCGAGACCGCGCTCAAGGAGGTGGTGGGCGAGGTCTTCAAGACCGAGGAGATCTTTGCCGACGCCATGCAAGAGGCCCAGGAAGGCCTGGTGGCGGCTGGCCGCCAGTTCGACGACCAGGTGGCGGCCTCCATGGGGGGCTTGGCAAAGGTCATCAAGGGTTCCGACAGCCTGGAGGCCATGAAGGCCCGGGCGCTGGAGCACTTGCGCGCCTTGCGCGAGGGCATGAAGGCCCGCCAGGAAAAGGAGCAGAGCCTCTTGCAGGCCACCCGCCGCCAGTTGCAGCAGGTGCGCGCCACCCTGGGCCAACTGCGGGAGCGCATGCGCCAGGCCGAGCGCACCAGCGAGGAGTTCTGCCAGCAGGCCCTCCGCGACCCCCTGACCAAGCTGTGGAACAAGCGGGCCCTGACCCAGCGCCTGGAAGAGGTGCTGGCCAGCCCCCAGGAGGCGCCGGTCTGCCTGATCATCTTCGACGTGGACAACTTCAAGGGCGTGAACGACAACTACGGCCACCAGGCCGGGGACAAGGCCCTCCAGGCCATAGCCGAGCGGGCCGCTTCCGCGCTCAGGCGCTCGGACACCCTCTTTCGCTACGCGGGCGACGAGTTCGTGGTGGTGCTGGCCCAGACCCCCCTGCCGGCCGCGGTGGAGGCGGCCGAGCGGGTGCGCAAGGCCACCGAGACCATACGCTTCACCTACCGGGGCCAGGGCGAGCTGCGCCTCACCGTGACCCTGGGCGTGGCCGAGGCCAAAAAGGGCGACACCCCCTCCAGCCTGTTCGAGCGCGCGGACCAGGCCCTGTTGCAGGCCAAGCGCGAGGGACGCAACCGGGTGGGCACCGGCTGACCCATGGGTCAAGATACTCCCCGTAAGGTCCCCGCACAGGCATCCCAGGCAACAAGCTGAAACCAGGCGGATTGTGTCCCCCCGCCAGAGCCCCGGCAGGTCCCGGCCCCGCTGGCCCGGGCAAGCCACGCCGCAGCATACCCGCCGCCCGTTGCCCCTCCGCCCCCCGTCGCCCGTCGCCCCCCGTCGCCCGGCGACGCGGGGCGATCCTTGGGGGGCGGGGCCAGGTCAAGGATAAAATTATCGGTTGATTATCATAACAGGTGCGGTTGGTTCCCGGCAGGGGGGCCGGAGGCCCGGCGACTAGCCCTTGATCACGGCCAGGGGCCGGGTGCGGGCCACCTTGGGGGCCACGCCCGAGCCGTGCATCACCTCCACCACCTGGGCCGCGTCCTTGTAGGCCTCGGGCATCTCCTCGGCCAGGGTCTTGGGGTTGGCGGCCCGCACCAGCACCCCCCGCCGAGCCAGCTCCTCCACCAGGTGCCGCCCCCGGGCCTGCTTGCGGGCCTTGGTGCGGGAGAGGCGGCGGCCGGCCCCGTGGGCCGAGGAGGCAAAGGTTTCGGCCTGGGCCCGCTCGCTTCCCCGGAGCACGAAGCTGGCGCGGCCCATGTCGCCGGGCAGGAGCACGGGCTGGCCCACGGCCTGGTAGCGGGCGGGCAGCTCGGCATGGCCTGGGCCCAGGGCGCGGGTGGCGCCCTTGCGATGCACCCATAGCCGGCGGGTCCGGCCCTGGAAGGAGTGCTCCTCCAGCTTGGCCACGTTGTGGGCCACGTCGTAAACCAGGCCCAGGCCGAGCTTTTCGGGGCCCAGCCCCAGGGCGTGCTCCAGGGCCTCCCGCGCCAGGTGGGTGAGCGCCTGGCGGTTGGCAAAGGCATAGTTGGCTGCCGCGGCCATGGCGCCCAAATAGGCCCGGCCAGCCGGCGAGTCCGGGGGGGCGGCGATGAGCTGGCGGTCCGGGGGGTGGATGGCATCCGGCGAGTTGGCCAGGGAGCGCAGGGCCTCGTCGCAGACCTGGTGGCCCAGGCCGCGGGATCCGGAGTGGATCCAGAGCACCAGTTGGCCCTGGTGCAGGCCGAAGGCTTCGCTGACCCGCGGGTCATATATCTCGTCCACCTCGGCCAGCTCCAGGAAGTGGTTGCCCGCGCCCAGGGTGCCCATCTGGCCGAAGCCCCGCTTGCGGGCCCGGTCGCTCACCTGCTCCGGGTCGGCGCCGGGCAGCGTCCCCCCGGCCTCGCAGAACTCCAGGTCCGCAGGCCCGCCCAGGCCGTGCTCCACGGCCCAGGCCGCGCCCCGCTCCAACACCCGGGTCATGTCCTTGCGCGACAGTTGCAGCTTGCCCCCCTTTCCCACCCCGGCCGGCACCCGGGTGGCCAGGGCGTCGGCCATGGCCCGTAGCTGGCCCGGGCTCAGCTCCGAGGCCAGGAGCTTGCTGCGCAGCAGGCGCACCCCGCAGTTGATGTCGTAGCCCACCCCGCCGGGGGAGACCACCCCGGTTTCCGGGTCAAAGGCCGCCACCCCGCCGATGGGAAAGCCGTAGCCCTGGTGCGCGTCGGGCATGGCCAGGGCCGGTCCCACTATGCCGGGCAGGGAGGCCACTCCCCTGATCTGGGCCAGCACCCCCTCGGCCTGTATCTGGGCCAGGAGGTCCTGGTCCGCATAGATGATGGCAGGGCTGTTCATCTGCCCATCTTGGGGTAATTGCCAGCGGTAGGCGTCAATTCGTATCAATTCTGCCATATCAACGGCCAACTGTTTATGGTTTTTGGGATGATCCCGGCCGCCTGGCCAGGGCAGGACTCTATATGATGATACCAGAACACCCGCCCCCCAGCCGCCCCCCGTCGCCCGCCCCCGTCGCCCGCCCCCCCGTCGCCCTACACGTCCAGGAGCACCTGGGCCCGCCAGCGGCCCTTTTCCTGGCTGACCCGGGCCTGGTGGTAGGTCACCGCCTTGACCGGCTCGTTCGGCTGGTGGCAGGCGGGGTCCAGGGGTATCACCCCCAGCCGGCCCGCCAGGCGGGTGGGGCCGAGTTCATCCACCTGGGCGGCTGCCACCAAGCGGTCCTCGCCATCGGCCAGATACACCACCTCGGCCAGCCACTCCACCAGAAGCTCGGCGGGCTCCCCGGCCCGGGCCTCAAAGGGCCGCCACTCCACCAGGCCCTGGCGGGGACCCCGGAACATGAGTTCGGCCAGGGCCAGGGCCGCGGCCTCGAAGAGTTCCTCGGCGGTGTCGGCCTCCACCCACAGGCCCAGGTCCGCGGTATGGGATATGGTGCCGCTGGTAGCGCCCATGCTGTCATGACCCGCCGGTCAAGATGGTTCGGCCGCCCCTAGGCCCAGGTGATGCGGGCCTGCTTGCGCAGGGGCAGGCGGTAGTAGCGGTAGCGGGGCTTGCCCAGCATCATGGAGCCGAACACCTGGTGGCCGGGGGGCAGGCCCAGCTCCTGGCCGAGCGGGGGGTACATGAGGGAGGCGGCGTTGAAAAAGCCCGCCCAGCAGGCGCCCAGGCCAAAGGCCGGGGCGGCCAGCTCCACATAGGCCAGGGCGATGGTGCAGGCCTGGGGCGCGGTGCGCTCGTCCTTGGGCGCGTGGGCCTGGATGAGCACCGGCGCGCCGCGCAGGATGGTGTCCGTGCCCGCTTCCCAGCGCGCCACCACCCGCTCCATGTGGAGCGTGGCCGCCAGCTCGGGCTGTTTTTGGATCACCACCTTCATCCAGTCGATGACCAGGCCGGACAGGCGGGTGAGTTCCTCGCGGTCGTGGCGCACGATCCATTGGGTGGGCTGGGTGTTGTGGCCCGAGGGGGCATAGGCGGCCACCTGGAGCAGCTCGGTTATGGCCTGGCGGTCGGGGGGGTCGGGCTCGTACACCCGGACGCTACGGCGCGAGCGGAGGAATTGCTTGATTTGTTCGGGGCTTGGGACGAGGTCTTTTTGTATGGGCGGGCAGTCCCGGCTGGGCATGTCGCGGTGGTTCATGGCGCCGTGGGGGCAGGCGGCCACGCAGTGGCCGCAGGCGATGCACAGTTCCTCGGCCTCGGGGGCGGGCCTGGGGTTTCCGCCCTTGGCCCATTCGATGATGCCCATGGGGCAGACCGCGGCGCAGATGCCGTCCTTCTTGCACTTGTCCGTATCGATGCTGAGTAGAGCCATGTCACGTCCGTTTCACTTAAGTGGTTGATATAGAGCGGTTATACCCGCGTGGTTTCCGGCCGGGAGGCAGGGCCATGGCTATCATTATGAGCCAAGGCGGGCGGCGTGTAAAAGGATGATGTGCGACGGGGGGCGGGGCGGTAAGGGGAATCGGGGTATGCGG
>CAZUHP010000101.1:0-5939 GCA_964620595.1 uncultured Desulfarculaceae bacterium | reverse complement strand
CGGGAGCTGTACCAGGGCTGCATGAAGGGCCGCACCATGTACGTCATCCCCTTCTCCATGGGCCCCATCGGCGGCCCCCTGTCCAAGATCGGCATTGAGATAACCGACAGCCCCTACGTGGTGTGCAACATGCACATCATGACCCGGGTCAGCACCAAGGTGCTGGAGGTGCTGGGCGAGGACGGCGAGTTCATCCCCTGCATGCACTCGGTGGGCGCCCCCCTGGAGCCGGGCCAAAAGGACGTGCCCTGGCCCTGCGCGCCCATCGAGAAGAAGTACATCAGCCACTTCCCCGAGGAGAACCTGATCTGGTCCTATGGCTCCGGCTACGGGGGCAACGCGCTTTTGGGCAAGAAATGCCTGGCCTTGCGCATCGCTTCCGCCATGGCCCGCCGCGAGGGCTGGATGGCCGAGCACATGCTCATCCTGCGCCTGACCAGCCCCGAGGGCCGGCAATACCACATCACCGGTGCCTTCCCCTCGGCCTGCGGCAAGACCAACCTGGCCATGATCCAGCCCACCATCCCGGGCTGGAAGGCCGAGTGCATAGGCGACGACATCGCCTGGCTCAAGATCGGCCCGGACGGCCGCCTCTATGCCATCAACCCGGAGGCCGGCTTCTTTGGCGTGGCGCCGGGCACTTCCTATGACACCAACCCCATGGCCATGGAGAGCATCAAGGAGAACTGCATCTTCACCAACTGCGCGGTGACCGACGACTCCGACGTGTGGTGGGAAGGCATGGGCCCTGCCCCGGAGCATGCCATCGACTGGAAGGGCCGCGACTGGACCCCCCAGAGCGAGGATGTGGCCGCCCACCCCAACGCCCGCTTCACCGCGCCCGCAGCCCAGTGCCCCATGATCTCGCCGGACTGGGAAAAGCCCGAGGGCGTACCCATCGATATCTTCATCTTCGGCGGCCGCCGCGGCAGCGTGGTGCCCCTGGTGCACGAGGCGTTCGACTGGGACCACGGCGTGTTCCTGGGCTCCACCGCCGCCTCGGAGACCACCGCGGCCAACATCGGGGCGGTGGGCAACCTGCGGCGCGACCCCTTTGCCATGCTGCCCTTCTGCGGCTACAACATGGGCGACTACTTCCAGCACTGGTTCGAGATGGGCGACCGGCTGGGTGACAAGGCCCCCAAGATCTTCTACGTGAACTGGTTCCGCAAGTCCCCGGAAGGCAAGTTCATCTGGCCGGGCTTCGGCGAAAACTCCCGGGTGCTCAAGTGGATGTGCGAGCGGGTGGACGGCAAGGCCGGCGCCGTGGAAACCCCCATCGGCCTGCTGCCCCGGCCCGAGGACCTGGACACCAGCGGCCTGGACATGGACCCCGCCGACCTGGAGACCATCCTTTCGGTGAATCCAGAGGACTGGAAGGCCGAGCTGCCGGACATCGAGGCCCATTTCGCCAAGTTCGGCGACCGGTTGCCGGCCCGCCTGGCCAAGCAGTTGGAGGCCCTGAAGCAGCGCCTGGGATAAAGCCGATAAAGCCATGGAAACCGGCTCCTTGACCGGAGCCGGCCCATAAAAAAAGACCGGCGGGCAAGGAAGAACCTTGCCCGCCGTTTTCAAGGAGGGTTGACGACCGTGAGCCAAAGGGGGGTTAACGGCCGCCTACCATTCGGCGTCGGAGGGGATCTGACGCCTTGTTGTTGGCCCGCCGTCGCGGGCCAGGGAACCCGTTACACATAGGCCGAAGGAAGCAGCTTGCTGGCGGTCACCCTCTGGAGATCGGCCGCTCTCCAGGGACTCAGGTCCGCAATCTGGGGCGCCAGTCCCGCCAGCACCGACTGGGCCTCTTTCAGGTTGAGGCCATGGAAATCCTCGATCATGTCCGGCCGCAGCCGGCTGGTGTCGTACAGCTCCTCGGGCCGCAGGCGCTTGGCTTCGCCCTGGCCCTTTTCCTTGGCCTCGCCGCCCACGGCTGCGCGTTCGTTGCGCTGGGCGGCGCCCGCGCCCCGCTGCTCGGGGCCCAGGCCGGCCAACTGGGAGATGGAAAGGATATCCATAGCCTTATCTACTGGTTAAACGTAATCGCCCCGGCGAAACTTGATGCTCTCCACCTGCACGTGAACCAGGGCCTGCTCGGCCAGGGTGCGCAGGGAACCCAGGCCGCCCTTCTGCAAGCTGGCCTGCAGGGTTTCGGCCTGGCGCTCCATCTCGGCGGCCAAGGGTTCGATGTCCTTCAAGGTATAGGCTGGATTGCCCAGGGCCTCGCCATAGCGGTCCAGCGAATCCACCACCCCGCTTATCTGGAACCAGACCGGAGGCAGGCCGCCATCCCCATAGCCCAGCACCTTTTCCACGGGCGTGGCTTCGGGCAGACCCGCCGCCGGGGCCGCGGGGCCTTCCAGCTCCTGGGCCAGGGCCTGGTCAAAGCACGGGCCGGGCTTGGCCGAGGGGGCCTTGGGCAACCGGGTCAGTTGCCTTTCCGGCGTGCAAACGATGCCATTGTCAATCTTCATGCCCCACCTCCTTGGGGTTTGCCCCAGGAAAGGAAGCAAATCATATGCCACGGGGTGCTGTTTTTATATGGCGTGTGATTGCAGGTAGTTGTGCGGATGGATCAGCCCGGGGCGAGGGAAATACTTGCCCCCCGCGCCCGGAGGCCCGCCCTGGCCCGGCAAATCGTGCCCACTGCGGGGGGGGCGACGGGGGGGGCGGACGGGGGGCGGACGGGGGGGCGACGGGGGGGCGGACGGGAAGGCAGACGGGGGCCCGGGGGCGGGAGGAGTTATGAGCCGGTGGGAGGCTTTCAGGCGCCGCCAAAGGCGGCCTTGAGGGTGCGGTACTTGTGGTCCTCCAAGGTGGCGTGGTCCTTGTCCGGCTCGTCGAACAAAAACACGTTCACCGACTGGTGGCGCTGGGTGGGCAGCACCAGGCCCACGTAGTCCGGCGAGATGGGGAACTCCCGGTGGCCCCGGTCCACCAGCACGGCCAGCTCCACCCGGTCCGGCCGGCCCAGGCTGAAGATGGCGTCCAGGGCGGCGCGCACCGTGCGGCCGGTGAAGATCACGTCGTCGATGAGCACGATCTCGCGCCCGTCCACGTCAAAGGGGATGTCCGTGGCCCGGAGCGCGGGCACCTGGGTGAGCCGGGTCCAGTCGTCGCGGTAGAAGCTGATGTCCACCAGGCCCTTGTCCAACTCCAGGTCCTGGCCGCTGAGCCGGGCCAGCTCCGCCTCCACCCGGCGCACCAGGAGCCCCCCGCCCGCATGCACCCCCACCAGGGCCAGGCCGGCGGGGTCGGGATGGCGGGCGAGGATGCCCTGGGCCAGGCGCTGGATGCCCTCGTGTATCTGCTTGGAATTATAAGCCACCCTCGGTGGGGTGGTGTCGGCGGGGGCCATGTTGTCGTCCATCAGCGTGCTTGCGTGGGGGTCGTTGGTTGAAAAGCCAGAAGACCAAATATCCCATGTGGGAGAGTAGTTTTGATACCAGGCTTGGCGCTTGGTGTCAAGACCAATCCCGAATGTTTTGCAGCACCTAGGCTGCCTCCGGGCCAGCCCCTTGACAAATAAAAAACGCCCCCTGACCGGTGGGCGCTGGGGATAGCCAGGCCGGGCCGGCGCCCAGCTGGGGGGAACGGGGATCCTGGCTGGGGCGCGTGGCCGGCCCGACCTGGCTTTAGTTTGGATTATCTCTCCCCTGCCCCGATATTATCTCTCCCCTGCCCCGAGCGCCCCCTATTGCCCCCTTTGCCGCCCGGGCAGGAAGACCCTCAACAATAGAAGTCCCGGCCGCTGCAGTTGCCCCCGCCCGGACAGTGCCAGCGAAAGTGCCTGCCGCAGGCACAAGTGCCAGAGCCCGTGGTGGGCGCCTGGGGCTGGCCTTGGATATGGCCGCAGTTGCCGACCCAGCGCCCGCAACCCTTGGTTCCTGGCTTGCGCGGTTTTTCCTCTTGCTGGTCGCCCATAGATCCCCCCCATACGTGAAAGTCGACAAACAAAAAGCCCCCCAACCTCCAGGGGGGCTGAGAGGCAAATATCGCCATCTTGCGCCGGCAAGGCGACCGCCGGCCAACAGGTCAATTCCACTCTAGCCTGAACCCGGCTGCCTAGTCAAGCCGACTGGGACGCCCCGCCGCCTCCCCTTCCCCCCGCTGCCCCCCGCCCCCGTCGCCGCCTGCCCCCGCCCCCCCGTCGCCCCCGTCGCCCCCCCGTCGCCCCCCCCCCGTCGCCCTGGTGCTAAGTGAGTTCCAGCTCCAGGTGGGCGGCCAGCTCGGCCAGGCCTGGGAACACCGCCTGGGCCTGGCCCAGGCGCTGGGGCGGCAGGGTGGTGGCCACCGCAAAGCAGGTGGCGCCCGCTGCCCGGGCCGCGGCAATGCCGGCCGGCGCGTTCTCCACCACCAGGCAGGCCCCGGGCTCCAGGCCCAGGGCGGCGGCGGCGCTCAGGTAGGGGTCTGGGTGGGGCTTGTGGCGGGGAACGTCCTCGGCCGTGACCAGGACCGAGAAGTGCCGGCGCAGGTCCTCGGGCAGGCAGCCCGCCACCACCTCGCGCCGGGAGCTGGTGACCAGGGCGCAGGGCAGCCCCTGGCCGCGCAGCGCGCTCACCAGGGGTTCGGCCTGGGGATAGGGACGCACCAGGTGGGCGCGCTCCTCCAGGTATCGCCTTGCCTGGCGGGAGAGCATGGCTTGCATGCGGGGGGCCAGCTCGGCCGGGTCCTCCTTTTCCAGGCCGGCCTGGACCATGAACTTCAGGAGCACCTCAGGCCCCAGGGCGCCCTCGTGCTCCAAGATGAAGTCCCGGGAGATGGGGAACCCCTCCTCGGCCAGCACCTCCTGCCACAGGTCCGCGTGGTGGCCCATGGAGTCCAGGATCACCCCGTCCAGGTCGAAAAGCACTGCCTTGTATTTACCGTTCAGGCCGGTCACGCGGCCGCTCCCTTCAAGGCAAGGGCCTGCACCACCCCGTGGCAGCGGCAGGCAGTGGCGATCACCCAGCGCGACTCTGCCCCGCCTTGGGCCAGGCGCCCGCGCAGGGCCATGAGTTCCTCCCGCCGGAGCCCGCCCACCCCGGGCGCGAGTTGGCGGCTGCGCAGGGCCACGGTCTGGAAACCCGGCAAGCGGATGGAGGCCAGGCGCTGGTACATGGGCTCTCCCCGGGGCTGGCCGGTCACGGTGCAGACCCGGGCCGGCTCGGGGCAATCGTCCGGGCAGAGGAAGTCCGCCAGGCTCAAGTACCATTCCTGGTGTTGTCCCGGCCCCACCCAGGCCGCCGGCGGCAGGGACTCCCGGGGAACGGGCAGCAGCCGGGGCTCCTGGTCCGCCAGGCAGAGCAGGAGCCACTCCCCCACGAAATGCAGCGGCAGGGCCGGCACCACCCAGTCCGGGGCCTGGGGCTGCTCCAGCAGCTCGCTTGCCGCGGCAATGCCGTCCGCGGCCAGGACCGGCGCGCCCAGGGCCTCGAGTTCCGGGCCGGGGTCGGGCTCCACCACCAGGCACACCCGCGGGCCCAGGCGCTCCACGGCCAGCCGGCCGAAGCGGCCGCCGCCGATCACCAGCACCTGGCCCTGGCTTGCCCGGCCGCTCATGTCCCGGACGCCTGCGCCGGTTCGGACCGGGGGAAGACAAGGAGAGGTTCGTTGCGGTGCATTGTCATTGGCCTCGGCTGCAATTGCCCGCCTTGTCGGGCGGGTGGAGTATTTATAGCGGTAAAGCTCCCTGAAAGCAAAGCCCGCTCCCCGGGCCGGGTCTGATGGCATTTGGCCGTAGCCCCTGGTCAAGCCACCCCTTTAAATGCTATTAATTATGGAAACCCCCCTGCGGAACCGGAGGATGCTCATGGGGTTTCGGAAGGAAGCCCTGCTTGTTTTTGGGGCCTGTTTGACTGCGGTCTTGTGCCTTGCCCTCTTGGCGCCGCGAGCGGCCCGGGCCGAGTTCAGCGCCTGCCAGGCGCGGGTGGAGCTGTCCGAGGGCGGGCCGCAAACCCTCAAGT
>CAZUHP010000100.1:0-5953 GCA_964620595.1 uncultured Desulfarculaceae bacterium | reverse complement strand
TGCTTGTGTTGCAGGGCGTCCTGGGATACAAACAAGCTTGAGTCGCGGATGCTTCGGCGGACCTGAAGCCAGGGAGCGGGTTGCTTTGCCGGAAAAACTTTCCATCATCATCCCAGCCTACAACGAAGGTTCCGCCGTGCGTACGGCCCTGGAGGCGGTGCAGCGCACCATGGCCCAACGCCTGCCCGACCAGGATTACGAAGTGATCTTGGTGGACGATGGCAGCCGCGACGACACCTTCCTGCACATGGCCGAGTTGCACCAGGAGCATCCCGACCGGGTGCGGGTGGTGAAGCTGGCGGTGAACCGGGGCGCCCACAAGGCCATCCGGGCCGGCCTGGATTATGCCCAAGGCGACGCGGCCTGCTTCATCCCCTGCGACTTGCAAGAGCCGCCCGAGCTGTTGGTGGAGATGTTGGCCAAGTTGGAGGAGGGATACCAGGTAGTGGCCGCGGTCCGTAACACCCGCGACGACCCTTTCCTCACCAAGTTGTTCTCCCGGGCCTTTTGGGCCATTGCGCGCAAGCTGGCCTCCAACAACATTCCCGCCCGGGGCGCGGGCACCTTCCTGCTGGGCCCCCAGGCGCTCAAGGCCGTGCGGCTTTACAAGGAGAGCAACCTGGCGCTGCATGGTCTTTTCGCCACCATCGGCTTTGAACAGGCCACGGTGACCTACGACCGCCGGGCCCGCAGGGTCGGCAAAAGCAAATGGACCTGGGCTGACCGGCTGTATCTGTTCGCCGACATTTTCGTGGGGCATTCCTATGTGCCCATCCGCCTCATGTCCCTCTGCGGGTTTCTGGTGGCGATCTCGGGCATCCTCTGGTCGATAGTGGTGGTCCTGAACCGGATATTCCTGATCTCGGCCCAGGACCGCCTGGACCGCTGGATGTCTTTCCTGGTGGTTATCGTGCTTTTGCTCAACGGCATGCTGATGATGATGACCGGGGTGCTGGGGGAGTACCTGTGGCGATCCCTGGATGAGTCGCGCCGCCGGCCCCTGTATCTGGTGGAAAAGGTGCTGGAGCGGTCCGAGGACCCGCCCGCCCCTCCAAAGCAGGGATAGCCGAGGTGGCGGCTGGCCGCAAAACCTATTTCATAGGCATTGCCGTATCCCTGGCGGCGGTGGGTCTGGTGCTGTGGCTGGCCGACCCCCGCCAGGCCCTCCGCCATTTGGCCCGGGTGGATTGGCGACACCTGCTGATTCCGGCGGCGGCCACGGCGGCGGGCTTTTGCTTGCGGGCCCGGCGCTGGCAGGCCATCTTTCCCCCCACCCAGCGGCCCACTTACGGCCGCAGCTTCAATGCCATGTCCATCGGGCTCATGGCCAACAACTTCCTGCCCCTGCACGGCGGTGAGTTCCTGCGCTGCGGCCTGGTGCAAAAGGGCATCACCGTGGCCGGCTCGGGGGTGGCCCTGAGCACGGTGGGGCTGGAGCGCATCCTGGACGGCCTGATGCTCGCCGGGGTGCTGCTGGCCTCGCTGGCCTTGATAAACACCCCGGTCTGGCTCTGGCGCCTGGCCCTGGCCTCGGCCGCCCTTTTCACCGGGGTGGTGGTTCTTCTGGTGGCGCTCTATCATTTTGAAGATTCCTTGCGCCATGGCTTGGAGCGGCTTCTGGGCCGGGTGGCGCCCCGGCTGGCGGGCCTGGTTGCCGGGGCGGGCCAATGGCTGCACGAGGTGCTGGCCTCGGTGGCTTCGCTCAGGCTGCTGGCCTGGCTGCTGCTGCTGTCGGTTGGCATGCGCCTGGGCGAGGCGGCCACCATCTGGGGCCTGGCCCTGGCCTTGGGGTTGCCCTTGGACCTGGGCCAGATTCTCTTGATGCAGTCGGTGCTGGGCCTGGGACTCATCATTCCGGCGGCACCCGGCTACATAGGCACCTACGAGGCGCTGGTGGTGGCGGTGCTGGATGTCTTCGGGGTGGGGGCCGACGCGGCCCTGGCCCTGGCGCTTTTGATGCATGCCTGGCTTTTGTGCAGCACCACCGTTCTGGGGATGGCGGCCTTGAGCATGGAAGGCCTGAGCTTGGCTCAACTTCGCCGGGCCAGGCAGATGGCGGGTACGGGAGAATAATGCAGCAATCCTTGAAAAGCAAAGTGATGGTCACCGGCGGAGCCGGGTTTATCGGCTCGGAACTGGTGCACCAACTGGTGGAGGCCGGGGCCCAGGTGGTGGTGGTGGACAACCTGGTCAACGGCAAGCGGGAGAACCTGGCGGCAGTGGAAGGAGATCGCTGCCGCCTGGAGGTGGTGGACATCCGCGACCAGGCCGCGCTGGAGCCGTTGCTCGAGGGCGTGGATCTGGTGTACCACCTGGCCTGCCTGGGAGTGCGGCATTCGATCCACTCTCCCCACGAGAATCACGAGGTCAACGCCACCGCCACCTTGCAATTGCTTTCCCTTTGTCGCCAGGCCAAGGTGGCGCGTTTTGTCTACGTCTCCACCTCCGAAGTCTACGGCACCGCCCTGACCGCGCCCATGGACGAGGGGCATCCCACCTTTCCCATGACGGTCTATGGCGCGGCCAAGTTGGCTGGCGAGTGTTACGCCCGGGCTTTTTGGCGCACCTATGCCTATCCCACGGTGGTGGTGCGCCCGTTCAATGCCTTTGGCCCCCGCTGCCATCACGAGGGCGACAGCGGCGAGGTCATACCCAAGAGCCTCCTGCGCTGCCTGGCCGGCCGGCCGTTGATCGTATTTGGCGACGGCGAGCAGACCCGGGACTTCACTTACGTGGAGGATACCGCCCGCGGCATCAGGTTGGCTGGCACGGCTTCCGGCGTGGAGGGCGAAACCATCAACCTGGGTTGCGGCAAGGAGATAACCATCAACCGGCTCATGGAAACCGTGCGGGAGGTGGCCGGCCGGCCCCAGGCCCAGGTGATCCACGACCGGCCCCGACCGGGCGACACCCTGCGCCTGATCGCCGATAGCTCCAAGGCCGCCGACCTTCTGGGCTTCAAGCCCCGGGTGGGCCTGCGGGAGGGCCTGCAGCGGCTCATGGCCTGGTACCAGGGCCTGGGCACCCCGCCCGAGGAGCTTCTGCGCGAAGAGCAGGTGTACAACTGGCAGGGTGGGGACGAAATGGCGTGAAGCTGCTGGTTACCGGTGCTCGTGGGTTCTTGGCCCAAGCCTATCTGCGCGCGGCGGAGGGACGGCACCAGGTCACTACCCTGGTGCGCGGCGACGACCCCGCCGCCCTGACCGGGCCGGTGGAGGCGATGCTCCACGCGGCCATACGCAGCCGGCCTCATGAATACCACCAGGACCCCCGGGGCGCCCTGGCCGACAACGTGGGGCTTACCCACGAGCTGCTGCTCAAGGCCCGGGAACTGGGCTGCGGCCATTTCTTGTTCCTGTCCACCGGCTCAGTGTATGCGCCCGGTCCAGGGCCCAACCAGGAAGGAGACCCCGCTCCTGGCGATGGGAGCCTGTACGCAGCCACCAAGGTCATGGCCGAGGCGCTGGTGCGTGCCTACTCTCCCCGGCCCCCGGCCACCATCCTGCGCCTGTACCACCCCTATGGCCCGGGCCTGCCTTCCTGGCATCTGCTGGCCCGCCTGTGCCGCGCCTTGCAGGAGGAACGGGAGATAAGCGTGGGCGCCGGCGGCACCCCCCTCATGTCTTGGCTGCACCTGGATGATTTGGTGGAGGCCTTGGAGGCCTGCCTTGGCTCACCGCCCGGGAGGGAGGGTGGCCCCCGGGTGCTGAACCTGGCCCACCCCCAACCCATGCTTTTGGGTGAGGTGGTGGAGCGGCTGGCCGCGGCCTTGGGGGTGCGGCCCCGCTTGCGGGAGGAGCCCCAGCCCCGGCCGGCCCAGGCCGCCCGGGTGGAGGCCCTGGCCCGCGAACTGGGGGTGACCCCCCGCATCAGCCTGGCGCAAGGCTTGGACACGATATTAGATTCCCTCGCGTGAGGAAGCCCGTGAAACAAAAGCCATACGTGGTGGGGGCCATCTTCGCCCGCGGCGGGTCCAAGGGCGTGCCCCGCAAGAACATACGCCCCCTGGCCGGCAAACCGCTCATCGCCCACGCCATCGAAAGGGCTCAGGCCAGCCGCCTTATCGACCGGCTGGTGGTGTCCACCGATGACGAGGAGATCGCCCGGGTGGCCCGGGAATATGGGGCGGAGACACCCTTCTTGCGCCCGGCCGAGCTGGCTGCCGACGATTCACCCGAGTTGTTGGCCTGGCGCCATCTCATCCAGACCTTGGCGGCCGAGCCCGGCGCGCCCGAAATGGCGGTCATGTGTTCGGTGCCCTGTACCGCGCCCCTGGGCCGGCCGGAAACCGTGGATGCCTGCATCTCCACCCTGTTGGCGAGCGACGCGGAGGTGGTGATCACGGTGCGGGAGGCTGCGCGCAACCCCTACTTCGGCATGGTCAACCTGGATGAGCAGGGCTACGCGCGCAAGTTCCTGACCCTGGAGACACCGCTCTTCCGCCGCCAGGACGCACCCAAGGTATATGACATAGTGCCGGTGGCCTACGCGGTCCGCCCGGCTTACGTGCTGGAACACACCACCTTGTTCGAGGGCAAGGTCAAGGCGGTGGTTATCCCGCCCGAAGAAACCGTGGATATCGACACCGAGCTGGACTTTGAGTTCGCCGAGTTCCTGCTTGGCCGGCGGGGGAACACCTAGGGGGCCCGGTGGTTAAGCCAGGCGGGATGTGATAAACCAGGAGCATTGGGTCCTTTCCAGGGGGCACCCCGAGGGTTACGACAAGGATGTACGCGGACATAAAGGACATATGCCTTTCGCCCCAGGTAACGGTGGCGGATGTGATTTCGGCTCTCAACCGGAATCTCAAGGGCATCGTGCTGCTGGTGGACGAAGGGCGCAGGCTCTTGGGCTCCATCACCGACGGCGATGTGCGCCGCGCCTTTTTGGCAGGGACCAACCTGGAAGACCTCGCTGTCTCCATCTTGGAGGCCAAGGGGCGAACCCAGCCCATCACCGCTCCTCTGGGGACAAGCGGTTCCGAACTGCTCAAGCTCATGAAGAGTCATGCCATCCGCCAGATACCCCTCCTGGACGACCGCGGCCGGGTGGCCGACCTGGTTACCATGGCCGACCTGGTGCCCGATGACGACACCTGCTTGCAGGCGGTGATCATGGCCGGGGGGTTCGGGACTCGGCTGAGGCCCATGACCCAGTCCACGCCCAAGCCCATGCTGCCGGTGGGTGACCGGCCGGTGCTGGAGTACCTCATGGAGCAACTCAGGCAGGCCGGTATAAGCCGGGTGAACTTGGCCACTCACTATCTGGCCGAGAAGATCAAGGAGCACTTTGGCGACGGCAGCGACTTTGGGGTGGAGCTGAATTACATAACCGAGGACAAGCCCCTGGGGACCGCCGGCGCCCTCGGCTTGATGAGCCCGCCCCAGGGGCCGCTTCTGGTCATCAACGGCGACATATTGACCCGGGTGGACTTCAAGGCCATGTTGGCGTTCCATCGGGAGCAGGAAGCCGATCTGACCCTGGGGGTGCGCAAGTACGAGATGAGCGTTCCCTTTGGGGTGGTGCAGTGCGACGGCCCCATGGTGCGGAAATTGGTGGAGAAGCCCTCTCAGAGCTTTTTTGTCAATGCCGGCATCTACCTGTTGGAGCCCACCACCCGCTCCTTCATTCCCCAGGGAGAACCCCTGGACATGACGGAGCTGGTGCAGGTGCTCTTGGCCAAGGGGGGCAGGGTGGCCAGCTTCCCCATCCACGAGTATTGGCTGGATATCGGCCAGCAGGATGATTACCGCCGCGCGCAGGAAGACGTGAAGAACGGGCGTTTTCCCTGCTAGCCCCCTACGCTAATCCAGCATCTCCAAAAGCTCTTCGTCGCTGAGCTGGCGGCTGTTCTGGTTGCTGGCAAAGACGAAGCCTTCTTCCAGTTTTTTGGCTTCCTTCCAGTTCTTGATCTCCCACCAGGGGAAGCTGGGCTGGATGATGAACATGTCTT
>CAZUHP010000099.1:0-5965 GCA_964620595.1 uncultured Desulfarculaceae bacterium | reverse complement strand
CCCGCTTGGCCGCGGCCCAGGCCGCCCTGGCCGACCGGAAAACCGCCTCCCCAAAGACCAAAAAGGCGGCAAAAAAGAAAAGCAGCAGAAAAGCCAAGAAGTAGTAACCATCTTTGATTCGGCCGCGCCCCTTTGGGGGGCGCGGCCGATGCACGGCGCTGGGAGAAACAGATGGTCCCCATACGCTTGGCGGGCACGGGGTCTTATGTGCCCCAAAAAGTGCTCACGAACTACGACCTGGAAAAGACTCTCGACACCTCCCACGAATGGATCGTCAAGCGGACCGGTATCGAGCAGCGCCGTATCGCCGCGCCCCAGGAGGCTACCTCCGACCTGGCGCTCAAAGCCAGCCAGGGGGCCCTGGAGCGCGCCGGCATCACCGCCCGGGACCTGGACTACATCATCGTGGCCACCATCACCCCGGACACCTGCTGCCCCTCGGCCGCCAACTGGTTGCAGGCCTCGCTGGACGCGCCCCAGGCGGTTTCCTTTGACGTGACCGCCGCCTGCTCCGGCTTTGTCTTCGCCCTGGACGTGGCGGTTCGCTATCTGCAGAGCGGGGCCAAGAACGTGCTGGTGGCGGCCGGAGAGGTGATGAGCCGGGTACAGGATTGGACCGACCGCTCCAACTGCATCCTCTGGGGCGACGGCGCCGGCGCCGCGGTGCTGCAACCCGGCGGGGGCAGGCCCCGCCTGGTGGACCTTTTCATCGGTACCGACGGTTCCCAGGGCCAGAACCTCTTGATGCCCGGCGGCGGCTCCCGCACCACGCCCATCAGCCACGAGTCGGTGGACGAGAAGCGCCACACCCTGAAGATGATCGAGGCCACCGCCTCGGTGCGGGTGGCGGTCAAGCACTTCGCCGACAGCGCCTTGCGGGTCATCGAAGGCAACGGCTACCGGGTGGACCAGGTGGACCACTTCATCCCCCACCAGGCCAACCTGCGCATGCTCCAGGCCGTGGCCAAGCGCCTGGGCGTGTCTTTCGACAAGTTCGTCATCACCGTGAACAAGTACGGCAACATCTCCAGCGCCTCCTGCGCCATCGCCCTGGACGAGGCCATCCGCTCCGGCCGCATAAAGCCCGGCGACCTGGCCTGCATCACCGTGTTTGGCGGCGGCCTCACCTGGGGGGCCTGTCTGCTCGAGTTTTAGGGGATTTTCAGGAGCGCCCCGCCCGGCGCTCCGGCAGGGGCTCGATTTTGCACAGGCTGATAGTGAACGCCGACGACTTCGGCCTCAGCCACGGCGTGTGCCGGGGCATCGTGGAGGCCATGACCCGGGGCCTGGTGAGCGCCACCACCGCCATGGTCTGCATGCCCGGCGCCCCGGAGCGCATTGCCCGCTACGCCCCGGCCCTCGGGGGGAGGGTGGGCCTCCACCTGCAACTCACCGGCGGCGGCCGGCCCTGCCTGCCCCCAGGGGAGATACCCAGCCTGGTCACTCCGGCGGGCCGTTTCCCCCGAAACCCCGATCAGGTGGTTCACCCCGACCCGGACCAGGCGGCCCGGGAATGGCGGGCCCAGGTGGACCGCCTGCGGGCCTTGGGCCTGGAGCCCAGCCACCTGGACTCCCATCACCACATCCATTTGCACCCGGGCTTGTTCCCGGTCTTCGCCGAGCTGGCCGCCGAGCTGGGCATACCCGCGCGCAACGCGGACCCCTCCCGGGCCTCCGAGTTGACCCGCCGGGGCGTGCCCGTGGCCGATGCCTGCCTCATAGACTGGTTCGACCGCAACATAAGCCTGTCCGGCTTGCTCGCCTGCCTGGAGCGCGGCTATGCGGGCGCGGGGGGCGTGGGGGGCGCGGGGGGCGCGGGGGGCGCGGGGGGCGTGAAGACCGGCAAGATACTGGAACTCATGTGCCACCCGGGCTACAGCGACGCCGAGCTGCGCGCCGTGTCTTCCTATGCCAGCCAGCGCCAGGCCGAACTGGCCGTGCTCACCGCCCCGGAAACCGCCCGGGCCCTGGCCGAGTTGGGCATCGAGGTGGTGGGCGTGGACGTCTTGCGCGCCTGAAGCCGGCCTCCCTGCGAACATACTACCCGCCCCCAGGCCCTGCCTGCATAATCCTTACGCACCCATCCCCTGGGCATCGCCTACCTCGCCCGCCGGCCTTGTCGGGATAAGTCTTTTTGCCAAGATGACTTGCGCGTATCGGCCGCCAGCGGGCCCCAGGCTGGCACGCCTCCTGCTTGGTCAAGAGGGCGAGTGATTAACCTGGGAGGTCGGTCATGGAGCTTTCCAATCCAATCGAAGCGTTTCCCCGCCGGGTGCCTTGCCCGGTGTGCCAGATGCCGGTGAACACCAGGGGGGCCGAGTTCACCCTCCAACGCGGCGGCAGGACCTATTTCTTCTGCACTGCCGGCTGCCGCGAAGCCTTTTTGCAGAGGGGCTGCTACTCCGGCCAGCCCAAGGGATGGTGGGGCCGCTATCTGGAACGGCTGGCCAGGGTGAACCAGGGCCTGTTCGGGAACTCGGGCCCCCAGTGCCACTGAGCCCAAGGAGGCAATGAACATGTACCGGCAAGACCATGAGCAGCCGGCGGGCAGGCGGCAGGCGAGGGTGGCGGTCACCACCACCCTGGCCGAGGTGCTTACCGCCCTGCAGGAGATTTGCGACGACGATCAGCGCATCGTGTCCCTGGTGCAGGGGCTGGTGCAAACAGGACACATACGAGCCGCGGCTTGAGCCGCCATTCATTCAGGAGGAAACCCTATGCACAAGATAGCCACCTTGGCCGTGACAGGCTTGATGATGCTTTCCCTCAGCGGGCTGCCCGCCCTGGCCGCGGGGCCGGAGGACGCCCCCGGGGCCGGGCCGCCGCAGGCGGGGCAGCCCCTGCACGACCAGTCCTACCTGCTGGAGGGCGAACCCTTTGCCTACAGCGGGGTGGTGGGCGCAGTGAACTACTACCGCGGCGGCGGCCTCACCCTGGCCGTTGACAGCGGCACGGTCACGCTCTATGGCCTGGGGCCCTGGTGGTACTGGGAGCAGCAGGGCGTCAACTGGCCCCAGGTGGGCGACAGCCTGTCCGTCACCGGCTACGCGGTGGACATCGGGGGCAGCCTGACCCGGGTGTTGATGACCGTCACCACCCAGGACGGCAAGACCATCCAGTTGCGCGATGCGTCCACGGGCTGGCCGCTGTGGATGGCCCGCCAGTAGGGTGCGCGAGGCAGGCAAGGAAAAGGCCGCGCCGGGAGGTGTCTTCCGGCGCGGCCTCTTTGCATCCGGCTCCTGCGGGGGGCGACGGGGGACGGATGGCGACGGGGGCGGGGGCGACGGGGGGCGACGGGGGACGGATGGCGACGGGGGGGAACGGGCGATGGGGGCGGGGGGGGCGGCTCTCCATCCCCCTCCCGGCTGGCGGGGCCTGGTCCGGGACCAGGGAGCCTAGTCCAGCATGGCGGCCACTCGGCGGGCGTCCTCCGGCCGGTCCACCTCGGGCGAGTCAAAGGGGGTCGTCACACAGCGGATGGTGAACCCCGCCTCCAGCACCCGGAGCTGCTCCAGCTTTTCCAACTCCTCCAGCCGGCCGGTGGGCAGGCTGGCGAAGGTTTCCAGGAAGGAGCGCCGGAACACGTACACCCCCAGGTGCTTGTAGTAGGTCACGTGCCCGCCGTCGCGGGGGTGGGGGATGGCCTGGCGCGAGAAGTAGAGCGCGTCGCCGTTGGCCGCCATGACCACCTTGACGTGGTTGGGGTCGCCCACCTCCTCGGGCCGGCGGATGGGCATCACCGGCGTGCTCATGACCAGCTCCGGGTCTTCCAGGAGGGGGTGGGCGGTCTGGTTGATGACCTCGGCCGGCAACAGCGGCTGGTCGCCCTGCACGTTCACCACCAGCTCCCCGGGCCCCAGGCCCAGCATCTCCGCCGCCCGCGCCACCCGGTCCGAGCCGGAGCGCAGCTCGGAGGGGGTCATGAGCACCTTGCCCCCAAAGGCCTCCACCGCCTTTGCGATGCGCTCGTCGTCGGTGGCCACGGCCACGGTCTGCACGTCCTCGGCCAGGGCGGCGCGCTCCATCACGTGCTGGATCATGGGCTTGCCCCCGATGTCCACCAGGGGCTTGCCGGGAAAGCGGCTGGAGCCGTAGCGGGCGGGTATGATCACGTGCAGGGCCATGTCCGCTACCAGTTGGAGGCCGCGTGGTTGATGGCCTGGGTCATCTGTTCCAGCTTCTCCTGGTCCCAGCCCAGCATGATCTGCCAGCACAGGCAGCGGGAGAGTATCTCCGCGGTCCGGGGCAGGGCGGCGGGGTCGTAGCTCAGGCCGCCCTCGGGCCGGGCAAAGGGCCAGCCGCTCTGGATCACCGAGGAGCCGGCGTGCAGGTGCTCCCAGTGGGGGTAGGCGTGCCAGGTGTTTTGGCCCCAGGGGATGGGGGCCGCGCCCTTGTCGGCCAGCATGCCGGCCAGGCGCTCGGCCTCTTGGGCCGTGGGCATGAACCAGGCCAGGAAGGTGGCCGAGTCGCCGTCCTCGTCCAGCACCTGGCGGAAGCTGATCCCCGGGATGCGGGTGAGGGCCTCCTTGAGGGCGCGCTTGGTGGCCTGCTGGGTTTCGACCATGCGGGGGAGCTTGGCGAGCTGGGCCAGGCCCAGGGCGCCCTGCAGCTCCATCATGCGGTAGTTGAAGCCGATGAAACGGCGGCCCTCGTTGCCCCGGCCCACGGGCCGGTGGTCGTGGCCGTGGTCGTGGTATTCGCAGGCGTTCTGGTGGAGGGCTTCGTCATTGGTGATGACCATGCCGCCCTCGCCGGTGGTCAGGGTCTTGACCGAGTCGAAGGAGAAGGTGCCCGCCGCGCCGAAGGTGCCCAGGTGGCGGCCCTCCAGGCGGGCGCCGGCGGCCTGGGCGGTGTCCTCGATCACCGGGATGCCGTGCCGCTCGGCGATGGCCTGTATCTCCTTGATGCGGGCCTGGGCGCCCAGCATGTGCACCGGGATGATGCAGCGGGTCTTGTCGGTGATCTTCTTCTCCAGATCGGCCGGGTCCATGCACAGGGTCTGGTCTATCTCGCAGAACACCGGCACCGCCCCAGCCTCGAAGATGGCCTCCCAGGTGGCCACGAAGGTGAAGCCCTGGGTGATGACCTCGTCGCCCGGGCCCACCCCCAGGGCGGCCAGGGCCACCCGCAGGGCCGCGCTGCCCGAGCTGACCGCGCAGGCAAAGCGGGCGCCGGTGTAGCGCGCGAAGGCCTCCTCGAACTCCTGCACCCGGAACTTGCCCTGGCGCTGGTCCTGGAACTCGTAGCGAAAGAGCACTCCCCGCTCCATCACCTCCAGGACCGCCTCGCGTTCCTCCTTGCCCAACCACTCGAATCCTGGCATGCGCCTCTCCTTGTCTGAATAGCGGGTCAGCCTTCAAAGGCCGTGCGGTAGATGGCCTCCAGGTCCTGGGCCGTGACCTTGCGGGGGTTGTTGGCGATGGGCCGGGCCACGGTCATGGCCTTCTGGGCCATGTCCGGGACCTTGGACTGGGGCACTCCCAGGTCCTTGAGCGAGGCGGGTATGCCCACGTCCTTGGAGAGGGCGATGACCTCGTCCACGCAGCGCTCGGCCGTCTGGCGGATGCTGAGGCCGCCGGGCATCTCGTCCAGGGCGTGGGCCATGTCCGCGAAGCGTTCCGGGCAGGCGATCAGGTTGAACTCCAGCACGTAGGGCAGGAGCACCGCGTTGGCCTCGCCGTGGGGGATGTCGAACAGGGCGCCCAGGGGGTAGGCCATGGCGTGCACCGCGCCCACCCCGGCCTGGGCCAGGGCCAGGCCGGCCAGGTAGGAGCCCAGCAGCATGTTCTCCCGCGCCTCCAGGTTCTCGCCGTGGGCCACGGCCTGGCGCAGGTTCTCGCCGATCAGTTGGATGGCCTTCAGGGCGTTCAGGTCGCTGAGCGGGGTGGCCGCCCGGGAGGTGTAGGCCTCCATGGCGTGGGTCAGGGCGTCCATGCCCACCACCGCGCTGATGTAGGGCGGGCAG
>CAZUHP010000098.1:2227-6086 GCA_964620595.1 uncultured Desulfarculaceae bacterium | reverse complement strand
GGGGGGGGGGGGGGGGGGGGGGGGGGGGGGGGGGGGGGGGGGGGGGGGGGGCCCCGGGGGGGGGCGGCCAGGGAGCGCCGGGGGCGCTTTTCCGCTGTGCCGCAACTACCCGGGGACCCGGCCGGGGGCGCCCCCTCGCCACATCCCGCCGCCAGGTCGGGGCGGCCCGGTTCGGGGGGGTAGGGGAGGCGCTCTCAGCCCTTGGGGCTGATCAGCACCTTTTTCAGCTCTCCGCGGCCGCGGCTGGAGGTGCTCACCCCGCTTTCGCCCTTGAGGGCCAGGTGGACCACCCGCCGCTCGGGCGAGGACAGGGGGCCGATGCTGACCGGCCGCTTGGTGTTCTTGGCCTTGGCGGCCATGCGCCGGGCCAGGTCCTCCAGGGATTGGCGGCGGCGGCGGCGGTAGCCGCCCGCGTCCACGCTGATGCGCACCGGCCGGCCCTCCTGGTGGCTCACGATGCGGGTGGTGAGGTATTGCAGGGCGTCCAGGGTCTGGCCGCGGCGGCCGATCAGGATGCCCACCTCGCCGCCTTCCACCTCCAGCTCGATGCCGCCCCCGGCCCCGTTGTGGACCCGGACCTTGGCCTCGGCGTCCAGGGTGGAGACCATGCGCTCCAGCACCTGGCGGGCCGCTTCCACCACCTCGGGCGGCTCGGGCTCCCGGGCCCAGCCCCGGCCGGGCTCCTCTCCGCCTTCGCCAGGGGAGCCGGTCTCCGCCTCCAGGGGGGCGGAGGGGGCTGGGGGTTCGGCAGGGGCAGCGGCGGGGGGGGCGACGGGGGTGGCGGCCTGCTCCTGGGGATGGTCGCTGTAGTCCGCAATGGCGTGGCGCCTCGGCGGCTCCGGGGGGGCCTCCGGGGTAGCCTCCGGGGTGGGGGTGGAAGCTGCTGGCTTTGCCGCCGGCGAGGCTTCCTCCTCGCCCCGGAACTCGCGCATCATCTCGTCCATGGCCTCCCGGGCCGAATCGACCAGGGGCCGCACCAATACCCGCGCCTTCTTGGCGCCGATGAAACCCAAAAGGCCCGAGGAACCGGCGGCAACGACCTCCACCTCCAGCTTGTCCAGGGGCAACTGGAAGTGTTCCGCCGCCTTCTTCAGGGCCTCTTCGGTGGTCTTGCCGGTAAACTCCACAGGTTCCATTTCTTTATGCCTTCGACTTGTTGGTCCAGTACTGCTGCCCGATGGAAAGCAGGTTGTTGACCAGCCAGTAGAGGACCAGGCCCGAGGGGAAGTTGATGAAGATGAAGGTGAACACGATGGGCATCATCATCATCATCTTGGCCTGGGTGGGGTCGCCGGTGGTGGGCGTCATCTTCTGCTGGAAGAACATGGAGGCGCCCATCAAGAGGGTCAGCACCGGGATGCCGCCCACGTAGGGGATGCCCAGGTCGGGGAACAGGCGGTCCGGGGCGGACAGGTCGTTGATCCAGAGCATGAAGGGCGCGTGGCGCAGCTCAATGGAGGCGCCCAGGACCTTGTAGAAGGCGATGAACACGGGAATCTGCACGATCATGGGCAGACAGCCGCCCATGGGGTTGACCTTGTAGGTCTTGTACATGTGCATGATCTCCTGGTTCATGCGCTGCTTGTCGTCCTTGTACTTCTCGCGAAGCTTCTTGATCTGGGGCTGAAGCTTCTGCATTTTCTTCATGGACTTGTAGCTCTTGGCCGTGAGCGGCCAGAAGAGGATCTTCACGAAGATGGTCACGATGATTATGGCCACCCCGTAGTTGCCGATCATGCCCTCCAGGAAGTTGAGCGCGGCCAGCATGGGCTTGGCGATGATGTCGAACCAGCCGAAGTCCACCACGTTGGCCAGCCCGTGGCCCAGGGGGCGCAGCACCTCCAGGTCGCGGGGGCCGTAGAAGACCAGGTACTCGACTTCTTTCTGCTGGCCCGGGGCCAGGTTCAGCGGCGGCTCCACCAGGGTGCCGTGCATGACCCCGCCCTCGGCCAGGCCGCGCACCGAGCGCTTGGCGTCCTTGGCCGTGTCACCCACCGGCACCACCGCGCCCATGAAGTAGGGGATGCTCATGGCCATCCAGTCGATGGCCCCGCGCTCCACGGGCTTGTCCTCCAGATCGCCTGCGTCCAGCTCCACCAGGGAGCCGTCCTTCTGCAGGGTCACGCCGGTGAAGGCATAGGTGTTGGCCTGGTTCTTGTTGGCCTCCTCCACCAGGCTGATCTCCGGGGTGAGTTCCAGGGCCCCGCCGCTGGCGTTGATCACGCTCACCTTGAGGCCGAAGGCATAGGAGTCGGCCGCAAAGGTGTAGGTCTTTTTGACCACGATGCCGTTCACTTTGGTGGTGAAGGTCAAATCCTGGCGGCTGCCGGGCTGGGTCACGCTCAGTTCGGGCTTGTCGGCCTTGAAGGGGCGGGTGGCCAGGTCTTGCAGGCCCGGGGCCAGGCCCACGCCCAGGGAGTAGGGCACCGGCGCCTTGAGGTCCAGGAGCACGTAGTGGCCGCCCTGCTTGCCGGGCTTCTGGTAGTAGTTCTTCAGCAGTATCTTGCGCAGGGCGCCGCCGCGCTCGCTGAACCAGGCGGTGTAGAGCGGGGTGTCCACCCGTATGTCGCGCAGGGGCTGGCCGGCCTGGGGCGCGGCGATCTGGGCCGCCTGGTCCTTTGCCTCGGGCTTGGCGGCGGTGGCCGCGGCCGGGGCCTTGGCCTTTTCGGCGGTGGCCTGGGTCTCCTGCTTGGCCGGGGGCTCCGGCGCCTGGGTCTGGGAGGGCTTGGGGGCCATGAAGGTGGTGTAGCCCCACAACAGGCCGATGGTCAGCACAATGGCCAGAAGGACTCGTTTGGTGTCGTCCATGCCAGGTTCTTTCCCTAGGGTTCCCCGGCCCCCCGACTAGGCGGGGTCGTATCCGCCGGGGTGGAAGGGGTGGCACTTGGCCACCCGGAGCGCGGTCTTGCCCAGGCCCCGCCAGAAACCGTGGCGGGCCAGGGCGTCCAGGGCGTACTGGGAGCAGGTGGGATGGAAGCGGCACTGGCCGCCCAGAAGGGGTCCCAGGGTGAGCTGGTACAGGCGCACCAGGCCGCGGGCGGCTCGCACCGCCGGGCTCAGGCGCCGGCTTGCAGCTCCCGCCGGATGCGGGCCAGGGCCTGGCCCAGCTCCCGGGCCACCTGGCGATAGTCCAGCCGGGGCGCACCCCGCTTGGCGATCACCACCAGGTCCACTCCCGGCGGCAACTGGTCCCCCGCCCGGCGGAAGGCCTCGCGCACCAGCCGCTTGACCCGGTTGCGCCCCACCGAGGGCGCCACTTTCTTGGTGACCGTGATTCCCAGGCGGCAGTGGGGAAGGCCGCTTCGCTTCCACAGAAATATGAAGTGCGGGCCCGCAATCCGGCGCCCCTGCTGGTTCATGGCCAGGAACTGGGGCCTTCGGGTCAGACGCGCACTCTTGGGGAAGCTCTGGTCCCCCGCCGGCATCCCTACCGGTCGGTATCACACGCCCAGCCGCTTACGGCCCTTGGCGCGGCGGCGGCGCAGCACGGCGCGGCCGCCCCGGGTGCGGCTGCGCACCAGAAAGCCGTGAGTGCGGTGGCGCTTGGTGTTGGATGGCTGGAAGGTTCGCTTCATGATTCACCTGTTCCGATCTGATAAAATCCAGAAATTAGGGCGCCCGGCCCCACCCCCCCTCACACACCACAGGCACCGGCGCCGCACACGGCGCGCCCTTTCAGCCGGCGAGGGCCTAGCGAAGACAAACGGTTTCACCTGCCCATCGCCCATCAACTCGGGCGGCCTCGACCAAGTGTGGAAGTTAATCACAAAAGCTAGGAAAAGTCAAATGGGGCAGGCCATTAGCCCATGCCCCCCCGTTGCCCCCCCGTCGCCCCCCCGTCGCCCCCCCGTTGTCCCCC
>CAZUHP010000098.1:0-2127 GCA_964620595.1 uncultured Desulfarculaceae bacterium | reverse complement strand
CCCCCCGTTGTCCCCCGGGCGGGGGGGCCGGCAGGCACAAGAAAGCTTGCCTGGGCCGGGCAGGTCTGGTAACTTGTCGCCACGAGAGGTATATATCCCTCGCGTTGTGGCCTCAATCACCAGCCTTGAAGGGAAACCCATGCTCCTGGACCCCATCCTCGGATATTTCTCCAACGACATGGCCATAGACCTGGGCACGGCCAACACCCTGGTCTACGTCAAGGGCAAGGGCATCGTGCTTTCCGAGCCTTCGGTGGTGGCGGTGCGCAAGGAGGCCCGCCAGGGCAAGCGGGTGCTGGCCGTGGGCAAGGAAGCCAAGATGATGCTGGGCCGCACCCCGGGCAACATCGTGGCCATCCGGCCCATGAAGGACGGGGTCATCGCCGACTTCGAGGTGACCGAGGCCATGCTGCGCCACTTCATCCGCAAAGTGCACCACCGCCGCACCCTGATCCGGCCCCGCATCATCATCAGCGTGCCCTCGGGCATCACCCAGGTGGAGAAGAGGGCGGTGCGCGAGAGCGCCGAGAGCGCCGGCGCGCGCGAGGTGTACCTGATCGAGGAGCCCATGGCCGCGGCCATAGGCGCGGGCCTGCCCATAACCGAGCCCACCAGCAACATGGTGGTGGACATAGGCGGCGGCACCACCGAGGTGGCGGTCATCTCCCTGGCCGGCATCGTGTACTCCAAGAGCGTGCGGGTGGGCGGCGACAAGATGGACGAGGCCATCCTGCAGCACAT
This sequence comes from uncultured Desulfarculaceae bacterium, assembly GCA_964620595.1. Taxonomy (GTDB): domain Bacteria; phylum Desulfobacterota; class Desulfarculia; order Desulfarculales; family Desulfarculaceae; genus Desulfocarbo. The sequence goes on along the minus strand of CAZUHP010000098.1, from coordinate 1,386 downwards.
CAAGCGCCAGCACAACCTCTTGATCGGCGAGCGCACCGCCGAGCTGATCAAGACCACCATCGGCACTGCGGTCCCCTCGGACACGGTGGAGACCATGGAGGTCAAGGGCCGCGACCTGATCACCGGCATCCCCAAGACCCTGGCCATCGACTCCGAGGAGGTGCGCCGGGCGATCAGCGAGCAGATCGACGCCATCGTGGAAACCGTGAAGATCGCCCTGGAGCAGACCCCGCCCGAGCTGGCCGCGGACATCGTGGACCGCGGCATCGTGCTCACCGGCGGCGGCGGCCTGCTCAAGGGGCTCAACGTGCTTTTGAGCGAGCAGACCGGCCTTCCCATCACCACCACCGAGGATCCCTTGAGCACCGTGGTGCTGGGCTCGGGCAAGGCCCTGGACAACCTGAACCTCCTGCGGGAGGTCATGATCAAGTAGCCGGCCGCCCGCGGCCGGCGGACGCCGGGCCTCGATCTCCAGGCCCTGCCACACCACCCTTGGATAGCAAGTGGGCATCTTCCGCAGGCACCGCTTTCCCCTTCTCGTAGCCTTTTTCCTGTTGGTGGCCCTGATTCTGTTCTCGGTCCACGCCGGCCGCGAGCCGGCCTCCACTCCTTTTGGCCGCTTCATGCTGGAGGTGGTGGGGCCGGTGCAGCGCCTGGTGACCCAGGCGGGCGAGGGCCTGGACTCCCTGTGGCGGCGCTACTTCGCCCTGGTGCACGCGGCCAAGGAGAACGAGGAACTCAGGCGCGAGGTGGCACGCCTCAAGGGCCAGCTCACCCAGCAGGAGGAGCTGCGCCTGGCCAACCAGCGCCTGCGCGGGCTCCTCAAGCTCAAGGCGGCCCTCAGCTACCCCCTGGTGGCGGCCGAGGTGGTGGCCGTGGACCCCACCGACCATTTCCGCACCGCCGTGATAAACGCGGGCGCCAAGAGCGGGGTGAAAAGGCTCATGCCCGTGGTGCAGGTGCAGGGCGCGGTGGGCCGGGTGGTCTGGACCAGCCCCAACTACGCCAAGGTGCTCCTGCTCACCGACCCCAACAGCGCGGTGGACGTAATCGTGCAGCGCTCGCGGGTGCGCGGCATCGTGGAGGGCGCGGGCAAGGGCACCCTGCGCCTCAAGTACATCCTGCACAACGACGACGTGGCCCCCGGCGACAAGCTGGTGAGTTCGGGCGCGGCCGGGGTGTTCCCCAAGGGCATCCTGGTGGGCACGGTGCGCTCGGTGAAAAAGGAGCCCAAGGGCGTGTTCCAGGTGGTGGAGGTGGAGCCAGCGGTGGACTTCAGCCGCCTGGAGGAGGTGCTGGTCATCCTGCACCGGCGGGACTTCACGGAGTAGCCCCCCCCGTCGCCCGCCCCCCCGCCCCCCCGTCGCCCCCCCGCCCCCCGCTTGA
>CAZUHP010000097.1:0-6362 GCA_964620595.1 uncultured Desulfarculaceae bacterium | reverse complement strand
GCTGAATCTTTGTCAAAAAAATGTAGTAATGGCCGCTGAATTTTGCCCCTGCAGCCATCATGGCACCTGCAAATTCATGGCCGCCCAGGTTCGCGCGGATATTTAAAAAGGTCCCGGCAAATCCCAGAAGTGCGGGCCGGCGCCGCCCGCACCCACAAGGCAAAGGAGCCCGCCGTGCATGTCTCCAGAACCGTCCTGATCCTGATCCTCGCCGCCGCCCTCGCCCCCCTCGCCCCCCTGGCCGGCCCAGCCGCCGCCTGGGCGGCGGGCGGGCCGGGCGCGCCTGGGCTGAGCAGCAATCCCAGCCTGGACGTGGTGGTCACCAACAACCGGCCGGTGCTGAGCTTCTTCAATGCCCGCGGCGGCCAGGGCAGGCTCACCTACACCATGCAACTGAGCCTGGACCCCGGCTTCCCGGCCGGCAAGGTGACGACCTACCGCGGGATTCCCCAGGGAGAGGGCCCGGTAACCAGGATGCGGGTCAAGCCCGGCGACGAGCTGCAAGACAACTCCCGCTACTACTGGCGGGTGCGGGCGGTGGATCAGGCCGGCGCCAAGGGGCCCTGGGCCACCACCCGCTTTTGGGTGGACACGGCCAGCGACGACCACTTCATGGGCCTGATGCGGGTCTGGCCCAAGGAGATAACGGCCTCCAGCGGGTTCAACCCCCGCAACGTCTACGACCTGGACGACCCGGGCCAGGCCAGCTTCTGGCAGTCGGCCCCCTTTGACGAAAAGGACCAGTGGGTGAAGCTGGACCTGGGCCAGGCGCAGAAGATCAGCCGCATCTGGATGCTCTCGTCCATCAACGGCAAGAACGGCTGGCTGCGGGACTTCAAGTGGCAATACAGCCTGGACGGCCACGACTGGCACCCAGTGCCCGGCGGGGCCGTGAAGGACAACGACACCTTCCGCAACATCCTCGACTTCGCGCCGGTGACCGCCCGCTACTGGCGGCTGTACATCAGCCGCTGGCACGGCTACTGCGCCCAGATCAACGCCCTTTGCCTCTACACCCCGGGCATGCCGCCGATACCCACGGTGCCCCAAAAGGACTACGTGCTGGTGGTGGGCGACCAGATGAACGGCTTCACCTTCACCCAACTGGCCCGGCGGATCAAGTCCTTGGGCCTGGGCCTGGAGGTGCTGACCGTGCCCCACTACGAGGTTTCCCTGGCCATGCTGCGGGGGCTGAAGCGCAAGCCGGTGGCCATCGTGCTCTCGGGCAACAACGCCGGCTACCAGAACCTGCCCATGTTCGAGTACAACGGCGACTACGAACTGGTGCGCCAGAGCAAGATTCCCCTGTTGGGCATCTGCTGCGGCCACCAGCTCACGGTCATGGCCTATGGCCTCACCTTTGCCGGTGCCATGGGCTGGTCGGACATCACGGCCCTGGACCCGCCCCCCTGGCGGCCGTCCATCCGCATCCTGCGGCCCGATCCCCTGTTCAAGGGGATCAAGAGCCCCTTCGTGGCGCCAGAGGTGCATGGCTGGGCGGTCTGCCTCCTGCCGAACCGGCACTACCAGGTGCTGGCCCGCTCCAGCTACGTCCAGGCCCTAAAGCGCACCGACAAGTTGCTCTATGGCGTGCAGTTCCATCCGGAGATCGAGGCGAGCTACAACCAGGCGGCGCTGGTGCTCAGGAACTTCCTGGAGATGGCCCTGGCCCGGAAAAGATAGCCCACTCCCAGCCCCAGCCGGGGCCAGGGGCGGGCCCCGGGGGGGCTCACCCGCCGGTTCCGCCCCCGGGGGGGCGGTGGCGGGGGCGATGGCGGGGGTGGGGGCGGAGGCGGCCGGGCGTCACTTGCCCTTGGGCAGGGGCGCGCCGGTGTGGGAGAAGCCGCCGGCCTCCTTTTCGCCCAGGGAATCCGCCACCGGGTGCTTGGCAAAGTAGTCCAGGCAGCGCTGGATGTCTTCCAGGAGCAGGCTGGCCAGGTCGCGGCTGAAGCCGTGGCGGATCAAGGTCCGGCAGACCACCAGGTCCTCCCGGTGGGCCGGCATGGAATAGGCCGGCACCTGCCAGCCCCGGCTGCGCAGCCGGTAGGAGAAGTCATACAGGCTGAAGCCGGGATCCAGGCCTTCCTTTATGGTCCAGAGCAGGGCGGGGATGCCCCCCTTGCCGTTATAGATAACCTCGAAGGGGCCCAACTTCTCGATCTCCTGGCCCAGGTAGACCGCGGTGTCGTAGCAGAACTGGTGTATCTTGCGGTAGCCCTCGCGGCCCAGGCGCAGGAAGTTGTAGTACTGGGCCACGATCTGGCCGCCGGGACGGGAGAAGTTGAGGGCAAAGGTGGGGATGTTGCTGCCCAGGTAGTTCACCCAGAAGATGAGGTCCTTGGGCAGGTCCTCCTTGTCGCGCCAGACCACCCAGCCCACGCCCAGGGGCGCCAGGCCGAACTTGTGGCCCGAGGCGTTGATGGACTTGACCCTGGGCAGGCGGAAATCCCACTCCAACTCGGGCTGGCAGAAGGGGGCCAGAAAGCCGCCGCTGGCCGCGTCCACGTGGATGGGGATGTCCCAGCCCTTGTCGGCCTCCAGCTTGTCCAGGGCCTGGCTGATGCCCTTCACGTCCTCGTACTGGCCGGTGTAGGTCACCCCCAGGGTGGCCACCACGCCGATGGTGTTCTCGTCGCAATAGTCGGCCACCACCTCCGGGGTCATGATCAGGCGCTTGCCCTCCATGGGAATCTCGCGGTGCTCGATGTCCCAGTAGCGGGTGAACTTGTGCCAGCAGATCTGCACCGGGCCGCACACCAGGTTGGGCTTGTGGGTGGGCTTGCCCTGGGCCTTCATCTTTTCGCGCCACTTCCATTTCAGGGCCATCCCGCCCAGCATGGCCGCCTCGCTGGAACCGGTGGTGGAGCAGCCCATGGTGTTGGCCGCCTCGGGCGAGTTCCAAAGGTCGGCCAGCATGTGCACGCAGCGCGCCTCCAGCTCGGCGGTCTGGGGATATTCGTCCTTGTCGATCATGTTCTTGTCCACGCACTCGTCCATGAGCTTGTGGATCTCCGGGTCCACCCAGGTGGAGCAGAAGGTGGCCAGGTTCTGGCGGGAGTTGCCGTCCAGCATCAACTCGTCGTGCACCACCTGATACACGTGGCGCGGGCTGTGCTCCTGGCCGGGGAACTTGTACTTGGGCAGGGCGACCGACAGGTCGCTGGAGGCGAACACGTCGTCCAGGAGATCACCTCTTATCTTGTCCCTTTCGTGCAGTGGCATCCAAGCACCTCTCTTTTGGTTCGGTCCTCGCCTATTTTTCCCTATCGCCGGCCGGCGGGGCAACGTTGTGGAGTTTCTGGGCAGTCTGCTTCCAGTCGGGCTTTTTCAAGGAATTGATCAACAGGGGCAGGCCGGTGAACACGATCAGGCCGCTGGCCACCAGCCCCACGTAGAGCACGGGGTTGCCCACCGGCAGGTTGGTGGGTGGGAAAAAGCCCACCAGAAACGCGAAGCCCACCCCCAACAGGCCCACCCCGCCCACCAGGCACATGCCGAAATGGCCGCCAGGCACCTTGTAGGAGCGGATCAGGTCCGGCCGGGTGAAGCGCAGCTTGATGGCCGCGGCGTACATCAAGATGTACATGACCAGATACAGGGTGACGGTCATGGCCGACAGCACGAAAAAGGCCACGTTCACGTTGTCCATGATGAAGTAGAGCATGGCCAGGATGCTGACGATGATGCCTTGGATGGCCAGGATGTTCTTCTGCACCCCGTGCTTGTTCACCTTGGCCATGAAGGGCGGGATCTCGCCCTGCTTGGCGGTCTCCAGGAGCCCCCGGCTGGGACCGCCCACCCAGCTCATCACCCCGCCGATGGCGCCGAAGGCCACGAACAGACCCACGATGGGGGTGAGGAAGCCGATGTGGAACTTGTCCAGCATCTGCTTGAAGGCCTGCATCAGCCCGGCCGTCAAGCTGATTTCATTGGGGGCCAGCACCGCGGCCACCGCCAGGGAGCCCAGGGTGAACAGGAAGAAGATGATGAGCGCGGCCAGGAACATGCTGAGGGGGAATTCCTTGGCCGGGTTTTCCATCTCATTGGCATTGACCGCGTGCACCTCCACCCCGGCGAAGAGCAGGATGATGCCGGCTAGAAAGGCCACGCTGCCCAGGCCGGTGATGTGGGGCAGCAGCCGGGCGTGGGGCGCCTCGCCCGCGGCCTGCTCCAGCGCCGCCGTGGCCGCGCTGGGATGCAGAAACTGCAGGGGGTTGCCCTGGTCCAGCCACCACAGGCCCAGCACGATGATGAACACGCCGGGCAGCACCGTGCCCAGGAGGAAGCCGTACTTGGTGACCGAGGTGGCAGTGCGGGAACCGGCCAGGGTGAGGAAGGTGGACAGCCAGTAGCAGACCAAGATCACGCCGCCGGTGAACAGGCCGCTGGCAGCCAGCTTGGGGCTCATGAACAGGTAGGCCAGGGCCCCGGCCGCAAAGGCCAGCACCGTGGGATACCAGACCACATTCTGGATCCACTGCAGCCAGATGGCGGTGAAACCCCAGCGCGAGCCAAAGGCCTCCCGCACCCAGGTGTAGACTCCGCCGCCCTCCCGGCTGAACATGCCGCCCAGCTCGGCCGCCACCAGGGCGGCCGGGATCAGGAACAGCACCGAGGAGAAAAGGATGTAGAAGATCATGGACAGGCCTTCCTTGGCCATCATGGGCAGGCCGCGCAGGCTGATGACCGCTGCCGCGGTCATCATGGTGATGGTGGCCACTGTCATTTTTTTCTTCACGGCCATGCCCTTGTCTCCTTGGTTGAGTTGGCTTGCCTTGCCGCCGGGGTCAGGCCCGGTGGTGGGTGGAGCGCGTATGGTTCCGGTCCCTGATGCCGGGAACCGCGGGTGAGCGCCGTTGGTGCCGAGCCCGGCTCACGCCGGCGGTCTGTGAGCGGCGGTGGGGCCGCCCGTGGGACAGCGTAAGCGTCCACCGCTGGAGGGCCGGGGGACTGGGTGGCAGGGGGGCGGGGGGCGCTGGGGGCGCGGGGGGGCGCGGGGAGACAGGGGCGACGAGGCAGGGGCTGGCAGGGCCGGAGACTGGTGTGGGGCCGCGGTTTCAGCCAGCCGGGATCACCCCTGGCAAACCCATGTCACCTGTTGCCGGTTGCTCCCCCCTACGCTGGCAAAAACAACCTTGCGCCCTGGCCGGCGGTTGGCGTGGCCTCCGCCCACCTACCTTCATCCAAGGACAGACTACCACAAAGGACCGCGAAAAACCGCCCAAGTGTATTGTCTAGGTGGTTCACGGGCCCTCCCGTCGAGCGGAGAAAGGGCTTGCGTCCTTCAAAGAACAACCGGGAGTATCCGGCTTGGCGGTGGCGTAGACCCCTATATTACTTTGATCAGTGGCTTTTTAGGCCTGCGCCGCTCTTTTGGGCACCGCCGGCGGCAAGGTCTGAATCGCAGCCCTGGGCGTTGTCGCTGGCGCCGGGTTCGCCCGGCACGGTGGAGGCAAAGGCCAGGGAATCCCGGCAAAGAACCGGCTCAGAGGATGAAAAAAACCGCCCCGGCCGTCATCAGCAAAAAGGGCAGGGAGTACTTGTGGAACCGGAGCCAGACCCCCGGCGCCTCCGCCATCCGCAGGGCAATGATGTTGGCCAGCGAGCCGATCACCAATCCGCTGGCCCCCACGTTGACCGCGTAGGCCAGCACCACCCAGTTGGAGGAAAACTTGGACACCAGCATGGCGGCGGGTACGTTGCTGAGCAGTTGGGAAGACACCAAGCCCACCAGGTAGAGATTACGCGCCTCGGCCAGCCCCAGGCCGGCCAGCCCCTCCCGCACCAACGGTATCTGCGCCACCAAGTGCAGATCAATGAACATCAACAAAAACAGCAGGAGAAGCGGCCAGTCAATCTTCAAGAGAACCCGCCTGCAGAAAAGCATGGCCCCCAAGCCCACCCCCACCAGCCCCAACCCGGAACGGCCCAGGTCAATGGCCACCACAAAGAGCAGGAAAGCGGCCAGGGAGCCGGCCAGCAGCTTCTTGTCCACCTCTCGGGCATCGCCGGCCGGGCGCAGGTCAAGGGGCGCCGGCCTGAAAACCAGGCAGGTAAAAAGGAGCAGCACGCCCAGCAGCAGCAGCTCCAAGGGCAGCATGGCATACACAAAAGAAACAAAGGGAACCTTGTACTGATGCCAGATGAACAGGTTTTGCGGGTTGCCGATGGGGGTGAGGCTGGAGCCCACGTTAACGGCCAGGGCCTCGAAAATTATGAACTTCGCTGAATCCAGCTGCAGGCTGTCGCGCAGGGCCAGGGTGAGCGGCACCAGGATGAACAAGGTTACGTCATTGGTCAGGAACATGGCGAGCAAGGCCGAGGCCGTCACCAGAACCAGAGCCAGGCCCCTTTCGTGCTTC
>CAZUHP010000096.1:0-6764 GCA_964620595.1 uncultured Desulfarculaceae bacterium | reverse complement strand
CCCCCGCCCCCCCGGCTTGACTGAAGCGGATTCATACCCGACCATGAAACTCCACGGTTTGGTCTGCGGAGTAGCCATGATAATCGACGCCCACACCCATGCTTTCCTGCCCGAAGACCTGAAGGTGCTCTCCGAGCGCATGAGCATGCTGGACGCCCACCTGCCCGACGACGACCCCAACAAGTGGTTCGTGCGGGGGAGCGGCGACCTGGAGGGGTTGGTGGCCGGCCAGGCGGAGGCCGGGGTGGACCGCATGGTGCTGCTGCCGGTGTCGGGCAAGAAGGAGCGCTGCGCAGACCTGAACCGGTGGTCGGCCGCGGCCGCCCGGGAGCACCCCCAGATCATACCCTTCGGCCTCCTGCACCCCCAGGGCGAGGTGCAGGCCGACTTGGAGCTGCTGGTGAGCCTGGGGCTCAAGGGGGTGAAGCTGCACCCCTTCATCCAGCGCTTCTCCCTGGACGATGCGGCCACGGACGCCATGCTGGGGCTGCTGGAGGAGGCGGGGCTGCCGGTGCTGGTGGACACCCTGCACACCGGGGGGCTGATCAAGGCCAAGCCCCACCTGGAGTGGCTCATGCAATCCCTTGGCTTCCAGGGCTGCGAGCCGGACCAGATCGCCCGGGCGGCCCGGGCCCACCCCGGGCTGCGGATCATCGCGGCCCACGGGGGCAGCCTCTACGGCTGGGAGCACCTGGAGCCCCTCTGGGACCTGGACAACGTGTACTTCGACCTGGCCTACCTGAAGGGCCTGCTGGCGCCGGAGCGGGTGGTGGAGATAATCCGCCGCAAGGGGCCGGAGCGGGTCATCTACGGCTCGGACTGCCCCTACCGCCACCCGGCCCGCTACCGGGCCTGGTTCGAGGCGCTTCCCCTGTCCCCGGCCGAGCGCGACCAGGTGGCCAGCGGCACCATCCTGGAACTCTTGGGCGGGTAGCGCCCTCCCCGGCAAGGGGCAGCCTCCCCGCCCCCCGCCACCTACCTCCTGTCCCCCCGTCGCCCCCCGTCGCCCCCGTCGCCCCCCCCGCCAGGGCAAAGACGCCCAGGCCGAACGCTCAGGCAGTGGCGGTGGGCGGTGGCTCCTGGCCGGCGTCGCGGCCGGGGAGCATCTCGTGCAGCTTGCGGCTGAGGTCATAGGCGGTGAAGGGCTTGCTCAAGGTCTGATCCACCCCGAATATCTTCAGCTCGTGGGGGCTCAACCCCTGGTCATAGCCGGTGCAGAGCAGGATGGGCACCTGGGGCGCGACCTCCTTGATGGCACTGGCCAGCTCCAGGCCGCTCATGTCGGGCATGGCGTAGTCGGTGATCACCAGGGAGAAGCGCCCGGGCTCCGCCTCCAGGATGCGGCAGGCCTCGACCGGCGACAGGCAGGGCACCACCTCATAGCCCAGGCTCTCCAGGATCTCCTGCTCCACCTTGAGCACCTGCAACTCGTCCTCCACCAACAGCAAGGTGCCGCAGCCGGGCAAGGGCTCCCCCTCGCGGCCCGCCCCTGGGGCCGCGGGCTCCTCCTCGGCCTGGGGCAGGTAGACCCGGAAGGCGGTGCCGCGGCCGGGCTGGGAATCCACCATGACCGCGCCGCCCAGGCTGGCGACTATGCCGTGCACCACGCTGAGGCCCAGGCCGGTGCCCTTGTCACGGGGCTTGGTGGTGAAGAAGGGGTCGAATATCTTTTTCCGCAGCTCCTCGTCCATGCCCGGGCCGGTGTCGCGCACCTCCAGGACCACGTACCCCCCGGGCTCCAGGCCGAGGCGGAGGGGCGTCTCGCCGGGAGCCAAGCGGACCGTCTCCAGGCACACTTCCAGGCTGCCGCCCTTTTCGCCCATGGCCTGGACGGCGTTGGTGCACAGGTTCATGATCACCTGCTGGAGCTGAATGGGGTCGGCCTTGACCACGGTGCCCGAGGAGAGCACCCGGGTACGCACCTCGATCAGGGAGGGGGTCACCGCCTCCACCAGCTTCATGGTGTCGCGCAGGATGTGGGAAAGGTCCAGGGGCCGGGCCTCGCCTTCGCGGCCCCGGCTGAAGGTGTGGAGCTGCTTGACCAGGTCCCGGGCCCGGAAGCTGGCATCCAGCACCACCTTGAGCCCCTGGCTGTAATCCTGGCCCTGGCTGGCCTTGATCATGGCCGTCTCGGTATAGCCGATGATGGCCGTGAGCAGGTTGTTGAAATCGTGGGCAATACCGCCGGCCAAGGTGCCGATGGCCTCCATCTTCTGGGAGTGGCGCAGTTGGCGTTCCATCTCCTCGCGCTCGCGCTCGGCCTCCACCCGCTCGGTGATGTCCCGGGCGTAGACCACCAGGCCCTTGCGCCTGCCGTCGGAAAAGAACAGCGGCACCCGGATGGCGTCGAACACCCGCACGCGGCCATTGGGCAAGGGCACCGTCTCCTCGCCGCGGTGAATATGGCCGCTGCGCCAGGCCCTTTCCTCGCGCTCCTGGTTGGCCAGAAAGGCCTGGCGGGAAACCGGGGGCACCAGCTCGGCCAGCTCGGCGTTGGTCTTGCCCCGGTAATCCACCCCCACCAGGCCGAACAGTTCCAGGTTCGCCTGGTTGGCTTCCAGCCAGCGGCCCTGGCCATCCTTGAAACACACCACGTCCACCGGGGTGGCGTTGATCACGGTGCGCAGGCGTTCCTCGCTCTCCCGGAGCGCCTCCGCGGCAGCCCTGCGCTCGGTCACATCGCGTACAATGGCCAATATCCGCGGCCCGGAGGACATCTCGATGCGGCTCAGGCTAACTTCCGCATCGAACTCTCCTCCCCCCAGCCGGCGTAACCGCCATTCAAAGGAAGCCGATCCCTTGTCCAGGGTCTCGCGTATCAGCCTCTCGGCCAGCTCCCTGGTGGGGTTCCCGTCCGGCTGGCGTTCGGGAGAGAAATGCTCTGGCACCAAACCCACAATCTGTTCGCGGCTGCCGCCGAGCATCTTCTCCGCCTGCTGGTTGCAGTCCTCGATGCGGTTTCGGTGGAGGATGAAGATAGCGTCATGGGCCGACTCGAAAAGGGCGCGGTAGTGGCGCTCGCTCTGGCGCAGGGCCCACTCGGCGGCCTTGCGCTGGGAGATGTCGCTGATGTTGGCCACCATGCCCAGCGGCTCCCCGCTGGCGTCGCGGTATATGGCGGCCGTGATGTACACGTCCAGCACCCGGCCGTCCTTGGTGAGCCGGCGGCTCTCAAGGGAGTAAAGACCTTCCTGGTTGGAGTAGACCTCGCGGATGGCCGCCTTGGTTTCGGGCAGGTACTGCTCGGGTACGAAGTCGATACGCCGGCCGAGTACATCCTCGGCCTTCCAGCCAAAGACCCGGGTGAAGGCCGGGTTGATGTAGACCGCCCTGCCCTCGGTGTCATAGACCACCAGGGGGTTGGGCGAGGACTCCAGGACGGCCCGGTACTTGTCCAGGGCCTCGCGCAGGGCGCCCTCGGCCGCCAGGCGGCGGTGCTCGGAGAGCATCTGGCGCCAGGTGATATAGGCGGCCACCAGCACCACCAAAAGGAGCACGCCCACCCCCGCCAAGAGGAGCCGCTGGTTCATCTGCCGGTTCTCGGCCTCCACGTCGCCCATGTACACCCCAGCGGCAATGACCCAGCCCCAGGGCTTGAAAAGACGCACATGTACTATCTTGGGCTCCAGGCGGGAGTTGTCGCCCTTGCGATACCACACGTAGGTAAGATAGCCTTCGCCCTTGGTGCGGGCGATCTCCAAGGCGCGCCGGATGAAGTGCTTCCCCTGGGGGTCGGTGAGTCCCAGTACGCTTTTGCCCCTGTCCTCGGGATGATAAGGGTTGGCCTGGCTCCGGCCCTCCAGGTCCACCACCCAGAAATAATCCTTGCGCTCGGGCCCGAAGCGGAAGTCGCGCACTGCCTGCCGGGCGCAGGCCTGGGCCTGGGCCCGGGTCAGGACTCCCCGGCGCTCCTGTTTCTCCAGGGAGGCGAACATCTGCCAGCAGGTCAAGGAGAGTTCCTGGATGAGTTCGCGCTTGGCGTCCAGGACCATCTCCCGCATGTGGGGACGAAGGAAAAAGAACACCACCAGGCCGAAGAGCAACACGCTCAAAAGAGCGGGCAGCACCACGCCCAGGTACTTTTTCATATCCATCGTCCGGCCCCGCTCCATCGTCCAGCCCTGCCCGCGGTTGTGACTGGTGACGGAAATCTTGCGCCCCGCCGATCTTTGGGCGACCCCTACCTTCAATACTAAAGCAACGGCGGCGGGGAGGAAGACAAAACCTCCCCGCCGCCGTAGGGTATCTTTTTAGAAATCGCTGAAATCATCATCCCCCATAGGGATGGCATCCTCTGGCTTGGGCTGGGACCGGTCCGAGCCGGACCGGGTGCGGGGCTGGGAGCCCTTTTTGCGGGAAAAGGCCTCCGGCACCGGCAGCATACGGCGCTTGCGGCCCCCCTCGCTCTTCATGCCCAGGGCTGCCGGCCGGCCCTTGTCCGTGCCGCCTTCCTTGCCGCTGCCGTTGATCACGGCCATGAGGTCGGCCACAAAGGACTGCATGCTGTCGGCCTGGCCGTTCATCTCCTCCGAGGCGCTGGCAGTCTCCTCGGCGTTGGCCGCGGCGGACTGGGTCACCTTGTCCATCTCGGACATGGCCTTGCTGATCTGGTCGATGCCCTGGGCCTGTTCGGTGGAGGCCGCGGCGATCTCGCTCACCAGCTCGGACACCTTGCTGGTGGAGCCGGCCACCTGGTCGAAGGCCTCGCGGGTGTTCTCCACCAGGCTGACGCCGCTCTTCACCTTTTCCATGGTGGCCTGGATGAGGGCCGAGGTGTTCTTGGCCGCCTCGGCCGCGCGCATGGCCAGGGAGCGCACCTCGTCGGCCACCACCGCAAAGCCCGCTCCCGCCTCCCCGGCGCGGGCGGCCTCCACCGCGGCGTTTAAGGCCAAGAGGTTGGTCTGGAAGGCTATCTCGTCGATGGTCTTGATGATCTTGAAGGTTTCCTCGCTGGCATGGTCGATGTCGGCCATGGACTTGGTGAGTTCGGTCACCGTGTGGTTGGCCTGGGACACCACCTCGGCCGCCTCGCGGCCCAAGGAATCGGCCTGGCGGGCATTATCCGCGTTCTGCTTGGTCATGGAGGATATCTCCTCCAAGGAGGCGCTGGTCTCCTCCAGGGAGGCCGCTTGTTCGCTGGCCCCCTGGGCCAGGGTCTGGCTGGAGGAGGAGACCTGGTTGGCCGCGGCCGCCACCTGGGTGGAGGCATCGCGCAGGCCGTCGGCCACCCGCACGATGGGCCGGGAGATGCTGCGAGCGAACCACAGCACCAGCACCAGGGCCAGGCCCAGGGCCACCGCCGCGATCAAGGCCACCCCGTTGCGGATGGCCCGGATCTGGCTCAAGAACTCTTCCTGGTTCTGGGTGACCACCACGCTCCACCCGGTCAGGGGCACCGGGGCGAAACCGGCGATCTTGCGGGTGCCGCGGAACACATAGGCCTCCACCCCGGCCTGGCCGGCCAGGGCCCGCCGGGTGATGTCCTCCATGCCCGGAATCTTCTTCAAGTTGAGATTCAGCACGAATTTCTTCTTGGGGTGGGCGATGGTGGTGCCGTCGGCAGCCACCATGAAAGGATAGCCGGTCTGGCCGATCTTGATGCCCGCCACCTTCTTGACCAGGAAATCGATGCTGATCTCCACGCCCAGCACGCCTATGACCTTGCCGCTGCCAGGGTCCTGCACGGGCAGGGCGACCACGGCCACGGGCTGGCCGGAAGCCTCGGACCTGACCACCGAGCCCACCGCCACCTTGCCCTGGAGGACCCGGCCAAAGTACCCGTGCTTGCTCACGTCCTCTCCGTTGGTCTTGCCGCCCAGGGAGTCGGCGTAGATCTTGCCGTCCACGCCGGTCACGAAAATGGTCTCATAGTCCTCGCCGGCCGGGGAGGCCTTGAAGCGGGCTAGGTTCCGGTCCAGGTCCTTTATCAGGTCCGCGGCGTCCGCTACTCCGCTTTGGGCCACTTTCTGGGCCGCGGCAATGGTGGTATTGCTCTTGGCCAGGCCCCAGGCCAACTTGACCTCCTCCTGCATCACCAGTTGCACCATGTCGGCCAGGCTCTGGGCCCTTCCCTTGGCATTGGCATAAGCCTGCCCCATGAGGCTCGTGGAAGCCTTGTCATAGGCAAACCAGCCCAGGGTCAACAAGGGCAGGGACACCATCAATATTCCACCGATCACCAATTTTTTGGCGAGCGACATCTTCATTGCAAAATACTCCGTGGTTCATATGGGGGGTCTTGTTTCGCCAAGGCAGGCAGGGAGGCGGCCAGGCTGGATACTTCTGGACCGCTGGCGGGTTTGTATTTCCCTCGTGTTTGCGCCGCCCGGCTACGCGGCTGTCCGCTCCAGCCGGGGCACGTATTCTATTGTGGGCAGCTCCGGTTGCAAAACAAGGAAAGGGACTATACACCATTTGGAACCGGCTGACCAGGCATTCGCCCAACCTCTGGCTGCCAGTGGGATATGCTCACTCGCGCCACCGGATTCTCTTATATTAAACCTACCATTGATTGTCCATTTTGCCCCTGCAAAGCGCACAAATTTTCGGCTGGCCCGCGTTTGGCTGGTTGTTCGGAAGGAAAAATCCCTGGCAGGGGAGATGTGGAGGGCTCTGAGCCAAGCTGCCCCCCCCGTCGCCCCCCCCCGTCGTCGGAGGGCGACGGGGGGGGGCGACGGGGGGGCGACGGGGGGGCGGGAGGTACGGCCCCTAGTAGCCCAGCTCGCCCAGGGTCTTGACCAGGCCCCGCACCGCCTCGGCGCTCT
>CAZUHP010000095.1:0-7001 GCA_964620595.1 uncultured Desulfarculaceae bacterium | reverse complement strand
TAGGCTAGAGCGTCGGACTCCAAATCCGAAGGCTGGGGGTTCGATTCCCTCCAGGCCTGCCACTTTTTGAAAACAGGCGCCCGCGCCCCAGACCGGGCGCGGCCTGCTCCCGGGCCGGGGCGCCCCTCGAGGCGGTTGAAGCATGGCCCACAAGAAGACCGGCAAGAAGTCCAAGCAGCCCGTCAAGGGCAAGGCCCGCGCCGCAGCGGCCCAAGCTTCGTCCAACGGGCCCGCCACCTGGTGGGAGTCCTCGGTCCAGTTCCTCCGGGAGGTCAAGACCGAACTCAAGAAGGTGACCTGGCCCAACAAGCGCCAGACCATCACCTCTACCAGTGTGGTGCTGGTGCTGGTGGGCATCGTGGCCATCTTCTTGGGGCTGGTGGACATGGTGCTGGCCCGCCTGGTGCGGCTGGTGGTGGGTTAGCCGGCCGCCTGGCTCGAACGCCTGACATAGCAGGGGAAAGGAACCCTTTGGCCAAGAACTGGTACATAGTCCACACCTACTCTGGCTTTGAGAACAAGGTCAAGGAAGCCTTGACCGAGCGGATCAAGAGCCACGGGATGTCCGAGTATTTTGGCCGCATCCTGGTGCCCATGGAGAAGGTGGTGGAGATGGTCAAGGGCCAGCGCCGGGAGAGCGCCCGCAAGTTCTACCCCGGCTACATCCTGGTCGAGATGGAGATGAACGACCAGAGCTGGTATCTGGTCAAGTCCACCGCCAAGGTGACCGGCTTCGTGGGCGGCACCGAGACCAAGCCCACCCCCATCACCGAGGAGGAGGCCCAGCGCATCCTGGACCAGATGGCCGAAGGCGCCAAGGCGCCGCGCCCCAAGTACAGCTTCAGCGAGGGGGACGAGGTGCGGGTCATAGATGGTCCCTTCAGCAACTTCAACGGCACGGTGGAGGAAGTCTTCCCGGACAAGGGCAAGCTCCGGGTCCTGATCACCATCTTCGGCCGGGCCACGCCCGTGGAACTGGAGTTCGTCCAGGTCACCGCAGTCTAGTACACCGTCCGGCCCGCCCGGCCAAACGAGGGCATGCGCGCCAGCGCGAGTCCCCGGGCCGGGCAAGAGGCCGAACGCGCGATACCGATTTGGAGTCACCATGGCCAAGAAAGTCGTAGCCAACATCAAGCTGCAAATCCCCGCCGGCAAGGCCAACCCCAGCCCCCCGGTGGGCCCGGCCTTGAGCCCTTACGGCGCCAACATCATGGAGTTCTGCAAGGCCTTCAACGCCCGCACCCAGGGCGAGGGCGACACCATCATCCCGGTGGTGATCACGGTCTATGCCGACCGCAGCTTCTCCTTCATCACCAAGACCCCCCCGGCCGCAGTGCTGATCCGCAAGGCCGCCGGCGTCGAAAAGGGCAGCGGCGAGCCCAACAAGGAGAAGGTGGGCCGGCTCACCATGAAGCAGGTCAAGGAGATCGCCCAGACCAAGATGGCCGATCTCAACACCAAGGACCTGGACGCGGCGGTGAAGACCATCATGGGCACCGCCCGCTCCATGGGCATTGAGGTGGTCCAATAAGCTGTTTTCAGCTATAATTAAATATTTGGCCTCCCCGGTTTCGGGAAGGCCGCTAAACCCCGTGGAGGCCTGGCCGGGCCATTAGCACACGGGCTCCGCTTTGAACTTACGGAGGTTCCAATGGCCAAGCACGGTAAGAAATTCAACACCGCCATGACCAAGATAGAGCGTGGGCGGCGCTACTCCTTCGAGGAGGGCGTGGCCCTGGCCCTGGATACGGCCTACGCCAACTTCGACGAAACCGTGGACGTGGCGGTGCGCCTGGGCGTGGACCCGCGCCACGCCGACCAGATGGTGCGCGGCACCGTGGCCTTGCCCCACGGCACCGGCAAGGAGGTCCGGGTGGCGGTGTTCGCCAAGGGCGAAAAGGAAAAAGAGGCCCAGGAGGCCGGCGCCGACTTCGTGGGCGCCGAGGACCTGGCCGAGAAGATCCAGGGCGGCTGGACCGACTTCGACCGCGCCATCGCCACCCCTGACATGATGGCCGTGGTGGGCAAGCTGGGCCGCATCCTGGGCCCCCGCGGGCTCATGCCCAACACCAAGAGCGGCACCGTCACCTTTGACCTGGCCAAGGCGGTCAAGGAGATCAAGGCCGGCAAGATCGAGTTCCGCGTGGACAAGGGCGGTGTGGTGCACGCCCCCATCGGCAAGAAGAGCTTCGGCCCGGAGAAGATCCTCGAAAACCTGAACAGCCTCATGGAGACCCTGCTGCGCCTCAAGCCTGCCAGCGCCAAGGGAACCTACATCAAGGGCATCAGCCTCTCCACCACCATGGGGCCCGGCGTCAAGCTGGACCCCGCCGAGGCCAAGGCCCTCATCCAGTAGCCCGAGGGCCGGGGGGGCTGGAAAGACCAGGGCAGCCACGCAAGGCGCCGGGGCGAAAACGGGGCCGGGACGAAAGTGGGGCCGGGGCGAAGTGGGGGCGACGGCGGCGAAGCCGGAGCCGAGGCGAAGCCGGGGTGAAAGCGAAGCAAGGGCGGCGGCGAAGCCGGGGCGAACGTGGGGCCGGGGCGAAAGCGAAGCCGGGGCGAAAGCAAAGGCAAGGCTAAGCCTGGCGCCGAGCAAGGCCGAGTAGGGCCGGGGCGAACGCGGGAACAGGCAGGTCGGAGCAGGGACGGCAGGGGGGCAACGACCGGCAGGGGGGGTGACGACCGGCAGGGAAACAACGGCCGGCAGGGTTGAGCAGGGGATAGGCGCCATGCGCCGACAAGCTGGGTGCGGCCGGGTCGCGGCGGCCCCAGCCCTGGGGGAGAGCAAGACAAGTTTTTGGCGGAGCGCCGGACGGCCCTGTCGGGCGCGCCGCTTGGTATAAGCAGGCTACCGGATCTGCGCCTCGAGTCAGAGACAGCAGGCGGCCAGGCAAAAGGCCTTAAAGACCCTACCTTGGGGTCGCCCGCCGAGAACGAGGAAGGGCAGGTGTGGCATTGACTGGGATCAGGCCCGCCTCCTTCTGGTGTCTTTGACGCCAAAAACCAAGGGCGCAAGAAACAAAGGAGGTGGCGAAAGGTGAATCGCAGCGAAAAAGAAGCGGTGGTCAGCGCGGTATCCGAGCGCCTGGCCCGCGCGAGCGCGGTGATCCTGACCGACTTCTCCGGGCTCAAGGTCGATCAGATGACCGACCTGCGTCAGAGGCTGAAAGACGCGGGCCTGGAGTACATGGTGGTCAAGAACACCCTCTTGAAGCTCGCCAGCCAGGGCACGGACGCCGAGCCGCTCACCCAGGACCTGACCGGACCCAACGGGCTGGGCTTCAGCTATGAGGACCCGGTGGAGCTGGCCAAGGTGCTGGTGAACTTCGCCAAGGACAACCCCAACCTTGAGATCAAGCAGGGGGTCCTGGAGGGCAAGCTCATCAGCGCCGCGGAAGTCTCTGCCCTGGCCAAGCTGCCCAGCCGCGAGGTGCTCCTGGCCCAGCTCCTGGGCGTGATGAACGGCGTGGCCCGCAACCTGGTCAGCGTGCTGGCCGCGGTGCCGCGCGGGCTGGTTACCGCGCTGAAGCAGATCGAGGAGCAAAAGGCCGAGGCCGCCTAGGCTCCCGTACCCGAGTCAATGCTACGCACGGCCTGCGCCTGGAAAGACGAGGCAAGGCGCACGGCCCCGGAAAGGAAGATTTGAAATGGCTGACATCACCAAGGCTGACGTGATCGAGTTCCTCAAGAACATGAGCGTGCTGGAGCTTTCCGAGCTGGTCAAGGAGCTGGAGGAGACCTTCGGCGTGAGCGCGGCTGCGCCCGTGGCGGTGGCCGCTGCCCCGGCCGGCGGCGGCGAGGCCGCGGCCGAGGAGGAGAAGACCGAGTTCGACGTGATCCTGGAGAGCCCCGGCGACAAGAAGATCCAGGTGATCAAGGCGGTGCGGGCCATCACCGGCCTGGGCCTCAAGGAGGCCAAGGAGCTGGTGGACGGCGCGCCCAAGGCGGTCAAGGAAGCCGTCAGCAAGGAAGAGGCCGAGAGCATCAAGAACCAGCTCGAAGAGGCCGGCGGCGTGGTGGCGGTCAAGTAGTCGCCCCCCGCGCCCACAACCATACCCAAACCCCGCCGCCGGCCCCGGCCGGAACCAGCCGGGGCCGCGGCGGGCGCCGAAAATTCGTGATGCCCCCCGGCGGAACCGGGCCGCTTATCTCGAGGGCAAGCGGCCAGGTGCCGCCGTGCGCCCGTGGCGGAGAACGCCGCGCCGCGGCGCGGCTCCAAGTGAGGCGGGCGGGGGGTGAAAAGGCTTGAGAGGCCGCCCTTTCCCTTAAGGAGAGTCCATGAGCCAGGCTAGCGCGACCAGGAACCGGGTTCGCAAAAACTTCGGCAAGATCGCCAAAATCATCGACATCCCCAACCTGATCGACATGCAGAAGCAATCTTACGAGCGCTTCATGCAGATGGACGTGCCGCCCGACCAGCGGCAGGACATCGGGTTGCACGGGGTGTTCAAGAGCGTCTTTCCCATCCGGGATTTCTCCGGCACTTCCTCGCTGGAGTACGTGAGCTATACCTTTGGCGAGGTCAAGTACGACGTGGAGGAATGCCTGGCCCGGGGCATGACCTACGAGGCACCCTTGAAGCTCACGGTGCGCCTGGTGGTCTACGACGTGGACAAGGAGACCGAGACCCAGTCCATCCGCGACATCAAGGAGCAGGAGATATACTTCGGCACCCTGCCCCTGATGACTGAGCGCGGCACCTTCATCATCAACGGCACCGAGCGCGTGGTGGTGAGCCAGCTCCACCGCTCGCCCGGCATCTTCTTCGACCATGACAAGGGCCGCACCCACTCCAGCGGCAAGCTCCTCTACTCGGCCCGCATCATCCCCTTGCGCGGCTCCTGGATCGACCTGGAGTTCGACCCCAAGGACATCCTCTACGTGCGCATCGACCGCCGCCGCAAGTTCCCGGTGACGCTCCTGCTCAAGGCCCTGGGCTGGAGCGCCCAGGAGCTCCTGGACATGATGTACCCCACCGAGGTGTTCCTCCTGGAAGACGACAAGGTATACCTCAAGGTGGACCCCGACCTGCTCATGGGCCGGGAGATGAGCCAGGACCTGAAGGACCCCCAGACCGGCAAGCCCCTGGTGCGCGCCGGCAAGAAGGTGAGCCGCCGGGCCCTGAAGCGCATCCAGGAGCTGAAGCTCGAGCGCATCGAGATGACGGAGCAGGACCTGCTGGGCCGCTTCGCCGCCCGGGACCTGGCCGACCCCAACACCGGCGAGGTTATCCTGGCCCTGAACCAGCCGGTCACCGAGGAGGCGCTGCTCAAGCTGCGGGCCGCGGGCGTGGGGGAGCTGCCGGTGCTCTACATCGACCCCATGCGCTCCTCCACCAGCTTCCGTGATACCTTGGAACTGGACAAGGTGGAGTCCGAAGACGACGCCATCGTGGACATCTACCGCAAGCTCCGCCCCTCCAACCCGCCCACCCTGGAGGTGGCCCGCACCTTCTTCCACAACCTGTTCTTCTCGCCCGAGCACTATGACCTCTCCGCGGTGGGCCGCCTCAAGATCAACCTGCGCCTGGGCTTCGAGGGCGTGCCCGAGGACGTGCGCACCCTCCGCCGCGAGGACATCCTGGAGGCGGTCAAGGAGTTGATCCGCCTCAAGGACGCCGAGGGCCAGGTGGACGACATCGACCACCTGGGCAACCGCCGGGTGCGCGCGGTGGGCGAGCTCCTGGAGAACCAGTACCGCATCGGCCTGGTCCGCATGGAGCGCGCCATCAAGGAGCGCATGAGCCTGCAGGAGATAGAGGCGCTCATGCCTCACGATTTGATCAACTCCAAGCCGGTCTCGGCGGTGGTCAAGGAGTTCTTCGGCACCAGCCAGCTCTCCCAGTTCATGGACCAGACCAACCCGCTCTCCGAGGTCACCCACAAGCGGCGCCTCTCCGCCCTGGGGCCGGGCGGGCTCACCCGCGAGCGCGCCGGCTTCGAGGTGCGCGACGTGCACTCCACCCACTACGGCCGCATCTGCCCCATCGAGACCCCGGAGGGCCCCAACATCGGCCTGATCGTGAGCCTGTCCACCTATGCCCGGGTCAATGACTACGGCTTCATCGAGACTCCCTACCGCAAGGCCGGCGGCGGCAAGGCCACCAAGGATGTGGTGTTCCTCTCCGCCCTGGAGGAGGGCACCCATCCCATCGCCCAGGCCAACGCCCCCCTGGACGAGAAGGGCAACTTCACCCGCGACATCGTGAGCGCCCGGGTGGCCGGCGAGTTCATGCTGGTCAGCCCGGAGGAGGTGGAGTACATGGACGTGAGCCCCAACCAGCTCGTGTCCGTGGCCGCCTCCCTGGTGCCGTTTCTGGAGAACGACGACGCCAACCGCGCCCTCATGGGCTCCAACATGCAGCGCCAGGCGGTGCCGCTCCTGTCCACCGACGCCCCCCTGGTGGGCACCGGCATCGAGAAGGTGGTGGCCGCCGACTCGGGCGTGTGCGTGGTGGCCGAGGCCGACGGGGTGGTGAACGACGTGGACGCCAGCCGCATCGTGGTGCGCTACGACAAGCCGCTCACCGCCGACGCCCACAGCCAGGTGAAGATATACAAGCTCATCAAGTTCCAGCGTTCCAACCAGAACACCTGCACCAGCCAGAAACCCATCTGCTACCGCGGCCAGCGGGTCAAGAAGGGCCAGATCCTGGCCGACGGCCCCGCGGTGGACGGCGGCGAGCTGGCCCTGGGCCGCAACGTCACCGTGGCCTTCATGAGCTGGGGCGGCTACAACTACGAGGACTCCATCCTGGTCTCCGAACGCATCGTCAAGGAAGACGTCTACACCTCGCTGCACATCGAGGAGTTCGAGACCGTGGCCCGGGACACCAAGCTGGGCAAGGAGGAGATCACCCGCGACATACCCAACGTGGGCGAGGAGGCCCTCAAGAACCTGGATGAGTCGGGCATCGTGCGCATCGGCGCCGAGATCAAGGCCGGCGACATCCTGGTGGGCAAGATCACCCCCAAGGGCGAGACCCAGCTCAGCCCCGAGGA
>CAZUHP010000094.1:5439-7037 GCA_964620595.1 uncultured Desulfarculaceae bacterium | reverse complement strand
CTGCTGGCAGAGGCTGTGGATCGAGTAGGCGGGAAATACGAAAGGGCCATGGCCGCGGTGCGGCCCGAGGCGCTGATGGCATTGTTGGCTATACGCCCTTTGTTGGTGCGCAGCACTCGCGGCAGGGGCAGGCCAGAGTTGGTGGCGGGCCTGGTCCCCTATCTCCTGGCCCGTGAGCACCGCCTGGCCGCCTGGAAGTTGAGGGTAGGGAACAGCTGCGAGGCCGAGGTGGCCACGCTGGCCGAGCTGCACCTGTGGTGGCGTTTGGAGTCTCTATGGTACCAGGGTCATGAGGAGTACCTTCTGCGTTCGATATATGACCCTGGGAGCCCCCTGTCCCGGCTGCTGGGGGTGGAGAGATTGCGCAGCACCACCATTCTGGGGGAGTATTTGGGCCTGAGCCACGAGACCGTCCGGAAACGGCTCATGCGCATGGGCCTTTGGCAGGGCCGACGTGCTGCGGATCACACCACCAACTCACTTCTTCGGTAGGCGTTCCCCATGCGGACGATATTGACCAGGCTGGCGTCGGCAAGCGAAACCCCTTGGGAGCCGAAGCTCCCCGAATCCCTGGCAGGGCTTAAGGAAGAATATGCGCTGCTGGCAGGTTTTCTCTGTGCCTTGGTGGATGCGCCGGAGCCGCTTCACCTGCTGCGGGTGCACGTAGCCGTGCTGTATCTCCTGGAGCATTCATTGCGGGCGGCGGGGGAGCAAGCAGCCGTGGGGGAGCGGTTGCGAAACCAGGTGGAGGAGCTGCTGGACCAGCTCCAGTCTGAGCACACCCGCGCCCATGGTCGCCGGTGCTGGCCCATTCCCTCCCGGTCGGTGGAGGATATCCCCTTCTACCACTTCCACCGCCAGTTCCACGACTGCGGCTGCGGAAGGCTTCACTCCTTCGAGGACCTGGAACAACTCCTGCCTTCTGCCTACCGGGACCTGGGCTGGGAGGTTCACCTGAATCTCCGTCGGCTGGCCAGGGCCTGCGCAGGCCGTAACGACCGCCAGACCCTGTACCGCACCTCCTTGGCGGCGCGTCAGGTTTTGCAGCACTTTCCGCCGGGGGAAGCGTTGCCGACCACCCTGAACGAGCTGGTGCATTCTCCGGCCGCCCAGGAGGCCCTGCGCGCCCACCACCGCAGCAGCAGCCGGGGTAGCCAAAGCCCGGAGCAGCGAAAGAAACTGGAGGAGAAGTACGTAGTCCAGTCTTCTCGCCACCTGGAGCGGCTGTGGAGTCATCAACTTCCTTTGCCACGCCGGCGCTGGGGCGGGGATGAGCGCGTGGGCGACCTCCCCTGGATAAAGCGAATCAATCGGCTGGTGGAGCAAGGCGAATATCGGGGCGTGTCCATTGGCAGGGGTGGGTCGCGAATCACCACCACCTGGCGCGGGAGCAAGCGCGAGTTGTTTCGCCTGGTGCGGGAGGGGGTGGCCTTGGACGAAGAGGCCGAGGAGGTGGTGGAGTTGCTGGATCTGCCCTCCACCGCCCGGGCCGGCTGGCTGGCCCGGCGCATGCGTGCTGCCCTGTGCTACCGCTTTGCGGTGGCTCCCCTGTGGGCACGGGAGGGGGTGACCCTCTACCAGTTGGCGCGTCTCTACCA
>CAZUHP010000094.1:0-5339 GCA_964620595.1 uncultured Desulfarculaceae bacterium | reverse complement strand
GGCATGTTGCGCGAGGTGGTGGAGATCCGCCGGCCTCTGCCAGGCGATCCTTGGCTGCCGGACGAATTGGACTTTGGCGCAGTGCTGCCCGAGGGAGTTACCCTGAGGCGCCTTTCCCGGGCCTTTGAGCTCCTCTACACCTGCTACTTCGGCCTGGAGCCCGAGTTGGGCGGGCTGGTGGCCTTCAGGCCGGTCACGGCCCGGGTGGCCGGCATGCACTACTTCTGCAGCACCTACGAGAAGCTCTCCCGCGGCTACCTAACCACCCATAGGCAGATGCAACAGCTCATCGTGCAGGAATGCCGGTCCCTGGGTATAAGGCTCGAGCGGCCCAAACCTCCGCCGGTACCCGCCCTGGAGCTTTCGGGTCCGGTGGGCAGCATCTTCACGCCCGGCCTGGGCGAGGCCCGCTGGTGGCTGGGGCTGCTGTTCGAGCAGCTCCGGCAGGCGCGTAGCGGGCGTTGGAGTGGATTTCCACGTTGGCGCAACTGGCTGGCGGTGTATGTCTGGGAGGTGTTGCGGGCCACCACCGGGGTGCGTCCCATGGCGGCGCCGCCGTTTGGTGACAAGGTGGGGGCCTGGCTCAAGGTGAACGACAAGATGAGTCCCGGCCGCTTGGAGTGGCGGCTGGTGCCTTTGCATCCCTTGGTGCGTCAGTTGCTGATTCTGCTGGCGCAGGCCAACCGGCAGCTGGAGAAAACGCCCTTTTGGCCGCGGGTGGACAAGACACGGCTCCCCGGCCCCAACAGCCTCTTCTTCCTGGTGAATGACTACCACCATGCCCTGCCGCTTTCCTTCCGGGTCATGAAGGCATTCTTGGCAGGGGAAAGAATAACCTATCCCTTCGTGGCCAATGCCTGGCGGCACCTGGTGCGCAGCTACCTGGCCGGGCGATGCTCCTACCGGGTGGCCGACGCCTTGTTGGGCCATCATCATCGCGGCCCCGACGCCCTGGACGTGCTCCACTTGGAGCCGCCCGAGTCGCAAGTGGAAGGGCTGGAAAACGCCATGGATGAGCTGGTGGCCGAGCTGGGGATCGGGCTGCCGGAGAGGTGGGAATGAGACCAGAGGAGTGGCAGGCGGGAGTACGTCGCCTTGCCAGCGACTTCCTGCGGGAACACCAGGAACTGGACGGTTGGGTAGAGCGGCTGGTAGGGCTGGTGCTGGCAGAGGCGCGGGGCAAGAAGCCCTTGCCCCTGCCCCTGGCGGTGGCTCCTAGCCGCCTGCGGGCGGTGGTGGAGGAGCTGGCCGGCCTTCCACCCTACCGCGCAACCACCATCCAACGCCTGCGCGCCCTGGAGGAGTTGGCCTCGGCCTGGCACATGGCCGGCCTGGTACGCTTGCCGGCCATTAACGTGCCCGTGCGCCTGCCCCGCAACCGCTGCCTGCCGGCCTGCCGCGATCACGACGAGCTGCTGCTGGACTTGGCGTATCTGACGAGGCAGATGCTGGCCGGACCCCTGGAGCCACCGGAGATCTCCTCCCTGGACGCCCTGGACCACCACGCCTGCTGTGCCTTGATGGCCTTGGTTGTTTCGGGTGACCTTCTGGCCTACGACCTGGCTGGCGCGGTGGCGCCCTTGGAGGTGAGACACTTGGCCGAAGACGGGGTGGTGGTGGAGGGCCGCGCTGGCGCCCGGCGGTGGGTGTTTTCTCCCCTCTCGCGGTTGTTCTTGCTGAGGCTGGTGCACTTTGCCCGCCGCATGGGCGAGAGCTCCCCCTGGCTCTTTCCTCCGCGTTTCTACCAGGACGAATCCCGCCGGCCGCGTTCCCGGGGCAAGGGTGTGATCCTGCATCAGCGCTTCTCGCGCTGGCTGAAATGGCTCTCCGCCCAGGCCCTGCCGGCGGACGCACGGCGTTTCACTACCATGCGCCTGGTGCGGGCCGCCCGCCTGGCCGTGGCCACCTGGATGCCGCCCGCGCTGTTGGGATACCTCTCCGGCCGGCTGGCCAACTCTCCCCTGGACCAGTCCTCCTGGAAGGCCCTGTTGGAGGGGCGGCGCCCTCCGCTTCCCTGCAAGCGCCGCCCTAGGAGGAAGGCGCCGATTCCCTCTCCTCGTGTTACTCTCCGTCCCTTTGATGCCAGACTGGCCGAGGAACTGGAACAGGTGAGCCGCCAGGCGCGCCGGCTGATAAGCGGCCTGCCCCGAAAGCCCCACCGGTCCCGGCGTAAGACCGTGGTCCGTAAACTGCAACGCCTGGTCGAGACCCTACCCGGCCACGACCCCACCACCCGCTTGGCCGGGGCGGCGATCTTGTTTTTCGCCGCCCGCCTGCTCGCCAACCGCCGTCCCGCTGCGCCACGGGCCCTGGCCACCGACCTGGTGCGCCTGCTGGAGTTGGTGGTCCATCACCTGCCACCCGGGAGATGGCCGCACGAGATGCCTCCCGACCAGCTCACCACCCACTTGGCTGCCTGGATGGCCATCTTTCCCAGTCCACGCACCAGGCGTATGGCCCGGAGCCTGGCCAAGCGCTTCTGGGGTTTTCTGGAAAAACACCACGCCCACCTGCTGCCCGCGCCACCCGGCACATTGGAATGGGGCCACCCCGCCCTTGCGGTGAAAGTTCCCCTGTCGGCTGGCCGGGTGCTCATACCGTCAGAGGTGCGGGCCCTTTGGCAAGAAACGCCCCCGCACCTGGACCGCACCCAGTCGACCCTGCTCCTGGCCTTGGGCTATTACGGCGGGTTGCGCCGCCAGGAGGCACTCGGCCTCCAGGCCAAAGACATCGTACCCGGCGCCCGGCCGGGGATCTTCGTCACCGTATCCAAGACCAGCGCGGGCAGACGCTACGTGCCCCTCACCCACCTGTCGCCCCCGTCCTGGACGGAGGTGGTTACGCCCTACTTGCACCGGATGACCAAGGAAGCTTCCGACGAGCCGCTACTTCCCCAGGGGGAGGAGCTCATGGCCTACCTGGATCGGGGCTTGGCCCGCCTGGAGGCAACCTTCCACTCCCTGCGTCACTCCGCCGCCACCCTGCTGACCCTGCGCCTGCTCATGGCCGGCTGCCTGGAGCCGACCACCCCCTTCCAAGGGGCCATGGAAAAGCTGCGCGTCAAGTTGAACGAGGTGCACGGAGAAGATTTCTCCCCCTCTCACCTGCATCTTTTGGCCTCATCGCTTTTGGGTCCGGCCTATCGCTTCAACCGGGCCATGGTCATACCAGTGGTCTCCAAGCTCCTGGGACACGCCGAGCCCTGGATCACCACCAGCACCTACCTTCATGCCTTGGACCTGGTGAACCTTGCCTTGAAGCAGCACCGGCGGCTGCCCCATTTCCACCAGGCCGCGGCCGCAACCCTGTTGGACGTGTCGAAACCCACCCTCATCCGAAGATTGGGACCAGCCCCGCCCGAGGGATATTCCGCCTCGCAATTGGCAAGGGCATGGCTGGAGAAGCTGCGGATCTCACCCCGGGACTGAAACCCCCGACCGGGGTTGTCACCCCGGTCGGGAGGGATCATGAATCAGGGCACCTCGTCTTTCAGCCCGGCCAGGCGCTCCATGGTCCGCACCGCCTGGCGGGCGTCCCCCTGGTCCACGTGGTTGTAATGCTCGAACATATGGTCCGTGGCGTGGCCGGTGACGGTCTTGATCACCGACCGCTCCACGCCCGCCTGACGCGCGAGAGTGACGAAGCTGTGACGCAGGTCGTGGAAGCGCGCCTGCACTCCGATCTTGCCGGCGGCCTTCTTGAACCACTTGGCCAGGCTGAGAAGCGGCCCGCCCCGCGCAGAGAGGAAGACCAACTCCCCCGCCTCGCCGGGGCCCTGCTCCCGCAACCAAGAGAGCACCGGCCCGGGAATGGGGATTATCCGGTGCCGCCTGGTCTTGGTCTTGGAGGCCGGCAGGATGATCATCTCCTCGGCCAGATCCACCTGATCCCAGGTGAGCGAGACGATCTCTCCCTTGCGCATGCCGGTCAGGTAGGCCAGCAACACCGGTATCCGGCCTTGCTCAGGCAGCAACTCCAGCAACCGCGCCATCTGCTCGGAGGTGATCACTGGGCGAGGATCATGAATATCGGGCAGGCATTTAAGCTTCCAGCAGGGATTGCGCGTTAGCAGCCCCTCGCGCACGGCCAGGTTGTACGCGCGCCGCAAGCCTGAGAACAAACGGTTCACCGTGCCCGCCGACAAACCCTGCTCCAATAGACGACTCCGCCAGGCGTTGATTGCCGCCGGCCGTAACCCGGCCGCCGGTGTCCGGCCCAGATCACGCGTGACCACCTTGGCCATCCAAACGTAGCTTCGATAGGAGGTCGTGGCCTTTACCTCGCCCAGGCCCAGGAACCACTCCATCAGATCGGACACCGTCTCCGGACTCTGTACCTCCTGGCCCAGCAGCTTCTTGCGCTCCCACTCCAGGAGTTTTTGAGCCAGAGCCCGCTTGGCCAGGCGCTTTGAATGGCCCACCGTGCGCGTGGTGTAGATTACCCGGCCGCTCAAGGGGTCGCGGCGGTGGGGATACTGGATGATCCAGGGACCGTGGGGGCGGCCGTTCTTGTCTTTTCGGCGATAGATACCCATAACTTTTTCTGCCTCCGAATATAAAACGGCCCGGAGCGGGCCGTGATGGAACCCGCTCCGGGCAACTAGTCTGAAATGGAGGATGGACGGCTAAAAGGCCGACGGCAACCTCCGGATGAACTCCTCCACCTCCCACAGGGGCCAGCGCAAGAGACGGCCTACCCGGCGGGGAGGCAGGGGAAAGGTACCCAGCGAAAGCTGGTTGCGGATGGTCTGGGGGGCCATGCCCAACCGTGCCGACAGCTCCTTGATGTCCACCAGCCGCACTTGGCCACTGTCCGCGGTGTGCTTGCTTTTGACTCTCATGCCAGCATCTCCTCTCCGCGGCACCCCGGGGAAGCGAGCTCGTCCGGGAGCTTGGCGTACTTCTTTGCCAGGAGATCCTTGCGGGCCATGGCGAGAGTGTAGGTGTACTCGATGAAAGAATTGGTCATCATCGCTTTGACCAGTGCCATCATGGCCCACGTCACGTTATCATCGCGCACGGCCTGCGCCAGTTCGGTCAGGGTGTCCTCCCGCTCGCGCAGGAGCTTATGATACTCATACACATGGGTGGGGATGCTCATGTTGCTTTCCTCCTTTGTTCAACACCACATGAGGTGTGAACACTTTGCAGGTTCATTTGTTTCAGGTTCGTTTGCTTGGTGAGGTTTCCTTTGGTCGGCGCAGGCGCCGGGGGGTGCCCGCCGAGCGGGAATCGAGGCTGTCATCCCTGGGTTCTCCTTTCTCGGGAAATCCGAAGTTTCGGGACTTCACCCCGAAAGGAGAAAAAGGGTGTTCAACCCCGTTCGGCAGGAGACAGGCC
>CAZUHP010000093.1:0-7139 GCA_964620595.1 uncultured Desulfarculaceae bacterium | reverse complement strand
GGGGGGGGGGGGGGGGGGGGGGGGGGGGCGGGGGGGGGGGGGGGGGGGGGGGCGGGGGGGGGCGGGGGGGGGGCGGGGGGGCGACGGGAGGCGTGGGCAGCGGCGCTCGCCCTTGACGCTGGGGGGCGATGTGAGTATATATGCAAGATTCCGCAGTTATCCCCTTTGAGTATTCGGAAGGACCCGGAAAAGGCGGTTGGTGTGACCATTCAGGCGGTGCGGGGCATGAAGGACACCTGGCCCGAGGAGGCCAGGAAATGGCAGCGCATCGAGGCGATTGCCCGCCAGGTGCTCTTTGCCTTTGGCTTTGGCGAGATAAAGACCCCGGTGCTGGAGAAGACCGAGCTTTTCGCCCGCTCCATCGGCGAGGCCACCGACATAGTCGAGAAGGAGATGTATACCTTCACCGACCGCTCGGGCGATTCCCTCACCATGCGGCCCGAGGCCACCGCTGGGTTGGTGCGGGCATTCATCGAGAGCAAGCGCTACGCCCAGCCCGGCCCCCACAAGCTGTTTCTCATCGGCCCCATGTTCCGCCACGAGCGGCCCCAAAAGGGCCGCCTGCGCCAGTTCCACCAGATCGACGTGGAGATATTCGGCGATCCAGGCCCCCAGTGCGATGCCGAGCTGATCGTGATGCTGGCCCACCTGTTGGAACGGCTGGGGCTCGGCGGGGTCAAGATCAAGCTCAACTCCCTGGGCTGCCCCCAGTGCCGGCCGGACTACCGCCGGGCCCTGTTGGACTTCTTGGAGTCCCGCCGCGGCCGCTTGTGCGGGGATTGCCGCCGCCGGCTGGACAGCAACCCCTTGCGGGTGCTGGACTGCAAGGTGGAGGGCTGCCAGGAGGCGGTGGCAGAGGCGCCGGCCATGGCCGACCACCTGTGCCCGGACTGCGAGGAACACTTCCAGGCCGTGCAAGGCCTGATCGGCCTGGCCGGGGTGGATTTCGAGCTGGACAGCCGCCTGGTGCGCGGGCTGGACTACTACACCCGCACCACCTTCGAGGCGGTGGCCGGCGATTTGGGCGCCCAGAACGCGGTGGCCGGCGGCGGCCGCTACGATGGGCTCATCGAGATGTTGGGCGGCCCGGCCCAAGGGGGTATTGGCTTCGCCTTCGGCCTGGAGCGGCTGGCCCTGCTCCTGCCGGACGAGGAAGTCCCCCCCGCCCCGGCGCTTTACATCGCGGCCCTGGGCCAGCAGGCCCGGACCCGGGCCTTTGCCCTGGCCAGCGAGCTGCGCCGCCGGGGGGTGTGGGTGGAGCTCACCCCCGAGGACAAGAGCCTCAAGGCCCAGATGCGCCGGGCCAACAAGCTGAAGGCGGCCAAGGTGCTCATCCTGGGACCCGAGGAGCTGGCCGCGGGCAAGGGCCAGCTCAAGGACATGGCCGACGGCGGGCAGAGCGAGATAGCCCTGGACCAGGTGGTGGACCGCCTGGCCCCGGATCGAGGCTGAACCATCCCTGGTGCGGGTGCGCCCCGGCGGGCCCCGCTTCCTTAGAATAGAGAACGAGGACAAAGTGGCAGAGCAGTTCGTAACCGACTTGAAAAGGACCCACACCTGCGGTGAGCTGAGCCTGGCCCAGGACGGCCAGGAGGTGGTGCTCATGGGCTGGTGCCAGCGCCGCCGCGACCACGGCGGGCTCATCTTCGTGGACCTGCGCGACCGGGAGGGCATCACCCAGGTGGTGTTCAACCCCGAGGACTCGGGCGGGGCCCACTCCGAGGCCCACGGCATCCGGGCCGAGTACTGTCTGGCGGTCAAGGGCGTGGTGCGGAGGCGCCCCGAGGGCCAGGACAACCCCAAGCTGGCCACCGGCCAGATCGAGGTGGTGGTAAACCAGTTCGAGATATTCAATCCCAGCCGCACCCCTCCCTTCATGCTGGAGGAATGGATCAACGTGGGCGAGACGGTGCGCCTCAAGTACCGCTACCTGGACCTGCGCCGGCCCGAGATGTTCCGCAACCTGAAGCTCCGCCACACCGCGGCCCAGGCCGCCCGCCAATACCTGAACGGCCAGGGCTTTTTGGAGGTGGAGACGCCTTTCCTCACCCGCTCCACCCCTGAAGGCGCCCGGGACTACCTGGTGCCCAGCCGGGTGCAGCCGGGCAGCTTCTACGCCCTGCCCCAGTCGCCCCAGCTGTTCAAGCAGCTCCTCATGGTGGGGGGGGTGGAGCGCTACTACCAGATCGTGCGCTGCTTCCGGGACGAAGACCTGCGCGCCGACCGCCAGCCCGAGTTCACCCAGGTGGACCTGGAGATGAGCTTCGTGGACGAGGAAGACGTGATGGGCCTCACCGAGGGCCTGGTGGCCGCCATCGTGAAGGCCGCCACCGGCCGGGAGATCGGTTTGCCCCTGCCCCGGCTGAGCTATGACGAGGCCCTGGAGCGTTTCGGCCTGGACGCGCCGGACGTGCGCTTCGGCCTGGAGCTGAGGGACGTGGCGCCCATCGTGGCCGATGCCGAGTTCAAGGTGTTCCGCCAGGTGGTGGAAAAGGGCGGGGCGGTCAAGGCGGTGAACGGCAAGGGCATGGCTTCGCTTTCCCGCAAGGACCTGGACGACCTCACCTCCTTCGTGGCCAACTACGGCGCCAAGGGCCTGGCCTGGGTCAAGATCAAGGCCGGCGGCCAGTGGCAGTCGCCCATTGCCAAGTTCTTCAGCCAGGGCCATATGGAGCGCATCAACCAGGCCACCGGCGCCGAGGAGGGCGACGTGCTCTTCTTCGGCGCGGACCAGCCCGGGGTGGTGGCCGAATACCTGGGGCGGCTGCGCCTGGAGCTGGCCCGGCGCTTCGAACTCGCCAACCCCAAGGAACTCAGCTTCTGCTGGGTGACCGACTTCCCGCTTCTGGAGTGGGACCCCGAGGCCAAGCGCTACGCGGCCAAGCACCACCCCTTCACCGCGCCCCGGCCCCAGGATTTGGACAAGCTGGCCGACGACCCGGGCGCGGTCAAGGCCCGGGCCTACGACCTGGTGCTGAACGGCTCGGAGATCGGCGGCGGCTCCATCCGTATCCACCGCCCCGACGTGCAGGAGCAGGTGTTCGCCGCCCTGAAGATAAGCCAACAGGAGGCGGCCGAGAAGTTCGGCTTCTTGCTGGAGGCCCTCACCTTTGGCGCACCGCCCCACGGCGGCCTGGCCCTGGGCTTCGACCGGCTGGTGTCCATCCTGGCCGGCGAGTCCTCCATCCGCGAGGTAATCGCCTTTCCCAAGACCCAGAAGGCGGCCTGTCCCCTCACCGCGGCACCGGGCCGGGTGGACCCGGCCCAGCTCCTGGAGTTGGGGCTCAGGGTGGAGAAAAAGCTTTAAGCCCGGGGCGGGGGAGACCGTCCAGAAACGTAAAAGATACGTTCAGGCGGGGTGCCAGGTGGCTTCAGCCCGCCCGCGGGGCGGGTTTGTTTCCCAAGCCTCTGAAAGCAGGCAGGAAAGGGATTAATGCCTTATTTGGGTCGGGTCTTGCAAAACAGGTCTTGCCAGTTGACAGCTTGACCCGGCCATGCATAAAATGGTGGTCGTATTATAAGCATGTATAGCAGCTTGGGGATGGAGGCCCCAGGCCGTACAGGCGAACGAATGATTTTTCTTTGAAATACATGGTTCCAGGGTTTTATCTCGCATGGGAAGGAGGTCTTTAGGAATGTACAAGGTGGTCAAACTGTTGCCGTGGATCGCTGTGGTGGTGGCGCTTGCCTTCCTCAGCGGTTGTGCGTCGGTTTGCGGCGTTGAGGAGAAGCCGGCCCCCGTTCCGCCTCCTCCCAAGAAGTGGGAGGGCGTGCCCGCCCCGGTGACCGAGAAGCCGGCCCCGGCTCCGGCCCTGCCCACTACCTACACCGTGGAGAAGTGCGACGACCTGTGGAGCATCTCGGCCAAGCCGCAGATTTACAATGATCCCTGGTTGTGGCCCTTGATCTACAACGCCAACAAGGCGAAGATTAGTAACCCCAACCGGATCAAGGAGGGGTTGGTCCTGCAGATCCCGCGCGGGGTGAGCGACGCCCAGAAGGCGGCCGCTCGCAAGCAGGCCAAGAAGTTCCCCAAGTATGTGCCGCCGGCTGGCGCCAAGCGCTACTGCCCGCCCAAATAAAAGAGTTCGGAACCCGGGGCGGGCCGGCGCTGAACAACGGCCCCTCCCGGGCTACAAGTAGAAGTCAGGGAGGGGCATCCCGAGGGGGTGCCCCTTCTTGTTTTGAGGCCGCGGTAAGCAGGCGGCCGAAAGTTCCCTTTTGCCTTTGAATGAGAGATTTGTCATGTCTAGGTGGAATCCGCGCAGAAGGTTATTGGATCACGTGCATCAGTCCCGTTTCACCTCGTTGGACGATCCTCCCGAACCTCAGCTTTTCCGGAACGTGTTTCCCTATTCCGAGGTTTGCCGGATCGACTTTGACCACAAGATCCAGCCCCTGGACCCGCCCGACGAGATGCTCATCACCGACACCACCTTCCGCGACGGGCAACAGGCGCGGCCGCCTTACAAGGTAGAGCAGATAGTGCAGCTCTACGACTACCTGCACCAGCTCTCCGGGCCCAAGGGCATCGTCCGCCAGTGTGAGTTCTTCCTCTATTCCGAGCGCGACCGCGAGGCGGTGGAAAAATGCAAGGCCCTGGGCCACCGTTTCCCCGAGATAACCGGGTGGGTGCGGGCCAACAAGAAGGAGCTCCAGGTGGTCAAGAAGATGGGGCTCAAGGAGACCGGCATCCTCACCTCGGTCTCGGATTACCATATCTTCTTGAAGCTGGGCCTGAACCGCAAGAAGTGCATGGACAAGTACCTGGGCGTGGTCAAGGACGCCCTTTCCCTGGGCATCACCCCCCGCTGCCACCTGGAGGACGCCACCCGGGCCGACGTGTACGGCTTTGTGGTGCCCTTTGTGCTGGAATTGGCCAAGCTCCGGGAGGAAAGCGGCATCGACATCAAGGTCCGCGTGTGCGACACCATGGGCTATGGCGTCACCTATCCCGGTGCGGCCCTTCCCCGCAGCGTGGCCAAGCTGGTACGGGCCCTGATCGAGGACGGCGCCTGCCCGGGCCGGCTGATGGAGTGGCACGGGCACAACGACTTCTACAAGTCCCTGATCAACGCCACCACCGCCTGGCTCTATGGCTGCGGCGCGATCAACGCCTCGCTCCTGGGCTTTGGCGAGCGCACCGGCAACACCCCCCTGGAGGCGCTGGTCATCGAGTACATGGCCCTGCGGGGCACTGACGACGGCATGAACCCCAAGGTTATCACCCAGATTGCGGAGTATTTCGAAAACGAGATCGGCTACCGCATACCGCCGCCCACCCCGTTTGTGGGCCGGGACTTCAACGCCACCTCGGCCGGCATCCATGCCGACGGACTGATCAAGAACCCGGAGATATACAATATCTTCGACACCGAGGCCATCCTGGGCCGGCCCTACACCATCGCCATCACCGACAAGTCCGGCGCGGCGGGCATCGCCCACTGGGTCAACCAGCGGCTCAAGCTGGAGGGTGACCGCCGGGTGGACAAGCGCCACCCCGGGGTCTTGAAGATCTACCAGTGGGTCAAGGAGCAGTACGAGGGCGGCCGGCTCACCACCATCGGCAACTCGGAGATGGAGAAGCTGGCCCGCAAGCACCTGCCGGACCTGTTCCACAGCGAGTTCGACCGGCTCAAGTTCTGGGCCCAGACCCTGGCCATGGACCTGGGCCGCGAACTCATCGACCGCCCCGAGATGAAGACCATGGCCCCGGCCGTGATCGAGCCGGTGCTGGAGGAGTTCATCCAGAAGAACCCCTTTGTGCAGTTCCTCTACGTGGTCAACTCCAACGGCTACAAGATAACCCGCAACATCACCCACATCACGGACAAGGCCAAGTACAGCCGGGCCAGCCTGGACGTGGACTTCAGCGACCGCGACTGGTTCGTGGAGCCCATGCGCGACGGCAAGGTGCATGTCACCGACTTCTACACCTCCAAGATAACCGGTGCCCTCTGCATCACGGTTTCGGGCCCGATCCGTAATGAAGACGACCAGATAGTAGGGGTGCTCGGCGGTGATATCCGCTTCGAGGACCTGGCCAAGATGGAGGCGGAGGAGCTGGGCAATCCCGACGGCGGGTCCGAAACCCAAGGGGCTTGACAAGACCCGGCCTGGGAATTATGCTGCCTGTACTTCTGATAAAAGGATTTGATCCGGCTGCTTATTCGGCCTGGGGGCCGATGTAAAAGGAGGAATCGCTTTGGCGGAAATCAAGGCACCTATGGGTGGAAAAGTCATCAAAGTTTCGGTTAACGTCGGCGATAGCATTGCCGAGGACGACGAGGTGGCCGTGCTCGAGGCCATGAAAATGGAGATGCCCATTCTAGCCGAAGAAGACGGCACCGTAGCCGAGGTCAAGGTCTCGGCCGGCGAGACCGTGGAGGCCGAGCAGGTCCTGGTCGTTCTCAATTAAAGGGGCGCATGCCCCGTTAGAGCCATATGCCGCAGAGGCTCGCGGCGGCTGCCAAAAGGCGGCCGCCCGACTCTGCGGCTTTCCTTTTGACGCGCAAGCGGTTTACAATGGGGTTCCAGGCGCGGTTTATGCGGGGAGGGGCGAGGATGAAGGTGCCGGAGACTACGCGGGAAAAGATAGCCGAGCTTGAGCGGCGCAACCAGGAAGCCAAGCTGGGCGGCGGGCAGAAACGTATCGACGCCCAGCACGCCAAGGGCAAGATGACCGCCCGCGAGCGGGTGGAGGCCCTGTTGGACGAGGGCTCCTTTGAGGAGTTCGACCGCTTCGTGGTGCACCGCTGCCACGACTTCGGTATGGATAAGAACAAGATACCGGGCGATGGCGTGGTCACGGGCTACGGCACCGTGAACGGCCGCCCCTTGTTCGTGTTCAGCCAGGATTTCACCGTGTTCGGCGGCTCCCTTTCCGGGCCCTTTGGCGAGAAGGTCTGCAAGGTGATGGACCTGGCCGTGAAGGCCGGCGCGCCCATCGTGGGGCTCAACGACTCGGGCGGCGCCCGCATCCAGGAGGGCGTGGTCAGCCTGGGCTCCTATGGCGAGATATTCCGCCGCAACGTGCTCTCCTCCGGGGTGATCCCCCAGATCAGCGCCATCATGGGCCCTTGCGCCGGCGGCGCGGTGTACTCGCCGGCCATCACCGACTTCATCTTCATGGTGGACCA
>CAZUHP010000092.1:0-7183 GCA_964620595.1 uncultured Desulfarculaceae bacterium | reverse complement strand
AGGCGGGATTGCAGGCGGTCCAGGCGCTGGTCCAGGGCCTCCACCAGGGACATCTGGCGGCTCAGGCTGCCCCCCATCTCCGCGTTCACCCGCCGCTGCTCGGCCACGCTCATCCGCAGCACCGTGTCCAGGCGCTTGAGCTCGCCGCGCAGGTTCTCCAGGGCCAGTTTCAGCTCCGCCTCGCCCATCTCTCTCAACTCCGGGGCCGCCTCACCAGCCCGTGGCGCAGGAAGATGGCCACCAGGCCGGTGAGCGCCATCTGCATGGCCTGGGCCAAATCAGCCTGGCCGGTGAAACAGGCGCCGGCCGCGCTCACCACCCCTGCCAGGCCGGTCCAGAACGTCTTGGTGCGCAAAAGCTCCATGCTCTCCTCCTCGGTTCCGGGGCAAGCCACCCGCGGGGCCGCTTGCCGTAAGCTGGCCCCGAGCTTAGAGCGGCCGGCAGGGGCGCACAAAAGAGACGGCGCGCAAATCCCGGTCAGGAAGGCACAGGCAGGAGACACCTCCGGCAAAGGTATCCACCGGGGCGCGCTCCTGCCTGGGTTGTGAAAGGGGAAAAGGGGGCGGCGAGCCTAGTCACCGGACTTGCGGGGAGGGTTCACGATGTGGCGCACGTGGCGGGCGGAGAGCCCCCAGCGCCGGGCCAGGGCCCGGATGTTGGCCCCGTCGAACTCCCCCCGGATGGCCTGGTTGCGCAGGCCCAGCAGCGCCCGCTCCAGCTTGGGGAAGTACACGCTGGTGCCCGCGTAGATGCGGGCCAGCTTGACCGTGGCCTCCACCCCGATGATGTCCGCCATCTCCTGGTAAACCTCGGGCAGGTCTTGGGGCCGCAGCTTGCGCATCCAGCCGGGAATCAACGGTTGATACTGCAACTTGCCGAAATCCATCTGCCACCACCTTTCTTTGGCCTGGGTTGTGCTAGGCTGGGACAATGTCAAGCGGCAAGGGGGGCGAAGCGCACCTTATGGCTATTACGGTTATTTGTCAAGCCAAAAATAATATCCTTAACGGTTTCAAGGGCCAGCGCGGGGGCCTGCCGGCCCTGATGCTGGCCCTCCTGCTCCTGAACGGGTGCATCCATATCCAGGCGGCCGACCCGCCCGCCCTGCCCTGGGGGGCCGGCATGCAGGCGCCCGGCCCGGCACGCCAGGGCGGCGGCTGGCTGCTGGTGGCAGCGGGGGTTGCGGGCCTGGCCCTGGTCTGGGCCGGGGGACGCCTTTGGCGGGCCGGGCGTGGCGACGGGGGGGGCGACGGGGGGGGCGACGGGGGGGGCGACGGGGGGGGCGACGGGGGGGCCGGGGGCGACGGGGGGGGCGACGGAGGGGGCGGGGGCCGCTTCCCGCCCATGGAGCGGGAGGACCTGGCGCTCCTGCGCACCGCCCGCGACGCCCTTTCCCTCTTGGTGCGGCGGCAGGTGTCCCGCTGGCTGGGCAGCGGCCGGGCGGCCTGGCCGCCCGGCCGGGGGCAGGACCCCTGAGCGGGCCGGCCCGGCAGCGGGGCTAGGCGCCCAGGTCCCTGCCCCGCCAGGCAAAGAGCAGGGTGCCCAACAGCCCGCAGGCAAAGGCGGCCAGGAAGTTGACCGCCGGCGAGATCATCCACAGCAGGGCCCCGCCAAAGGCGGCCAGGGACACCACCAAATCGCGGGCCAGGTAGTAGAGCCCAAAGGTGGCGGCCTTGCGCCCCTCCGGCGCCAGGTCCATGATCAGCGCCTTGCGGGTGGGCTCGCCGAACTCCTTGAGCCCCCGCAGCACAAAGGCCCCTGCCAGGGGCCAGAAGGACTGGCTGAACAAAAGCGCCAGGGGAAAGAGGGTGAAGAAGCCGAAGGTGACCACCACAAAGGGCTTCTTGGCCCCCCGGTCGGCAAAGTGGGCCACGGGGATGTAGATCAGCATGGCGGTGGCCATCTCCACCGCGGTCAGCACCCCGAACTCCACCGCGCTCACCGGCGAGGCCACCACCTTCAGGCACCACACCACCACGAAGGCATAGGGTATCTGCTCGCAAAAGCGGACCAGGATGTCGGCCAAGAGCAGGTTGCGCAGGCCGGGCGAGAGCAGGTGCAGGGCCCGCAGGGGGTTGCCCTCGGGCAGGGCCGGCTCCCTGTCCCCGGGCCGGTCCTCCTGGATGAGCCTCTGCTGCATGACGAGCGCCACCAGGGCCAGGACCAGGGCGGCCGCAAAGGCGAGCCGCACCCCGTCCTCGACACCCCACAGGCCGATGAACACCCCGCCCAACAGGGGGCCCAGGGCCATGGGCAAACGCCGCACCAGCGAGTGCATGGACACCCCCATGGTGCGCTTGGCCGGGGGCAACACCTTGGCCACCAGGCTCATGGTGGCCGGCAAGGAGATGGCGGTCCAGGAGAGGAAGAACACCGCGCCCACGATCACCGCCGGCCAGGCCGGTATCAGGATGACCACCAGGAAGCCGGCCATGGCCACCAGGTTGAAGACCAAAAGGGCGCGCTTGGTTCCCAGGCGGTCGGCCAGGTAGCCGCCGGGAAAGGAGTACAGGGCGGAGAGCAGGTTGTCCAGGCCGTTCAACAGGCCGATGGACAGGGCGCCGCCCCCCAGGGCCATGAGGTAGACGGGCAGGAAGCGCTCCGCCATCTTCTCGCCCAGGCCCACCAGCACCACCATGCCCAGCATGCCCAGCATGCTGCGGTTGAGGCCCAGGTAGGTGGCGGCCTTTTGCAGGGGAGCAGCCATGAACGCGGCGCGCTTCCGTGGGGAGCCGGCCTAGCGCGGGCCGGGCCCCTCACCCCGCCGGGGCCAGGTGGAGGGCTCCACCCGGCCCCGCTCCCGGGGCAGCACCCGCAGGAGCACCGAGGCCGGGGGCAGGGAGCGCCGCCGGGGGTCGGCCAGGTAGTAGCGGTCTATGGCCGCGGCGATCTGGTGCAGGTTCATTCCCTCAAGTTCGCTGAGCACCTTGCCGATGGTCTTGGGTGCGACCTCTGCGTACTGGAGCGCGTCCAGCATCCCCCGCAGGTAGGACAGCTTGAGCAACAGATCGCTCTGGTCGGACTCGGGCGGGGGCCAGGCCGAGGCGGGCAGGGGCCGCACCTCGGCGGGGTCCTTCACCGGCTTGACCACGTAGGGCTCCAGGGCCCCGGCGGGGGCCGCCAGGGCCCCGAGGAGGGCCAGCACGCCCAGCCATTTGATTTTGTTGACAATGCCTGCGTTAACTGACATCATTTAGTATCCTTTGCCAAGAAAGGGCGGCTATCGCGGACCCATGCAACAGGCCTCCTTCAGCATAAACGAACTCCAGGCGCTGGTCGAGAAGCTCTCGAAATTGACCCGCGTGGTGGGGGCCGAGCCGGCGCCGATGCCGGGCGACATCCTGGAGCGCCCCTTGCGGGGCCGGCCGCTCTGCCTGTGGCTGGAGGAGCTGTGGCCCGCGGCCCCGCTCTGGGACGGCCCGGGCCTGAGCGAGGCCGTGCTGGACGAGCTGCACCGCCGCGAGCGGGTGGCCAAGGACAGGGTGGTGGCCGAGATAGCCCACCGCCGGCGGCTCCTGGCCACGGCGAACCAGCGTTTGGAACAAGCCCGCCGCCGGGCCGCGGCGCTCGGGGAGAACGCCCGCCGCAAGGCCGGCGCGGCGGCCGAGCGGGCCCTCCGCCTGGAGGAGCTGGTCCGCCGGGAAAAGCGGCGGGCCCAAGCCAGCGAGCGCCAGGCCCAGGCGCTCACCGCCTGGCTGCAGGGCCTGCGGCCCCAGGGCCTGCGCAACTTCGTGGACGCCGCCGGCCGCAGGGTGAGCGCGGCCAAGCTGGAGGAGGCGGGCCGCCGCCTGCAAACCCTGCGCGCCCGGGCCCGGGTCCAAAAGGCCCGCTGCCAGGAGTTGGCCAAGGCGGCCGGCCGGGCCCGGGAGCGAGCCGAGCGCGCCCGGGCCGAAGCCCGGGCCGCGGAGCAGGCCGCCCGGCGCGCCGAACAGGAGATCCAGTTCAAGGCCGGCCGCCTGCAGGCGGCCGAGGCCGGCATCAAGGACCTGGAGGCCGAGCTGGCGGAGGTGGACCGTCGGGTGCTCCGGGCGCTTTCCCTGCGCCTGGTTCACTCCCGCCTGCTGAACGTAGCCGCCGCCCTGCTGGCCCCTGCCCTGTGCCCCCACCAGGCCGAGCCCCAGGCGCCCTCCCTGGACCAGGTGGAAAAGTCGCTGGACGAGGCCACGGCCCAGGCAGAGCGCTGCCGCCGGCTGGAGGCCGCCCTCAAGCACCTGGAGCGCCTGCTGGCCCGCCGCGCGGGCCGGGTGGGCGGCGCCCTCGCCCGCCTGCGCGAGATCAACCGCCAGATAAACCGCCTGGAGTCCGAGCTGCCGCCGCTCCTGCGCTCGCTGACCAGCCCGGACACCGCCGGGCCCCAGGCCCGGGCCCGGGCCGCGGCCGGGCTTTCCACCCTCCTGGTGCGGGTGGATGACCTGCTGCCCGAGGCCCGCGCGGTCCATGCCGAGGTGGAGGAGCTGCGCCGCGCCCTGGCGGTGGGCATCGAGCGGGGCAAGGCCCTGCAGGACGCCTGGCGCCGGGCGGGCAAGGCCGAACGCGCCGCCGCCGCCCAGGCCCAGGCGCTCCTGGCCGAGCTGCCCCTGGTGGCCCAGGCCCACCTGGAGCGCCGCCAACAGCTGGTGGAGTCGGTGGCGCCGGTGGTGGAGACGGTGGCCCCCCTGCGGCCCTGGGACCTGTTGCCCTCCCTGGCCGGCGCGGTGGAGCACGCCGCCTGGCACCAGGGCCAGGCGGCCAAGCTGGAGGCCAGCGCGGCCCGCCTGGCGGCGCGCATGCCCGAGCCCGCCGCGGCCAAACTCTCCAGCCCGCCGGTGGCCCTGAAGCGCTTCTCCACCAGCCTGCGCCGCCTCTCCGGCCGGCAGGTGGAGCTGCGCCGCCTGAGCGCCCTGGCGGCATCGGCCCGCAAGTGGGAGGAGCTTCTCTCCGAGCCGGTGATCCAGGCGGTGCGCGCGCCCCTGGAGGAGCTGGTGGAGCACCTGAGCGACAACCTCTCGCTCCTGGCCGCCGAGCGCCAGCGCCTCAAGGAGGCCCGGCGGCGCTCGGCCCGGCGCCTGGCCGGGCTGCGGCGCGACTACCGCCAGGAGCGGGAGCGCAGCCAGGCCCGCGCCGCGCGGCTGCGCGCCCTGCGCCACAAGGCCCTGAGCCAGCGCATCCTGATCCGCCAGCAGGAGGCCGAGCTGAAGGTGACCCGGCGGGACCAGGCCTGGGCCTTCGAGCTGGCCGAGCGCCTGGAGGCCAGCGAGGAGCTCTCCCGCCGCCTGGCCGCCCAGTTGGACCACAGCCGCCGCCTGGCCGGCGCGCTCAAGGCCAAGAGCCTGGAGCGCCACCGCCTGCTGCAACAGGCCCGCCGCACCCTCCGGGAGATCGACGACTGGCGCCGCGAGGCCGAGCACCAGCAATGGCTCCTGGCCCGCACCCGCTCCGAGCTGGAGCAGGCCCGCTTCGAGCTGGCCGAGGCCAAGCGCCTGCAGCGGCAGGCCAACGCCGAGCGCGACCAGGCCCGCGAGGCCCTGGCCGCGGAAAAGGCCGCCCGCGCCCGCCAGGCCCTGGACCTGTTGGAGGGCAAGGCGGTGGCGGTGGAAGTGGCCGCCACCCAGAGCGAGGCCGGCCGCTGGGCCTCCCTGGCCCGCGACCTGGCCGCCGCCCTCAGCGTCACCGGCCTGGCCCACCAGGAGGAGGTGGCCGAACTCCGGGCCGAGGTGGACCGCCTCCAGGCCGAGGCCAGCACCCTGCAAGAGCAGTTGAACCGCATCGCCCACCTGGTGGCCCTGGCCGAGGTGGGCGGCGACAAGCCGCCCCGGCCGGTGGGCCTGCGGGTGACCCCGCTCACCTCGGAGCAGGTGGACAGCGCCCTGGTGCGCCTGGCCGGGGTGCGCCGCCGCCTGCGGGAGTTGGGCCGCAGCACCGTAGGACACTGGATCCTCATCGCCGCCCTGGCCGCCGGCTTCACCTTTGCCGCGCCCAGCGCCCCCACCACCGCCACCCGTTCCGACGCGCCGCTCACCGCCCCCCGGCCGGTGATACCGCACCTGTCCCAGCGGCTGGCGCCCGGTCCCCTGCTCAACCTGCCCGCCAGGGTGCAGCGGGTGCCCCAGCCCCTGGGCCACGGCCGGGTGGAGGTGAACCTGCTGCCCATCCAGCCCACCCGCCAGCCCCTCTCCGACGAGGTCAAGGCCCAGGTGGCCCGGCTGGCCCGGGAGGCCGGGCTCTCCCCCCGGGTGCTGATCACCAGCGCCCGCGCCGCCTTTGCCGGCCGCTCGGCGGTGGAGGCCAAGGACCTGGCCGAGCTGGCCGAGACCGCCCGCACCCTGGCCAAGCGCCACCCCCTGATCTTCCGCGAGCTGGCCCGCCAGGGCCTGCCCCCCGCGGCCCGGCTCCTGGCCGCGGTGGAGCCGGCCCCGGAAAAGGCCCAGGGGCTCTTCCTGGACCGGCTCTACCGCGAGTACCGCCTGCTGGGCTTCAGCCCCGAGGAAGCCCTGGGCGCCTGCGCGGCCAACGAGCACGCGGTGCGGCGGCTGGCCAAGGCCTGGGACCCGCCCCGGGCCTACCGCGGCAAGGTGCGGCCGGTGGGGGCCATCGAAAACATGAAGCTCACCGAGTTCCTGGCCCGCATGACGCCCTACATCAAGGACAAGCTGAACATCTTCCTGCGCCAGCGGGACATGACCTATGCCGGCGACCTGGACCGCTACGTCAAGAGCCTGGCCTTTGACATGTACTGCGCGGCCAAGCGCTTCCAGGTGCCGGTCACCTTCCTGATGGCCATCGCCCACCAGGAGACCTGGTACGCCAACGTGCTGGGTGACGCCGACCGCTCGGCCAGCCCCTTCCAGATCTACGAGCCCACCCGGGTGCTGATCGCCCGCTCCATGAAGCGGCTGGGCTTCGTGCCCCCGCCCGGCGACATCCGCCTGGAGCGCCACCTGACCATGGCCACCTACATGGCCGCCTTCCACCTGCGCGAACTCATGCAGGAGGCCTACCGCCCCGGCTCCAGGCGCCGGCCGCCCAGCGTGGACATGGACAAGGTGATGAAGCGCTACAACGGCTCCAGCCGCTACTCCGGCCAGGTGGCCAAGCGCCGGCGCTCCCTGGCCCGCTTCGTCAAGCGCTAGGTCCGCTCTGCCCTTTTCGCGCCGCCCCCCCCCCCCCCCCCCCCCCCCCCCCCCCCCCCCCCCCCCCCCCCCCC
>CAZUHP010000091.1:0-7550 GCA_964620595.1 uncultured Desulfarculaceae bacterium | reverse complement strand
GGGGCAACATCCTGAACCAGGGCAAGGCCAACCTGGAGATCGCCTGGTGGCTCTCCCTGTTCCCCGGCCTGGCCATCCTGGTTACGGTGCTGGGC
The DNA here is from genome assembly GCA_964620595.1 of uncultured Desulfarculaceae bacterium. Taxonomy (GTDB): domain Bacteria; phylum Desulfobacterota; class Desulfarculia; order Desulfarculales; family Desulfarculaceae; genus Desulfocarbo. The sequence continues at coordinate 7,455 of CAZUHP010000091.1, read as the reverse complement.
TACAACCTGTTGGGCGAGGGCATCCGCGACGCCCTCGACCCCCGCCTGCGCTGAGATCCCGACCCGAGCAAGGCCGCCCGGAGCAGGGGAAGCATCTCCTGCATGCAAGAATTTTGCCTTTACCGGCGGGCTGGGGCTGGATATACTCTTTGCGCGAGAGGTTATGAGGGTCCCGGGCGCCTGATCTGGGCCCGGGAAGGCGCCCCGGCCAGAGTCAGGGGGCGCATGGAGCCAACTGCCGTCTGGGGGCGGGGAGCCTTTGCGAAGACTCAGGTTCATATTGCTGGGCGTGCTGGCCGCCCTGGTGCTGGGCACCGGGCTGGCCTACTGGCTGAACCCGCCGGTGCGCCTGCCGGTGCTGGACCTGGAGGGAGAGGCTCCCCAGGACCAGGACGGCCAGCCGCGGCTGCGGGGGCTCACCTACACCCAGGTGGAAGGCGGGGTGCGTAAATGGACCCTGGCGGCCACCGGCGCCCGCTTCGACCAGGAGGCCAAGACCGCCACCCTGACCGACGTGCGGCTGAAGTTCTATCCTGAAAGCGGGGGATGGATCACCCTGAGCGGGCGGGAAGGCACCTATGACCAGAAGCACAAGCGGGTCACCCTCAAGGGCCGGGTCAGGGGCCGCTCCCACGACGGCATGACCCTGGCCACCGAGGAACTCACCTATTCGGAAGAGAGCGGGCGGGTGGACACCGACGCCGAGGTGATCATCACCGGCCCCCGCTTCCGGGTGCGGGGCCGGGGCATGGTGGTCCTGGTGCCCCAGCAGACGGTGGTGTTCAAGAGTCAGGTGGACTCCACCTTTATCCCCGAAGGCAAGGGTCCCCCACCGGGAGTCACGGTGGAGGACAGCTAAAGGCAATCGAAAAAGCCTGGAGAGGATCATTATGAGGCGACTGCCCATACCGGCTCTTTTGACGGCGCTGGCCCTGGCCTGCGCCCTGGGCGCTGCACCCGTGCTGGCCGCCAAGCAGGCGGAACCTGTCTCCAGCGACGAACCCATCCACGTGGTGTCCGACAAGCTGGAGGTGAACAACAAGACCCAGGTGGCCGTGTTCAGCGGCGCGGTGAAGGCCACCCAGGGCGACGTGACCATCACCAGCGACCAGCTCAAGGTGTTCTACGACCGCGACGCCCGGGACAAGACCCCGGCCGAAAAGGCCGAGGGCGGGGCCCCCGGCATCATGGACGGCGGGGGCAAGGTCCGCAAGGTGGTGGCCCTGGGCCACGTGAAGATCACCCAGAAGGACCGGGTGGCAGTGGGCCGCAAGGCCACCTACTGGGCCGGCGGCCGCAAGATGCTCCTGGAGGGCAAGGCCACGGTGTGGCGCGGCAAGAACCAGATATCCGGCGAGAAGATCACCGTGTTCCTGGACCAGGACCGCGCCGTGGTGCACGGGGCGCCGGGCAAGCGGGTATCGGTCACCATCCAGCCCAAGAAAAAGGGCCAGAAGTAGCCCCGGGGGCTATAGGGGAGCCGCTGAAGAGCACATGCCGCGCCTGAGCCTGCACAACTTGGTCAAGATATACGGCGGCCGCCGGGTGGTGGACAATGTCTCCCTGTCGGTGCGCGAGCGCGAGATCGTGGGCCTGTTGGGCCCCAACGGCGCGGGCAAGACCACTACCTTCTATATGACGGTGGGGTTGATAAAGCCCAACGAGGGCCTGGTCATGCTGGACGGGCAGGAGATCACCGACCTGCCCATGTACCAGCGCGCCCGCCGCGGCATCAGTTACCTGCCCCAGGAGCCCAGCATCTTCCGCAAGCTCACGGTGGAGGACAACGTGCGGGCCATCCTGCAGACCATGGACCTCACCGAGCAGGAGCAGGACATCCGGCTGGAGCACCTCCTGTCCGAGCTGGGGGTCAGCCATCTGCGCCACAACCGGGCCTACAGCCTCTCGGGCGGCGAGCGGCGGCGGGTGGAGATAAGCAGGCTGTTGGTCACCGAACCGTCCTTCATCCTCCTGGACGAGCCCTTTGCCGGCATCGACCCCCTGGCGGTGGCGGACTTGCAGAACATCATCCGCCAACTCAAGGAGCGGGGCATCGGGGTGGTGATAAGCGACCACAACGTGCGCGAGACCCTGAACGTGTGCGACCGCGCCTACATACTCAACGAGGGCAACATCCTGGAGGAAGGCGACCCCGCCACCATCGCGAACAGCGAGGTGGCCCGGCGCATATACCTGGGGGAGCAGTTCAAGCTGTAATGGGCCTGGAGATCAAACAAAGCCTCAAACTCAGCCAGCAGCTGGTGATGACCCCCCAGCTCCAGCAGGCCATCAAGCTCTTGCAACTGAGCCGCCTGGAGCTGGTGGACACCATCAACCAGGAACTCCTGGAGAACCCCCTCCTGGACATCTCCGAGGACGGGGGCGACACCGAGCCCGGCGAGGGCAGCGAGAGCGAGGGCGACGGCCAGGACCAGTCCCCGGCCGAGGCCGAGCTGGACCTGCCCCCCGACGAGGAGCCCGCCGCGCCCGAGCTGGAGGAGGTCAAGGTGGCCGAGGAGGCCAAGGAGGAGTTCGACTGGGAGAACTACCTGGGCGAGTACTCCTCGGCCCCGGCCAGCCGCGAGGGCTCCTCCTATGAGAACCGCGACACCCCCTCCTTCGAGAGCATGCTCACCCGGGCCCCCTCCCTGAAGGACCACCTCCACTGGCAGCTCCGCCTGAGTTCCCTGGACGAGCGCCAGATGGAGATCGGCTCCCACATCATCGGCAACATCAACCCGGAAGGCTACCTGCGCGCCTCGGTGGAGGACATCGCCCACGCGGCCGAGGCCACCCCGGAGGAGGTGGAAGCGGTGCTGGCGGTGATCCAGCGCTTCGACCCCCTGGGCATCGCCGCCCGCGACCTGAGGGAGTGCCTCATCATCCAGGCCACCGAACTCTACCCGGCCCACGACCTGGTGCACGACATCCTGGAAAACCACCTGGCGGACCTGGAGAAGCGCAACTACAACAACATAGCCAAGAAACTGGGCGTGAGCATGGAGGAGGTGGGCCAGGCGCTCAAGATCATCCAGAGCCTGGAGCCCAAGCCCGGCCGCTCCATCAGCGACGAGGACCCCCAGTACATCACCCCGGACATCTACGTGCACAAGGTGGACGGCGAGTTCGTCATCGTGCTCAACGAGGACGGCCTGCCCAAGCTCAGGGTGAACTCCTTCTACAAGGAGGCCCTGGCCGAGGGCGCCTCGGCCGAGGCCAAGGAGTACGTGCAGAACAAGCTCCGCAGCGCCCTGTGGCTCATCCGCTCCATCCACCAGCGCCAGCGCACCATCTACAAGGTGACCGAGAGCATCGTCAAGCACCAGCGCGAGTTCTTCGACAAGGGCGTGGCCTATCTCAAGCCCATGGTGCTGCGCGACGTGGCCGAGGACGTGGGCATGCACGAATCCACCATCAGCCGGGTGACCACCAACAAGTACGTGCACACCCCCCAGGGAATCTTCGAACTCAAGTATTTCTTCAACTCGGGCATCAACCGGGTGGAGGGGGGCTCGGTGGCCTCGGAGGCGGTGAAGGAGCGCATCCGCCAACTCATCGCCGAGGAGGACCCCAAAAAGCCGCTCTCCGACCAGGCCATTGCCAACCTGTTGAAAAGAGAGAATATTGACATAGCACGCCGGACCGTGGCCAAATACCGCGAACTGCTGGGCATTCTTCCGTCCAGCCGGCGCCGGCAGACCTTCTAGGGCCCTGGTCGGCCGCGCTGTGAAAAAAGGCCGTTGACAACTTCCTATCTGGGCGATAAGGACTTATCTTTGCGCGCCATAGTTTCAGGCCCGAGCAATAAGGAGAACCATTAGATGCAGATTCAAGTCACCTTTCGCCACGTGGAGCCCTCGGAGGCGGTGAAGGAGTACGCGCGGGAGAAGGTGGGCAAGCTGGAGAAGTACCTGGACGGCCCGGTGGAGGCCAACGTCACCCTGTCGGTGGAAAAGCACCGCCACGACGCAGACGTGATCGTCATGGCCAGCGGCCTCAAGATTCACGGCCGCGAGACCACCGGCGATCTGTTTTCCGCCATCGACCTGGTGATGGACAAGCTGGAGAAGCAGGTCAAGCGCTACCGCGACAAGCTGAAGAACATCGGCCGCAACAACCGCAAGGGCGGCGAGAAGCCTTTCAAGGTGGAGGTGTTCGAGGCCGAGAGCCTCACCGAGCCCGTTCCCAGGGTGGTGCGGAGCCACCGGCTCACCGCCAAACCCATGGACGTGGACGAGGCGGCCATGCAGCTCGATCTTTCCCAGGACGACTTCCTAGTGTTTATCAACGCCCGCACCGGGGCCATGAACGTAATCTACCGCCGCGGGGACGGGGACTTCGGCCTCATCGAACCCCAATAAGCGGGCCGCTTGGATCGAACAACATCATGAAGTTAACGGACATTCTCCGCGAGGAGCACATAATCGCCGATCTCAAGGCCCGGAGTAAGCGCGCGGCCATGGAGGAGCTTTGCCTGGTGCTCACCAAGGAAAACTCCTCCCTGGACCTGAAGACGCTCATGGAGGTCCTGGTGGAGCGGGAGCGCCTGGGCTCCACCGGCATTGGCGACGGCATCGCCATCCCCCACGGCAAGCTGGCCGACCTGGACGAGCTGCTCCTCAGCTTTGGCCGCTCCCTGGACGGGGTGGACTTCGATTCGCTGGACGGCAAGCCGGCCCACCTGTTCTTCCTGGTGGTGGCGCCGGAAAACTCGGCAGGGACTCATCTCAAGGCCCTGGCCCGCATCTCGCGCCTTTTGAAGAGCAACGTGGTGCGCCGTGAGCTGATGGAAGCCAAGGACGCCCACGAGATCTACGCCATCATCGAGGCCCAGGACGAGGAGTTCTAGCCCCTTTTCAAAGGCTTTTTGCGGGCGGGGAGCCACCCCCCGGGGGCCACGCCACAAGGGTATGCCATGGACGCCAGGGCCAACGCCCGCTTCGTGGTCATAACCGGCCTCTCCGGCTCGGGCAAGTCCACTGTGCTCAAGGCCCTGGAGGACATGGGCTTCTACGCGGTGGACAACCTGCCGGCCGAGCTTTTACCCGCCTTTGTCAACTTGCCCCTGGAGTACGTGGGAGAGCCCTTCAAGGCCGCCCTGGTCATGGACGTGCGCACCCCGCGCTTCGTGGACATCTTCCCCCCCATCCTGCACGACCTGCTGGAAAAGGGCTACAGCCTGGAGCTGCTGTTCCTGGAGGCCGAGGAAGACGCGCTCATCCGACGCTTCTCCCAAACCCGGCGCCAGCACCCCCTGGCCGAAGAGGGCGAAAGCACGGCCGCCGGCCTGAAGCGGGAACGGGAGCTGCTGGAGCCCCTCCGGGCCCAGGCCACCCAGGTATTGGACACCAGCCGCTTCACCATCCACCAGCTCAGGCAGGAAATCTTCCGCATCTACTCCCGCCTGGCCCCGCCGGCCCGGCTGCATGTGAACTTGATGTCCTTTGGCTACAAGTACGGCATCCCCCGCGAGGCCGATCTGGTCATGGACGTGCGCTTCTTGGCTAATCCCTACTTCGTAGATAGCCTACGCCCGCTTGACGGCCGCGACCAGCGGGTGGTAGATTACGTCTTCAAGCAGGAGGCTACCGAAGTTTTTTTAAGCCGTTTTAAGGAGTTGCTGGTATTTCTCATCCCCCGCTACCACCAGGAGGGCAAAAGCCAGCTCACCATCGCCATTGGCTGCACCGGCGGCAGGCACCGCTCGGTGGCGGTGAGCGAGTGGCTGGCCAAGGAGCTGGAGTCCCCGGACTGCCGGGTCACCCTGCGGCACCGGGACGTGGAGTTGGGCTGAGATGATAGGGCTGGTGGTCATAACCCACGGCGAGCTGGGCCGCGAGCTGCTCAAAACCGCGGAGTTCATCCTGGGCAGCCAGGACCATATCAACAGCCTCAGCGTGGACAGCCAGATCCAGCCGGACCAGCTCAGCCGCCAGATCAAAAAGGCCATCGCCAAGGTGAGCGGCAAGGAGGGGGCCCTGGTGCTCACCGACATGTTCGGCGGCACGCCCAACAACATCTCGCTGACCCTGTGGGAGGAGGGAAAGGTGGAGGTGGTCACCGGAGTCAACCTGCCCATGGTGATCAAGGCCCTCACCGGCCGCCAGAAGCTTTCCCTCTCCGAGCTGGCCCGCCAGGTATGTTCCGCGGGCCGGGAAGCCATCTCCGTTGCCGGAGAGCTTCTCTCATCCTGAGCGCCGGCCCCCCCGCGGCCTGCGCCTGTTCATCACCCCGCTCAAGGCGCGGCACCTGGACGCCGTCATGGCCATCGAGCGGGTTTCCTTTGCCAAACCCTGGCAACGCCGCCTGTTCGAGGCCGAGCTGCGGCATAGCCACGCCCTGCTCCTGGGCGCGCTGACCCTTCCGGCCGAGACCCTGGCCGGCTACCTGTGCCTGTGGCTGGTGGCCGACGAGGCCCAGGTGCAGAACCTGGCCGTGCACCCCGCCTTCCGCGGCCGGGGGGTGGGGCGCTACCTGCTGGTGCAGGGCTTGGGGGAGGCCCGCCGCCGGGGCGCCCGGGTGGCCACCCTGGAGGTGCGCCCCTCCAACCTGGCCGCCCGCCGGCTCTACGCCTCCCTGGGGTTTCGGGAGGTGGGCCGGCGGCCGGGATATTACCAGGCAGAGGGCGAAGACGCCCTGCTCTTGGACTGCGACCTGGGCACCGCGCCCTTCCTGCCGTCCCTCGAGGGATGAAAAGGGGCCCCGGCCGACAAATATACCCCCTGGCACCGCCTCTTTACTTGACCTGGGCTCCTGGGCGTTTTATCTTCAATGGAGAGGGTTTAGTGACCATCCTCACTGACTGACGGCCTTTGTTGCAGCGCCGCCGGGGAAAGCCGCTACAGTGCAAAGGTGCGCTTTTCCAAGGTGTTTCTGCGCGGCGCTCCCGCTCATTCCACAATCCAGCCGCCGGTTTCCGGCGGGTGCCTTTGGGCAGGCCAGGGAGGACCTTCTGTATGGCGGTTAAAGTAGGTATCAATGGATTCGGACGCATTGGCAGGTTGGCGGCGCGCATCCTGGGCACTGGGCACAAGGACCTGGAGCTGGTGGCCATCAACAGCCGGGGAGAGAACTACAGCCTGGCCCACCTGCTGAAGTACGACTCCGTGCATCGCACCTATGCCGGCAATGTGGACTATGGCGACAACTACCTGAAGATCGAGGGCCGGCGCATCGCAGTGACCCACGAAACCAAGCCGGGCGACATCCCCTGGCGGGACATGGACGTGGATATCGTGCTGGAATCCACCGGCGTGTTCAAACGCACCGACAACACCAGGCCCCACATCGAAAAGGGCGGCGCCAAGAAGGTCATCATCAGCGCGCCCTCCAAGGACGAGACCCCCATGTTCGTCATGGGGGTCAACCATGACCAGTACGACCCCGAGACCATGCACATCATCTCCAACGCCTCCTGCACCACTAACTGCCTGGCGCCGGTGGCCAAGGTGATCC
>CAZUHP010000090.1:0-7599 GCA_964620595.1 uncultured Desulfarculaceae bacterium | reverse complement strand
AGCGCCGGCAAGCCGGGGGAAAGCCCATGGCCAAGGTCAGCGACCATTACGATGCAGTGGCCGAGGATTATCACCAGCACTATGACCGCGAGCGTCTCATGGAGATGGAAGTATACCCGGCCAACTACTTCCGTCAAAAGATCATGCTCAACACCTTCCTGGGCCGGGGGGCCAAGCGGGTGCTGGACGTGGGCGCGGGCGACGGTTCGCCCCTGAGCACCCTCTCCCGGGCCGGGGTGGAGGTATGGGGCCTGGACATCTCGAAGAACATGGTGGCCAAGTGCCGCCAGCGGCTCCAAGCCCTGGGCCTGCCCGAGGAACGGGTGCAATGGGGCGACATCACCGACCCGGCCACCTATGTGGACCTGCTGAAGGGGGGGGCCTTTGACGGGCTCATGGCCATGGGGGTGATGCCGCACGTGGAAAACGACGTGCAGGTGCTGAACAACATGGCCTCCTGCCTGCGCCCCGGCGGCGTGGCCTTTATCGAGTTCCGTAACCAGTTGTTTTCCCTGTTCACTTTCAACCGCCTCACCCACCAGTTCATCATGGAGGAGCTGCTGGCGGGAGTGGATGCGGCCTACCGGGAAAAGGTGTCCCAAGCCCTGGCCGAAAAGCTGGCCATGGACCAGCCGCCCCGGCGCGAGACAGTGGCGGGTGGCGGGCCGGGCTATGACACCATCTTGAGCCGCTTCCACAACCCCCTCACCCTGGGGCCGGTGTTCAACCAGGCGGGCTTCAAGGACTTGAAGCTGCACTGGTATCATTACCACCCCGCCCCGCCCCTGCTGGAGGGGCTGGATCCCCAGGCCTTCCGCCGGGAGGGCATGAAGCTGGAGCAGGAACCCAGCGGCTGGCGGGGAATGTTCCTCTGCTCGGCCTTTGTGGTGGAGGCGGTGAGGGCCTGATGGCCCCGGCGGCCCCCCTGGATATGATGGCGCTCCTGGAGGAGCTGTATCCCCTGCGGCGGGACATCGTCTCCCAGGGGCACGCCCAGGCCCTGCGCCGCCTGGCCCAGGTGCTGCCCCTGGAGATAGAAGGCTACCCCAGCGGCTCCGAAGCCTGGACCTGGATCATCCCCCCCCGCTGGGAGGTGGACCGCGCCTGGGTGAAGGCCGGGGGGCGCACCCTCATCGACCTGGCCGACCACCCCCTTCACGTGATGAGCTATTCCGAACCGGTGGACCGCACCGTGAGCCGCCAAGAGCTGCTGGACCACCTGCACACCCGGCCGGACCAGCCCCAGGCCATACCGTTCGAGTTCTCCTACTACCGCCGCACCTGGGGCTTCTGCCTGCAGCATCAGCGCCTGCCCGAATTCAAGGCAGAGGAATACGAGGTGCTCATCGACAGCCGCTTCGAGGAAGGCGAGCTGGAGATGGGCGTACTCTCCATCCCCGGCGAATCTCCCCGCGAGATAGTGCTGATGGCCCATCTCTGCCATCCGGCCATGGCCAACGACGACTTGTCCGGGGTGGTGGTGCTCATGGCGGTGGCCCAGGCCTTGTTGGCCCGCCCCCGGCGGCGCTGGTCCTACCGGGTGCTCATCGGCCCGGAAACCATCGGCCCCATCGCCTATCTCAGCCGCCACGAGGACTTGATCCCCAACCTGGAGCTGGGCCTTTTCCTGGAGATGCTGGGCCACGACGACTGCTTCAGCCTGCAGCACAGCCTCCAGGGCGACTCGGCCATGGACAAGGCCCTGGAGCTGGCCCTGGCGGCCACCGGCCAGGACTTCCGGCAAGGCGCCTTCCGCGAGGTCATAGCCAACGACGAGCGTGTGCTCAACGGCCCGGGGGTGAACGTGCCCTGCGCCAGCCTCTCCCGCTCGGCCTTTTGGGGACGCGGCCAGACGCCCTATCCCCAGTACCACACCAGCGCCGACAACCCGGAGATCATCAGCCCCGGCCGCCTGGCCCAGGCCCGGGACGTGGTGCTGTACGCCCTGGACATGCTGGAGGCCAACTTCACCCCCCGCCGCCGGTTCAAAGGGCCGGTGTTCCTTTCGCGCTACGACCTGTGGGTGGACTGGCGGGTGGACCGGCAACTGAACGCCAAGCAGGAGGAGGTGATGCGCCTGTTGGAAGGCGACCTGGACCTCTTGGGCATCGCCCACCGCCTGGAACTCGACTTCCACCTGCTGAAGGATTGGCTGGAACGCTTTGCCCAGTATGGCCTAATCGACGTGCAGGCCTAGACTTGCGTCCCCCGGGCGGTCCGCTGCAGGATCAATTCAATGATATTCCGCTTGGCATGGCCGTGGAAGGGAGCCAAATCCGAGGCGGATAGTTCTTGTGCAGTCTTCAGGTTCTCGTAAAATTCCTTGTCATTGAGAAGCTTCCTCAGCAAGGGGACCAGATCCTTTCTCTCCTCGAGTTTCAGCACTCCCTTTAGGTGGTCGTAAAAATGATAGTTGAAGCCCTGGTATGCGATCAGCAGGGTGGGAAGGCGCAAAAACACCGCCCAGCGCACGGTGCTGGAAAATCCGGAGACAAAAACGTCAGCGCAAGGCAGCACTTCGTGCAAGGACTCGCGCAAGATACGCGCGCCATACTTGTCCTCCAGCCAGCGGTATTGCCCGACATCGGATTTAGGATGCAGCGAAAGCAAGAGATTGGCCTCGACCCGGGCCAATCCGCTTATTAAATACTCGATCTCCTGCCAGTGCCTATCCCAATCCATGAAACCGTGTTCGGCATATTGCGGCACCGCACATATCACCAGGCGATTCTCGGCAGGCATCTCATAGTCGCGCATCAGCCGGGACCTGATTTCCTGGGCATGCTGCCGCCGCTCATACAGCTCATCAAAAGAAGGGTCGCCCGTAACGACTATCTTGTGCTCCGGCACCCCGTTACGGATGAACCGTTGTTTGTCGAACTCTCCAGCCACCGCCACCAAATCCGTGAACCCCCCCCCGGCGCACCAAGGGTTGGGGGGCAGCAGTTGCAGGGCAGCCATGGCCGTGGTGGAAACCGGATCATAGAAAAGATAAGGACCCTCGTCGGTATAGTAGACCTGCCCTGGAAAGCGGCGGTGAATCCATTTCTTGAGCAGCCGGTTTTGGGGATGTAGCAGGTCGTATTGGGGCTTGTCCCTTCTGCCGATTGGCAAGCCGTCGCGGCAGTGGGCCAAGGCCCAGGGCACCATGACCGAAAAGATTCCCATGTCCTTGGCCGCCTTGGAAATGGCCAGGTTGAGACCGCTTTTACGGTCGTCAGCCATGACCACGGCCCGCGGCCGCAACCTCTTGAGGAACCCACTCGCCTGATCGTAAAGCCGGCTGAGCCGATGCATTTCCGTCAGCACCGGCTGAAGAGGCAGAAGCGGCCTCCCCCTGAACTGGACCTTGGCGGTTAGCGGCGCCAGAGTCCTTGCCAGGCCCCATCCCCACCCCGGCCGCTTTTCAGCCGCATGGCCGGGATCCCGGTCATTGGCGTCAATCTGCACCAAGGCCATACCAGGCACCGATTGCCGGGCAGCCGCAGGATCCAGTTTGGCATGGGGTATCAGGATGGACGGCGGCAGCCGACCGTCATCAACCATGGCTCGCGCGAGTAAGCTGAGTACCGCAAGCGAGTTCTGGTGGATGGGCACCAATAGAACTGGTCGGGCGGTAGGAACCAAGGAGGAGTCCTTTCTGTCATCCTAATCCAGCTTCCCTAACCTATTGGTCTCGACCGATGGGGACCAAATAGGATCCGGTACGAAACGTCCCTGGATTCCGGCGGATTTCTTGCGGATGCTTCCGGATGCAGTCTACTGTGAGCACTAAATAAAGCCCCCGAACCCAGGAGCCGATATGTACATAACCCGGACCCGGCGGCACCTTCCGGCGGGAACCTGCCGTCGGAGCTGCGGTCTTCGATGCTAATCCTGTCATAGCCGAACGGGCTTAGCAAGGTCTGACAAGCGAGTCCTCCATCCCTTGAGAGCAGATTGGTGTCATGGTCGAGGCGATACTGGAGGAGGCAGGTCCGCATATGATTTTCGGCTGTCCCTGGTGCGGGAGATGCGAAGGGGTGTATTATATCCTTTCGGCGCAGGCTCTGGCCAAAGCCCCTGGTGAACTGAAAGACGGTGTCCGCGTAGAGCTCGAAAATATTTGGCTCTTCATTTCGGTTGTTCAGCATGCGGCCATATTGGCTGGGGAGGCCGCGGGCTTTTAGGCGGGGTTGCCTTGATGAAGTCTGCGCCAGTGTTGAACCTGGGCGAGAATTGGTGTAAACCCGTCTCATTCGTGACGGCCGGGCTGAAGTTGTCAGATAGGCGCCTGGATGCTCAGGCAAGGGGGTGGGCAGGCACCTCGACAGCCGGGCATCATCATCCCAGGAGCTTCCCCAATAGCTCGGAGACGTGGCCCCTGTCTCGCTGCCGAGCCGTTTGGGACGGTACCCGGCCGGCAGGGGGCAGGAATTTGCTGGGGGGCGGAAGGGACCGAGGCCGGGGTGGGATTCTATGCGGGCGTCTCAATGGCGGGGGGGCGGTCAAGGTCCTTTGGGAACGGCTGGGAAACCGGCAGGCCGCTGACGGCCCACGCTTGCTGATGAGCAGGATGGGATCAAGTGACCTGAACCGCATGTCAAAAAGCACCGGCGGACAATGATACTGGATCGTTGGATAAATAATAGGAGGATTTGATGTCCGATCGCCTGGAAAGAAAGCTGCGTAATTTCCTGAACGTATATTGGCTGCGTCCTGAAAACGGGCTGCTGTCGATGTTCAAGAGCGAGGCGGTAAGGGATATCGAATTCGAGAATCCATCTCTGGATATAAGCTGTGGGGATGGAGTTTCGCTCTTTATGCATTTTGACGGAGAGTATGCGGAAGATTTCGATGTTTTCTATGCCACCAAGGCTTCTCAATTCAAGCATGGAAAATTTGTGGACATCTATGATAATTTTGACAGTGAATATCATTGCCCTGTGATCAAACCGCCGACGCATAAGTTCGATTATGGCACGGACTGGAAACAGGCTCTCTTGGACCGGGCCGCCAAGCTCGGCCTGTACAACGAACTGATTTTGCACGACAACAATGTGGTGCCGTTCCCCTTTCCCGACGATCATTTCAAGACCATCTACAGCAACAGCGTATATTGGATACCTGAGGTCAAGCCCCTGTTGCGTGACATCCACCGGATGATCCGTCCCGGAGGCAAGGTGCTCCTGGAGGTGCTCACGCCCCACCTATGGAAGACCTTTGATAAGTTGTCGGCCTTCCTTTCCGCCGAGGCGATCGACCTTCTGGACCGCAAGCGGCGGGAGACCACTCCTGGCGGCCATCTCTATCCAGAGTGGGTTGAGCTTTTCGAATCGGCCGGCTTTAAGCTGGTGGAGGCGCGCAATGTGTTCCACCATTCCATGCTGGTGGATATGTGGAATGTGGGATTGCGTCCCGTCTCGCACTTGCTAATCCAGATGGTTGACAATATGTCTCCCGAACAAAGATTGGCTATCAAGCGGGAGTGGGTGGATATATTCATGGAGCTATTCAAGCCGCTTCTGGGCATTGAGCCGGATTACACCTTGGAAAACGCACCGTATTTGATGTTCCACCTAACCAAATGATGGGCACCGGCTGCGGGGCTGACATCCATGCGTTTTGGCGGTGGACAAGGTTGGCCTGCAGCCTGCCCCAGGCAACTCACTAGCGGAGGCTATGCTTGTGGACCTTAGGCCTTTATGGGAAGCCTATAATCGCATCTGCCCATTTTTTGGAGAGCTGTCTGCTAAAGGACGTCTGGAAACCGAGCATGCCAGCGAGCTATGGCGCCGGCTTTTGTCCGACAGGGAAGGATTCCCTTCCTTCAATCAAATGACCCTGTTCCGGCGCATGGACCTGGGGTTCAGTTTTCTTGCCCGCTATGACGAGGAGGTGGCCTATCAGCAGTTCCTCAGGGAGTACCAACGGTCTCTGTCGATCATGACCCTCGAGGAACTCAAGGACATGGAAGAGAGCCATGTGGGCGCGCCGCGTGTCTATGAACGCGAGGGACTGCTCTCCAGCCATGCTGGCCTGCGCTACGCATTTACAGCCAAACGGGTCGGGCATTGGATTGAGCAGCTCCGGCTGGTTCCCGAGGTTGTCATGGAAATCGGGCCGGGTTACGGGGGCGTGGCCGATCTGTTGACCCGCAAGATCAAGCCGCGCACCTATATATTATGCGACCTTCCCCACAACCTTTACCTGAGCGCTTTTTTCCTGGCGGCCAACCATCCCCGGCACAAACTTGTCTTCGTGGACCAAGAGCCGAGAGAAATCCCCCGGGAGGATAGCTTCGTCTTCTGCACGCCCTCCGGGCTGGAACTGGTGGATTGTGCCTATGACTTGGTAATAAACACGTATTCCCTTCAGGAGATGACAAAAGACGAGATACACAGGTATATGAGACTGGTTTCGCAAAGACTGTCTCCTGAAGGGTTTTTCTACTTTGTAAACAACATAGGTGAGATCGGCGCCTTTCGTCCTTCTGACTATCCCTTTGATCTTTTTTCCATTCAACAATGGCGCCCCATGATTCCCCAGGAACCCAAGTTACTGCATAAAAAACAGCACATTGAGGCGGTGCTCACCAAAGGAGGCGGGCCAAGCTGGCCGGAGCATTTCCAGCGGGCATCCTACCCCTTGATGCTGATGATCAATGCCGGCCTGGGTGAGGAAACAGACCAGGCCTGCCAGCGCTTGGCCCGGGGGGGGCTCTCCCGGGAAGACATGGCCTACTTGGCCTTGGCCGAGCGCCTGCTCTTGTCCGACTCCCCCCAGCAAGCCCTGGCGTTGGAGCGGGAACTTTTGGCCTGTGCCGAATGGAAGCGGGCGACTCACTACCTCCTTGGTATCGTAGCCATGGCCGCCGGCGACAAGACCGGTGCAGCGGCCAGGCTCGAAAGGGCCTTGGAATTGGGATTGCGGGGCTTGGCCCGAGCCCGGGCCTTGTTCGCCCAGGGGCTGCTATGCCCCTCGGATCAGAAGCGGAAGGAGTATTTCGCCCAGGCCAAGGCCAAGGAGCCTGTTTATCAACCTGACATAGACCTGTATTCCAGGCAGCCGGACGAGACCGCTTTCCTAGCCGCCTACAAATTCGTTTTCCCCAGGATGGAAGGCTATTTTACCGGCAGCAGCCCAGACACATCGTTTTTTCAGAAGCTGAAAGGCCTGGGGAGAAAGGTTGCGTCCTCGCTTGGCGCGGGGCCAAGGTGACGATTTCCACCGTATGAGCAATTTCGACCGCACTCTGTTCCAGGACAACGACTTGGCGTTCATCTTGGACCTGTGCCGCTGGTTGGCGGCCCAGCTGGTGGTGGCCGGCCATTGCATAGGTCTTTTTGCCGCCTTTCCACGCCTGATGTATCCCCACATACCTTGGCCGCAGTATTTGGGGGTATTGATCTTCTTCTATCTGTCCGGTCTGTTGATCAGCTACTCTGTGCTGACCAAGATCGACGACCCAGAGTACAGTTTCAAGGCCTTCTTTGTGGATCGTTTCGCCCGCATATACTCTGGCTTGCTTCCGGCCCTGGTGTTCATACTGATCGCGGACTGGTTGTATCTTCGAATCGTGAACGCCTCTTATGCTTCCGACATCCTGGAAAGCAACGC
>CAZUHP010000089.1:0-7729 GCA_964620595.1 uncultured Desulfarculaceae bacterium | reverse complement strand
TTTTGTGACCCTGCCGCGTGACCCCCCCGACGGGGGGGCGACGGGGGGGCGGGCGCCGGGGGGCGACGGGGGGGCGGGCGACGGGGCGGGCGACGGGGGGCGACGGGTGGCGGGGTGGCCGCCATTGGTGGTGGTGGCCGTTTCCAAGGAAAGGGGCCGCGCCAGGGCACCTGGCGCGGCCCCTTGTTGCGGTCTGCCGGTCCTCAGCGGGGCAGGTTGCGGTCTGCCTTGCGCACGTCGTTGGCCATTTGCTTGCGCTGGGCGGCCAGGCGGCCGGCCAGGTCCGGGTCGGACAGGGCCAGGATCTGGGCGGCCAGGATGGCGGCGTTCTTGGCCCCGCCCGCGCCGATGCTCACCGTGGCCACCGGGATGCCGGGGGGCATCTGCACGGTGGCCAGCAGGGCGTCCATTCCGTTGAGGGGCGAGGAGTCGATGGGCACCCCGATCACCGGCAGGGTGCAGTGGGCGGCCATGGCCCCGGCCAGGTGGGCGGCCCAGCCCGCGCCGGCGATGATGACCTTGATGTTGTTGTCCGGGGCGGTGCGGGCGAACTCGGTGGCCTCGGCCGGGGTGCGGTGGGCGGAGAGCACCCGCACCTCAAAGGGCACTGCCAGGCTGTCCAGGGTCTGGCAGGCCTTTTTCATGACATCCCAGTCCGAGGCCGAGCCCATGACGATGCCCACCTTGGCCTCGGGCGCGGGGGGCTGCTTCTGCTTGCCCAGCATGGGCCCGCCCTTGTAGATGCCGGGGTACTGGGTGCTGCGGCTGCCCAGGGCCCGGTGGGCGATGTCGCGGCGCAGGTACTTGCCATCCCACTCGATGAGGGCCGCGGCCTCGTAGGCCCGGTCCACGGCCTCGCCCAGGCTGCGGCCCTTGGCGGTGACCCCCAGCACCCGGCCGCCGGCGGTGACGATCTGGTCCTCCTTTTCCGCGGTGCCCGCGTGGAACACCACCACCCCGGGCACCTTGGCCGCCTCCTCCAGGCCGCGGATGGGCTTTCCCTTCTCATAGGAGCCCGGGTAGCCCTCGCTGGCCAGCACCACGCACACCGTGGGCTCCTCGGACCAGGCCACCTCGGCCTCGTGCAGCTTGCCCTGGGCCAGCTTGTAGAGGATGTCGAAGAGGTCCGACTCCAGGCGCATGAGCAGGGGCTGGCACTCGGGGTCGCCGAAGCGCACGTTGAACTCCAGCACCGAGGGGTCGCCCTTGTCGTTTATCATCAGCCCAGCGTACAAGATGCCCTTGTAGGGGTGGCCCTTCTTGGCCAGGGCCTCGATGATGGGCTGGCAGATCCACCATTGGGCCATTTCCTGCACTTTTTTGGTCACAACCGGGGCAGGAGAGTAGGCGCCCATGCCCCCGGTGTTGGGCCCGGTGTCGCCCTCGCCAATGGCCTTGTGGTCCTGGGAGGAGGGCATGGCGATGATGGTGTTGCCGTCGGTGAAGACCAGAAAGCTGGCCTCCTCGCCCTCCAGCCACTCCTCGATCACCACCTTGTCGCCGGCCGAACCAAAGGCCCGCTCCACCATGATCTGGTCGATGGCCGCCTCGGCCTCGGCCGTGTCCTTGCAGAGCAGCACTCCCTTGCCCGCGGCCAGGCCGTCGGCCTTGACCACCAGCTTGCGGCCTGCCTGGCGCACGTACTGCTTGGCCGCCTCCGGGTCGTCGAACACCTTGTAGTCCGCGGTGGGCACCCGGTTCCAGTACATCAGCTCCTTGGCAAAGGACTTGGAGCCCTCCAACTGGGCCGCGTAGGCGCTGGGCCCGGCCACCAGGAGCCCCTCGGCCTCGAACACGTCGGTGAGCCCGGCCACCAGGGGCGCCTCGGGACCCACCACCGTGAGGTCGATCCCCTCCTTCTTGGCAAAGGCCAGGAGACCGGGGATGTCCTCGGCCGAGATGTCCACCAGCTTGGCCAGCTCCTTCATGCCGGGGTTGCCCGGCGCGCAGAAGATCTCGGTCACCTTGGGGCTCTGGGCCAGCTTCCAAACCAGGGCATGCTCGCGGCCGCCGCCGCCCACTACCAACACTTTCATGGTCTTTGGCTCCTAGGTTTCATGAGGGAGCAGAACAAACAAACCGCCTCCCCCCCGCCCCCCGCCGGAGGGGTTCCCCTACCTTTACAACAAACCATGCCCCGGGGCCAGGGTGAAACACCCCCGCCCCCGTCGCCGCCCCCCGTCGCCCCCCGTCGCCGGGGTGCCAGGGCCTATAGTTGGCTCTCCAGGTAGTCGGCAATGGCGCCGTCGTACTGGTTGGTCAGGCGGAAGGCCTTGGCCGCCAGCCGGCGGCGGGTGGCCTCGGACACCGAGCCGCCGTTCTTTTGCATCTCCTCCAGGATGGCCGGGTAGTCGGCCGGGTCAATGACCACGGCCACGCCGGAGTGGTTCTTGGCCGCGGCCCGGATCAGGGTGGGGCCGCCGATGTCTATGTTCTCAATGGCCTCCTCGAAGGTGCAGCCCGGCTTGGCGATGGTGGCCTCGAAGGCATAGAGGTTCACGCACACCAGGTCTATGGAGGCGATGTGCTGCTCGGCCAGTTGCTTGCGGTGGCTCTCGTCGTCCCGCCGGGCCAGGATGCCGGCGTGGATGCGGGGGTGCAGGGTCTTGACCCGGCCGTCCAGCATCTCGGGAAAGCCGGTGACCTGGGCCACGTCGGTGACCTCCAGGCCGCCGTCCCTAAGGGCCTTGGCCGTGCCGCCGGTGGAGATGAGGGTCACGCCCAGGGCGGTAAGCCCCTTGGCAAAGTCCACCAGGCCGGATTTATCGGTGACGCTAAGTAGCGCGCGCATTATCTTGCGGTCCATGTTGCCTCCCAGGGGTGGATACGGGGGGCCGGGCAGTGACTCCACAGCCCGGCCGGGGTTGAGGTGCCAGGGCACGCGATGCGATAATCAACTTGTAGCAAATGCAGACCCCCTGGGCAAGTCCCGCGCCTCGCTTGACCCGGCGGGGGCGAAAGCATAGACTGGGCCGGGGTGGGGCAAGGTGCCGCCGCGGCCCCCTCGCCACGGGGCCGGCGGTATAAGTTGGTGTCATTCATGGAGAAAGAGCCATGATTCCCCTGGTGGGCTTTTGCGGGGCCTCGGGCTCGGGCAAGACCACCCTCGTCTGCCGGGTCATAGCCGAGCTCACCCGCCGGGGCCTGGCGGTAGGGGCCGTGAAGCACCACGGCCACCCCGAGCCCCTGCGGGCCTCGGCAGGGCCCAAGGACAGCGACCGCCTGGCCCAGGCCGGGGCGGTCCGGGTGGCCCTGGTGCACGCCGGCGGGGTGTGGCTCTTTGCTCCGCCGGAAGAGGCCCAGGCCGGCCCGGCCCAGGTGGCGGCCGGGTTCATGCCCGGGGTGGACCTGGTGCTGGTGGAGGGCTTCAAGCGGGCCGAGATTCCCAAGATAGAGGTGGTGGCCCCGGGCCGGGAGCCCCTTTTGCCCCCGGGCGGCCGCCTCCTGGCCCTGGCCCGCCGGGGCGGGGGGGGCGGGGCCGACCGCGAGGCCGGGCTGGTGGTGCTGGATGCGGACGATGCGGCCCAGGTGGCCGACTTCGTGCTGGCCCACTGCGCGGCGGGTGTATTGACCGGCGGGTCAAAAGTGAGCCTGGCCGTGGACGGGAAGAAACTGGAACTGAACCCCTTTGTGGGCCGCCTGCTGGAAGCCACCCTGCGGGGCATGGTCCAAAACCTCAAGGGCGGGGCCGGGGCCCGCAGCATAGAAGTGAAGATAAGTGGATGAATACCTGGCCATAACCGATAGCACCCCCCTGCCGGGACCGGAACAGGTGCGCGCCTGGTGGGACGAGTACGCCATGCTGGACAACATCCGGGCCCACTCCGAGAAGGTGTGCCTGGTGGCCCTGGCCATCACCGACTGGCTGGCCGAGTCCGGGGTGCGCCTCCACCGCCGGGCAGTGGAGGTGGGCGCCCTGGCCCACGACATAGCCAAGACCCCCTGCCTGGGCACCAACCGCCTGCACGCCCAGGAGGGCGGGCAGATCCTCACCCGCCTGGGCTTCCCCGAGCTGGGCTACCTGGTGGCCAACCACGTGTTCCTGCCCCATGACCACCCCCTGGACGAGACCATGGTGGTCAACTATGCGGACAAGAGGGTGACCCACGACCGCATCGTGGACCTGGAGGCGCGCTTCGCCTACATCGCCCAGCGCTATGGCAACGGCGACCCCCAGCGCCTGGCCCGCATCCAAAAGGGCCTGCAACACGCCCACCGGGCCGAGCGCCTCATCTTCGGCCGCATGAACCACGGCCGCCGGCCCGAAGACCTCTTGCTCCTGGAGAGCCAGCCGTGACCCCCCGCCGAAAGCCGCGGAAGAAAGCCGCTTCCTCCCGCTCCCCCCGTCGCCCCCGCCCCCCCCGCTCCCCCCGTCGCCCCCGCTCCCCCCGTCGGCGCCTGCGGGTGGCGGTGCTCCTGGGCGGCGGTTCCAGCGAGCGGGAGATATCCCTGCTCTCGGGCCGGGCGGTGGCTAATGCCCTGGACCCGATACTTTATCGTGTAAAAATATATGATCCGCTGATCGACCTGGGCCGGTTGGTGCGCGACGCGCCCAAGCTGGACGCGGCCCTGGTCATGCTGCACGGCCGGGGCGGCGAGGACGGCAGCATCCAGGGCCTCCTGGATATCCTGGGCGTGCCCTACCAGTGCGCCGGGGTGCTGGGCTGTGCCCTGGCCATGCACAAGGCCATGGCCAAGGAGCGCTTTGCCGCGGCCGGGCTCAAGGTGGCGCCCCAGGTGGTGCTCACCCGCGGCCAGACCAAGGCCGCCGCCGCAGTGCTGGCCGAGCTGAGCCTGCCGGTGGTGATAAAGCCGGCCAGCGAGGGCTCCAGCTTCGGCATCAGCATCGTGCGCTACAAAAAAGACCTGCTGCCCGCCATCCGCCAGGCCTGGGAGCTGGACCACGAGGTGATCGCCGAGGCCTTTCTCCAGGGCCGGGAGATCACCTGCGCGGTGCTCGGCAACTCAAAGCTGGAGCCATTGCCCCTCGTTGAGATAATACCGGACGAAAAGTATCCGTTTTTTGATTTCGAGGCCAAGTATCAGCCCGGCGCCAGCCAGGAGATATGCCCGGCCGAGCTGGATGGGGCCACCACCAAGCTGATCCAGGACATGGCCGTCGCCGCGCACCGGGCCCTGGGCCTCAAGGGATACTCCCGCTCGGACTTCATTCTCACCCAGGACGGCCCCTACATCCTGGAGACCAACACCGTGCCCGGCATGACCCCCACCAGCCTGTTGCCCCTGGCCGCCAAGCGGGCGGGCCTGGACTTCCCCGCCCTGGCCAACCGCCTGGTGGAGCTGGCCCTGGAGAGCGGAGCCGCCTAGGTTCAGCCCCCCAACCCCTCTTGAGGGCGGGGCGGGGTGCCCCGCCGTTTTTCCTCAACCCGCGGTGGCCTTGCGCCGCTCTTCTTGGCTCAAGCCGGCCAGGCGCTCCACCTCTGCCGGCTCCAGGCCCAGGCCCTTGGCCACCCGGCTGCCGTAGTCCGGGTCCGCCTTGTAGAAGAGCGCGCTCTGGCGCAGCTGAATACGCTTTTGGGCCCCGCCCAGGTGGTCCACGATGTTGCCCACCAGGTTTTCCCGGTCCTGGTCGGTCATCACGTGGCGGTACAGGTTGCCGGCCTGTACGTAGTCGTCGTTGGGAAAGGAGTAGGCATGGCGCCCGCCCTGGCCCTCCAAGGGAATCGCCGGCTCCAGGGCCGCGGGATCGGGGGCCGGCCCGCCCATGCTGTTGGGCCAGTAGTTGGGTCCGGCGCCGCCGTTGCCGTCCACCCGCATGAAGCCGTCGCGCTGGTAGCTGTTTTCCGGTGCGTTCTTGGGCCGGTTCACCGGTATCAGGTGATAGTTGGGGCCCAGGCGGTGCAAGTGGGTGTCGTGATAGGAAAAGAGCCTGGCCTGGAGCATCTTGTCCGGGCTGGCCGCGATCCCCGGAACCAGGTTGGCCGGGTTGAAGGCCGCCTGCTCCACTTCGGCGAAATAGTTTTCGGGGTTGCGGTCGAGAACCAGCTTGCCCACTTGGATTGGGGGCACCTCCTTGTGAGGCCAGACCTTGGTGATGTCGAATATGTCCCAGGCAAAGTCCCTGGCCTGCTCCGGGCTGAGTATCTGCATTTCCAGGGTCCAGGAGGGATGATCGCCGCGCTGGATGGCCTGGTACAAGTCCCGGGTGGCGTGGTCCGGGTCTTTGCCCCGCATGGCCTCGGCTTGCTGGCGGGTGAGGTTCTTTATGCCCTGGTCGGTCTTGAAATGGTACTGCACCCAGAAATATTCACCCTGGGAGTTGTACCACTTGTAGGTATGGCTGGAGTAGCCGTTCATGTTGCGATAGGTGGCCGGGGTCCCCCGGTCGGAGAATAGTATGGTCACCTGGTGGATTGACTCGGGGGTCAAGGAAAGGAAGTCCCAGAACATGTCTGGATCCGGGCAGTTGGTGGCAGGGTTCCGCTTTTGGGTGTGGATGAAGTCCGGGAACTTGAGGGGATCGCGGATAAAGAAAACCGGCGTGTTGTTGCCGGCCAGGTCATAGTTTCCCTCTTCGGTGTAGAACTTGATGGCAAAGCCGCGGGGGTCCCGGGCGGCATCGGCCGAGCCCTTTTCCCCTCCCACCGTGGAGAAGCGCACAAAGACCTCGGTGCGCTTGCCCACCTCCGAGAGGAACTTGGCCTTGGTCCAGGGGGTAACATCGGCCGTGACCTGGAAATAACCGTAGGCACCGGCCCCCTTCGCGTGCACCACCCGCTCGGGGATGCGCTCCCGGCCAAAGTGCCCCAATTTTTCCAGGAGGTGCGCGTCTTGCAACAGCACCGGTCCCCTGGCACCGGCGGTCAGGCTGTTTTGGTCGTCCCCCACCGGGATGCCAAAGGCGGTGGTCAGTTTGTTTTCGTCCCTGGGCATGGCCTGCCTCCCCATGTCTTTCAATAAAAAAAGTTACGGCCTTGTGAATGGTGGCCAAGCTGGTGGCAGGTAAGCCCCTGCCCCTGCACGATGAGATTCCCCCGCCCGCCAGATTCAGGCGTTTTTGGGGGTACAAGTCCGCCCGGCTCCCTGGCACGCTCCACAGCCACCAAGGACAATAGTTATCAAGTAACAGTCCCTGGCTTTCATGCTGGGGCCTTCCTTGGCCGGTGGTCAACAAAAATGCGGTGTGTCCGAAAGTTTCTCCAGCATGGCTGGGCCGGCAGCCAAAAAGGGCAAGACACGGTCCGCCCCAAGCCCTTAGGGCCTGTTCTGGTGCAGGCTGGGTTTTGGGAGTATAGGCAAGCATAACAGCGCGGGCATGATAAATTTTTGTTGAAAATGCTTTGTGGTTGGTTAATAGTGGAAGAATGGAAGCCAGATCGAGGCCCGAAAACTTGGTTTTGGAGGCCCCGGCCGCCCGGCTGCTGGCCCTGGCCGAGCGCCGCATTGGCAGCCTTTTGGCCCTTGAGCGGCTCTGGCCCCTGTGGGGGGAGTTCGCGGCCGGTCCCCTGACTGCCTGGTCCGCCCTGGGAGAGGTGGAGATGGGCGGCCATGCCCTGGACTTGGCCGGGCTGCTGGCCCTGGGGCCGGAGCCCCACCCCTCCCGGCCTGCCAAGCCCCTTCGCCTGGCCGTGGGCATGGTGCTGGCCCGCCGCCGCCTGGAGGAGCAGTCCGTCGAACATCCCCTGGTGCCTTCGCTGGTCACTGACGTTTACCAGAACCTGGACGCCCCCGCCCTGGCACGTGGGGGGGCGGGGGGGGGCGTGGGGGG
>CAZUHP010000088.1:0-7867 GCA_964620595.1 uncultured Desulfarculaceae bacterium | reverse complement strand
CCCGCTTGTTATTGAGTTCGTACTCTATGGGGTTGGGCTCCATTGGTCAAGCCTTGAGGGAGGCTCGAGTGGCGGAAGCGCTTGACTGGCTGCGGCAGGCCGGTATGCGTGTCATTGGATTGGGAGGCCCGACTCGGGCCGAGGGGTCGGCATGGGCTGACGGCCAACAGACGGTGACGGCCTCCTTGACAAGGGCAGGAAGGCAGGAATATCATCAAGTTGCTTTTGTATAAGAAAAACGGATTCGCTATTCTAGGCTATCAACGCCAACAGGGCCTGTCGTCGAGGGTGGGGCATGCAGACGCCGTTTCTCCAAGGAAAAACTATCTACCTGCGGGGGTTGCGCCGCCAGGACCTTGACGGCCCCTGGCTCTCGTGGTTCGACGACGCCGAGGTCTGCCGTTATAACAACCATTGGCGCTTTCCCAACAGCCGCGACCGCATGCAATCCTATCTCGAACATGTGCAGGGCTCCCAGCGAGACTTGGTGCTGGCTATCGTTTCCCAGGCAAACGACACCCATATTGGAAACGTGAGTCTGCAGAATATCGACTGGATCAGCCGCAGCGCGGAGTTCGCTATCATTATCGGCGACCGAAGCCACTGGAACAAAGGCGTGGCTTATGAGGCCGGCAGCCTGATCGTGAAGCACGGTCTGGAAGAGCTGAACTTGCACCGCATCTACTGCGGTACCTCGGCCGACAACCTGGGCATGCAGAAGCTGGCCCTCAAGCTGGGCATGCGCGAGGAAGGCAGGCGCCGGGAGGCCATGTTCAAGCATGGCCGTTACGTGGACGTGGTGGAGTTCGGCTTGATTCGGAAACCTTGAAAATCGCCCCAACGGCAACCATCCCTAGCAAGATACGTCCCTCGCTACCGCCCAACCGTTCTGCGGGGTGGTATACTTTGACAGACCAGTAACCAGACCAAAGGGATCGTGGACATGAAGAAGCCTTCCGAGCTTTTCCCTGAAATGCGCTACTGTGTGCGCTGCTGCTTTCCCGAAACCGAGGAAGGTACATCCTTTGATGAGAGCGGCATCTGCCGGGTATGCCAGTCCTCTGAGCACAAGATGCACATCAACTGGGCGGAGCGGGAGAAGAAGCTAAGGGAGATCCTGGATTGGGCCAAGGCGCGGGCCGGGGACAACTATGACTGTCTGCTGCCGGTAAGTGGCGGCAAGGACAGTATGTTTCAGGCTCATATCTTGACCCAGGTATACAAGATGAAGCCCTTAGCGGTCACCTTCAACCACAACTGGTACAGCGAAACCGGTTGGTACAATCTCATGAACCTGTTGGAAACCTTCAACCTGGACCACATCATGTTCACCCCCAATCGGGACTTGGTCAACCGCCTGGCCAAGCGGTCCATGTTCATGATCGGTGATGTGTGCTGGGCCTGCCACAGCGGTGTCTGGGCCTTTCCTCTGCAGGTTGCGGTTAAGTTCAAGATACCTCTCATCATTTACGGCGAGTCCGTGGCCGAAAACTCGGGCCGGGCCACCTACCGCGAGCCCATAAAGTTCAGCCGGGAGTACTCTCTTAGGGTTTCGGCGAAAAAGACTCCCGAAGAAATGGTCTGCGAATATATATCCTCCCGCGACGTTTACCCTTTCCTTCTTCCCAGCGAGCAAGAGTACGAGGAGGGAGAGATCGTGGGGCTGCACCTGGGGGATTATTTCTTCTGGGACCACGAGCGCCAGATGGAGTTCGTGCGCGACACCTATGGCTGGCGGGAAACCGATATCGAGAACTCCTACAAGCATTACAAAAGCGCTGAATGCATCATGCCCGGCATGCACGATTTCACCTGTTACTTGAAGCGAGGTTTCGGCCGAGCCACCACCGAGGGTTGTATCGACGTGCGTCACGGCTTGGCCTCCCGGCAGGAGGTGCTGGAGCTGATCAGCAACACCGACCCCACCAGACCCGAGGCCCTGGACTACTACCTGGAGATAACCGGGCTGAGCGAGGATGAGTTTTACGAGGGCATGGCTGCCTTGCGCATAGGCCCCCTCAAGAAGATGCAGATGCCGGTGATACCCAAGCAGCGGCCCCACGGAGAGCGTTTGCTGCCTTTTCCTTTGCAGGTGATCGAACGGCTGAGGCCCAAGAAGAAGCCCCATTATCTCACCGACCAGGTAATAAGCGCCCCTTTGACCCGCACCGGCAAGGCGGACCCCCGCATATTCTTGGAGATGAGTGCCAAGCGCATAATACAGGGCTACCTGGACAAGGAGTTTACCCCGGTGGAGATCGCCGAGGCGTGCGTGGCCCGGATCGAAGACCTGGACCCCCGCTATCATGCCATGGAGTCCTTTGACCCGGACTACCTGTTGGAGCAGGCCGATGAGGCTCAGGAGCGGCTTTCGGCCGGGGAGCCCATTCGCAAGCTGGAATGCATCCCGGTGGGGGTCAAGGACATCTACAACACCGAGGTGCTGCCCACCCAGATGGGCAGCCCCATCTGGAAGGGGTTCGAGGCCGGCAACGACGCCAGGTTGGTGGCTTACCTGAAATGGGCCGGCGGCTTGGTGGCCGGCAAGACGGTCACCGCCGAGTTCGCGGTTCATACGCTGCTGGGCAAAACCCTGAACCCCCATGATCCGGCCTTGACTCCGGGCACCTCCTCCAGTGGCTCGGCGGTTGGCGTGGCGGTGGGCATGTTTCCCTTGGCCCTGGGGAGCCAGACCGCGGGCTCCATCAGCCGGCCGGCCAGCTTCTGCGGGGTGTACGGCTTCAAACCCTCGTTCGGGCTCTTCCCCCGCACCGGCACCCTCAAGACCACCGACAGCCTGGATACCTTGGGGTTTTTGGCCACGCACCTGGAGGATGTGGAACTCTTGTTTGATGTGCTCAGGGTGCGGGGACACAACTACCCCATCAGTCACGCGGCCCTGAGCGATCCCCAGCGTCAGGGCGCGCCAAAGGAACGGCCCTGGCGGGTGGCCTTGTTGAAGACTTATACCTGGGAGGAGGCCGAAGACTACGCCCGGCAGGCGCTTGTCGACTTGGCCCGCTGCCTGGATGCCGAGCCGGACATTGAGGTGGTGGAAGTAGACCTGCCGCCGGCCCTGGAGCGTGCCCACCAGGTTCATGCCACGGTTTATGATTTCGCCCTGGCCTACTACTTCCGGGAGGAGGCGCGCTTCATAGACGAGGTTTCGCCTCTGATGCAGCGCTGCATGGAGCGGGGCAAGGGCATCAGCACGGAAATGTATCATCAGGCGCTCAAAGAGCAGGAGGACATCATCCGGGCAATGGATGAACTCATGCAGGGTTTCGACGCGGGCCTGAGCCTCAGCACCAGCCACCACGCCCCTCCGCGGGATGTGGAGGAACAGCGCGATCCCAGCTTGATCTGGACCTTGACCCACCTGCCCGCCCTGAGCGCCCCGGTGTTCACCTCTCCCCAAGGCATGCCCTTCGGCGCCCAGCTCATCGCCAGAAAATACAATGACCTCAAGCTGTTGCGTCTGGCGGCCGAGCTGCGGGACCGCGGCCTGCTGCCCCAAGGGGTTAATCCCCTGGCACCGGGCCTGGAAGACGGGAGCCGCACAGAGGGGAGGGGCAATCTCCAAGGGCGAGGATAGGCACCCTCAAAACCGGTCAGTAGTTTTGGTATGCCCCGGCTATAATGCGGGCCACCATATCCACGTTTTCCTGGTAGGGGACGCCCACCTCTTCCTCCCAGCCGTTCTCCACATAGACCCGGTGGCTGTGGCGATCCAGCACGTGCAGGAAGTATTGCACCCGACGCTGGTCGACCTGGTAGCCTTGCCTTATGATGTCCAAGGCGCGTTGCAGGTCTTTGGCATTGGAGCAGTCGAACACTCCTTCGCAGCCTTTGTACCAGATATACCCAAAGAGCAGCACCGGCTTGCCGCGGCACACCGCCTCCCAGCCGGCCGAACCAGTGATGGTGGCTACGGCCCGGCTGCGGTCTATCAGTTCAAAGGAGCTTTGGTCCAAGGGTGTGAACCGCACGCCCGGCAGTTTGGCCAAGTCCCCGTAAAAGGCCAGGGAGCGGGCTCGTTCGCCGTTCAGCCGGTAGTCGAACTGGTTGGGATATTCCTTGACATATATGCGCCAGCCAGGCGGCAGGTGGTCGCTCAGCATCTGCACCAAGAGAAACTGGGCGTCGTAGAGGCCGCCATTGGGGCAGGTGGTGTTCTCGGGCTGGTAATGCAGGGGCACATAGATATAGGGCGCCGCGAGATCCACCGGCCCCGAGAGGCGCCGGTAGCAACGGGCCAGCCTGCGCTTCTTGGCATAGCCCAGCAGCTTGTTGATCCGCCAGGCGGGGCCGCTGAGCCTGCTGTCCTCCACCGGACGGCCCGGCAGCTTGAGGTAGTGGGGGGGGGCGGGAGCGAAGAAAAAGCGCCGCACCGCCCGCGTGCCATGGATCATGGCGCTCAGTATTCTGCCCGGCGAGAAGCGCGCCGGGGGGGGGGCGTACTTTTCCACATAGCGGCGGTAGGTAAACAGATAGTCGGCGTCGTTGCGTTGGCTGATGTATTCGTAATGCCGCCGGGACGACTCCGCCAAGGTGAAGCTGTCTATCTCCTTGGTTTCGTTGGCGGCCATGTCTTCCCGCACCTCCTTGAGACCAGCCTCCAGCTCTTTCATCACATACACCTTGCTATGGCTGGTAATGCCGAACATCAAGGTCTTGATGCCCAGATGGCGGCACAGGAAATAGGCCACATAGTCATAGATCATGTGGGGTGTACCGCGAAACAGCACCAAGTCTGGGCGGTAATGCTCCAGCACGGTGCGCCAGTAGCGCAACAGGCGATAGTAATGGTGGTTGCGCTCCTCAAAGGAGAACCCCTCGCGGGCGTCCATGCGCGCCATCATATGCAGGGCGATAATTTGATTGTGGTGGAAGTGTCCGGCAAAGTCCCGGTCAACGGGTAGGGGTTTTAATCTGCGGCAAGCCTCTGCGGGTATGCCCCGGGCCGCCTGGAGAATGTCGTGCAACACCGTCTGAGGGAAAAGGCGCCGCACTGTTTCCAGGGTGGCCGCGTCGGCTGACCAATAGATGGGGGTGAAACCGTGCTGCTTGTGGAGCTTTTGTATGAAGTCCACCGCCAGTTGGCCGGTAAAACCCAAGTAAAAGGTCCTGACCGCCATCACCACCCGCTCACTTCAACTCGTCCAGGTTTTCATAGACCTTGCGCACTGCGGCCGCAACGTCCGCCAGATCGGCCTGGCTGAGATCGGCGTGGCAAAGGTTGCTACACATGAGTTCTTCATGGAACATACGCTCGCACACCGGGCAGATGCCCTTTTCATAGGACACCGCGCCCTGGTAGTGGGGGCAGGTGAAGGGGCAGCCCTGCCGGCCATAGGCCAGGCGCTTCTGGTAGATGGGGTTCAGGTAGATCGGCCTGGTATAGCCGGCGTTGAAGAACACTCCCTCGGCGTTTAGGGCGGCCACCACCTGGTCGCGGGCCACGCCGGTGAGCTTGGGGTCGTGCTTCAAGGCGTACAGGTAATAACCATGCACGCAGCCGGGCTGGACCGCCGGCGGGGTCAGGCCGGGGATGCCCTCCAGTTCGCGGGTCAAGTAGTCAGCCGCGGCGATGCGCCCGGCCACCAACCGGTCCAGCTTCTTGAGCTGTTCCAGGGCAATGGCCGCCTCGATTTCGCCCATGCGGAAGTTGTATCCTATATTATCAACCAGATCGGGTGGTTTCGGTTCCATGTCACCGGCTACCACCTCGCCGTGGTTGCGGATCAGCTTCAGCTTGAGGGCCAGCTCGTCGTCGTTCGTGACGATGATACCGCCTTCGCCGCATTGGATGGTCTTGTGATAGTTGAGGCTGAACACCCCCATGTGTCCCAGGGTGCCGCAGGGCCCGCCCTCCAGCGAGGCGCCGTAGGCCTGGGCCGCGTCCTCCACCACCACCAGCCCGTGCCTGGCGGCCAGGTCCATGATGCCCGCCATGTCCGAGGGATGGCCCAGGATGTCCACCGCCACGATGGCCTTGGTGCGCTCGTTGATCAGGGGCTCTATGGTTGCCGGAGAAATACAAAAAGTGTCCGGGTCGATATCGGCGAACACCGGCACTGCGTTGAAGACCAGGGCGCAGGTGGCCGAGGCGCTCATGGTGTAGGGCGATACGATGACCTCGTCACCGGGCCCCACCCCGGCCGCGCCCATGGCCGCGTACAGGCAACTGGTGGCCGAGTTCATGGCAATGGCGTGCTTGACCCCGTAGCGGGCGGCCCAGGCCTCCTCCAAGCGGCGGACCCGGGGGCCGCCCTCGAAAAACTCTCCGGCCGCGGCCAGGTAGGAGGACAGGGAACCCCCCGCCAGCACCTCGGCCGCGGCTGCGGCCTCTTCCGGCCCGGTGGTGACATACTTGGGAAAGGGGGCGATGCGTACCGGCTTACCGCCCTTGATGGCAAGCTTGGCCATGGAAGTACCCTAGCAGTTTTGGTCAATACTCGGCAGAGTTTGATTACCCGCTATTCTTAACGCAAATGCGTGGTATCGCCAAGAAGGAATCAGGCGGCGAGCCTAGGCCTGGAGGCCCGCCATGTGCAGCAGGAGTTCGGCCACCCGGGCCGCGGCCTGGCCGTCGCTCTTCAAGTCGGCCAGGCGCGCCACGGCCTCCTGGCGCGCCCCGGGGTCCAAGAGCAGGCGTTCCAGGGTTGGTTCTGCCTGGGCCAGTTCATATACCGCATGGCTGTGGCCGCTCAGGTTGGTGGGCAGGCTGTCGGACCGGCTCTGGCCCGGCTGCACGCTCACCACGATGCGCCCCAAGTGGCAGGCCTCCATGAGGAGCACCGAGTTCATGCCCACCACCAGATCAGCGGCGCAGACCACCTCCCAGGAGGTGAAACGGTTGGAAACCATGTGTTTCAGGCCAGGAGAGGAAAACCAGTCGAAGTCAGCGGGGTCCTCGCGGGGATGGGGTCGCACCACCAGCACCAGGCTGCGGCCGCTCCGGCGGGCGATGCGGGCCAGGGCCTTGCCCACTGCTTCCAGCACCTGCCTTTCGTTAAAGGCCAACTCCCCCAAGCTGCCCGGCCGGATCTCGTAAAAGCGGCTCAAGGGCTGGGAAGCGAAGAGCACCAAGAACTCCCCGGGCCCGGCCCCCAGGGCTTGGCGTATTTGCTGGCGTTGATCCTCCCTGAAAGCCTCCCGAAAGCCGGCCAGGGAATCAAAGGCCGGCGCCCCGGTCACTTGGATTACCTGCTCCGGGAAGCCTTGGGCCAGCATTTGGCGGCGGGTGGCTGCGCTATCCACAGCGATGGCGTCCGGCAGATGGGAGAGACGGCCGTCGCGGCCGCTGAAGCGCGCCCGGAAGTGGGAAGGAAAATCCAGCACCGCCAGGGAAGGCAGACCCAATACGCGGGCAGCCTCCAGGAACAGATGCTCCAGCATCAGCTCATTGTAGGAAGTGCCCACCAGAAGCGCCGCCGCGCCCATATCCCGCAGCAGGGCCGCGCAGTCTTTCGCCTGGACCCCTGGGGCCAACGGCTTGCGTGCCAGGTCCAGCCCACTCCATATGTCGCCGGCCTGCCCGTAGGTCAGGGCGAGAACCCCTGCCGGGCCCTGGGCAAGCTTCCGTAACACCGGGGCCAAGGCCCGGGCCGGGCCGGGATCGCCCCCCACGGCGGCTATCAAGGGTCGGCTAGGCACGGGTGCCTCCTGCTCGATAAGGATAAAAAGGTTCGAACCATTGCCGCTGGCTTCACTCTGGTGGCATCATAAGCCGGCATTGACACGGCCAGGGCACCATGCTATCTTCTTCTATCAGTCTAATCAACCCTTTATCGCATACAATCCGGCCTAAGCGCCGGCAAGCCGGGGGAAAGCCCATGGCCAAGGTCAGCGACCATTACGATGC
>CAZUHP010000087.1:0-7962 GCA_964620595.1 uncultured Desulfarculaceae bacterium | reverse complement strand
GACCAACTGGGACGCCGGCTCCCGCGACCGCCAGGCCTTCACCCGGCGGGCGGTGATGGAGAGCCTGGGCCTGGCCGACTACGACGCCCAGGTCAACTACCTGATCCTGAGCTACGACCCGGCCAGCGGGGGCACCCGGGGCGCGGCCCACGCCTTTTCCATGTACACCACCTTCACCGGCCAGGCCGAGACCGTCTTTGCCGTGAGCCAGGGTCCGGACGGCCAGCCCCGCTTCCACCTGGACCGCTGCCTCCAGGCCCTGGAGCGCTTCGCGGCCAGCGGGCTGCCCCTGCGGGTGGTGGGGTTCCCGGCCTTTGGCCACCGGGTGCTGACCGAACTCCAGGCCCGGGGGGCCAGGTTCCAGTTCCCTTCCCAGAGCCTCATGCTCCTGGGCGGGGGCTGGAAGCAGCACACCGGCCAGCAGATAAGCCATGCCCAGTTCCAGGACCTGGCCGGCCAGGTCCTGGGCCTGGCCCCGGAGCGCATCCGCGATTTCTACGGCATGGTGGAGCACGGCATACCCTACATGAGCTGCGAGGCAGGCTCCCACCACGTGCCCATCTACGCCCGGGTCTGCGCCCTGGACCCGGGCACCCTGCGGGTCCTGCCCGAGGGCGAGGAGGGCCTGTTGAAGCTCATCACCCCCTACAACCGGGCCACCCCGGCCATAAGCGTGCTCTCCACCGACCTGGGTTTGGTGCGCTCGGGGTGCGCCTGCGGGCGGCCCGGCCGCTACCTGGTCTTCCGGGGCCGGGCCGGGGTGCGCAAACACGCGGGTTGCGCCATCAGCGCGGCCCAGCTCATCGGCCAGTAGGAGTGCCCATGAAGGAGTGGTATTGCTTCGGAGAGTTCCGCCGCAGCCCGGAGATAACCCCCGAGACAATGGCCCAGGTCCTGGAACAGGGCCGGAGGCTGATCGCCCGGCAGCAGGAGGTGTCCCTGGACGAGATGCTGGAGGTGCTGGACTCCGCCGGCCGGCGCCTGGCCGACCCGGAGCACCCCTTGCGCCGCGAGGCCCTGGACGAGCTGCCCGGGCGGGTGGGCTTCAGCCGGCCCATGGTGGCCGCGGCCCTGGACGCCCTGGCCGACATGATGGCCGGGGAGAACCTCCAGCGCCGCCTGGACTGCGACCTGGGCCGGGCCGACTACCTGGACTGGTTCACCTACCACGACCGCTTCCAGGGCTACCTGCGGGCCCTGCCCCGGGGCCTGGTGGCCCACGTGGCCGCGGGCAACGTGTTCGTGGGGGCCATGGACTCGCTGATCCAGGGCATGGTCACCAAGAACGTGAACATCCTGAAGATGTCCGGGGACGACACCTTCTTCCCCCTGCTGTTCGCCCGCCTGGTCCAGGAGTGCGACCCGCGGGGCATCCTCAGCCGCTCCTTTGCCCTGCTCCCCTTCCGGGGAGGCCGGAGCGATCTGGAGGACCTCATCAAGACCGGCTGCGACGTGGTCATAGTCTACGGCGGGGCCGAGGCGGTGGCTGCCTACCGCCAGGGGCTGGGGCCCCATACCCGCCTGGTGGAGTACGGCCCCAAGTATTCCCTGGTGGCGGTGGAGGCGGGCGAGCTGGAGCGCCGGGGCCCGGAGCAGGTGGCGGCCCAGGTGGCCCGCGACGTCACCATGTGGGACCAGTCCGCCTGCTCCTCTCCCCAGGCGGTGTACCTGTGGGCCGGGGAGCTGGAGGCCAGCCGGAGCCTGGCCCGGGACTTCGCCCGCCTCCTGGCCCGGGAGCTGGCCGCCCTCACCGAGGTCTATCCCCCCGGGGCCATCGCCCGGGACGAGCAGGTGGAGATAACCCGCGAGCGGGAGATGGCCAAGGTGAGCCAGGCGCTGGGCGAGGGCGAACTCATCATCCCGGCCCGGGACGACCAGGCCTGGACCGTGATCGTGGAGCACGATCCCGAGCTGCACGTGTCGCCCCATCACCGCACGGTGTTCGTGAAGCCCCTGGCCCGGGAGGAGGACCTGGCCTCGGCCCTGGCCCCCCACGGCGACCTCTTGCAGAGCCTGGCCCTGGTCTGCGACCCGGCCACGGCCTACCGCCTGGCCCAGGACCTGGCCTTTGTGGGCGCCGACCGCTTCACCGAGCCGGGCCACATGAGCCGGCGCAAGCACGGCACCCCGCACGACGGCACCCGGGGCACGGCCGAGCTGGTGCGCTGGGCCTCCTGGGGCCGCAGCCAGCCCTACCAGGACCAGTTCGACTACCAGCCGGACCAGGTGCGGGACCGGGTGACCCTGGCCCGGCTCAACCGGCTCATCGCCTTCTGCCGCCGCCACTCGCCCTTCTACCGCGGGCGCCTGCCCGAAAGGCCCTTGGACTCCCTGGAGGAGCTGGCCCAGGTGCCCCTGCTCAGCCAGGAGGAGCTCAAGTCCCACCTCCCCCCCGGCGGGGAGGGCATACTCACCGCCCCCCTGGAGCACACCTACGCCTTTGCCAGCGGGGGCACCACCGGGGACCCCAAGTTCGTGTACCGCACCGTGCCCGAGACCCTCTACAACGCCCGGGCCTTGGCCAAGGGGCTCAGGCTGTCGGTCTTCCAGCCCGGGGACGTGGTGGCCAACCTGCTCTTCGCGGGCAACATGTGGGCCTCCTTTGTCAGCTACAACCAGGCCCTGGAACAGGTGGGCTGCCATATCCTGCCCATCGCCGGCAGCGTGGGCATGGACAACCTGCTGCGCTACCTGTTGGCCTTCCGTCCCAACGGGGCCATATCCATCCCCTCGGTCTTCCTCTCCCTGGCCCGACTGGTGGAGGAAAAGGGACTGAAGGGCGAGCTGGTCCTGGAGAAGATATCCTCCGGCGGGGAGCACCTTTTCCCCGAGGCCCGCCAGTATCTCTCCCAGGTGCTGGGGGTGAAAAAGTTCGCCTCCACCGGCTACACCACCAACGACACCGGGGCCATAGGTTTCCAGTGTCCGGTCTGCCAGGGCGGGGTGCACCACGTGCACGAGGACTTGCACCTGGTGGAGATACTGGACCCGGACAGCAAGCAGCCCCTGCCCCCGGGCGAGGTGGGCGAGGTGGTGGTCACCAACCTACAGCGCCGGCTCATGCCCATGATCCGCTACCAGGTCGGCGACGAGGGGCGCATCCTGGAGGAGCCCTGCGCCTGCGGCCGCACGGTGCGCCTCATGGAACTCCTGGGCCGGACGGACGAGACGGTGCGGGTGGGGCCGGGCCGCTTCACTCCCCAGGACGTGGCCCAGGTCATATCCCAGGACGAGGCCCTGAGCTACCACTTCCGCCTGATCGCCCGCCACCAGGGCCTGCTGGACCTGCTGGTGGTGGAGGTGGAGGCCCGGCCCGGCCTGAGCCGGGAGGAGCGGGAGCGGGCTGGCCAGGCCCTGTTGGAGCGCCTGCTGAAGAAGATGAAGCCGGAGAACATCCTGGCCATCGAGCGGGGAGAGGTGGCCATGCCCCAGGTGTCGGTGCTGCCGCCGGACAGCATCCCCCGCAATCCCCGCACCGGCAAGATCAAGCAAGTGGTGGACGAGAGACGACCTTAGCCATGAGCGAGAAGCACGTGCCAACCCTGGCCGGGGAGGAGGTGGCCCGGCTCGAGGTGGTGGCGGACCTGGCCTGCCTGCCGGCGGTGTCCCTGTTCACCCGCAACCTGGGCCGCTACCTGGGTCTGGGGGACAAGGCGGCCCAGGAGCTGGAGCACGCGGTGGACGAGTGCGTCACCAACATCCTGCAACACGCCTTCGAGCCCGGCGAGCGGGGGGAGTACACCCTCCGCTTCCTGCACCGGCCCGGCCAGGTGGTGGTGGTGGTGGAGGACCAGGGGCTGCCATTTGACCTGGAGAAGTTCCAGCGGGGAGAGGAGGCGGGCCTGGGCCGTCTGCTTTTGGACGCCTATGCCGACCAGTGGAACGTCTCCTACCTGGGGGCCCGGGGCAAGCGCCTGGAGATAGTCAAGAACCTGCCCCGCACCGACGCCACGGCCCACTACCGGCCCGAGGAACTGGACGACCTGCGCCAGGCCGCCCTGGCCCCGGCCGACGAGAAGCTGGAAATCCGCCTCATGCGGCCGGAGGACGCCGTGGCCCTGGCCCGCTGCGTGTACCGCACCTATGGCTACTCCTACACCAGCGAGTACATCTACTACCCGGAACGCACCCGGGAGATGCTCACCAGCGGGCGCATGGTGTCCTGCGTGGTGGTGAACCCGGCCGGCGAGATCGTGGGACACATCGCCCTTTTGCGCGAGGATCCCCGCTCCCGGGTGGGCGAGACCGGCCAGGCCCTGGTGGACCCCCGCTACCGGGGGCGAAACCTGTTCAAGAAGAGCAAGCGCTTCCTCCTGGACTACGCCCGGTCCCAGGGCCTGTTCGGGGTGTACAGCGAGTCGGTCACCCTGCACCCCTACACCCAGAAGGGCAACCTCTCCCTGGGGGCCACCGAGACCGGCCTGCTCCTGGGCTACGTGCCCCAGCAGATGGTGTTCCGCCGGATGGAGCAAGGCCGCCAGAGCCAGCCCCAGACCGTGGTGCTCTACTACCTGCGCATCGCCCCCAACCCCCGCCGCAGCCTTTTCGTACCGCCCCGCCACCAGGGCATGATCCAGCGCATCGTGGATGCCTGCGGCCTGAAGCGGGACTTGCAACCGGTTCCGGACCAGTACCCGGACCCGCCCGCGGACAGCCGCCTGGACATACAGGTACGCAGCGAATGGGGCCAGGCCTTCATCAAGGTGGCCCAGGCCGGCCGCGACCTGGTGCCCCGGGTGCGGGCCTACTTGGGCGAGCTGGTGAGCCAGGGGTTGCGTTGCATCTACCTGGACATCTCCCTGGCCGACCCCTTTGCGGTGACCCTGTGCCCGGAGATGGAGGAGATGGGCTTTTTCTTCGCCGGCCTCATGCCCGAGATGACTCCCCGGGGAGATCTGCTGCGCTTCCAGTTCCTGAACCAGGTGGAACTGGACCTGGACCAGGTGGTCCTGGTCTCCGACCTGGGCCGGGAGTTGATGCGATACATCCGGGACTGCCGCTAGCCATGGCCGCCTCCCCACCCTCCCGCGGGCTCTTCAACCGGGACTACCTGCTGCTATTGCAGGGACAGGTGGTCTCCCAGGTGGGCGACGCCTTTTACCTGCTGGCCATATTCTGGTTCGTGTACCGCCGGACCGGCTCCCCCCTGGCCACGGGCACGGTGATGACCTTCACCGTGCTGCCCTACGTGCTCCTGGGCCCCTGGGCCGGCAAGCACATCGACCGCTGGAACAAGCGCAACATCCTGGTGGGGGCGGACCTGGTGCGCGGCCTCATCGTGCTGGGGGTGACCGTGCTGGCCTGGCAGGGACGCCTGCAACTGTGGCAGATCTACACCGCCGTGGCCCTGGCCTCCTCCTGCACGGTCTTCTTCAACCCGGCGGTGACCGCCTCGCTGCCCTGCCTGGTGGCGGACCAGCACCTCATCCGGGCCAACTCCCTGGGCGAGGTGGCCCGCAACCTGGCCGCAGTGGTGAGCCCCATGCTGGGTGGGGTGGTAATCGCCGCCCTGGGGGTGAAATGGGCCTTCTTGGCGAACGCCCTCAGCTACCTGCTCTCGGCGCTCAGCGAGATGTTCATCTCCGCCTCGGCCCTGGCTCCCACCGCCGCCCAGCTCCGCGACACCCAGGGCATACGCCGCACCCTGGAGGCGCTGCGGGCCAACCGCCCCCTGTTCCGCCTCATCTGCACCTCCCTGCTGGTGAACTTCTTCGGCATGGCCGTGGTGCTGCTGCCCATATTCGCGGTGGGCCGCCTGGGCGGCAGCAGCGTGGACCTGGGGCTGGTCACCTCCTGTTACGCGGCCGGCGCCCTGCTGGCCATCGCCGGCCTGGCCGCCTGGGGACCCCGCCTGAACAAGGGGCGGCTCATGCCCCCCTTGCTGTTCTTGTTCGGCCTGGGCTTTTTGGTCCTGGGGGCCCACCTGGACCTGGCCACGGCCATGACGGTGATGGTGGTCCTGGGCCTGGCGGCCACGGTGACCCGCATGTGCTACATCACCATCATGCAGCAGAACATCCCGCGCGAGATCCACGGCCGGGCCTTTGGCATCATCCTGGCGGCGGACACCGGCCTGCAACCGGCCACCTACCTGCTCACCGGGGCCCTGGTGGAAGTGGTGGGCCTGGGCAGCACCCTGTTGGTGTTCGGGTGCTTTGTGCTGGCCGGGGCCTTGTACCTGTTCCGCCTGCCCGGGCTGTACGAACTTTCGCCGCCCGCCCTCCCCGCCGCCGCCCCGTCGCCCGCCCGGTCGCCCGCCCCCCCGTCGTCCCCCCCGTCGTCCGCCCCCCCGTCGTCCACCTGTCAGCGGAAAGGAGAACACCATGATTGATCCCCGGGACTTTGCCATGCAGGTGTATGAGCGGGTGCCGGCCTACCGGCGCCTGCTGGACCGCCAGGGGCTCACGCCCCAGGTTCCCTGGCAGGAGCTGCCCATCACCGACAAGCGCAGCTACCTGCTGGCCAACGAAATGGAGGACCTGTGCTGGGACGGCAGCCTGGCCGGGTGCCACCAGATCGGCGCCAGCTCCGGCTTCGGTCCCTCGGGCCCCCTGTTCTGGCCCAAGCGGCCCCAGGACGAGACCGCCTACCTGGAGTCGCTGGAGAACATGCTCGTCGACCGCTACGGCATAGACCGCCGCCCCACCCTGGTGCTGGTCTGCCTGGCCCTCGGCACCTGGATGGCGGGCATGCAACTGGCCAGCAGCTTGCGGACCCTGGCTGCCAGCGGCCGCCACCGGCTCACCGTGGCCACCCCGGGCCTGAACCTGGGCGAGGCGGTGGACATACAGGCCCGCTTCCAGGCCCACTTCCAGCAGATACTTTGGATAACCAACGTCTCCAGCGTGAGCCTCATCGCCGCCCTGATGGAGCGGCGGGGCCTGGAGCCCGCGCCGGGCTCGGTCTTCTTCGGGGTGGTGGGTGAGTACTTTCCCGAGAGCCTGCGGGTCTGGGCCGCCCGCCGCTTCGGCCATCCGCCGGAGGAACCCTTTTGCCTGTGGACCGGCTACGGCTCGGCCGACGCCGGTGACCTGGGAGTGGAGACCCGGGAGACCATCGCCCTGCGCAAGTTCATCTACGCCCGGCCGGAGTTGAGCCGCCGCATGTTCGGCAGCGAGAACACCCCCATCATCCTGGCCGCCAACCCCAACGCCCACCTGGAGATAATCGAGGGCCGCATCGTGGTCAGCAAGGACCAGCTCATCCCCCTGGTGCGCTACGACACGGGCGACAACGGGGGGCTGCTCAACCGCCAGGACCTGGCCGCCTGGCCGGAGCTGCCCCCGGAGCTGGTGCAGGAGGCCCCCGAGTCGATCCTGTGGGTGGCCGGCCGCGCCTCGGACGCGCTCGTCTTCTACGGCACCAACCTCATGGTGGGGGACATAAACGACCACCTGCTCTCCTTGCCGGCCGACATGGGCTATGGCGGCTCCTTCGAGCTTGTCCGCCGGGAGGAGTCCGGGATCACCGTGTTCCGCTTCAAGGTCTATGTGCGCACGCAGCCCAGCCCGGAACTGGCCGAACGCTACGCCCGGACCATCGTGGAGTTCCTCCAGTCCCAGAGCCTGGAGTTCAAGACCAAGTACCAGGCCCTGTGCGCCTCCCTGGGCCAGGAGCTGATCCAGGTGGAGCTGGCCGACGCGGCCCAGCGCCCGGCCAACCTGAAACACAAGTTCCTAGCGGACTGACCATGCTTGGACACCCGGGTCCCGGCCAGCAGCTCGAAGCGGCCCGGCGCATATCGCGGGCCGCCCTGGCCGCCCCGGCAAAAGGAAAGGGGCCGGCCCATGCGGCCAGCCCAGAGGAGTTGATAGGCGCACCTTTGGTGGCTCCGTTCTTTGTACAAAAAAAGGGGCCGGCCCATACAGCCAGCCCCTGGTTGCTCTTGGAGGCGGCGACCGGATTTGAACCGGTGAATAACGGATTTGCAGTCCGCTGCCTTAGCCACTTGGCTACGCCGCC
>CAZUHP010000086.1:0-7992 GCA_964620595.1 uncultured Desulfarculaceae bacterium | reverse complement strand
TCTGCTGTTCAAGGGCAAGGGCGGGCCTGTTGATATTGCCGGGGTTTCTATCAGTCCCCGGACCAAGAAATTGGTGAGGGAAGGACCATATAAATATACGCGAAACCCCATGGTCTTCGGCATCAACACGATCTACCTGGCCATGGCGGTTTACCTGGACTCGCTGGGATGCCTGCTGGTGTGGATAATATTTTTCGTGGTGCTGGTGCGGTATGCCATGGCAAGGGAAGAAACACGGCTGCTGAAGGATTTCGGCGCTGATTATGTGGAATACAAGCGAACCACTCCCCGGATCATCCCATGGCCGAAAAGAAGGCGCTAGCCCTGTTGCCTGCACGGTGACGGTGCTTGCCTGGCACCATCACCGGCCGCTTATGTGGCGCAAGGGGAGGGAAATCCGGTGGGTTGCTTGGCCAGCGGGTCATTGCCCGCTCGGCTCTCCTGCCCGCCCTCTATGCCGGCTCGAGAAGGCGGCTGCCGGCTGGCGGGGATAGCTGGGGCGGGGAAGCTACGGAGGGGCGCCCGTCCCGGGCCGGCGAATCCGCGGCGGCCTTGCGGCCGCCGCTGCCGTTAGGACCTGCAGCGCGCTCCCCCACCAACAGGACCAACCGATCGACCAGGGAGTACATGCGCTCCATCTGGCCGCTCAGTTCCCGGGCAGTGGCTGCGGACTCC
Organism: uncultured Desulfarculaceae bacterium; assembly: GCA_964620595.1. Lineage (GTDB taxonomy): Bacteria > Desulfobacterota > Desulfarculia > Desulfarculales > Desulfarculaceae > Desulfocarbo. The sequence continues at coordinate 7,317 of CAZUHP010000086.1, read as the reverse complement.
TCGGCCCCCACCGCGTTGAGCTGGGTGACCCGGCCCATCTCGCCCACCGCCTTGTTGATGCTCTCTATGCCCCGGGACTGCTGGCCGCCAGCCAGGGCTATCTGCGACACCAGCTCGGCGGCCCGGTTGGCGCTGGACTGCACCGCCTGGAAAGAAGCGCAAGTCTGTTCCACCATCTCGGCCCCCTGCTGCATGGCCTCCAGGTTGAGGTTTATCAGCTCCTCGGTCTGCCTGGAGGCCTCAGAGGTGCGCTGGGCCAGGTTCCGCACCTCCTCGGCCACCGCCGCGAACCCGGCCCCGGCCTCTCCGGCCCGCGCCGCCTCCACCGCCGCGTTCAGGGCCAGGATGTTGGTCTGAAAGGCGATCTCGTCGATGCTCTGCACGATGAACACCGTCTGGGAGCTGACTTCCTTCAAGTGGGCCATGGTCTCTTCCAGCCTGCCTATGATCTTTTCGGCCTGGGCGGTGTCCCGGGCGGCCTGGCGCATCAGCTCGTCGGCCTCCTGGCAATTCAGGGCGTTCTCCCTGGCCAGGGACGCGATCTCCTCCAGGGACGAGGAGCTGTTTTCAAGGGCCGCGGCCTGCTCGGCGGCGCCGGCAGCCAGGCTCTGGCTGTTGTCCGACACCTTACCGGCGGCGCCGGCCACCACCTTGGAGCCCTCGTGCAACTGGTCCAGGATGGCGTCCACCGGCCTGGTTATGGCCCGGGCCGCCAGGCACACCAGCACCACGCCCAGGAGCATCACCCCCAAGGCCAAGAGGCCGTTGGTCAACCCCAGCTTCCGGGCGGCGGCCATGAGGTCGTCGTAGTCGGCGGCGGCGGCCACCCGCCAGCCGGTCACCGGGTCCCGGGCAAAGCCCACTATCTTGGGCACCCCCTGGAACTCGTACCGCTCCAGTCCGCTCCGGCGGGCCATGATCCGCCGCCCGAAGCCGAACTCGCGGAGGTTGAACTTCAGGATCAAGGAGGCATCAGGATGGCAGAGCAAGCGTCCCTTTTGATCCACCAGGTAGAGGTATCCCCTGCTGCCGACCTTGACCGGACGCACGAAACGGTCGCAGAAGAAGCTCAGGTCCACCACCGCGCCCAAAAGGCCCAGGGTCTTGCCCTTGAGCCGCACCGGCTCCACCAGCGACAGCACGATCCTCCCGGTGCGGGGACTCTTGTACGCCGGCGAGACGGCCGGCCGGCCCTGCATGCCGGCCAGGAAAAAACCGGCGCCGGCCAGGCTGTACAACGGTTTTTCCACCGCATCGGCCTTGACCCGATCGTAGGCCGAGGAGGCGATCACCTCGCCCCGGGAGTTGGCCAGGAAAACCTCCTGCACAAAGGGATATTTCTTGATCAGGTCATGAAACTTGTCCGCCGAAAGCTTGATGGGCAGGTAGTCCGGCTCCTCCAGAGCCAGCCGGTAGGTGACCTCCCGGCTCCAGAGGGACAAATCCCGCCGGCGGGCCTCCATCCAGGAGCCCAGCATCTTGGCGGTGCTGCCGGCCAGTTGGCTCACCTGGGCGGCGGCGTTCCTTTCCATGGCGCGGTTGGTGGTCACCATGGAAAAGACGGTGGTGATGCCCATCCCCAGGACCAAAAGGGCCAGGGTGGGATACAAGAACTTGGCGCGTAGGGAAAGGCGCATGAACATAACCCTCCTGCCGAAACGGACAGGGCCGTGTCACCAGGGGCAGGCGCCTGCCGTGATGTTCATGGCCTACAGATAACAGGAGGGCCACCTTGCTGCGTTACAGCAGGCAAGCGTTTTGATGGCAAGATTGTGAAGCCCGCCCCTGGAGCCGGCAGGCGTCCGGCGCGAAACAGCAACCACCGCCATCTCACGCCTCCTCCCGGGCCTGCTGCTGCCGCGCCAGCCGGGGCCGCTGGACGAACCACATCAGGCCGTAGAGGGCGATGCCCCCCAGCATCACCAGGTTGGTCCAAAGGTGCACCGGCTTCTCCGGCGTACCCAGGTCCATGAAGGCCACCCGCTTCACGATGATCTCCGGCCGCAGGATGATGAGGGTGACCACCAGGAACACCACCGTCTCCCACCACTTGTTCTTGACGATGAAGAACCCCTGGGTGGCGCAGGCAAAGGCGAACATGGCCAACACCGTGGTGACGAAGATGAACGGCCCCTGTATCCACAGCCAGGAGTCCTCGATGCCGATGAGCAGCAACTGGGTGTTGAAGATGAACATGAAGGGGAGTATCGCGGTGCGGATGTCGTAGATGAATCCCTGCACCCCAGTGGGGATGGGCGGCGACTTGGCGATGGCGCTGGCCGCATAGGCAGCCAGGCCCACCGGCGGGGTGTCGTCGGCCAGGATGCCGAAGTAGAACACGAACAGGTGCGCCGCGATCAGGGGCACCACCAGGTCCATGTCCGGGCCCAGTTCCACGATCACCGGCGCCATCAGCGAGGAGACCACGATGTAGTTGGCCGTGGTGGGCAGGCCCATGCCCAGGATCAGCGAGGCCACCGCGGTGAGCAGCAACAGGATCACCAGGTTGCCCATGGCCAGGGTCTCGACCACCTCCATGATCAGGTTGCCCAGCCCCATGGTCACCACCCCCACCACGATGCCCGCCGTGGCCACGGCCACGCCGATGCCCAGCATGTTGCGCCCGCCGGCCACCCACGACTCCCAGATGGTGCGCAGGGCCACCTTGAGGCCCCACAGGGCTCCCTGGCCCTCCCGCTGGGCGATCACTTGGCCCTGCACGATCATGGTGGCGTACAGGACCAGGATGGAGTAGAAGGCGCTCAACTCCGGGCTGTAGCGCATGACCAGGAGCGCCCAGATCAGCACCAGCAGGGGGATCACGAAGTGGATGCCCTCCAGGAGGGTGCAGAAGAAGCTGGGCAGCTTCGAGCGGGGCACGCCCTTCAGGCCCAGCTTGCCCGCCTCCAGGTGGGTTATGTAGAACAGGGCGAAATAGCTGGCCACCGCCGGGATGAAGGCGTGCTTCACCACCTCGTAGTAATTGATGTTGCAGTACTCGGCGATGATGAAGGCCGCCGCGCCCATGATGGGAGGCATGATCTGGCCGTTGGTGGAGGCGGCCACCTCCACTGCCGCAGCCTTGGTGGGGGGATAGCCCACCTCTTTCATCAGGGGAATGGTGAAGGTGCCGGTGGTGACCACGTTGGCGATGGACGAGCCCGAGACCATGCCCGACAGCCCCGAGGCCAACACCGCCGCCTTGGCCGGCCCGCCCCGCATGTGGCCCAAGAGGCTGTAGGCCACCTTGACGAACCACTCCCCGCCCCCCGCCTTCTCCAGGGTGGCCCCGAACAGCACGAACAGGAAGACGATCTTGGCCGACACATCCAGGGGCACGCCGTAGATGCCCTCGGTGGACATGGTGATCTGGCCGAAGAAGCGGTTCAGGGACACGCCCTTGAAGGCGATCACCTCGGGCATGTAGGGCCCGAAGAAGGCGTAGAAGATGAACAGGCCGGCCACGCAGGTGAGCGCCAGGCCCAAGGCACGGCGGGCCGCCTCCAGCAGGAGGATCACCAGCGCCGCCCCGACGATCAGGTCGCGCAGGATGGGCGCGCCCTGGCGCATGGCCAGGCCATCGTAGTCAAGGGCGATATACAGGGCGCAGACACAGGCCACCCCGGCCAGGAACAGGTCCAGCAGGTGGAAACGCCGGCGGTCGCTCAGCCAGCGCCACCCGGGCGGGAGGTCGCGTTTCTTGAACAGGGGGTAACTCAAGTAGACCAGGGTGATGGCAAAGGCGAGGTGGATGGCGCGGGTCAGGTCGGCCTGGAGGACCAGGATGTCGGCCAGGGAGAGCTGGAAAACCGACCAGGCGGCGGCAATGATGGGTATCACCCATTTCTGCCACCCCCGGCTGGGGTAGCGCACCCCGGCCTCGGCCTCTTCCACCAACTTCTGGGCATCTTCGGCCCCGTCCGCCTGGTGCCGCTGGGCCTCGTCCTTCTTGTGGTCAAACTTGTCCGCCGGCATGCTCGTTTCTCCCTAGCGACCCGGACGCGGGAGGCAGACAGTAAAGGCGCCTCCCCGACCGCTGCCAGGCAGCCGGGGAGGCTGGCTACAGGCTACATCAACCCGGCTTCCTTGTAATACTTCAGGGCGCCGGGATGGATGGGGGCGCTCAGACCCTCGAGCATCTTCTTCTTGGTCAGGGTGGAGTAGGCCTTGTGCAGCTTCTTGAAGTCCTCGAAGTTCTCGAAGACCTCCTTGGTGATGGCATAGACGATGTTGTCCGGCACGTCGCTGCTGGTCACAAAGGTGGCCTTGACCGCAAAGGTGAGAACGTCGTTCTTGTTGACGGCCAGGGGATAGAAGTGAATGGGGATGTGGGCCCGCACGTAGTAGGGGAACTGCTTGAGCAGGCTGTTGAGCTGGGGCTCGTCCACCGCGATGAAACGCACCTTGCGGCGGCCGGCCGTGGCCTCCTTGATCATGCCGGCGGGGTTGCCCACGGTGTAGACGAAGGCGTCCACCCGGCCGTCCTGGAGCATCTTGGGCGACTCGGCCGCCTTGAGCCCCTCGGCACGGGCGAAGTCCTTGTAGCCCATGCTGTACTCCTTGAGGATATCCCGGAAGTTCTGGCGCTGGCCCGAACCGGGATTACCCACGGCCACCGCCTTGCCCTTGAGGTCGGGGTAGCGCTTGATGCCCGCGTCCTCCGCCGCCACCAGGAAGAAGGTTTCGGGATGGATGGAGAAGACCGAGCGCAGCTTCTTCTGGGGGCGGCCCTTCCACTCGGCCAGGCCGTGCCAGGCCTGGTACTGGCGGTCGGACTGCACCACGCCGAAGTCCAGGTCGCCGGCCATGATGGCGTTGACGTTGAACACCGACCCGCCGGTGGACTCCACCGTGACCCGGATACCGTACTGCTTGCGCTTCTTGTTCACGATCTTGGCAATGGCGCCGCCAGTGGGATAGTACACCCCGGTCACGCCGCCGGTGCCGATGGTCACGAAGCGGGTCTTGGCCACCGCCGGCTGGGCAACAGCCAGCAGGCAGCCCGCCGCAAAGGCCAAGGCCAGTGCGATGATGCCCAGTCTCTTCATTTACATCCCTCCTTCTCGCATTAGGTGCTCCCACCTGTCAGGTTTGTCTACCGGTCTCTCCCGCGACCCCGGCGAATGCCCCCCGGCTACTCCCCCCCTCTCGGGCCGGCCGCCTCAGGCGGGGGGGCGGGGGGGGCGGGGGGGGGCGCTCAGGCGCTCCTGCCTTCTTTCTGGTTCCCCGACCGAGGCCCGATTGTAGAACGTAGTTTGAACATGCCGCTAGGGGCACCGCCAAGGCAAACGTTGCGGCTCCTGCCAGTTTCTATTTTTGGAGCCCCGCGAACAATATCTTAATTGGCTGTAGGTAGTTTTTTTCTTGACTCGGGTGCGGCCTGCGAAAAGTTCCACGAAGGAAGGACTGTGGCTGATTTCCCTTGGCCAGTCAAGCCATGTGGGTGATAATCAAGGAGCCGCCCAGACGGGGGGGGCGACGGGGGGCGACGGGGGGCGGCGGGCGACGGGGGGCGGCGGAGGCCGGGATGCCCGGGCCGGCCGCCGGGGCGGGCCGCGGTCTACTACTCCTGTTTGTGCGTAGAACACCACTAAGATGCTCATCTACCTAGCCAAACGCCTGGCCATGATGGTGCCGCTGCTCATCGGCATCACCTTCATCAGCTTTCTCATCATGCACCTGGCCCCGGGCTCGCCCACCGACCTGGCCACGGACCTGAACCCCAAGATGAGCGAGATCGCCAAGCAGCGCCTGACCAAGCTCTACGGCCTGGACCAGCCGGTGCCCGTGCAGTACTGGAGATGGCTCAAGCGCCTGGCAGTGCTGGACTTCGGCCGCAGCTTCGCGCCCGACGGGCGGCCGGTGCTGGACAAGATCCTGGAACGGCTGCCGGTCACCGTCACCATCAATGTCTTGAGCCTGGCCCTCATCCTGCTGGTGGCGGTGCCCATAGGCGTGTACTCGGCCACCCACCGCGGCTCGCTCTTTGACCAGGCCACCACCGTGTTCGTGTTCGTGGGCTTTGCCACCCCCACCTTCTGGCTGGCCCTGTTGTGCATGATCCTGTTCGGGGTGCACCTGGGCTGGCTGCCCATCAGCGGCATCAAGAGCCTGAACCACGACCAGCTCGGCTACTGGGCCCAGCTCCTGGACTACGCCCGCCACCTGCTGCTGCCGGTGGTGCTTTCGGCCTTTGCGGGCCTGGCCGGCATGAGCCGCTACATGCGGGCCAACATGCTGGAGGTGATCCGCCAGGACTACATAACCACCGCCCGGGCCAAGGGGCTCCCCGAACGGGTGGTGGTCTACCGCCACGCCATGCGCAACGCCCTCATGCCGGTCATAACCATCCTGGGCCTGTCCGTGCCCGGGCTCATCGGCGGGTCGGTGATCTTCGAGTCCATCTTCGCCATTCCCGGCCTGGGCAAGCTTTTCTACGACGCGGTCATGGCCCGGGACTACCCCCTGGTGATGGGCGGCCTGGTCATCGGCGCGGTGCTCACGCTCCTGGGCAACCTGCTGGCCGACGTGGGCTACGCGGCCGTGGACCCGAGGGTGCGCCATGAAGGCTGAAACCACCCTGTTGCGCGCGTTCTGGCAGCGCCTGGCGGCCAACCGCCTGGCCATGGCCGGGGCGGCGGTGGTGGCGCTGCTGGTGGTGGTGGCGCTCCTGGCGCCCCTCATCGCGCCCTACGACCCCTATGCCATCGACGTGGACTCCATCCTGCTGCCCCCCAGCCTGGAACACCCCTTTGGCACCGACGAGCTGGGCCGCGACGTGTTCTCCCGCATGGTCTACGGCGCCCGGGTGAGCCTGGAGGTGGGGTTCGTGGCCGCGGGGCTGGCCACCCTGGTGGGGGTGCTCCTCGGCGCCCTGGCCGGCTACTACGGTGGCAAGGTGGAGGCGCTCATCATGCGTTTCACGGACATGATGCTGTGCTTCCCCACCTTCTTCCTGATCCTGGCGGTGATCGCCCTTTTGGAGCCCAGCATCTTCAACATCATGGCCGTGATCGGCCTCACCTCCTGGATGGGGGTGGCGCGGCTGGTGCGGGCCGAGTTCCTGAGCCTCAAGCAGCGCGACTACGTGCTGGCCGCGCGCAGCCTGGGCGCCTCGGACGCGCGCATCATCTTCCGCCACATCCTGCCCAACTCCCTGGCCCCGGTCCTGGTGGCGCTCACCCTGGGGGTAGCCGGCGCCATCCTCACCGAGAGCGGGCTCAGCTTCCTGGGCCTGGGGGTGCAGCCCCCCCTGGCCTCCTGGGGCAACATCCTGAACCAGGGCAAGGCCAACCTGGAGATCGCCTGGTGGCTCTC
>CAZUHP010000085.1:0-8258 GCA_964620595.1 uncultured Desulfarculaceae bacterium | reverse complement strand
GGATTATCCGCTGGGCCGGCGCCGTGAAGTCGGTGGTCTTGATGGGCACGTACTCCTCGTGCACCACCTTGGCCCCCAGCTTCTCGGCGGCCTCCTTGTAGGCGGCCACCCCGTCGTGGCCAAAGGCATAGTCCTGGGCCAGGGTGGCGATGAGCACCCCGGGCTTGGAGATGGCCGCGGCGTTGGAGATGGCGTCCTGGGAGGAGTTGCGGCCGGTGCGGAAGATGTAGCGGTTCCAGGCCGAACCGGTGATGGAGTCGGCCACCGCGGGCTCCACGATGAGTATCCGCTTGAACTCCTTGGCCACGGGCAGGCAGGCCAGGGCCACGGCCGAGGAGACCGGCCCCACCGCCATCACCGCGCCGTCGTCCTTGAAGGCCTCGGTCAGGAGCTGTTTGCCCTTGTCCGGCTTCAGGTGGGTGTCCTTGACGATGATTTGGATGGGCCGGCCCAGCACCTGGAAGGTCCCGCCGGTGGCATACTCGATGCCCATCTTGAAGCCGTTGATGGCCTGCTTGGCATAGGCTTCGTAGGGCCCGGTGACTCCCGCTAGTTGGGCTATCTTGATGGGCTCGCCCGCCCGGGCGACCGGCCCCCACGTCAAAAGCACCGCCAGGGCCAGCCCCAGGGCCGCGCCCAAATGCCTCAACCTCATAACACCCTCCTTACCCGTTGTTCGCCTGATTACCCGCCCGGCCCGCGTCTTTTACCCCCCTCGCGGATCAAGCGGGCTCTTGCCTCAACACCTTCTTGAGGACCTTGCCCGCCGCGTTGCGGGGCAAGGTGTCCATGAAGACCACGCTCTTGGGTATCTTGTACTTGGCGAGCCTCTTCTTGAGATGCGCCAGCAGCTCCGCCTCGCTCAGGCTGGCGCCCTCCTTGACCACCACGAAGGCCCTGCCCGCCTCGCCCCACTTGTCGTCGGGCACGCCCACCAGGGCCGCTTCCGCCACCTGCTCTAGCTCGTAGATGGCTTCCTCCACCTCGGCCGGATACACGTTCTCGCCGCCCGAGATGAACATGTCCTTCTTGCGGTCCACGATGAACAGGTCGCCGTCCTCGTCCATCCGGGCCAAATCGCCGGTGCGGAACCAGCCGTCCACAAAGGCCTCCTGGTTGGCCTGGGGCCGGTTCCAGTAGCCCTGCATCAGGTTGGGGCCCCGGATCAAGAGTTCCCCCACCTCGCCCGGTCCCAGGGGCTGGTCCGCCTCATCCACGATACGCACCTCCAGATGGAACAGGGGCCGGCCGATGGAGCCGGCCTTGGCCAGGGCGCGCTCCTTGCCGAGGGTGGCGATGGAAGGCGCGGCCTCGCTCATGCCAAAGCCCTGCTGCAGGATGATGCCGGCCTGGTGGTACTGCTTGACCAGGCTGGCGGGCAGGGGCGCGCCCCCGCTCATGACCACCCGCACCTTGTCGAAGGCTTGGGCGCGGAACTGGGGATGCTGGATGAGGAACAGGAAGATGGCCGGCACCCCGAAGAACAGGGTGATGTCCTCCTGCTCCAACAGGCGCAGGGTCTCCACCGGGTCGAACACCCGCTGGATGACCACGGTGCCGCCCACGTAGAGCACGGGCAGGGTGAACAGGCCGATGCCGCCTATGTGGAACATGGGCAGCACCAGCAGGTCCCGGTCCGCGGCGGTGAGTTCCAGGTCCAACTGGAGGTTCAAGGCGTTCCAGAAGCTGGCCCCCTGGCTCAGCACCGCTCCCTTGGGCTTGCCCGTGGTGCCGGCGGTGTACATTATGATGTGGGGGGTGTCCAGGCCGGGCGGGTCGTCCAGGCGGGGCTCCTCCTCGCTCTGGCCGCGCAGCAATTCCTCGTAGGGCCGGGCGCCCAGGACCTCCCGGGAGCCCAGGGCCACCAGGTTCTCCAGGGACGCCGCCTGGATCAGCTCCCCGGCCAGCTCCTCCAGCTCGGGGTCGAACACCAGGGCTCTGGCCCCGCTGTCCGAGAGGATGAAGCCCAGTTCGCTGGCGGTGAGGCGCCAGTTCAAGGGCACCAGCATCAGGCCCAGCTTGGCCGCGGCCAGGATGACCTCCACGAACTCCAGGCTGTTGTAGGACAGGATGGCCAGCCGGTCGCCCTTGGCCAGGCCCAGGCCCCCGAGGGCGTGGGCCAGGCGGTTCACCCTGTGGTTGAGCTGCCGGTAAGTCACCCTCCGCTCGCGGTCCACCACGGCTTCCCGTTCAGGGGTGAGTTGTTCGCGCCTGGTAAGCCAGTATCCGATTCCCCGCACGTCTGCGCTCTCCAGCCAGGTGTCTCAGGAAAAAAGCTTCTTCATGATGCCCGCCATGTTGTTGGCGAAGTTGGTGACGTGCATCATGCCTTCCTCGTCCTCCTGGGCATCATGGGCGCCGCCGGCGCCGGCCATACCCACGGTCCAGTAGGTGGAGCCGGGCACGGTGATGCCGTTGATGAAGAACCAAAGGAGCAGTTGCGAAAAGGCCAGGTTGTGCCCTGCCCGGCGGGCCACGGTTATGGGGCCGCCCACCTTGCCGGCCAGGAACTTGTCGTTCCAGTGGGCCACGAAGGTGGCCCGGGCCAAGAGGCTCATCATCTGGGGTACCACCGAGGACAGGTAGACCGGCGAGCCCAGCACGATGCCGTCCGCCTCCTCCATCAAGGCCAGCACCTGGGCGAAGTCGTCGTCGTCCTGGGCGCAGCGCTTCTCCTTCACGCAGGCATAACAGCCCTGGCAGGGCTTTATGTTCAGCTCCCGCAAGGAAATGAGCCGGGTTTCCAGGCCGTTTTCCTCCAAGACCGCCAGGCAGCGCTCCATGTACTTTTTGGTGTTGCTCTTGGGGCGCGGGCTGGCGGTGATGCCCAGGACCTTCATTACTCGTCCCCCTGTATGAGTCTGTCCTTGTCCTCGCTGGTGGTGAGCGCGCCGGACTTGAGCTGGCGCACCATCAGCTCCCTGAAGAAGCGGTGGTCGTGGCAACGGCTGAAAAGCTCGGCCTCCCTGGCCAGGCCCTCCGCCAGGCTCCCCTGCTGGGAGGCCTTGACTGCCTGCTTGGCCAGGGAGAGGGCGTGCTGGGGATTGCGCAGGATCGGCTCCAGCAGCTCGCCGACCCCCTGGGCCAGCCGGCCGTCCTCCACCACCCTGTGCACCAGGCCCAGGCCGGCCGCCTGCTCCCCGGGGTAGAGCTTGCCGCCCAGGATCATCTCCATGGCCAGGCCGCTGCCCACCAGCCGGGGCAGGCGCTGGGTGCCGCCGCCGCCGGGGATGAGTCCCACCTTGACCTCGGGCAGCCCGATGCGGGCCCCCTTGGCCGCCACCCTCAGATCACAGGCCAGGGCGAACTCGAAACCGCCCCCAAAGCAAAGGCCGTTTATGGCCGCCACCAGAAGGAGGGGGCTGGCCTCCATGCGGTTCAACAGGGCCTGGAAAGCCTGGGAGAAGCGCTGGCCCCCTGCCCGGTCCAGTTGCATCATCTCCACCCCGTCGGCTCCCCCTATGAAATAGGTGTCGCCCGCGCCGGTGAATACCAGCGCCCGGGCCGGGGAGTTTTCCACCTCGTCCAGGAGCCGCTCGAGTTGGTCCATCAGGTCCGAGTTGATGGAGTTGCGGTCGAGCTGGCGGTCGATGGTGGCCCAGAAGACCTCGCCTTCGCGCCTTAGGACCAGGTTGGGGTGCTTGCCAGCCATTAAGCTCGCTCCTTGCCAGGGGCCGCCCAAAATCTGATACATGAACCAACTGTCATGAATTGTGCGATAGACCGCCCCGCCCTGTCAAGCCCAAATTGGAGCCCCAGGTACTTCAGTCCCGTGGCTTCAGGCCGAAAAGAACCAGATCAACAGCATCGGCAAATACTTGGGCGGGAATCTCCGGATGGGCGGCCGAGTTCCAGACCAGCCAGCGCAGGCCCAGCATGTGGCTTATGCCCATGAGGGAGGGGGTCAGAAACTCCAGGGGCAAGTTTCTGATCTCGCCCTGGTCCATGCCCTGGGCCAGGGAGGCGGAATACCCATCCGCCAGCTTGCGGTAGTAGTACTGGGCGGACTGGGGCACGATCACCTCGGATTCGGAGACAATGCGGTATATCTGGGAATGCTGGCCCAGGAAGTTGAAGAAGGCCCGCATGCCTTCGATTTCCTTGTCTCTTCTATCCTGTACCCTGTCGGTGGCCAGGCGGAGTTCCCGGCGCAGCTCGTGGCTCAAGAAGCGCACCACCCCGTCCATCAGCTCTTCTTTGCTCTTGAAATGCACGTAAAAGGTGCCCTGGGCCACCCCGGCCCGGCGGGTGATTTCAGAGATGCTGGCCCGGTTGTAGCCGCACTCGCCAAGCACCTGTTCAGCCGCCTGGAAGATGGCCCTCCTGGTACGCTTGCCAGGGGCGCCGGCTTGTTCCCAATGCAGTTGGCTCTCCTGGGCATCGGCCAGGGAGGGAACCGCGAGGTCGGCCGGCGCCTGCCAGGGCTTGGGGCCGCTTATGCCCCGCTCCAGGAACTCGGCGGTGAGGCGGGTGTGCTCGGCCAGGGCGTCGCCCCCCTCCCCTCCCCTGCTGTCGCCCCAGTCCCTTTGCAGAAAGGCGGCCAGGCCCAACAGGGAGTAGGCGGTCACGTTGGGGTCCAGGGCCCTGAAATGGCCCCGGCTGGCCGCCCGGCGGAAGAACTCGCGGCAGAACCTGGCGATTGAGTCGTAATAGCTTATGGTTACAGACTCGATCAGCTCGAACTCGTTCAGCACCCTGTGCAGGGAGGCATACTCCTGGCAGTGCCGCAGCACCAGCTCGAGCACCATGCGGAAGGTGGGTTCAGGATACTCGTCCTCCAGGGGGAGGCGTTCCGCCCGGCTCCAAAAATCATGGAGCACCGCGTCGATCAGCTCCCTGAAGACCTGGTCCTTGTTGCGGAAGTATTGATAGAAGGTCCCCTGGCTCACCCCGCAGTGCCTGCCGATCTCCGAAACGCTGGCACTGCAATATCCTTCTTTTTCAAAGACCTGGCGGGCGGATTCCAGCAGGGCCCGCCTGGTGCGGGCACCCTTGGGGGTAAGGGAGCGTTTGCGTCGCCGTGCCGGGGCCTGCCTGGGGAACTGGTTTGACATAACTAGTGACTCACCTCTCATATTTTTGTACAATATTATAACGCCAGAGGCCAGGCGGAAACAACCAGGTGGCCTCAAAAAAGATCTGCCTTTCTTACCAGGCGGTTACGGGGAGCCCCCAGCGGGACCCCGGCCGCCGGCGGCAAGCGGGAGGGGAGACATGAGCCCAGGCGCACACCAAACCAGACGGCATCCTTTCCTGGGAGGGGCCTCGCCCACCAGGTTCAAGCGGGGCAAGATCGTCTCGGCCGACGAGGCCCTGCTCATTATACGGGATGGCGACACCGTGGCCACCGGCGGGTTCGTGGGCATCGGCTTTCCCGAGGAGCTGGCCATCGGGCTGGAGAACCGCTTCCTTCAGACCGGGCACCCCCGCGGCCTCACCCTGGTGTACGCGGCCGGCCAGGGCGACGGCAAGGACCGCGGCCTGAACCACCTGGGGCACGAGGGCCTCTTGGCCCGGGTCATCGGCGGGCATTGGGGCCTGGTGCCCAAGCTCCAGGAGCTGGCCCTGGCCGACAAGATAGAGGCCTACAACCTGCCCCAGGGCGTCATCTCCCACATGTACCGGGACATCGCGGCCCACAAGCCGCGCACCATAACCAAGGTGGGGCTGGGCACCTTCGTGGACCCCCGCCTGGGCGGGGGCAAGGTCAACCAGGGCACCAGCGAGGAGTTGGTGGAGCTGATGACCATCGACGGCGAGGAGTATCTGGCCTACAAGACCCTGCCCATCCAGGTGGCGCTCCTGCGCGGCACCACCGCCGACACCGAGGGCAACGTGACCATGGAAAAGGAGGCCCTCACCCTGGAGTCCCTGGCCATCGCCATGGCGGCCAAGAACTCGGGCGGCTTCGTGATCGTGCAGGTGGAGCGGCTGGCCGAGTGGGGCACCCTGCCCGCCAAGAGCGTGAAGATACCCGGGGTGATGGTGGACTGCGTGGTGGTGTCCCGGCCCGAGCACCACTGGCAGACCTTTGCCCAGGCCTACGACCCGGCCCTGAGTGGCGAGGTGCGGGCCCCCATGCAGAGCCTGCCCCCCATGGAGCTGAACGCCCGCAAGGTGATCGCCCGGCGGGCGGCCCTGGAGCTGAAGCCCAACAGCGTGGTGAACCTGGGCATCGGCATGCCCGAGGGCGTGGCCGCGGTGGCCAACGAGGAAGGCGTGCTGCCCTACCTGACCCTCACCGCCGAGCCCGGGGTCATCGGCGGCATGCCCATGGGCGGGCTCAACTTCGGGGCCTCCTACAACACCGACGCCATCATCGACCAGCCCAGCCAGTTCGACTTCTACGACGGCGGGGGCCTGGACCTGGCCTTTCTGGGCATGGCCCAGGCCGACGCGGCGGGCAACGTGAACGTGAGCCGCTTCGGCCCCCGCCTGGCCGGCGCCGGCGGCTTCATCAACATCAGCCAGAACGCCAAGAAGGTGGTTTTCATGGGCACCTTCACCGCTGGCGGCTGCGAGGTGCTCATCGAGGACGGACGCCTGCGCATCGGCCGGGAGGGGCGCAGCCGCAAGTTCCTGGACCAGGTGGAGCAGATAACCTTCAGCGGCGCCTATGCCGCCCGGCAGGGACGCGCCATCCTCTACATCACCGAGCGCTGCGTGTTCCGGCTGGGCGAGGGGGGGCTGGAGCTGATCGAGCTGGCGCCGGGCGTGGACCTGGAGCGGGAGGTGCTGGCCCACATGGGCTTTACGCCCATCATCCCCGGCGAGCCCAAGCTCATGGACGAGCGCATCTTCCTGCCCGAGCCCATGGGCCTCAAGGACTGCCTCCTGTCCATCCCCTTGGAGGAGCGCCTCAGCTACGACGCGGAGGACAACCTGTTCTTCGTCAACTTCGAGGGCTTTTCGGTCAAGACCTCCCAGGAGGTGGACCAGGTGCGCCGGGCAGTGGAGCGCATGCTGGCGCCCCTGGGCCGAAAGGTCTACACCATCGTCAACTACGACAACTTCTACATAGCGCCCGGCCTGGTGGACGAATACTCCGACATGGTGCGGGGCCTGGTGGAGCGCTACTACTCCGGGGTCACCCGCTACACCACCAGCGCCTTCCTGCGCATGAAGCTGGGCGAGGCCCTGCAGCAGCGCAACCTGGCGCCGCACATCTTTGAAAGCGCCGAGCAGGCCCGCCGCGCCTTGAAGCGCGGATGAGCACGGCAGGGAGAAGGCCCGCATGATCGGCAAGACCATGGAACAACTGCGGGTGGGCCAGAGCGCCCGCTTCGCCAAGACGGTGTCCGAGTCGGACATATACCTGTTCGCCGGGGTGACCGGCGACATGAACCCGGCCCACGTCAACGAGGTCTATGCCTCCCAGACCCATTTCAAGACCCGCATCGCCCACGGCATGCTGGCCGCCGGGTTCATCTCCACGGTGCTGGGCTGCCACCTGCCCGGACCGGGCACCGTGTACCTCTCCCAGGAGCTGCGCTTCCTGGCGCCAGTGCGCATAGGAGACACCATCACCGCCCAGGCCCGGGTGACCCGCCTGGACCCGGACCGGCGGCGCGTCACCCTGGCCACCGAGTGCTGGAACCAGGACGGGGTCAAGGTGATGCAGGGAACCGCGGTGGTGAGTCCCCCTCGGGCCGTGGAACGGTCCTGAGCCCCCTCCCCCGGCCGAAGGCGCGGCTGATTGACCGGCCACCTGAAGTGGAGTATTATGCTTCCCAAAACCGGGCAATCATGACTTTCGCTGTATTTTCGGTGGGAAAATGCTTCGAGAGACTAGTCGGGAAGTCCTTGAGAGCCGCTTCCCTTGTCTGGATCGGCGGCTTCCATATAATTTAAGATTACAAAATTGAAACCAGGCCAGCGGGGGAAGGAGCGCGCGGATGAACCGGTCGGCCCTGGACAGGCTGTTTTCCATTCCCGAGGCATACGCCTACACCCCGGAGAACGACCGGCTGTTCTTGCAGGCCATGGCCGAGATGGTGGACTTCCACCAGCAGAACTCAGCGGCCTACGCCGGGGTCTGCCGCCTGGACGGCTTCTCCCTGGACCAGCTCCAGGAGCCGGAGGACGTCTACCAGGTGCCTCACATCTTTGTCACCGTCTTCAAGGTGCGCCGCCTGCTCTCGGTGCCCGAGGAGCAGATCGCGGTGACCTACACCTCCTCGGGCACCACCGGCCAGAAGAGCCAGACCAACTGGGACGCCGGCTCCCGCGACCGCCAGGCCTTCACCCGGCGGGCGGTG
>CAZUHP010000084.1:0-8296 GCA_964620595.1 uncultured Desulfarculaceae bacterium | reverse complement strand
CCGCAAACCCTCAAGTCCGTGGCCCACTGCGTGCTGAAAAAGCGCTATCCCTACTTGATCGGCCAGGAAGGCAAGGACGTGGTGGTGCTGCCCCTGCGCCGCATCCGCCGGCTGGTGCGCCTGGACCAGGAGGCCAAGGGCGACATGATCGGCCTGTTGCTCTTTGAAGTGGAGACCAGTGGCGGCGCCAAGCACACCCTGGGCCTCAACGGCTCCACCAACCTGGTGGGCCAGGGCCCGGGCGGCGAGGTCCGGCTGCCTTTTGCCCGCATAAGAAAGATCACCTTCACCTGTCCTTGAGGGTCCGCGGCAAGTCCTTGCCTGGTCCCATCATCGCAAAGCAATAGCACCATGTCCAAACGCCCCGAGTTCCCCCAATGCCGCGTGTGCCTGGACGGGCTGGCCGACAAGGCCGCCCGGGCCGCGGTAAGCCACGATCCTCATCTGCAAGCCCGCGCCAGCCAGGCCGCCCGCCAGGTGCTGGCCCAGAGCCTGGAGCAGGGCCTGCGCTCGCCGGCCATAGCCGCGCGCATGCTCAGGGAGGTGCGCCGGCTCACCGGCGTGGACGACCCATTCGGCCGCTTCAAGCAAAAGGAGATGGCCGAGGCCCGGCGGGTGATGCAGGAGCTGAGCCCGGAGCTGCCCCGCGACCTGCGCGGCCTGGTCTCCCTGGCGGCCCTGGGCAACAGCCTGGACTTCTTCGTCACCGCGGACAAGGCCCTGAAGCGGGCAGCCGGGCTGGCGCGCGAGGGAGTGAACTTCCACCGCGACCACCTGCCCCGCCTGCAACAGGCCCTGGAGGCCGGGCCCGGCCTGGTGCTCTTCTTCACCGACAATGCCGGCGAGGTGTATTTCGACCTGCCCCTGATCGACCACCTCCGCCAGCAGGCGGAGCGGGTGGTGGTGGTGGTCAAGGGCGGGCCGGCCCAGAACGACCTCACCCGGGCCGACGTGGACAAGCAGGGCCTGGCCCCGCTCCTGCCCGAGCTGGCCGACACCGGGGTGGATGCCGCGGGCATCGACTGGGACCAGAGCCCGCCCCAGCTCCTGGACCTGGCAAGGCGCGCCGACCTGCTGGTGGCCAAGGGCATGGCCAACTACCTGAGCACCCTGGACCACCCCCTGCCCTGCCCCGGCTTCTTCATCTTCAAGCTCAAGTGCGAGCCCTTGCGGGAAACCTGGCAGGCCCCGCCCGAGAGCTACTGGGCCGTGTGGCGCCAGCCCGGCCCCTGAGGGCGACGGGGGGGGCGGGGGGGCGACGGGGGGCGGGTGCAAGGGGGCGGGTGTAAGGTCTGAGCACCGGTAGCCCCGGGGCGGCGGAGCGCGGCCTGCGGGTCAGGGGGTCCAAGGCGCGCGGGCGAGGCCCCCTCGCCCTGGTGGCAGGGACCTACCGGTCCCCTTGCCAGGGCTGGTACACGCGGTGCTCCACCCCCAGCAGGGACAAGGCCCTGGCCGCGGTGTGGCGCACCATCTCCTGGATGCTTTGGGGCTGATGGTACAGGGCCGGCACCGGCGGCATGATGAAGGCGCCCAGGTCCGCGGCCCGGGCCATGAGTTCCAGGTGGCCCTTGTGCAGCGGCGCCTCGCGCACCATGAGCACCAGGGGCCGCCGCTCCTTGAGGTGCACGTCGGCCGCCCGGGCGATGAGCCCGCTGGTGTAGGAGTTGGCAATGGCCGAGAGCGTCTTGATGGTGCAGGGCGCCACCAGCATGCCCGCGGTGGCAAAGGAGCCCGAGGCCGGCGCCGCGCCCACGTCCCCGGCCGGGTAGGAGCGCTCGGCCAGGGCCTCCACCGCGGCCCGGTCCAGGCCGGTCTCCAGGGCCAGGGTGCGCTCCCCGGCCGGGCTCAGTATCAGGTGGGCCGGCCGGTCCAGCTCCCGCAGCACCCGCAGCGCCTCCACGCCGTACAGGGCGCCGCTGGCGCCGGTGATGGCCACCAGTATGGGTTTGGGCATGCCGGCCTCCTGCCTTACAGGTTTGCTCCTGTCTATATACCGGCTGGCAAGGCAAAAGCAAAGCCCGCGTCCCGGCCAGGGGACGCGGGCCTGCTTGGGCCCCGGGGGGGCGGGCGACGGGGGGCGACGGGGGGCGACGGCCGGCGGGGGCCGGCCTACACCACCTTGTTCACGATGGAGCCGCCGGGCTGCAGGCTGGAGCTGGCGCTGAGGCCCTTGCCCCGGCCCGGGCCGATGACCGCCGCGGCATTGGCCAGGTCCATGAGGTCCTGCTTGAAGCCCGAGCCCTTCAAGTGGCTCTTCATGCCGCCGCTGCCCAGGAGCTTGTTCACCAGCCCCCCGCCCGGGCCTTGATCCTGGCCGCCCATCAGGTTGCTGATGGCCAGGGCGTTGCCTTCCTGCTTGCCCAGGCCCATGCTGCCGGCCTGGGCCTGGCCCAGGGCCAGGGCGGACTGGGTCTGCATCTTGGCGATGCCGCCAAAAGTAATAGCCATAAGAGCACCTCCTGCTCGGCGCCCTCCTTGGACGTAGCTAGCCTTCCTTGGGGATTTGAATCCAGGCGTGTCGCAGTAAAAATAATAGCAAGCCCGCGGGCGCCTGCCAAGTCTTTTGTCGGTTTTGCCCGCGGCCGCCTACCCGGCCAGGAACTCCAGCATGGCCCGGTCCCGCCGCGCATTGGGCTGGAAGATGATCGAGTAGTGGTCCGCGCCCTCCAGGTTCACCAGCCTGGCCGCGGGCAGGGCCTCCAGCATCCTGGCGGTGGCGTCCTCGGGCAGCACCAGGCCGCCGTCCGCGAGCATCCCCCGGGTGGCCCGCACCACCAGGGCCGGGCATTTCACCCTGGGGTATAGGGCCGAGGGCTTGACCTTCCTGAGATTGGCCCGCTCCTCGGCGATGCTCTCCGGCCGCACCCGGGAGCGCACGCCGCCGGGCACCTCCTCGATCTCGTAGCGGAAGTAGGCTTCTATGCTCGGGTTCCAGGGGTTGAAGAAAGGCAACTGGCGCACCGGGGCCAGGTAGGCGTCGAGCGAAGGGAACACCTTGCCCAGCCGGTCCACCGCGGACTGGATGCCGGCCCCCACCTTGAGCCACTGCGAGTCGGAAAGCTCGCCCCCGCCGTCCAGGAGCACCACCCGCGCCACCAGCTCGGGGTGGCGGGCGGCAAAGGCCAGGCAGAGGTAGGCCCCCAGGGAATGGCCCAGCAGGTTCACCTTGGCCAGGCCCATATCCTCCATGGCGGCCGCAAGGTCCTGGCAATGGTGGTCCAGGGAGTAGCCGGAGGGGGGCTTGTCGGAAAGGCCCCGCCCCCGAAGGTCCAGGGCCAGCACCCGGTGGGCCGGGCTCAATCCGGCTGCCACCAAATCGAAGCAGCGCAGGTTGGCGGTCAGGCCGTGCAGGCAGAGCACGGTCTCCCCCTCTCCCGGCCATTCGCCCACCTGGATGCCTATGCCGTCGCCCCTTACCCGGAAGGTCCTTGCTGGTTCCATGTGCCTCCTGCCCGTTGGTGCCTATCGGCCGGGGGGGATGATCTCCGCCCTGCCCTTGAGCACGGCCTGGCCGTGCTGGTTCTCCACCAGGGTGTCCATGCTCACCCGGTTGCGCTCCCGCATCACCTCCAGGACCGACACCGAGATGGTCAGCCGGTCCCCCGCGTAGACCGGTTTCACGAACCGCAACTGCTGGGACACGTAGATGGTCCCCAGCCCCGGGTACTCGGTGCCCAGCACGAACCCGATCAGGCTGGCGGTTAGCATGCCGGGCGCCACGATCCGGCCGAAGTAGGAGTCCTTGGCCATCTCCGGGTCCTGGTGAAAGGAGTCATAGTCCCCCAGGGACCGGGTGAAGGCGATCATCATCTCCTCGGTCATGGTCACGGTCTTCTGGTGGCTATGCCCCACCTCGATGCGGTCGATGGTCACTCCTGCGGTCATTGCCCGCTCCCTTGGTTTACCGGCCAGGCCTCCTGGGGCACTGGGATGTTCGAACATGCGGATTTCACCACGGCCACCTTGGGCTCACAGGTCATCCCGGGGTCCTGCCCCCCTGCCCCCCTAGCCACCGTCGTCCCCCCGGCGGCGGGTGGCCAGGTGCCTGGCCGTGCCGATCACCCCCCGGGGGAAGAACAGGACCACCAGCACGTAGGCCAGGCCAAAAAAGAGCACCCAGCGCTCGGAGAGCCGCTGGAGTATCTCCACCTTTGGCAGCAGGCCCGCGCCCACCTTGAGCAGGTCCGGCAGCCAGGTCTCGGCAATGGTGATGAAGGCCGCCCCCACGATGCCGCCGTACACGGTCCCCAGCCCGCCGATTATCACCATGAGCAGGATGTTGAGCATGAGGGCGGTGCCCAGCACGGTGTCCGGGTTCACGTAGCTGAGCCACATGGCGAACAGCACCCCGGCCAGGGAGCTGACCACCGAGCCGAAGACCGTGGACAGGACGCGGTAGTGGAAGACCTTGAAGCCCAGGGCGGTGGAGCGCTGCTCGTTGTCGCGGATGGACTTGAGCACCCGGCCCACCGGCGAGCGCACGAAGCGCACCACCCCCACGAAAAGGAGCGCGCTCACCACCAGGATGAGGTAGTAGACCATGAGGCGGCCGTTGACCTGCATGCCCAGCACCTCGCCCGCCGACCAGTTGGGGTTGAACAGGCCGGGCATCAGGAAGGAAACCCCGTCCTCGCCCAGGGTGAGTTCCGACCACTGGTAGCCGAGGATGTGGGCGAACTCGGCCACCGCCAGGGTCATCATGGCCAGGAAGATGGCCTTGACCCGGAGGGAAAAGGCCGCGATTACCATGGCCACCACCGCGCTCAACACCACCGCCAGCCCCCCGGCCAGCAGCAGGTGGTAGTACTGGGGGTTCGCCGTGTGGTGGCAGACCAGGGCCATCGCGTAGGCCCCCAGGCCGAAGAACATGCCGTGGGCAAAGGAGATGATGCCGGTGTAGCCCAGGATTATGTCAAAGGAGGCGCCGGCCACCGCGAATATCATCACCTTCGCCACCACGTCCATGGTGCGGAAGGAGGGCATGACCAAGGGCCCCAGGGCCAGGCAGGCCAGCAGGGCCACCTGGATCAAGAAGGCCGGGCGGCCGAAACGCTGGCGCGCCTGGAGGGCGCGCTGCCGCTGGACTGGGGTCAGCTCCACGGTTTCCATCTCAGTGCTCCCGCCCCAACAGGCCCCAGGGCCGGATCAACAGGATTATGGCCATGATGAAGATGTTCACCCCCAGGGCCAGCTTGGGCATGAGGAAGGCCACGTAGTTGAAGGCCAGGCCCACCATGCAGGCGCCCAGGAAGGAGCCGGTCACCGAGCCCATGCCGCCGATGACCACCACGATCAGGGCAAAGATAAGGTTCTCGTCCCCCATGGCCGGCGAAATCTGTTCGCGGAATATGCCCCACATGGTGCCACCCATGGCCGCCAGGCCCGCGCCGGCCACGAAGACGCCGGTGAATATGCGGTTGATGTTGTAGCCCAGGGTCTGGACCACCTCGCGGTTCTCCACCCCGGCCCGGATGATGATGCCCAGCTTGGTCCTCAGCATCACGGCCATGATGCCGCCGTACACCGCCAGCCCCACCACGATGGCCGCCACCCGGAACTTGTTGACCACCACGTCCATGAGGTCGTAGGAGCCCACGAAGCCCAGGGGCACCAGCATCACCTCGTCGTTGGGCCCCCACAGCACCTTGATGATCTCCGCCAGGACCATGGAGGCGCCCATGGTGATGAGTATCTGCTTCAGGTGGTCGCCGTAGACCTGCTTGATGATGAGCCGCTCCAGGACCCAGCCCAGGACGCCGCCCACCACCAGGGCCGCTGCCAGGGCCACCAGCACGCTCAGGATGCTTTGGCCCATGGTGCCGGTCTCCACCCAGCCCAGGCCGTTCAAGGCGCCGAGTATGCTGAAGCCGGCATAGGCCCCCCAGGCGAAGAAGGCCCCGTGGGCCAGGTTCAATACGTCCATGAGCCCGAAGATCACCGTGAGCCCGGCGGCGGTCAGAAAGAGCAGCATGCCCATGGCGATGCCGGCCACGGTGAGCACCAGGTAGGTGGTGGGGTCGATCGCCGCCAGGGGCAGCAGCCAGATGCCGCACCCCACCACCCGGAAGGCCCACTTCTTCAGGTCCCGGCCGGTTGCGGGCTCCAGCTCCATGGTGGTTGCCTCAGAGGCCATAGCTCCCTCCGCCGTTCAGGCGATGCCCAGGTACTTGTGTTTCAAACCCTCGTCGTCTACCAGCTCGCTCATCAGCCCCTGGTGCACCACCCTGCCGTCGTCCAGGATGAAGTATTCCTCGCCCACCTGGCTGGCCATGTGGAAGTTCTGCTCCACCAGGACCACCGTGGTCTGGTCCTTGATCTGGTTCAGGGACTCGATCAGGTAGTCCACCACGATGGGGGCCAGGCCCTTGGAGGGCTCGTCGATGAGCAGCAGCTTGTGGTCGCCCACAAAGGCGCGGGCAATGGCCAACATCTGCTTCTGGCCGCCGGAGAGCACCCCCGCCTTGGTGCGCCAGAACTTCTTGAGGTCGGGGAACAGGCCGAAGATGGTGTCCATGCGCTGCCAGGCGCTCTCGCTCTCCTCCAGCATGGCCAGGCGCATATTCTCCTCCACGCTCAGGCTGTAGATCACCGCCTGGTCCTCGGGCACGAAGCCCACCCCGGCCCGGGCGATCTCATAGGGCTTGGCCTTTTCGATGGGGCGACCGTCCAGCCGGATGCTTCCCGCGCTGGCCGGGGTCAGGCCCATGATGGTGCGCAGGGTGGTGGACTTGCCGGCGCCGTTGCGCCCCAGGAGCACGGTGGGCCTGCCGGCGGTGATCTCCAGGCTGACCCCCTGGAGGATGTGGTGCTGGCCGATATGGGTGTGGACCCGGCTCAGGGACAAGACAGGCTCAGGCATCCTTCACCCCCCCGCCCAGATAGGCCTCCAGCACCTCCTGGTTGCAGGCCACCGCCTCCGGGCTGTCGTCGCAGATGAGCCTGCCCTCCTTGAGCACCGCGATGGAGTCGGACACGGTCATGATCATGTCGAACTTGTGCTCCACCAACAGGATGGTGCGCCGGCGGGTGGCCTTGATGGCCTGGATCAGCTCCAGGATGGTGGGCACCTCCTCCAGGCTCATGCCCGCGGTGGGCTCGTCCAGGAGCAACAGCTCCGGGTCCAGGGCCAGGAGGATGGCTATCTCCAGCTTGCGTTGCTCGCCGTGGGTCAAGGTGGAGGCCTCCACGTCCCAGCGGTCGGCTAGGAGCACCTTGCCCAGAAAATCGTAGGCCTGGTCCTCCAGCTCGGGGAAGTCGCGGTAGTGCCGCCAGAAGTTGAGCCCCACCCCCGCCTTGGCCTGGAGGGCCAGGCGTACGTTCTCCAGCACGGTGAGCGAGGGGAAGATGTTGGTCAGTTGGAAGGAGCGGCCTATGCCCAGCTTGGTGCGGCGGGTGGGGTCCAGGGAGGTCACGTCCCTGCCCTTGAACAGCACCTTTCCCGAGGTGGGTTTGTACTGGCCGCTGAGCAGGTTGAACAGGGTGGTCTTGCCCGCCCCGTTGGGGCCGATGATGGACTTGAGGGAGTAACGCTCCACCAGCAGGTTGACCCGGTTCACGGCCACGTTGCCGCCGAAGCGCACGGTCAGGTCCCTGGTCTCTATGATCGGCTTTTCCACCACGCGATGCTGCTCCCTGCCCCGGTCGTTTTGGGCCGGGGCGTTCCCTCCCGAGAAGGCGCCCCGGCCCAGGCGGTCTACTTCTTGTTGCGGATGGGGATGTCCATCTCTTTCCAGGAGATCTCGCGGATCAGCTTGGGCACCGCCCAGGGCAGCTTGGGGTCCACCGTGATCTCAAAGGCGTACATGGACTGCAAGGCCTGGTGATCCTCGGGGCGGAAGACCATCTCGCCCTTGGGGGTCATGAAATGCATGCCTTCCATGGCCTTGATCAGCTTTTCGGTGTCCGTGGAGCCGGCCTTCTTGAGGGCCTCCACCACCGCGATGCCGGCGCACATGCCGCCGCAGGTGAAGAAGTCCGGGGGGCCGTGGAAGCGCTTCTGGTGCTCGGCCTTGAGCCAGTCGTTGATCTTGTTGTGCGGCAGGTCATAGTAGTAGTAGGTGGCGCCCCGCATGCCCACCAGGGGCTTGTAGAGTTTCATGGCGTCCAGGATGTTGCCGCCCGAGGCCAGCTTGATGCCGTACTTCTTCTCCAGCTTCATGGCCTGGAGCTTGCCCAGGGGGTTGCCCCGGCCCGCCCAGATCACGAAGAGGTACTTGTCGCCCTTCAGGCCCTTCATGGCCTGGATTATCCGCTGGGCCGGCGCCGTGAAGTCGGTGGTCTTGATGGGCACGTACTC
>CAZUHP010000083.1:0-8569 GCA_964620595.1 uncultured Desulfarculaceae bacterium | reverse complement strand
CCGGGGCCATCATGGCCGCGCCCATGCGGGCCCGGCGGCCCTCGTGGTGCCACAGCTCATAGAAGTCCACCCAAAGCGGCGACTTGAAGAAGGCCTTCTTGGGCATCAGGCCCTTGGAGTAGAGCTCGCCCAGCTTGGCCTTGGCGGGCTTGAAGTAGGTGTCGTTGTAGAGTTTCACCGCCCCGTCCATCTGGGAGTAATGGGCCAGCACCCAGGCCTTGCTGTGGCACTGCATGCAGACCTTCTGCATCTTGGCCCGCTCGGTCTTCCAGTTGGTCGCCGCGGGCAGGGGCTTGAACTCGCTGGGCCGCACGGTGAGCGGAGCCTGGAGTTCCCAGGACAGGCGCTCGGTCACGTCGTGGGTGGTGAGCACCTCGCCCGAGCCGCTCATGTGGCAGGCCGCGCAGGCGGGCGCGCGATAGTCCACCCCCGGGGTCCAGGTGCCCGGCGCGGCGTTCCAGTTCCAGCTCTGGCCTTCCGAGCGGGTGATGGCGCCGTGCTTGGACTCGTCCCATATCTCTATCTGGGGATGGTCCGGGCCCAGGTGGCACTGGCCGCAGGTGTCGGGCTTTCTGGCCTCGGCCAGGCTGAAGCGGTGGCGGGTGTGGCAGGCCGCGCAGGAGCCCTTGGAGCCATCCAGGTTGATGCGCCCCACCCCCACGTTGGGCCAGGTCATGGGATCCAGCCGGCCCTTCTCATCCTGCTTGAGCACGGTGCCGTGGCAATGGAAGCAGCCATTTACCCGCTCGAAGTCGCTGTTCAGGCCATAGTTCAGCCAGGGGTCGATCTTCCAGATGATGCTCAAGGTGTTGGCGTGCTTGCTCTTGGCGTACTGCTTGGCCTCGTCCGGGTGGCAGCGCGAGCAGTCCTTGGGCGTCACCACCCCGGAGATTGTCGCCCGGTACTGGCTGGTGCCCCACTTGATGTCCGAGCGCTGGTATTGCTTGAAGTGCTCCTTGGCGATGTCCTTGTCCGTGTCCGCGGCCTGGTGGCAGTCCAGGCAGGTGATGTTGGCGCTGGCATGGCGGCTGTGGGCCCAGTCGGCGAATATGCCCGGGCTCTCTATCTTGTGGCACTCGATACAGGCCTGCGCCTGTTTGGACATGCCCCGCACCACGCGGAACTCCTTTTGCTTGGGCTGGTTGGGCGCCGTCTGCTCCGCGGCCCAGGCCATGCCTCCCAGCAGCCAGACCGCAGCCAGCGTCACCGGCAGCGCCAAAGTCAAAAGTCTTTTCATCCCCCGCTCCTCCTTACTTAAAAGAAACTGTGTCGCTAGGGTCCCGGAGCCCCTATCACGGGCGACGGTTACCAGGTTTGGTTTCTCCCTCCTACATATGCGCCGAGGGCCGAGGCGTTTCGGCCCGCTCAGCCGCGTCAACTGCCCAGTTGGGCGTACTCGTAGATAGGCTTCAGCTTGTGCACGAAGTTGCGGTGACAGTCGGTGCAGCGCTTCTCATAGCCCGGCCGCGGGTACATCACGCTGCGGTGGGCCAGCATCGCCCCGCGCTGGTAGGGCAGATAGAGCAGGTTGCGGTGGCACTTGAGGCACTGGTCGTTGGCAATGGTGGCCCAGGCCTGCTTCTTCATGGCCTGGCGGTCATACTCGCCGCCAAAGAAGTGGATGACTATGTCTTTGATGCCGTGGGCGGTCTTGGCGTAGAAGAAGTTGAAGGTGTCGTGGGGGGCGGGCAGGTGGCAGTCCATGCAGTCGGCCACGAAGCCCTTGGTGTTCACCACGTGGCTGGACATGCGCCAGGCATTGAAGGCTGGCTCGATCTCGTGGCAGGAGGCGCAGAACTCGGGAGTGGAGGTGCGGGCCATGGTGTAGTAGCTCAGGCTGAAGAGCGGGAACGCCAGTATCAAACCAATACCGATTAGAATCACGGCCTTCAGATATTTCGGCATCGAGCCCCTCCCCCGGCGAGTCTGACGCTGGAATGCACCAATGCCCCCACGCAGTTTCACACTCCGTATTATTAAAATTGTAAGTGAGCCCGCTTGGCAAACACAAGGGGGGTGGCGATTTTTTTTGCAAAAAAAGCAGTAATTATCATAAATTATAAAATTCAACCTGGCTAATGGCGATTTATATACTGATTAACGACGGTTGTAATTCCCTAAATTAAGTAGGGTAAAATGAAGTCCGAAATCGCAAACCCCGCTTTGCGTGCTTCTGGCGCGTAGACGGCCCGGCGGCCGGCCCTGGCCAGGGCCGTGGCCGCGTTTGTCGGCCTGCCTGGTCCGGGGGGCGACGCCCGCCGCTTGGCGGGCGCGAAAATCTTTTCAACCCAGCGCCAACAGTGCTACTCTTACCCGGCCGGGCCCGGCCGGGCCCGGCCGCCGGCGCTGCGGCCGTTTTCGCCAGGCGCTACCACCAACAGGATCGAGAAGGGAGGCAACCGGTGTCAGGCCTGGGGCAGCACTTCGCTCTGGAGCAGCGCGGCTCCACCTTGCGCAACGAGGTGATCGGCGGAGTAACCACCTACTTCACCATGCTCTACATCGTTTTCGTGCAGCCGGTGGTGCTGGGCAAGGCGGGCATGGACTTCGGGGCGGTCATGATGGCCACCTGCCTGGCCTCTGCCCTGTCCTGCCTGATAATGGGGCTCGTGGCCAACTACCCGGTGGCCCTGGCCCCGGGCATGGGCAGCAACTTCTTCTTCACCTTTGTGGTGGTGCTGGGCATGCACCTGGACTGGCAGGACGCCCTGGGGACCACCCTGGTGGCGGGCTTGTTGTTCCTGGCCCTTTCCTGGGGCGGGTTGCGTTCCCGCTTGATAGACGCCATTCCCGCCTCCCTGCTCAAGGCCATTGGGGCGGGCATCGGCCTGATGATCGCCTTCGTGGGCCTGCAATGGGCAGGGGTGGTCAAGGCCGACCCCGGCACCCTGGTGGGGCTGGGCGACCTGGGCCGGCCGGCGACCCTGCTCTCCCTGTTCGGCCTGGCCGTCATTGCGGTGCTTTGGGCCAGAAAGGTGCAAGGCGCCATACTCATCGGCATCCTGGCTACCACCGCCCTGGGGGTGGCTGCCGGCTTGATGCCCTTCGAAGGGGTGGTCTCCCTGCCCCCCTCCCTGGGGCCCACGGCCTTCCAGTTCAGCCTGAAGTCCTTTTTCTCCTGGCGTTTCCTGGAGGTGGTCCTGATCTTCCTGTTCCTGGACGTGTTCGACACGGTGGGCACCCTGGTGGCCATCGCCCCCCAGGTGGGCCTGTTCAAGGACGGCAAGCTGGTGGCCGGCCGCAGGGCGCTCTTGGCCGATGCCAGCGGCACGGTGGTGGGCGCCCTGCTGGGCACCTCCACCATCACCTCCTACGTGGAGAGCGCGGCGGGCATCCAGAGCGGCGCCCGCACCGGCCTGGCGGCGGTGGTCACCGGCCTGTTGCTGGCGGTCACCCCCCTGTTCTACCCCCTGGTGAAGACGGTGGGCGCCGGGGTGGCGGTTTCTTCCTCCCTGGTACTCTATCCGGCCACCGCCCCCGCCTTGATCGTGGTGGGGGTGATGATGATGAGGGCGGCGGCGGACATCCCCTGGACCCGGCCCAGTGAGGCGGTGCCGGCCTTTCTGACCATCATGATCATGCAGCTCACGGTGAGCATCACCGAGGGCATCGCCTTTGGGGTGATCAGCTACTGCCTGCTGGCCCTGGCCGGGGGCCGGGGCCGGGAGCTGGCCTGGCCCTTGTACCTGTGCGCCGTTTTCTTCCTCTTGCGCTACATCTTCCTGGTGTGAGGGGCTGCCGTCCCCTGGGCCCCGGCACCGGGGGCGGTCGTTTGGGGGGGATTTATCGGATTTCGGCCCGGTTTGTGAGATAAGATATCAGGTGAGGGCCAAGATCCTGCCCCTGAAAAGGTTTCCGCCCGCGCCCCAAGGGCGGGGCGGCGGGTTGCTTCCCACGTTGGATGGACGGTCGCTGGGCTTCGGTCTTATCTGGTTGAAATCACTGTCTCTAATTCGCCATGACCCCGCGCTGCCCCCACCCGCTTCGAGAGCGCCCAGTCTTGACACCCTCTTGACCCTGGGATAAGTTCGAATATTCAGCCGAAAGAGGCAAAAAAGCCAGGCATAAACCCATAAAACCCATCGGGGCGAAAGAGAAACCAGCCATGCAAGAGTTCCGCCGCATGAAGCGGCTGCCTCCTTATGTCTTCAACGTGGTCAACGAGCTCAAGATGGAGCTGCGCCGGCAGGGCGAGGACATCGTTGACCTGGGCATGGGCAACCCGGACCTTCCCACCCCCAAGCACATCGTGGACAAGCTGGTGGAAAAGGTGCAGGACCCGCGCAACCACCGCTATTCGGCCAGCAAGGGAATCACCGGGCTGCGCAAGGCCATCTGCGCCTGGTACAAGCGGCGCTATGACGTGGACCTGGACCCGGACAGCGAGGCCGTGGCCACCATCGGTGCCAAGGAGGGGCTGAGCCACCTGGTCCTGGCCACCATCAGCCCGGGCGAGGTGGTGCTGGTTCCCAGCCCCACCTATCCCATCCACCCCTACAGCGTGGTGATCGCCGGCGGCGACCTCAGGAGCGTGCCGCTGTTGCCCGAGCGGGACTTCCTGGACGATTTGCTCACGGCCTTCCGCCAGACCTGGCCCCAGCCCAAGATGCTGATAATCAGCTTCCCGCACAACCCCACCACCGTGTGCGTGGATCTGGACTTCATGGCCAAGATCGTGGAGTTCTGCCGGGAGCACCAGATATGGCTGGTGCATGACTTCGCCTATGCCGACCTCACCTTCGACGATTACCGGGCGCCCAGCGTGCTGGAGGTGCCCGGCGCCAAGGAGGTGGCGGTGGAGCTGTTCTCCATGAGCAAGTCCTACTCCATGGCCGGCTGGCGGCTGGGGTTCTGCGTGGGCAACCCGGAGATGATAAACGCCCTCACCCGCATCAAGAGCTACCTGGACTACGGGGTGTTCCAGCCCATCCAGATCGCGGGGGTGGAGGCCCTGAACAAGGATCAAACCTGCGTGCGGGAGATCGTGGAGGTGTACCAGCACCGCCGCGACACCCTGGTGACCGGCCTGAAGCGGGTGGGCTGGGAGGTGCCCTCGCCCAAGGCCACCATGTTCTTGTGGGCCCCCATACCCGAGCAGTTCAAGTCCATGGGCTCGGTGGAGTTCAGCAAGCTCCTCATCCGGGAGGCCAAGGTGGCGGTGAGCCCGGGACGGGGTTTCGGCGAGTACGGTGACGAGTATGTGCGCTTCGCGCTGGTGGAGAACGAGCATCGCATCAACCAGGCCATCCGGGGGCTCAGGAAGTTCTTCCAGGCCTGAGCGGGGCGCAACAGACGAGAACCAGGGCTTCAACAAGGCGGCAGAGCTATGGCGGGGCAGGCGGTGAAGGTTGGGCTTATCGGCCTGGGCGTGGTGGGCGGCGGCGTGGCGCGGCTCATGCTGGAGGAAAGGGAGCGCCTGTCCCAGGCCCTGGGCGCCGAGCTGGTGCTGGCCCGGGCCGCGGACCTGGATGAGGCCCGGGCCCGGGAGCTGGACCTGCCCCCGGGGGTGTACACCCCCGAGGTCGGGGAGGTGCTCGGCGATGCGTCCATCGACATCGTGGTGGAGCTGATCGGCGGGCTGGAGCCGGCCCGGGGCTTCATCCTGGAGGCCATCGGCGCGGGCAAGCAGGTGGCCACCGCCAACAAGGCGCTTTTGGCCCACCACGGGGCCGAGATATTCGCCGCGGCCCGCCGGCAAGGGGTGGGCGTGGCCTTCGAGGCCTCGGTGGGAGGGGGCATCCCCCTCATCCGCAGCCTGCGGGAGGGCCTGGCCGCCAACCGCATAACCGCCTGCCTGGGCATATTGAACGGCACCTGCAACTTCATCCTCACCAAGATGACGGCCGGGGGCGCCTCCTTCCAGGAGGTGCTGGCCGAGGCCCAGGCCAAAGGCTATGCCGAGGCCGACCCCACCTTCGACGTGGAGGGCATCGACACCGCCCACAAGCTGGCCATCGTGGCCGCCCTGGTCACCGGCGCCCAGCCCCGCTTGGAGGACATCCCCACCGAAGGCATCACCCGGCTCACCCCGCTGGACATCCAGTTCGCCGGTGAGTTCGGCTACAAGGTGAAGCTCCTGGCGCTCCTGAACCAGGACGGCGGCCTGGTGGAGGCCCGGGTGCATCCCGCCCTGGTGCCCCGGGACCACGTGCTGGCCTCGGTGGACGGCGCCTTCAACGCCCTGCACCTGAGCGGCGACTGGGTGGGCGACGTGTTGCTCTACGGCCTGGGCGCCGGCCGCCGGCCCACTGCCTCGGCAGTGGTGGCGGACGTGCTGGACCTGGCCCGCGACGTGCTCGCCGGCTCGGCCGGCCGGGTGCCACCCCTGGGCCGGGCCGGCCGCACCCAGGGGGACGGGGGGGGCGGGGAGGCCGTACTCCGGCTCAAGCCCCTGGAGGAGGCGGTCTGCCAGTACTATTTCCGCTTCACCGCCCTGGACCGGCCCGGGGTGCTGGCGGCCATCGCCAAGATACTGGCCGAACACCAGATTTCCATCGAGGCCGTGATCCAGAAGGGCCGCCGGGAGGGCGAGGGCGTGCCCATCGTGATGCTCACCCACGAGGCCAAGGAGGCCGCGGTGCAAAAGGCGCTGGCGGCCATAGACCGGCTGGAGGTCATCTCCCAGCCCACCATGCTCATCCGCAAGGCGTAAGGCGAGGCTCATGAAGTACCTGATCCTGGTAGGCGACGGCATGGGCGACCGGCCCCTCCCCGAGCTGGAGGGCCGCACCGTGCTGGAGGCCGCCCCCACGCCCCACATGGACCGCCTGGCCCGGGAGGGCCGCCTGGGCCTGGCCCGCACCATTCCCCCGGGCAAGGACCCCGGCTCGGACACCGCCAACATGAGCCTCATGGGCTTTGACCCGGCGGTGTACCACACCGGCCGCTCGCCCATCGAGGCTGCGGCCATGGGGGTGGAGCTGGGGCCCCGGGATATCGCCTTCCGCTGCAACCTGGTCACCCTGGCCCGGCAGGAGGGGCAGACCCTCATGGCCGATTACGCGGCCGGGCACCTTGACAGCGCCAGCGCGGCCCAGTTCATAAGCGCCCTGGACCAGGCCCTGGGCCGGGATGGCCTGAAGTTCTACCCCGGGGTGAGTTACCGGCACCTTCTGGTCTGGCGGGACGGGCCCCTGGAGGCCCTCACCGTGCCTCCCCACGACCGCACCGGCCAGGGGGTGGACGACGTGCTGGACCAGGGCGGCGAGAGCGCCCGGGTGAACGAACTGGTGCGCGCCTCCTGGGAGGTGCTGGCCGGACACCCCTTGAACCAGCTCCGCCGCCACGAGGGCAAGCCGGAGGTCAACTCCATCTGGCTGTGGGGCCAGGGCACCAAGCCCAGCCTGCCCACCTTTCAGGAGCGCTTCGGGCTCACCGGCTTTACGGTGAGCGCGGTGGATTTGATAAAGGGCCTGGGCCTGCTGGCCGGGCTGAAGGCGGTGGACGTGCCCGGGGCCACTGGTTTTTTGGACACCGACTACGCCGGCAAGGTGCGGGCGGTGGTGGAGGGCCTGAAAGATAGCGATATCGCCTTCCTGCACGTGGAGGCCCCGGACGAGGCCGGCCACAGCGGCAAGCTGGAACTCAAGTTGCGGGCAGTGGAGGAGTTCGACCGCCAGGTGGTGGGCCCGGTGCTGGACGGCCTGGCCGGGCTGGGGCCCCACCGGGTGCTCCTGGCCACGGACCACTACACCCCCCTGGAGGTGAAGACCCATACTGCGGAGCCGGTGCCCTATGTCATTTGGGATTCCAGGGAAAACGGCCCTGGCGGCGCGGGCTTCAACGAGAAGGCGGCCGAGGCGGCGGCGGGGGGCAAGGTGGTGCCCGCCTTTGACCTGGTGGGCTCCCTGGTGGAGGCTGAATGAGCTATCGGGTTGAAACAAGGCCGCTTTTTGCCGACGTAGACGCCATGAAGGTGGTGTACTACGGCAACTACCTGCGCTTTTTCGAGCTGGGCCGCGCCGAACTCATGCGCTCGGGCGGGCAGAGCTATGCCGCCCTGGAGGCCCAGGGCCTGCACCTGCCGGTTTCCGAGGCCGGCATCAGCTATCTGCGGCCGGCCCGCTATGACGACCTGCTCATCGTGGAAACCGAGGTCGCCTGGTTGAAGCGTGCGTCTTTGCGCTTTGATTACAGCATATTACGCGCTAACGGCCAGGAGGAGGACCTGCTGGTCAGAGGATACACCGTGCACGGCTGCGTGGACGACAAAGGAAAGGTGGTCCGCCTGCCCGAGTGGGTGGCGGAGATAGCCCGCGCCCACCTCAAGGGAGAGGCGGCCGCATAGGGCCCGACGACCCTACCCCCCTGATTTGCTTGCCAAGTGGGGCCCATGCGTGCAATAGTGCAACATCACACGTTATTATTGCCCGAGTTGGCAACCAGGGGCAGATAACGTCCCAGGGAGGAAAGCAAGTGGCCACGAAAAAATTCGTTTATTTTTTTGGGGATGGCAAGGCGGACGGCCGGGCGGACATGAAGGATCTGCTTGGCGGCAAGGGCGCGAACATAGCAGAGATGACGAATCTTGGGATCCCGGTACCGGCGGGGTTCACGATCACCACCGAGG
>CAZUHP010000082.1:4580-8588 GCA_964620595.1 uncultured Desulfarculaceae bacterium | reverse complement strand
TCAGGATTCCATTATCCCTATCACGTGTCCAAAGAAAATGGACGCACCTCACTCTAGGAAGTCAGCGTAGTCTCCAAATGTGGCCTCTCGGAAGTAAGCGTAGTCTCCAAACGTGGCATATCTGAAGTTAGCGTAGTCTCCAAACGTGGCCTCTCGGAAGTCAGCATAGTCTCCAAACGAGGCCCCTCTGAAGTAAGCGTAGTCTCCAAACGAGGCCTCTAGGAAGTCAGCGTAGTCTCCAAACGAGGCCCCTCTGAATTCAGCGTAGTCTCCAAACGAGGCCCATTGGAAGCTTACCGGCTTGGTGTTCTCGCCTTCCCTTGGTTTCCTGCCTTCCTTTTCGTGGGGCCGCTGGAAGTCACAGGGCTGGTAAAAGCCTTTTTCTTTTTTTCCAAACCTGAACCCGTCCGGGAACTCGAACCCGGTGAAGTCCCACTTGCCGGCGTGGTAGAGCTCGAAGAACCTCTCCCGGAACTTCTGGGCCAGCTCCGGGTTCTGGTTCTTTTCTGCCAAGGGAATGTGAAAGATGCAGAGCCCGTCTGCCCGCCCCGGCTCGGCGGGATGCGGGCAGCCTTCATATTCGCTTGCGAACGGAGAATCTTCCGGCGGCGTCCACTGGCACATTTCGGCGGGTCCCCCCCTTTTGGCTGGCCCCCCCAGAGTTCCAGAACCGGCCCGGGTTTGTCAAGGCACACCCAGGGCTTGCCTTCGCCCCCCCCAGCCCCTCCCAGAGAGGCGCGACGGGGGGCGCGACGGGGGGCGCGACGGGGGGCGTGGCGGGGGGGCTACGGCAGGTGCCGCGCCCTGGTTCCCCCCAGGGGGGTGGGCTGGTTTTTCTCTTGCATTTTCCGCGATTTATGGCATAATCAATCAATTCGGCTACCCCATCCAAGCAAGGACTGACATGGCCAAGAAATCCAGCGACTACAAGGCGGACAAGATAAAGGTTCTCGAGGGCCTGGAGGCGGTGCGCAAGCGCCCGGCCATGTACATCGGCTCCACCCACGCCGACGGCCTCCACCACCTGGTCTACGAGGTGGTGGACAACGCGGTGGACGAGGCCATGGCCGGGTACTGCTCCCACATCAGGGTCACCATCCACGCGGACAATTCGGTGTCCGTGGAGGACGACGGCCGGGGCATCCCGGTGGACATCCACTCCAGCGAGGGCATCCCCGCGGTGCAGGTGGTCATGACCAAGCTGCACGCGGGCGGCAAGTTCGACGACAAGGCCTACAAGGTGGCCGGCGGCCTGCACGGGGTGGGGGTGAGCGTGGTGAACGCCCTGTCCGAGTGGCTGGAGGTGGAGGTCCGGCGCGACGGCAAGGTCTATACCCAGCGCTACGCCCAGGGCAAGCCGGTGAGCGAGCTGGCCGAGATCGGAAAGTCCAGGAAGTCCGGCACCACCGTCACCTTCAAGGCCGACCCCGCCATCTTCGAAACCACCAACTTCTCCTTCGAGGTCCTGGCCGGCCGCCTGCGCGAGCTGAGCTTCCTGAACCGCGGCCTGGAGATAATCCTGGCCGACGAGCGCGGCGAAAAGGAGGCGCGCTACTATTACAAGGGCGGCATCAACGAGTTCGTGGAATACCTCTCCCGCAGGGCCGCGCCCCTGCACCCCAAGCCCATCTACCTCTCGGGCGAGCGGGACATGGTGCAGGTGGAGATAAGCCTGCGCTGGACCGATTCCTACAACGAGCGGGTGTTCTCCTTTGCCAACAACATAAACACCAAGGAGGGCGGCACCCACCTCACCGGCTTCAAGGCCGCCCTCACCCGCACCCTGAACCAGTACATAGGCCAGAACTTCCCCAAGATAAAGTCCCTGCCCTCGGGCGACGACATCCGCGAGGGCCTGGTGGGCGTGCTCTCGGTGCGCCTGCCCCAGCCCCAGTTCGAGGGCCAGACCAAGATGAAGCTGGGCAACTCCGAGGTAAAGGGCCTGGTGGAGCAGTTGGTCAACGACCAGCTTTCCACCTACCTGGAGGAGAACCCCTCGGTGGCCAAGAAGATCGTGGCCAAGGTCACCGAGGCGGCCAAGGCCCGCGAGGCGGCGCGCAAGGCCCGCGAGCTGGTGCGGCGAAAGGGCGTGCTGGCCGAACATTCCCTGCCCGGCAAGCTGGCCGACTGCTCGGAAAAGGACCCGGCCGCGGCCGAGCTGTTCCTGGTGGAGGGCGATTCGGCCGGAGGCAGCGCCAAGCAGGCGCGCGACCGCCGCTTCCAGGCCATATTGCCCCTCAAGGGCAAGATCCTGAACGTGGAAAAGGCGCGCTTCCACAAGATGCTGGAGAACGCCGAGATACGCACCATGATAACCGCCCTGGGCACCGGCATCGGCGAGGAGGACTACAACCTCGAAAAGCTCCGCTACCACAAGATCATCATCATGACCGACGCGGACGTGGACGGCAGCCACATCCGCACCCTGCTCCTCACCTTCTTCTTCCGCCAAATGCCGGACTTGGTGGAAAATGGCTATCTCTACATCGCCCAGCCCCCCCTCTACCGCCTGGTGGAAGGCAAGAAGGAGACCTACATCAAGGACGAGCCCACCATGCGCAAGGTCCTGTTGGAGCGGGCCTGCGCCCAGCGCACCCTGGACATACCAGCCACCGGCCAGCGCCTTTCCGGCCAGCGCCTGGTGAAGCTCATGGAACAGCTCGGCGCCTTCCTGGAAACCCTGGGCCGGCTCAGGCGGCGGGGATACCCCCTGCCCGCCCTCCAATCCCTGCTCTCCGCCCGGGTGCGCTACAAGAAGACCTTTGCCGAGCGCAGCGAGGCCGAGAATCTGGCCGGCTACCTGGCCGAACAGGGCCTGGTGGTGGACAAGATCAGCCTGGACGAGGAGCACAGCCTCTACGACATCACCGTGACCTGCCAGGGCGAGACCAAGCAGACCGCGGTGATCGGCTGGGATTTGGTCTCCAGCGCGGATTACGCCAACCTGGTCAGCCTGCACGACCAGTTGGCCGGCAACGA
This sequence comes from uncultured Desulfarculaceae bacterium, assembly GCA_964620595.1. GTDB lineage: Bacteria > Desulfobacterota > Desulfarculia > Desulfarculales > Desulfarculaceae > Desulfocarbo. The sequence goes on along the minus strand of CAZUHP010000082.1, from coordinate 5,609 downwards.
GCAGGGCCCCTACGTGCTGGCCAAGAACGGCGGCAAGGAGGAGCTGGCCGGCGCGGACCAGCTCTTGCAGCGCCTTCTGGAATACGGCGCCAAGGGCCTGCACCTCCAGCGCTACAAGGGCCTGGGCGAGATGAACCCGGACCAGCTCTGGGACACCACCATGGACCCCCAGCGCCGCACCCTGCTCCAGGTGAAGGTGGAGGACATGATCGCGGCGGACGAGATGTTCACCACCCTCATGGGCGACGAGGTGGAGCCCCGCCGCGAGTTCATCATCGAAAACGCCCTGGACGTGCGGGTGCTCGACATCTAACCCCGGCCAACGGGGGGGGCGACGGGGGGTGGGGGTAGAGAGGCGGTGGGTGGTTCTGCCGCTGCCGGGCCCGCGGGGGCAGGCAGGGCGGGGGGTGTTGGGGTGGGGCAAAGCCGATCCGGGCGCTAGGAAATCCCCCTTGGCCGCGCCGGGCCCATGCGCTATATTTGGCCCATGACCAACCCTGGCATGAAATGCACCCGTTGCCGCGGCCCGGCCCGCCATCGTTTTCCCCAACACAACGCGCGCTTTTGCGACCAGTGCCTGGCGGTGTTCATCCAGCGCCAGGTGATGAAGGCCATAAAGCAGTTCGACATGCTGGCCCCGGGACAAAAGGTGGTGGTGGCCATCAGCGGCGGCAAGGACTCCCTGTCCTTGTGGCAGGTGCTCACCGAGCTGGGCTATGACACCGTGGGCCTGCACATGAGCCTGGGCCTGGGAGAGTTCAGCGACCGCTCCCTGGAGGCCAGCCAGGCCATGGCCCAGCGCCTGGGCCGGGAGCTGGTGGTCAAGGACCTGGCCGAGCTGGCCGGCCAGCCCCTGCAAGTCATCGTCCAGGCCAACCGCCGCCAGTTCTGCTCGGTGTGCGGCACCCTCAAGCGCCATTTCCTGAACCGCCTCTGCCTGGAGCTGGGCGCCGACACCCTGGCCACCGGCCACCACCTGGACGACGAGACGGGCCGGCTCCTGGGCAACCTGATCCGCGGCCACCAGGA
>CAZUHP010000082.1:0-4480 GCA_964620595.1 uncultured Desulfarculaceae bacterium | reverse complement strand
GGGGGGGGCGCCCTGGTCCGCAAGGTGAAGCCCCTGTGCCGGCTGAGCGGGGCGGAGCTGAAGGCCTTTGCCCGGAGCCAGGGCCTGCCCGTGCTCAAGGGGAAATGCCCCAAGAGCAAGGGCGCAACCCTGCCTTTCTACCAGGAGGCGGTGAACCTCTTGGAAGAGCGCATGCCCGGCACCAAGCGGGATTTCTACCTGGGCTTCCTGCGCCGCAAGGGAGGGCCCCCGCCCCGGCCCCGGCCCGGCGGGGTTTGCCGGCGCTGCGGCGCGCCCACCTATGTGGAAACCTGCGCTGCCTGCCGCCTGATCCTCCGGGCCCAGGAGCGCCAGGACCAGGCAAAGGAAGCCACCGCACCCGCCCCCCCGTCGCCCCCCGTCCCCCCCGTCGGCCCGGAGGGGGGTCGTGAGACTTAAAGGGCGGCCGCCCTTTGACCCGGACGCCGACCTGGCGACCATCCAGGGCTTTGCCGCAGCCTGGCGCAGCCAGTTCCGCCCCGCGCCGGTCACCTACACCCCGGCCCACTTCCGGGCCCAGCTCGAGGAGCTGCGCCAGGCCGAGACCTACCGCCTCTACCTGGTCACCCGGCCGGACCGGCCCATTGTCCTGGCCCTGCTGCACCCGCTGGGCCACGACGACGCCATCTTGTTGATGGCCCTGGCGCCCCTGGAGGGGCCGGACCTGGTGCGGCCCCTGGAGGCCAGCCTGGCCGAGCGCCGCCGGCTCATGCAGGGCGCGCCGGCAGAGCCCTCGGGCCGGGGGGTGTATCCTTTTCTTTTGGGCGAGCCGGGCGGGGTGGCGCTGTTGGACCTGGAGCCCGAGGGCCTGGTCCTGGCCATGAGCCGCTGGGGCCACCTCAACCTGCTGGACCCCGAACCCCTCTTGGCCGAGCGCATGCGGCTTTTGGGCGAGCAGATAAAGAAGCGGGGCAGGCCAGAGGCGTGACACCCCCGGCCCCTCACGCCCTCGGAACGATGCAGCCTCTACTCCCCCCCCGCCCCCCCGCCCCCGTCGCCCCCCCGTCGCCCCCCTGTCGCCCGCCCCCCCGCCGCCGCAGGCAGACTACCAAAGCGTTGGTCCTATATCCTTCGCTTTTTCGGGGCCGGCTCCAGCCGCAGGGGGCACCTATGCCGGGCGCCCGATGCGGCCCTATGAGGGGCCGGGCTTTTCAAGCGGGGGTGGTTGCTACATAATGGGCACATGACCAAGATGGGGAAAACCTGGCATGGCCTGGTGGGGGCCGGGGTGCTGCTCGGGGCCACGGCCCTGGTCCTGGCCGGGGTGGGCTGGGCGCGCACCTGGTATTACCAGCTCGCCTGGTGGGGCTATATCCTTTTGGTGGACGCGGTGGTCCAGGCGCGGCAGGGCAACAGTCTGCTCAGGGACCGGCGGGGCGCTTTCTGGCTGATGTGCTTTGTTTCGGCCTTTTTCTGGTTCGGCTGGGAGCTGGTCAACCTCAGACTGCACAATTGGCACTACCTGGGGGTTCCCCGCCAGGCGTGGCTGCGCTGGCCCGGGGCTTTCATCGCCTATGCCACGGTGTTGCCCGGGGTCTTGGAGACCTACGAACTCTTGGGGGTCCTGGGGGTGCGCTGGGGCTCGGGGGTGAGGCCCATAAACCCCTCTGGAGCATGGCGACCCGCATTTTTTGCCGCCGGTATAATAATGATGGCGCTGCCATTAATCTGGCCGCGGCTGTTCTTTCCCCTGGTCTGGGGCTCTCTCGTCTTCCTCCTGGAGCCGATAAACCATCGCTGGGGCGCCAGGAGTCTGATGCGCTCCTGGGAGCAGGGCGACCTGTCGCCCTTTGTGCGCTTGCTCTTGGCCGGGCTCGTCTGCGGGCTCTTGTGGGAGTCCTGGAACTGGCTGGCCGGGGCGCGCTGGGAATACACCATTCCCTACCTGAACGAGCCCCGGCTCTTTGCCATGCCCCTGGCCGGGTTCGGCGGGTTCCCGCCTTTTGCGGTAGAGTGCTATGTGTTCATGGCCTCGCTGAGCCTCTTGCGGGGCGGCCGGGGTTGGGAGGCGGACGATTATCAACGCGCCCTGCGCCGGCCCGTGCCCTGGTGGCTGGGCTGGGCCCTGGGCCTGGCCGCCCTGGGCTTTGACCTGTGGATGCTGGCCCAGATAGACCGGCATCTGGTAAAGAGCTGGCTTTGACCTCCAACCCCTGACCGGCGATAATCATGCCCCCCCATACCAGCCGACAAGAGGGGCCCCTCCGGGGCCGGGCGGAAAAAACCTTTTACCTGCGCCAGCTTGGCTGCGCCAAGAACCTGGTGGAGGGCGAGCACCTCTCCGGCCTGCTCATGGCGGCCGGCTGGCGGCCGGTGGCCGAGCCCGGGGCGGCGCGGGCCCTGGTGGTGAACACCTGCGGCTTCATCCGGCCGGCGGTGGAGGAGTCCCTGGACGCGGTGCTGGAGCTGGCCGCGCAAAAGGAGCCGGGCCAAGTGCTGGCCGTGGTGGGCTGCCTGGTGGGGCGCTATGGCAAGAAGCTGGCCGTTGAACTCGAGGAGGCGGACCTCCTGGTGGCTCCGGGCCGGGTGCGGGACCTGGCCCGGCTCCTGGAGGATGGGTACTTCCCCGCCCCCCCCGTCGCCCCCCCCGTCGCCCCCCCCGCCCCCCCCGTAGCCCGGCTGGCCATGGGCCCGCCGCGGGGGATCTTTGGGGCCCGGGACCCCCGGGCGCTCTCCACCGGCCCGGGCTGGGCCTATCTGCGCCTGGCCGACGGCTGCGGCCACCGCTGCGCCTTTTGCACCATCCCGGCCATCCGGGGGCGGCTGCGCTCGCGGCCCCAGGAGGACGTGCTGGCCGAGGCCCGGGAGCTGGCCGGGGCCGGGGTCAAGGAGCTGAACCTGGTGGCCCAGGACCTCACCGCCTATGGCCTCGATTTGGGGCTGCGGGATGGCATCGCAACTCTGCTCCCCAAATTGGCCGCCATAGATGAACTGGAGTGGATAAGATTACTCTACCTGCACCCGGATTCCACGGACGAGGGCCTGCTGGAACTCATGGCCGCCACCCCCAAGGTGCTGCCCTACTTCGACCTGCCCGTGCAGCACGTGGCAGACCGGGTGCTGGAGGCCATGCGCCGCCAAAAGAGCGGGGCCCAGGTGCGGGCCCTGGTGCGGCGGGTGCGGGAGCTGGTGCCCGGCGCGGTCCTGCGCACCACCCTGATGACCGGCCACCCGGGCGAGGGCGAGGCCGAGTTCGCCGAGCTGCTGGCCTTTGTGGAGGAGACCCGTTTCGACCATTTGGGCTGTTTTGCCTATGAGCCCGAGCCGGGCACCAGGAGCGCCCGCCTGCCTCGGCCGCCGGCCAAGCTGGCCCGGGCCCGGGCCCGGAAGCTCATGGCCCTGCAAAAGCGCATCAGCCGGGCGCGGCTCAAGGAGCTGGAGGGGCGGGAGCTGGACTGCCTGGTGCTGGGGCCCCACCCGGACAGCGAGCTGGTGTGGCAGGGCCGCCTGGCCCGCCAGGCCCCGGAGGTGGACGGCGAGGTGATAATCACCGCGGGCAGCGCCCCGCCCGGGGCGATCGCGCCCTGCCGCATCACCAAGACCCATGCCTATGACCTGGAGGCCGAGCTTTTGCCAGGGTCTCCACGCACCTAGGGGGCAGGGGGCAAGGGGCTCTGGCGGGAATGGCTGCGCAGGAACTCGGCCACCGTGCCCTTGGAGGCCTGGCGCTCGGCCACTTGGCGGGCCAGGGCGGCCAGGTCGTCGGGGTCGGCCCGCACCTCTATATGGTGCAGGTACAGGAAATAGAGGGCGGCCATCACCCCCACCTTGCCGTTGCCCCGGTTGAAGGGGCGGTTGTGGACCATATGGAATAGGTAGGCCGCGGCCATCTCGAACAGGTCGCGGTGGGAATAGCTCCCCCCCTGCTTGGTGGCCGGCATGGCCAGGCAGGCCCGCAGGTGGCCCAACTGGCGGTCGTCGGGCACAGGGCCTCCCACCTGGTCCTGGTAGATGGTCAGGACCTCCTCCAAGGTGAGAAAGAGTATTTTGCCCTCAGTCATCCAGGGTGTCGAGGGCTCTGCCATGGCGAAGCCCGGCCGTCTTCAGGAAGTAGGCCAGGGCCGAGCGGCGGTCGCCTTGGCGGGAAGGGGTGATGGTCAGGGATCGGCCGTCGGTGGTGATCTGCAGCGGGGTGTCCGCCGAGATGTTGAGCAATTCCAAGATGGGCTTGTCTATCACCAGGGCCAGGCTGTTGCCGTGACGGGTCAGCTTTTTTATCACTGGCGCGGCTCCAAAGGGTCTGGGGACGGGCGGTGCGCGCCCTATTGTGTGTATCCTGTGTATACCCTGAGTTAACCGGGGTTGTTCTGTCAAGGAAAAACTAGGATTGCACAAGGGTTAAAGGGACAAGCCGGGTCATGGGGCCCCTGTGGCCAAATTATCGGCATGCGTGAAAACCACCCCCGCTGTTTCACATGGCGAGGCGACGGGGGGGGCGGGGGGCGACGGGGGGGCGACGGGG
>CAZUHP010000081.1:0-9036 GCA_964620595.1 uncultured Desulfarculaceae bacterium | reverse complement strand
TAGACGCAGCCCGTGGGCTTGGCCAGGCCGGCCATCTTACAGGCGCCCTTGCCGGGGCCGCTGGGGAACAGCTCGTAGATGTGCTTGAGCTTGTAGCCAGTGACCTTGGTCATGATCCGCACCATGGGGGCGATGCCGTTTTTCTTGTAGTAGTCCTGGAGGTAGTTGATGACCTTCCAGTGCTCATCGGTCAGCTCGGAGATGCCCTCCTGCTCCTTCACATAGTAGGCAAAGTCCTTGTCCCACTTCTCGGGATCCTGCAGGAAGCCGTCCTCGTCGACTTCGTAGGTTTTACCCTTGTATTCCACGGTTGGCATGCTGGGTTTCCTCCTTTGTTTTCGACTTACTGGTGTCCGTTCAAAAACGGTTGTGGCTGTTGGCACATTCTCCTGTCTATCAATTGGACCCCGTACTGTCAAGCCAAAACTGGCTGTTGCCGGAGCTGGCGGCCGGTTGCGGGGAGAAGTTGATCATGGTTGGCTATCTCCACTTAACTCATTGCAAATGTTGAAGTTTGCAAACAGGCCCCCTCGGGAGCTACATGAAGCTTTCCACCCGGGAGAGGTTCTCCCGCAGGCGCTCCAACTTGCTCTGGGCCTCGGCCGCCTTGGCCTTTTCCTTGTCCACCACCGCGGCCGGGGCCTTGGCCAGAAAGCCTTGGTTCCCCAGCTTTTTCTGGCTGGCGGTCAAGTCCTTTTCCACCTTGGCGATTTCCTTGGCCAGCCGCTGGGCCTCGGCGGAAAAATCCACCAGCCCGGCCAGGGGCACGTACACCGTGGCCGCGCCCAGGGCGGCCGAGGCGGCCTTGTCCGGGGTCTCGCCCGGCGCGGCCTGGCGCACCTGGCTGGCCTTGGCCAGGGCCACGATGCGGTCGGCATGGGTTTCCAGGAGCTTGGCTGCGGCCGGGTCGTGGGGCGCCAGGATCACCTCCACCTCCCGGCCCGGGCTGATGCCCATCTCGCCCCGGATGTTGCGCACCGCGCCGATCACCTCCATGAGCAGCCCCATGCCCTGCTCGGCCTCCCGGTCCTCCTCGGCCGCCTCGGCGGCGGGCCAGGCGGCCTGCATGATGCTGCCCTGGGTGCCGGGCAGCTTGTGCCAGAGTTCCTCGGTCACAAAGGGCATGAAGGGGTGCAGGAGCACCAGCACCCGGGAGAACACCTCCCGGAGCGTGGCCCGGGTGGCGGCCCGGCGGGCCGGGTCGTCGCCGTAAAGGAAGGGCTTGATCAGCTCCAGGTACCAGTCGCAGAACTCGTGCCAGGTGAACTGGTACACCGCGCTGGCCGCGTCGTTGAAGCGGTATTCCTCGATGGCCCGGGCCACCTCGGCCGCGGTGCGGCTCACCCGGCTCATGATCCAGCGGTCCTCCAGGATGGGCTCGGCCGGGGCGGCCTGGTCCTCCTCGGCCAGGTTCATGAGGGTGAAGCGGGCCGCGTTCCATATCTTGTTCACGAAGTTGCGGTAGCCGGCGATGCGCTCCTCGCTCATCTTGATGTCGCGGCCCTGGGCGGCAAAGGCGGCCAGGGTGAAGCGGAAGGCGTCGGTGCCGAACTTGTCCATCATGATGAGGGGGTCGATGACGTTGCCCTTGGACTTGCTCATCTTCTGGCCCTGGGCGTCGCGCACCAGGGCGTGGATGTACACGTCCTTGAAGGGCACCTCGCCCCGGAACTTGAGGCCCATCATCATCATGCGGGCCACCCAGAAGAAGAGGATGTCAAAGCCGGTGACCAGGCAGGAGGTGGGGTAGAACTTTTCCAGCTCCGGGGTCTGGTCGGGCCAGCCCATGGTGGAGAAGGGCCACAGGGCGCTGGAGAACCAGGTGTCCAGCACGTCGGTCTCCTGGCGCAGCTCCTGGCTGCCGCACTTGGGGCAACTGGTGGGCTCGGTGCGGGCCACGATCACCTCGCCGCAGGCGCAGTACCAGGCCGGGATGCGGTGGCCCCACCATATCTGGCGGCTCACGCACCAGTCGCGGATGTTGGTCATCCACTCGTAGTAGGTCTTGGTCCACTGCTCGGGCACGATCCGGGTGCGCCCCTGTTGCACGGCCTCCAGGGCCTCGGCGGCCAGGGGACCCACCTTGACGAACCACTGCTTGGAGAGGATCGGCTCCACCATGGTCTTGCAGCGGTAGCAGTGGCCCACCGAGTGCAGGTAGTCCTCCTGCTTTTCCAAAAGCCCCTGGGCCTGGAGGTCGGCCAGCACCTTCTGCCGCGCCTCGAAGCGGTCCAGGCCGGCATAGGGCCCGCCCTCGGCGTTGATGGTGCCGTCGTCGTCCATCACCCGGATGGCGGGCAGGCCGTGCTTGCGGCCGATCTCGAAGTCGTGGGGGTCGTGGGCCGGGGTGATCTTGAGGGCGCCGGTGCCGAACTCGGTGGACACGTACTCGTCGCGGATCACGGGCAGCTCGCGGCCCAAGAGGGGCAGGAGCACGGTGTCGTCGGCCAGGTCCTGGTAGCGGGGGTCGTTGGGGTTCACCGCCACCGCAGTGTCGCCCAAGAGGGTCTCCGGCCGGGTGGTGGCCACCACCAGGTACCCCTTGCCGTTCTTGAAGGGGTAGCGGATGTGGTAGAGCCCGCCCTTGACCTCCTCGTGCTCGCTCTCCAGGTCCGACAGGGCGGTGTGGCAGCGGGGGCACCAGTTGATGATGTAGTCGCCCTGGTAGACCAGGCCCTCTTCCCACAGGCGCACGAACACCTCGCGCACCGCCCGGCTGAGCCCCTCGTCCATGGTGAAGCGCTCGCGCTGCCAGTCGCAGGAGGCGCCCAGGCGCTTGAGCTGGTTTATGATGCGGCCGCCGTAGTCCTCGCGCCATTGCCAGACCCGCTCGATGAACTTCTCCCGGCCCAGATCGTGGCGGGTCTTGCCCTCGGTGGCCAGTTGGCGCTCCACCACGTTCTGGGTGGCGATGCCCGCGTGGTCGGTGCCGGGCATCCAGAGCACCTCGTGGCCGGTGAGCCGCTTGAAGCGACAGAGAATGTCCTGCAGGGTGTTGTTCAGGGCGTGGCCCATGTGCAGCTCGCCGGTCACGTTGGGCGGGGGGATCACGATGGAATAGGGCGGCTTGGGGGAGGCGGGGTCGGCGTGGAAAAGGCCGTTGTCCTCCCAGAACTTGTACCAGCGGGCTTCCACCTCCGCGGGCTGGTAGGATTTGTCCAGGGTCTCGGGCTGCATGGCTTTGCTGTCTCCCCGGCCGGGGGCTCCCGGCGTCAATCGTGATGTGGGCAAAACAAAATGGCGGGGAGTCGCCTCCCACGCCATGCACCGGCCCGCCGGGCCGGTGGTTCAGCTTACTACCTGCTCGTCGTCGGCCATTTCGGCCTTGATCGCCTCGATCTCCTTGGCCACCGCCTCGGCCACCAGGCGGGGGACCAGCTCGGCCACCATGCGCTCCACCACCTGGCGGGCCTCCTGGCGGATTATCTCCTCGGCCCGCGCCGGGTCCAGGCCGGCCCCCACGGCGGGAGATTCAGCAGCAGGGGGGGCGGCCGGGGCGGCCTCGGGCTCGTCCCAGGACTCCTCGGCCGCTGCCTGCGGCTCCTCGGCTGGGGCCTCGGCCGCGGTTTCGGCCTCCAGGTCGGCCAGGAGCGCGTCCAGGTCCTCGTCATCCCCGGCCGGCGCGGCCTCTGCCTCGGCGGCCGGCTCCTCGGCCGGGGCCTCGGCCTCTGCCTCGGCGGCTGGTTCCTCGGCCGGGGGTTCGGCGGAGGGCGTGGCGGCCTCTTCGTCACCACCCAGGTCGGCCAGGAGCGCGTCCAGGTCGTCCTGGGCCAGCTCGCTGTCCGCCTCCTCCTCTTGGGGTGGCGCGGGTTCGGCTGGGGGTTCGGCGGGGGCCGCCGCCTCTGCCTCGGCGGCCGGCTCTGCCGCCTGCTCGCCGTCTCCGCCCAGTTCGGAGAGCAGGGAATCCAGGTCGTCCTGGGCCAGGTCGCCGCCGCCCTCCAGGGGCTCGTCCGGGGCCAGCTCCTGCCCGCCCTCCTCTGCCTCGGCGGCCGGCTCCTCGGCTTCCGCCTCGGGGGCCGGTTCGGCGGCCTCTGCCTCGGCCGGCTCGTCAGCGCCCAGGTCGGCCAGGAGCGCGTCCAGGTCGTCCTCGGCCGGCTTGCCCTCGTCGCCGCCCGCAGCCTGCTGCTCGGGCGCGGCTTCGGCGGCCGGGGTCTCGCCCTCCGGGGCTTCGTCGCCGCCCAGCTCGGAGAGCAGGGCGTCCAGCTCGTCGCCCCCTTCCCCGGCCGGCGGGGCTTCCGGCTCGGCCGGGGCCTCGGCCTGGGGCGCCTCTTCCGGGGAGTCGTCCCCCCCCAGCTCGGCCAGGAGCGCGTCCAGGTCGTCACCTACCTCGCCGGCCTTGGCAGAGGGGTCTTCCACCACTTCCACCAGGTCGATTACTTCCACTCCCGGGGGCGGTTGGGACGATTTATCGGCCAAGACCGGCCTCCTTAGCTAGAAATCCATCTTCGCAAAACTAGCATATGTACCGGTTTGTGTCAACTTACCGCCAACTTGCATGTCTTGTCCAACCGGCGGAGGTAGGCCAGGTTGCGGCGGTCCGCCCAGCGGCTGTCCTTGGGGGTCTCCATGATGCCCGACGCTTGGCGCAGGCGGGGGTCGCAGACCAGGGCGCCGAAGCCCTCCCGGCCCAGGCAGCCCCGGCCCAAATGCTCGTGCTGGTCGCGGCGTGAACCCCGGGGGTGGATGGTATCGTTGAGATGCCAGAGCTTCACCGCCTCCAGGCCCAGCACTTCCTCCACCCGGTCCAGGAAGCGCTTCACCCGCCCCGCGTCCTCCAGGTGGTAGCCCGCGGCCCAGGCATGGGCCGTGTCCAGGCAAAAGCCCACCGCCCGGCCGGGCAGCAGGGCGCGCAGCTCGGCCAGTTGGGACAGGGTGGCGCCCAGTTGGGCCCCGCCGCCGGCCGTGTTCTCCAGCCAAACCTGGGCCGGGCCCCCTGCCGCCTCCAGGGCCTGGGCCACGGCCTTTGCCACCCGCTCCAGGGCCCAGGCCAGGGGCTTGTCTCCCCGGCTGCCCGGATGCACCACCACCGCCCTGGCCCCCAGCCGGTTGGCCCGGCGGAGCTGCTCCCCCAGGGCCGCCACCGAGCGCCGCCAGAGCTTTGGGTCGGGGCTGGCCAGGTTCAGGAGGTAGGGCGCGTGCACCACCACCGGGTCCAGGCCCGCCTCCTGGGCCGCGGCCGCGAACCGGGCGGCCTCGTCCCGGCGGATCGGGCGCTGCCGCCACACCCGGGGGCTGGTGGCGAATATCTGCAGGCACTCCAGGCCCAAGAGCCGCGCTTGGTGCACGGCCCCCACCAGGCCGCCGGCCACGGAGAGATGAAAGCCGAAACGCATGTTACTGTTTCTCCCGGCAAGGGCAGGGCCGGCCCCTGCCGGCCCGGAATCAATCATAAGCCTGGCCAGGCCGGCCGGCCACTTGTTTGGGATAGCCGTTGCCCAGAACATGATTGGGTATTATTCTTATTAATATACTTGGGGGGATAAAGTAGAATATCCGCCAAGGACCATATATGCATGGAAAGCCACCGCCGGAATGGGCCAGGGGCGACCCCGAGCGCGGGGAGTTCACCCCAACCGCCCTGACCCGGCGTTATATTATTGCCTTGAGTCTCATCGCGCTTTTGGCCATAGCGGCCCAGGTGCTGGTGCAGTACTCCCTCAGCTTGCGGGAACACGACTCGCGCATCATCAACCTGGCGGGCCGCCAGCGGCTCCTGGCCCAGACCATGCGCCGGGCCAGCCTGGTCATCCTCACCGCACCCTCCCCGGCCGTCCGTCGGGAGGGCATGAGCGAGTTGCGGCGGGCCTTGGAGGAATGGAACCGCGTCCACCAGCTCTTGCGGAGCGGAGGGGGCGCGATGGACCACAACCCCGAGGAAGTGTGCCGCCTGTTCCAGCGCCTCCAGCCCCACCACCAGGCCATGTTCAACTCCGCGCGTCAGCTCCTGGCCACGGCCGGGGGCGGTGCCGCCAAGCCGGTCCAGGCCGATCTGGCGGCGAACATCATCTATCATGGCGGGCTGTTCCTGGAGATCATGGACCAGACGGTCGCGGCCTATGAGCAGGCTTCCCGGCAGGCGGTCCACCACCTGCGCCTGGTGGAGATGGGCCTCACCGGCCTCATGCTCCTGACTCTGGCCCTGGAGGCGCTGTTCATCTTCCGGCCGGCGGTGCGGCGCATCCGGCAGGGCGTGGAGCAGTTGCGGGAAGCCGCAAGACACCTCTGGCAATTGAGCCAGTTGGACGGCCTGACCGGGGTGCCCAACCGGCGCTACTTTGACGAGGCGTTCGTCCAGGAATGGCGGCGCGCCGCCCGCGCAGGCCAGTCCCTGGCCATGATCATGCTGGACATCGATCATTTCAAGCGCTTCAACGACGCCTATGGCCACCAGGCCGGTGACCAGGCCCTCCAGGCGGTGGCCCAGACCGTCCAGGCCCAACTCAAGCGGCCGGGCGACTTCTTGGCCCGCTATGGGGGCGAGGAGTTCGTGGTGGTGCTGCCGGACACCAGCCTGGAGGGGGCGGTGAGCCTGGCCGAGGCCATCCGCCGACGGGTGGAGGCCCAAAACATCGAGCACCGGGACTCCCCCACCGGAGGGGTGGTGACCGTGAGCCTGGGCACGGCCGCGGTCCGGCCCGACTCGGCCAGCCCTCCGGAAGGACTCTTGCACGCCACGGACCAGGCCCTCTACCGGGCCAAGCAGGCGGGCCGCAACAAAGTGCTCAGCGCCGGGGATGCCTGGGGGACATCGGCCGAGGCCGTGAGCCCGGGCGGCGCTTAGGAGCGCTTCCTGTCCAGTTCGTAACGAGTCGCGGGCCAGGGGGGCGGCCCAATCTCCCCAAAATTCCTATTGTTGACCGCCACTAAAAGGGGGCGGGTTGTATTTTGTTGTTTTATAGGTATAAAAACTGTACCAGTTGTGGGAGATGCATGGCCGCGGCGCCGCTACCCAAGCTAAGTGCTTTAACGTGTTGCGTAAAAACGGACAGGGTTATGTTACATGATGGTTACAAGCATTGACTTGGCATATAAGATGGATTATCATTCCCAAATATTTATTAACCTTATAAATAACTAGTATATTATGGTAATATAGCCTGGGGATGATCCAAAACTGGCTTACAGCGCAACAATAGGGAACAAGGACCGCAGGCAGCACGATTTGATAAAAACGGGAGCAACGCGGCGGCTGCCGCTTGAGTCGAGCCATCATTTAGGAGAAATAGCATGAAAAAAAGAGCTGTTTGGCTGGTTTTGCTCGCCATAGGCACCGTGTGGCTGGCAGGCACGGCCTGGGCCGGCGAGGTGAAGGAGATCAGCGTTTCCCAACTCAAGGCCAAGCTGGATGCCAAGGCACCGTTTACTTTGGTCAACTCCCTGAGTCCCATAGAGTTTGCCGCCGGGCACATCCCCGGCTCCATAAACATTCCCTTTGAACTGATGAAGTCCAGCAAGCAGTTGCCCCAGGACAAGGACCGCTTGCTGGTCTTCTATTGTATGGGCCGCAAATGAGTGAAGAGCGTCAAGGCCGCCAGGTTGGCGGCCGCTATGGGCTACAAGCAGGTCATGGTCTTCCGGGGCGGCATCCCCGCCTGGGTCAAGGCCGGTTACAAGCTTGAAAAGACGGCCAAGTACGCTTCCGGTTCCATCCCGGCCGTCTCTCCCCAGGCCCTGGCTGAAAAGCTGAAATCCGGCGCCAATCTCTTTCTGTTGGATATCCGCGGTCCGGGCATGTTCAAGAAGGCCCACCTGAAGGGGGCGGTGAACATCCCTCTCTACAAGCTGGACCAAGAGCTTGCCAAGCTTCCCAAGGACCGTCCGGTGGTGCTGATCGACCACGCCGGCAAGCAGACCCTCACCTGCGGCCGTTTCCTCAAGAGCAAGGGCTGGGGTGAGTTGATGCGTTTGGACGGTGGCATCATGGCCTGGATGCGGAAGGGCCTACCAGTAAGCAAGTAGCTCCTGAGGGGGTGGGGGGGGCGCGACGCCCCCCCTGCCAGGACCGGCTGGCCAAAATAACGTGACGCGGGCCCGGCCAGTGGCGCGGCACGCAAGAATCAATGGAGACAAGTTATGCGTCTCTCTCTCAACATCCAGCTTAAGCTGCAGATCATTTTCGCGGTTTTCTTTGTCCTGATGCTGGTGGTGGGAGGGGTTTCCGGCCTGGCCTTCCAGGAAGTGGTGGGCGAGGTGCGGGCCATGCTGCACACCGACTCACGCCAGGCCCTGTCCGCCTTGGAGCTGCGCCAGCTCATTGGCAAGGCCATGTCCTTCATTGACGTGTCCGTGGCCGCCGGCACCCGCGACAGCCTGGACAAGGCCCTGGCGATGAAGGGGGTGATCCAGAAGCGGATCGCCAGCATGCGCCAGGAGCTGTCCGCCACTCCCCAGGCCCAGGCGGTGTTGGACAAGATGACCGCTCTTTTGGGGGAGACATTTGCCAGCGGGAGCAAGCTGGTCGCCGCTGCCGCCGACCAGGACTGGGAGACCCAGACCACCCTGGCCAAGCAGTTCGACAAGCAGCGTAAGGATCTGGCCGGGCTCGCCACCGAGCTGAAACAGCAGGCCGAAAGGCGTCTCCAGCAGGCGGGCCGGCGCATCGTCAGCTCGGCTCGCCAGACCCAGCTCATCGCGGGGGTGGTGGCCGGGGTGGGCCTGCTGGTGGTGCTGCTCCTGGGGATTATCGTCAACCGGTGGGTGGTGAAACCCCTGCGGGAGGTGGTGGACGACGTGGAGCAGCTCACCACGGGCAACCTGCGTCCCTTCCCCCACTACATCACGGGCAACGACGAGATCGCCCGGGTGGAGGGCGCCCTGGAGAAGCTGCGCAACACCCTCAACGAGATCATCGGCATGGTCAAGAGCAAGTCCCTGCACCTGGCCGACGGGGCCAGCAACCAGGCGGCCGCGGTGGAGGAGACCGCCGCTTCCATGGAGGAGATCTCCTCCATGACCAAGTCCAGCTCTGACAATGCCAAAAGCGCCAACCAGTTGATGCACGAGTCCGCCGCCTTGCTCAAGGACGCCATCGCCACC
>CAZUHP010000080.1:0-9802 GCA_964620595.1 uncultured Desulfarculaceae bacterium | reverse complement strand
GCCCACGCCCTGACCAGCCTGGCGGCGCTCAAGCAATACCTGGCCATCCAGGGCGACCGGCACGACGCCCTGCTGGAATCGCTGATCGAGGCGGTGAGCGCCCAGTTCGAGCACTACACCGGCCGCCGGCTGGCGGCGCGCGACTACTCCTGGCGGGAGGATGATGCCGCCTATGACCCGGACAACGCCCGCCTGGACGGCAGCGGCCGGCCCGAGCTGGTCCTGCCCCAGTACCCCCTGGTGAGCCTCGGCGAGCTGGTGGTGGACGGCGCCGCCCTGGAGCTGGACCGGGTGGCCCTGGACCGCGCCGCCGGGGTGCTCACCCGCAAGGACGGGGTGTTCCCCCGGGGAAGGGCCAACCTGGGCCTGGTCTACCGGGCGGGCTACACCACCCTGCCGCCGGACCTCTCCCAGGCCGCCCTGGAGCAGGCCGCCGCCCGCTTCCAGGAATCGGCCGCGGGCCACGGCCGCCTGGGGGTCAGCGCCCGCACCCTGGCCGACGGCTCGGTGAGCTACACGGTGAGCGCCCTGTTGCCCCAGGTGCGCGAGGTACTGGACCGCTACCGCAAGCGCAGCCTGCTCTAGGGCCGGCGCCCGTCTTCTGGAGGCATGGCATGATCCGACTCCGCCTGACCCGACCCGGCCCAGACCCCTTGGCGCGCCTGGTGGCGCGCCTGCCCCTGGTCCTGGAGCGGGCCCTGGAGCGGGCCCTGGAGCGGGCCCTGGAGCTGGGCCTGGCAAGGGCCCGGGCCCGCATGGGCGCCGGCGGCCCCCGGGTGCGCTCGGGCCGGCTGCTGGCTTCCTTGGCCATGGGGGTGGAGCGCCGGGGGAACAAGGTGCTGGGCTGGCTCGGCGCCGGCGCCCCCTATGCCGCGGCCCAGGAGTACGGCGCGGTGATCCAGGCCCGGCGCCGCCGCTACCTGAGGTTCCGGGTGCAGGGCCGCTGGGTCCAGGTGCGGCGGGTGGTGCTGCCCGCCCGGCCCTTCTTGCGCCCGGGCCGGGACCAGGCCCTGCGCGCCCTGGAGCACTGCCTGGCCCAAGCCTTGGATAAGGAGCTGTCATGACCCGCACCCGCATAATCGGCGATCTCCTGGACGCCCTGGCCGGCATCGAGAAGGTGCGCGATGTGCGCCGGGGCATCCACCTGGCCGAGGAACTGAACGAGCTGCCCGCCCTGTGCCTGTTCAACGAGGCGGTGGAAACCGTCGACGCCACCAGCGCCACCTGCCGGCGGGAGCTGGTCCTGCACCTGTGGGGCGCGGCGCGGGCGGTGGACGACGACTACGGCCAACTGGACGCCCTGGCCGCGGCCTGCCTGGCGGCGCTGGCCGACCCCGCGCGCAACCCCCACTGGCAGGCCACCACCTGCGGCCGCCTGGAGCTGTACGAGGGCGGGGCCGGCGATCCCCTGGGCCTGTTCGACCTGGAGGTGCGGGTGGTCTACGAGTCGCCCCTGGACACCCTCTAGCCCGGAGCGGCGGAAACAACCGATCAAACCTTTGCGACAAAGGAGCTGGAAAATGGCAAGCGGCAAGGAGTTGAAGGCCGCCTTCAAGAAGGCCGACACCTGGGGCCAGCCGGTGGCGGTGGGCGATGCGGACGCCATGCTTCTGGTGAGCGAGAAGCTGGTGAAGACCGTGGAGCATCTGCCCGACGACTCGGCGGGCCAGGCATTCTACAGCGAGCGCGACCCCGGGCTCGTCACCTGCGCGGGCGATGTCACCGCCTACCTGCGCTACCAGGGCCTGGAGACGCTTCTGGCCATGGCCCTGGGCCGGGCCGGCGCGCCCAGCCAGGTGGAGGCCACCGGCGCCTATGCCCACGGCCTGCGCCTGGCCGATTCGGTGGACGGGCTGTTCGGCACCCTGGCCCTGTACAAGGGCGCGGGCTGCCACGAGTACGCGGGCTGCAAGGTGGACGGCTTCACCATCGAGGGCGAGGCTGGCCAGCCTCTCAGCGTCACCTTCCACCTGATCTGCGACGACATGGCCATCAACACCACCGGCGGGGTCAACACCGCCGCCGCCCTGGCCGCCCTGGCCGCGCCGCCCACCGGCAACCGGGTGCTGTTCCGCCAGGGGGTGTTCCGCCTCAACGACGCCGAGGGCCCGGCCCTGGCCGCGGGCGACGAGATACGGCCCAACCGCTTCAGCCTGGCCTTCAGGCGGGGGCTCAAGGGCGACTACCTGGCCGGCGGGGGCGACAAGATAGCCGAGCCCACCGCCGAGGCCTTCCCGGAGATAACCCTCACCATCGAGTTCCCCGCCTACACCAGCGACACCTATCTGAGCGATCTGGGCAGCGACACCCGCAAGAAGATGAGCCTGGTCTTCACCGGCCGGGAGATAGAGAGCGGCCACCCCTACCAGTTGGAGATACTCGTCCCCCACCTGGTCATCACCAATGCCGAGGCCTCGGTGGACCGGGCCGGCAAGATAGCCCACCCCCTCACCTGCTCGCTCCTGGCCGCGCCCGGCGAGCGGCAGGGCATGAGCGGGGTCACCGCGCCCTTTGCCCTGAACCTGGTGAACACCAACAGCAGCGATCCCCTGGCCTAGCCTCCCCCACCACCCTCCCCCCCTGCCCCGGCGGGGCGCCCCGGTTCCGGGGCGCCCCGCCTCTTTCCATGCCCGAGGGACCGGGCCGGCTCAGGCCTTTTCCAGGCGCGCCCGCACGGCGGCGCCCAGGGCCCCCACCGCGGCCCAGTCGCCGGATACCCGGCCCACCAGGTGCACCGGGCTGGCGGCCATGGGCTCCGGCCCGCTGCTGGCCGGGGTGGGGCCGAAGAACAGGCACAGGGCGTTGCCCGGCTCCCAGAAGGCCACGTCGCCCACTGCCATCTCCTGCCGGGTGGGGCCGGAGATCTCCCCCAGGGCCTGGCCGATGTCGCCGTAGTACTCCTCGCCCCAGCGGCTCAGGCTCAGCTCCAGGGGCAGGCGGGCGGCCAGGGCCCGGGCGGCCGGGGTGTCCAGCAGCTCGCCGGACAGTTCCACTCCCTCGAGGGTCAGGATCACCTTCTGGCTCATGGCGTCTCCTTGCTCGGCGGGTGCGCCGGGTTGAAGGTCAATACCGGCCGGCCGTGCTCCCCGGGCGGCACCAGCACCGCCCGCACCGGCGAGGCCTCGCCGCCCGCGATCCCGAGGGGCAGGCAGACCAGCCCGTAGTCCCCGGCCGGGGCGGCGGCCAGGTCCAGGCCCTCCAGGATCAGGCAGCCGGCGCCCAGGAGCAGGTGGTGCACCGGGAAGTCCTCGTCGCCGGGGCGGTCCACCGAAAGCTGGTCGATGCCCACCAGGGGCGCCCCCAGCTCCAGGCAGCGCCGGGCCGCGGCCGACTCCAGCCAGCCCCGGTCCGGCCGGCCGGCGGCGCCCGGCGGCTTGCGGGTGCGGAAGAGGAGCGCCCGGCCGGGGCGGGGCGGGAGGCCGGCCAAGTCGGCCGGGGTCACCACCGGCCCGCCCGCCTCCACCACCCGGGCGGGCAGCACGAAGCTGGCCAGGGGCAGCCGGTCCAGGGAGGCGCCGCCGGCCAGGAAGTGGCTGGGGGCGTCCAGGTGGGTTCCCGCGTGGGCGCTGAGGACCAGGCAGGACGACTCGTAGGGCCGCCCCTCTCCGCGGGCGCAGGTCACCCGCCGCTCAAAGGGTTGATCGCCGGGAAACACCGGGGTGCGGGGCCCCAGGGGCCGGCTGATGTCGATCAGCACCGGTTCGGCGGGCGTGCGCGGCATGGCTGCCTCCCAGCAAAAGGGCCAAGGCGGGCAAGGCTTTTGTCTCCCAAATGTATCGTCCCTGTCAACCGCCTGTAACAATCCTCCCCTACCCTTGCGGCGTATCCCGAGGCGCGGGGCGGCTCGAGCCCGCGCAGATGAAACAGCCTTAATGGAGGACATTATCCAATGCGAAAGACCTTTCTGATCCTGGGGGCCCTGGCCCTGGCGGCGGCCGCCCTGGCGGCGGGCCCCGCCGCGGCCCTGGCCGGCGGCAAGTCCATAACCATCACCGGCTCCACCACCGTGCTGCCCATCGCCCAGAAGGCGGCCGAGGAATACATGAAGAAGCACCCCGAGGTGCGCATCTCGGTGGCCGGCACCGGCAGCGGCGACGGCATAAAGTCGGTGATCGACGGCACCGCGGACATCGGCGACGCCTCCCGCGAGATGAAACCCAAGGAGATCAAGCTGGCCCAGGGCAAGGGCGTGAGCCCCAAGCGGTTCGTGGTGGCCCTGGACTGCATCGTGCCGGTGGTGCATCCCTCCAACCCGGTGAGCGACCTCACCCTGGAGCAGCTCAGGGGCATCTACCTGGGCAAGATCAGGAACTGGAAGGAGGTCGGCGGCCGGGACAAGCCCATCGTGGTCATCTCCCGCGACTCCTCCTCCGGCACCTTCGAGGTGTGGAACCACAAGGTGCTGGGCAAGAGGGGCCGGGTCCGTCCCGACGCCCAGCTCCAGGCCAGCAACGGGGCCGTGGCCCAGGCGGTGGCCGGCAACAAGTACGCCATCGGCTACGTGGGCATCGGCTACCTAAACGGCCAGCTCAAGGGCCTCACCGTGGGCGGCGTGAAGGCCTCCGCCCGCACCGCCCTGGACAAATCCTATCCCATCGCCCGCGCCCTGAACATGTACACCCGCGGTGAGCCCACCGGGGTGGTCAAGGACTTCATCCAGTTCGTGCTGAGCCCCCAGGGCCAGAAGATCGTGGCCCAGGAAGGCTTCGTGCCCCTGGCCAAGTAGACCCCGCCAACCCTTGCCCCGGACCCCGCCGAGGGGTCCGGGGCCGCAACCAGAAGAGGCCGCCCCCGGCCACCGGGGGGAGCGGCACAGGAGAGAACTGTGAAAGGAGAAGTGGTAATGAGAGGCAAGGTCAAGCTCGTGGCCGCCCTGATCCTGGGCGCGGCGCTCTGCCTGGGCGTGGCCTGGACTCCTGCCCGGGCGGCCTCCCAGGCCGACTTGGAGCGGAAGATCCAGGCCCTGGAGCAGAGCCTGCAGGCCCTGAAACACCAGCTCGCCGAGGTGAGAAGCACCCAGGACCGGCAGGCCTCCCGGGCCTCGCTCGAGGGCGCCCTGCCCGAGTGGCTGGAGCGCATCACCTTCTACGGCGACACCCGCTTCCGCTACGAAAACACCAGCTACGACAGCTTCCAGGGCAAGTCCAAGGACAGCCGCAGCCGCCTGCGGGTGCGCTGGCGGTTCGGGGTGAAGAGCCAGATCCACGACGACGTGGAGCTGGGCTTCCGCCTGGCCACCGGCTCGGACGACGACCCCACCAGCACCAACCAGACCCTGGGCAACTACTGGGGCGAGATAACCAGCATCGGCCTGGACCGGGCCTATCTCACCTGGCGGCCCTCCCTGGTGCCGGACCGGGCCCTGGCCTTCACCCTGGGCAAGGCCAAGAACCCCTTTGCCACCACCAAGGCCATGTTCGACGGCGACGTGGTGCCCGAGGGCGCCTGGCTGAAGTACACCTTCAACAAGAAGGGCGCTGTCCAGCCCTTTGTGCTGGGCGCCTTCTTCTACCTGAAGGAGCACAAGCACGAGCCCCCGGACGACCTGTACGCCTATGCCGGCCAGGTGGGGGTGAAGGCCCACCTGGGCAGGTTCAAGCTCACCGCGGCCACTGCCTACTATGACTGGAACGGCCTGGGCGAGCCCGGCCAGGTGCCGCCCAATGTGCACGGCAACCCCGTGTACCAGGCGGGCGGCGAGGACCGGCTCTCCTCCTTCAAGGTGTGGGACCTCTACGCCAAGGCCACCTGCAAGTTCGCCAAGAAGGCGGCGGTGGATTTCTGGGGCCACTACCTGACCAACACCAATGCCAGCGGGCCCTATGAGGGCAAGGACAGCGGCTGGGCCGCCGGCGCCAAGCTGAAGTACCACAAGTTCAGCTTCGGCGCCTGGTACAAGTACATCGAGGCCAACGCCACCCCCGGCTTCATCGCCGACTCGGACAGCGGCTTCGTGAACCGCAAGGGCTTCGTGTTGCAGGCCGGCTACAAGATGTGGAAGTACGGCGAGATCAAGCTCTCCTACTTCAACATGAAGAACGTGGACCAGGATATCCCCGGCGCCAGCAACGACTACCAGACTTTCTTCACCGACCTGGTGTTCAAGTTCTGACAGACCCCACGCCCGGCGGGCGGGCCCTGCCCGCCCGCCGGGGCCATTTGTCACCAACTTGTAACCCCACCCGGCCGCCCCTCGCGTCATACTTGCCCCTGGATGGATTTGGCGATGAACGGGTCCCCTGGACAAGGAGCGCGACCACCCATGCCTGGCGTATTGCGGGCCGAGACCATGCCGAGCGAGTTCATGACCGGTGCCACCCCCCAGCGGGCGACGGGGGCGGCGACGGGGGGGGCGGCGACGGGAGCGACGGCGACGACGGGAGCGGCGACGGGGGGGGCGACGGGGGCGCAGGGCGCCGCGGGAGGGACCGCGGCCCGGCCCTCCCTGGCCGGGGGCAAGAGCCGGGAGCGCGAGGTGTGGATACGGGCGCTGTTCACCTTTGCCGGCGTGTTCTCGGTCATCATCATGGCGCTCATCGTGCTCTTCTTGTTCCGGGAGGGCATGGGCCTGTTCCGCACGGTGGGCGTGTTCGACTTCCTCTTTGGCCAATACTGGTACCCCACCTACGACCCGGCTGACTTCGGCATCCTGCCCCTCATCACCGGCTCGTTGGCGGTTACCTTCCTGAGTTCGGCCATCGCGGTGCCCCTGGGGGTGGGCGCGGCGCTCTACCTGGCCGAGGTGGCCGGCCCCCGGGTGCGCGAGATCGCCAAGCCGGCGGTGGAGCTCCTGGCCGGCCTGCCCTCGGTGGTGCTGGGCTTCGTGGGCATGGTGGTCATCGCGCCGCTCATGCAGAGGCTGCTGGACATCCCCACCGGCCTCAACCTGCTGAACGCCTCCTTGATGCTGGCCCTCATGGCCATCCCCACCATCACCAGCATATCCGAGGACGCCCTGCACTCGGTGCCCGCCGACCTGAAGGAGGCCTCCCTGGCCCTGGGCGCCACCCGCTGGGAGACCCTCACCCGGGTGCTGATACCCGGTGCCATCGGCGGCATGGGCACCGGGGTGATCCTGGGCATGAGCCGGGCCATGGGCGAGACCATGGTGGTGCTCATGGTGGCCGGCGGCGCGGCCATGATGCCGGCCAGCCTGTTCGACTCGGTCCGCCCCCTGCCCGCCACCATCGCCGCGGAGATGGGCGAGGCGCCGGTGGGCGGCGAACACTACTTCGCCCTGTTCGCCATCGGCATGGTGCTGTTCTTCCTCACCCTGGGCTTCAACCTGGTGGCCGCCTGGGTCAGCCGGCGCTTCCAGCAAAGAGGAGCCGCCACCCTGTGAGCCGCGGCAGGCCCAGATCGCTCCTGGCCCGCAAGCTGCGCCAGCAGGCGGCCTTCCTCTTGTTCCGCCTGGCCATCGGCCTGGTGCTGGGCGGCCTGGGGGCCATCCTGGCCTGGATCGTGATCCAGGGCGCCAGCGCCATCTCCTGGAGCTTCCTCACCGAGCCGCCCAGGGAGGCCATGACCCAGGGCGGCATCTTCCCGGCCATCGTGGGCACCCTCTACCTCACCATCGGCGCCATCCTGGTGGCCCTGCCCCTGGGGGTGGCCGCGGCCGTCTACCTCTCCGAGTACGCCCGCGAGGGCCGCCTGCTGCGCCTGGTGCGGCTGGGCATCCAGAACCTGGCCGGGGTGCCCTCGGTGATCTTCGGCCTGTTCGGCCTGGCGCTGTTCTGCGTGTTCTTCGGCTTCGGGGTCAGCCTCCTGGCCGGCTCCCTCACCCTGGGCCTTCTCATCCTGCCCACCGTGATCGGCGCCTCCGAGGAGGCCCTGCGCGCGGTGCCCGACACCTTCCGCCAGGCCTCCCTGGGCCTGGGCGCCACCCGCTGGCAGACCATCCGCAAGGTGGTGCTGCCCGCGGCCCTGCCCGGCATCCTCACCGGCTCCATCCTGGCCATCGGCCGCGCCGCGGGCGAGACCGCGCCCATCATGTTCACCGCCGCCACCTTCTACACCCTGCAACTGCCCGCCTCGCCCCTGCAGGAGGTCATGGCCCTGCCCTATCACATCTACGTGCTGGCCACCGCCGGCACCCACATCGCCCAGACC
The DNA here is from genome assembly GCA_964620595.1 of uncultured Desulfarculaceae bacterium. Lineage (GTDB taxonomy): Bacteria > Desulfobacterota > Desulfarculia > Desulfarculales > Desulfarculaceae > Desulfocarbo. The sequence goes on along the minus strand of CAZUHP010000080.1, from coordinate 1,693 downwards.
CGACCCCTGCAATACGGCACCGCCATGGTGCTCATCAGCCTGGTGCTGGGCATGAGCCTGGTGGCCATCCTCATCCGCGCCCGCATGCGGCGCACCCAAAAATGGTAGACCAGCCATGCCGAGCCAAGCCAAGCCCATCATAGAGGTGCAGCACCTCGACTTCTATTACGGCGACTTCAAGGCGCTCGCCGGCATCGACCTGGAGATGGAGGCCAACCAGGTCACCGCCCTCATCGGCCCCTCGGGCTGCGGCAAGTCCACCTTCCTGCGCCTGCTCAACCGCATGAACGATTTGATCCCCGGCACCCGGGTGGAGGGCAGGGTGCTCCTGGACGGGAGGGACCTCTACGACCCCCGGGTGGACCCGGTGGAGGTGCGCCGGCGGGTGGGCATGGTGTTCCAGAAGCCCAACCCCTTTCCCAAGTCCATCTACAACAACGTGGCCTACGGCCCCCGCCTGCACGGCAGGCTGGATCGGGCCTCCCTGGACGCCGTCGTGGAGGAGTCCCTCCGCGCCGCCGCCCTGTGGGACGAGGTGAAAGACATCCTGCACCAGAGCGCCCTGGGGCTCTCCGGCGGCCAGCAGCAGCGGCTCTGCATCGCCCGGGCCATCGCCATGCAGCCCGAGATACTGCTCATGGACGAGCCCACCAGCGCCCTGGACCCCATCGCCACCGCCCGCATCGAGGAGCTCATCAAGGAACTCAAGAAAAACTACACGGTCGTCATCGTGACCCACAACATGCAGCAGGCCGCCCGGGTATCGGACCAGACCGCCTTCTTCTACCTGGGCCGCCTGGTGGAGATGGGCCCCACCGAGAGAATATTCACCCGGCCCCGCCAGGAGCAGACCGAGCAGTACATCACCGGCCGCTTCGGCTAGCGGCCGCCGGCCCGGAAAGCGAGAGACCATGAGCGCCATATCCCACTTCCACCGCCAGATGCGCGAGGTAAAGGAAGACCTGCTCATGATGGCCGGCCTGGTGGAGGAGTCCATCCACGAGGCGGTGGACGCCCTGGCCCCCCGCGACCAGGGGCTGGCCCGGGGCGTGATCCAGGCGGACAACCGCATCGACCAGATGCAGAACCAGATCGAGCAGCGGGTCTTCACCCTCCTGGCCACCCAGCAGCCAGTGGCCGGCGACCTGCGCTTCCTGTCGGTGTCCATCAAGATATGCTCCCACCTGGAGCGCATGGGCGACCAGGCGGTGAACCTGGCCGAGCGCGCCCTGGTGCTGGTGGGGCTGGCCGACATGCCGCCGCCCCCCCGGCTGGTGGCCATGAGCGAGCTGGCCCGGGAGATGACCTGCCTATGCCTGGACGCCTTTGTGCAGGGCAAGGTGGACCTGGCCCGTAGCGTGATAGAGCGCGACGACGAGCTGGACGAACTCAACCGCCTGGTCAAGGACGAGATGCTGGCGCTCATGGGGCGGCGGCCGGGCCTCATCCCCCCGGCCATGGAGATGATCCTGGCCTCGCGCCACCTGGAGCGCATCGGCGACGAGGCCACCAACATCGCCGAGGAGGTGGTGTTCCTGGTGGAGGGCGAGATGATCCGCCACCAGGGCCCGCCCGCCGACAGCGTGGGGCCGCTGTAGGCCACCCTCCCATCCCCTCCCTGACTCCCCGACTTCCGCCGCATCCCCCCCGCCGGGCAGGGCCTCTCCGCCCCGGCCCGCCCCCCGCCCCCCGC
>CAZUHP010000079.1:0-9912 GCA_964620595.1 uncultured Desulfarculaceae bacterium | reverse complement strand
GGTGGCCGGCCTGGGCGACCTGAACGGCGACGGCAAGGCGGACGTGGTGTGGCAGAACTCCGCGGACAAGCGGGTGGCGGTGTGGCTCATGGGCGGCTCGGTCATCACCGCGGTCAACGAGTACAGCGCCCAGAACGCGGGCGACTGGCGCATCAGCAGCCTGGGAGACCTGGATGGCGACGGCAAGGTGGACCTGGTGTGGCAGAACCAGTCCAACGGCGCGGTCAAAGCCTGGCTCATGGACCCGGACGGCAAGATCAAGGCGGAGCGCAATGTGGGCCTGGGCGGGGACGGCTCCTGCTGGCTGGTCAAGGCGACCGGCGACTTTGGCGGCAGCAACTGCGACGACCTGTTGTGCAAGCACCAGAACACGGGCCAGGCCCGGGCAGTCACCCTGAGCGGTGAGGTCTATGAACTAGCCGCTCCATAGCACAGGCGCGGCCTTGGGAGGGCAGGGGACCGCGATTATGCACCCCCTGGTCCCCCTGCGGCCTAGGGCCACTTGTCCCCCAAAATCAATTGATTTTGGGGGACAAGTGGCTTTACCCGCCCCTACTTCTCGGCCGTCAGCCCAGGTGATGCGGCCGGGGGACAGAAGAGGCTTGAGAACACACTTGCCCGCCTGCCCGGACGGGTGGGCGGCTAAAGGTACAATCATTCAATATGGTTGGTTTTGTGTTGGTGCCTGGGGCGGGACTCGAACCCGCACGGGGGGGTGCCCCTGGGGATTTTAAGTCCCCTGTGTCTACCGGTTCCACCACCCAGGCTCTGCGCCGCCAATCATAGCATCCCGGCAGGGCCAAGGGTAGTCAAAGCCCGCCGCCGGGCTGGGCGCGGCAGGGGGCAGAAATTGCCGCCCCGGGCGCGGCCCGCACCAGGCCGATCTCTATAACAGCTTGTTATCATGCAAATAAGCCATCATGGCCGCGGGCGGCATCCCTCTTGCAGATGCCTTGGGGCGAACCACAACCCGGAGGAAGACATGTCGCCCCTAACCATGCTCAGCCAGCCTGTCAGCGCAGCTACTCCGCCCCAGGCCGCGGATTTCATCCAGCCCCGCCCTTCGCTCCTGGCCGCCATCATCGAGGCGCGCCTGGCCGCCGAGCGCGGCGACGTCCTGCCCGAGGACCTTCCCCTGGGCGTGGACCGCGATCTGCGCCCCCGCTTGCCCAAGATCGGCATGGCGGCGCTCAATATCTACCTGAAACGCAGCGTGGTGCAGAGCTACCCCTTGATCTACACCACCCTGGTCCTGGCCCACCCCAACTAGGCCTTCCTCCGGCCCGGGCCAAGGGGCGCGCCGGGTTAACCCCGCCCCCCCCGCTCCCCCGCCCCCGTCGCCTCCGCCCCCCGTCGCCCACCCTGTTGCGCGGGACAGGGCGCCTCCCTGGTTGACAAGCCGGGCCGCATCTAGTAAATCCTGGCCCAGCCTTTGTTTTTCTAAAAGAGAGGACATCTGGTGACGCCATCTCCCGCCGCGCCGGCCCCGGAGCTTTCCAATCCGCTTGGCACCGACGAACTCAAGGCCCGGGTGTACCCCTTGGCCGAGTTGGCCGACCAAGCGCTCAGCCAGAACCTGCGCAGCCACGTGCCCTATATAGAGAAGGTTAGCTCCTACATCATCTTCAGCGGCGGCAAGCGGTTGCGGCCGGTGCTCTTTCTCCTGGCCGCCTCGGCGGTGGGCGGCAAGGGCGACCCGCGCCTGGCCGCCATCTTCGAGTACCTGCACGCGGCCACTCTCCTGCACGACGACGTGGTGGACGAGGCGGGGCTCAGGCGCGGCCGACCCGCGGCCCGGGTGGAGTATGGCAACGACTCGGTGATCCTGGTGGGCGACTTCCTCTTTTCCAAGAGCTACTCCCTGGCGGTGGAGGTGCCGGACATCCGCTTCGTGCAGGCGCTCAGCGAGTGCACCACCATCATGGCCGAGGGCCAGGTGCTGGAGCTGATCCACACCGACGATGTGGAGTTGAGCCACGAGGGCTACCTGGAGGTGATAAAGGCCAAGACCGCGGTGCTCATCGCCGCTGCCTGCCAGATGGGCGCCATCTACGCCGGGGCGGATGACGCGGCGGTGGAGGCGTTGTACGAGTACGGGCTGAACCTGGGCCTGGCCTTCCAGATGGTGGACGACGCCCTGGACTACGTGGGCACGGCCCACGAGTTCGGGAAGCCGGTGGGCCACGACCTGGCCGAGGGCAAGATAACCCTGCCTTTCTTGCACGCACGCGACACCGCGCCGGCCGAGGTGCGCGCCCGGCTCCTTGAGCTGGCCGAAAAGGGGCGCCAGAGCCGCGAGGCGGTGGAGGAGGCCAAGGGGCTGGTCACCCAGTACGGCGGGGTGGAGGCCACCTATGAGGCGGCCCGCCGCTACGCCGCCTTGGCCCAGGCCGCCTTGGCCCGCCTGGGCCGCCAGCCCTTGCCGGGCAGTGACCTGGAAACCTTGATGGCCCTGGCTGCCTATGTGCTGGAGAGAAGGCATTAGGCGGCCGCCTTTTCAGGTTGGTATAATGATGTAACGAACCAGCCCGCAAAACGGGCTCCACTTACGGTAGCTTCCGCCCCTCTCCCCCCGTAGGGGTTCCACCATAACCAGTCACGATCAGTCTGATTATCCGCCAAGCCCCCCCGCCTGGAGTGTTTCTTGCCAGGTGAGCGCCTGGATGGAGGTGGTCAGGTGGTGGATGCGACCCTGGTCCTGGTGCAAAAGGAGGACTCCCCCCTGCGCCCCCGGCTGGCCCAGGCCCTGGCCAGGGTTTGCCGCCGGCGGGTGGTGAAGCGCGCCGGCCTGCCCCTGCCCCGGGTGGCCTACGGCCCCCAGGGCCTGGTGGTGTGGGATGTGTCCGGCTTTGGGCAGGATGAGCTGGAGGAGTTGATTCGGGACTTCTCCTCGGACCGGGTGGGGCTGCTCCTGGCCGGCGAGCACGCGGGCGGGGCCTTTGACCGGGCCTTTGGCCAGGCCGCTCCCCTGGGCTTGGTTGCGGCCGGCCAGCCGGCCGAGGCCCTGGCCGCCACCCTGGAGCTGGCTTGGGCCAACCACCGGCGGGTGTGCAGCCTGCGCAGCGAACTGGACAAGCTGCGCGGCGAGTTGTCCGACCGGCTGGTGGTGGAAAAGGCCAAGCGGCTGCTGATGAGCCTGCAGGGCTGTTCCGAGGGCGACGCCATGCGGCGCTTGCAGCGCTACAGCCGCAACACCAACCAGAAGCTGGCCAAGGTGGCCCAGCAGCTCATCGCGGGCTACGAGGTCCTTGGCGAGGCTGAGACGGGGGCGGCGGGGGAGGGGCGCTGAACGCCCCGACTCCCCCGCGGTCCGGGCGGGCTGCTGCCGGGCTACGCCTTGACCGCCAGGTCCGGCCGGAATATTCTGCAGAGGTGGCCCCGGCCGATCCGGGGCCGGGAGATGGAGAATTGCCTGAGCCACCCGAATGTTTCGGCGTCATAGAACGCGTGTTCCCCCTGGGCCCTTCGGGCCTGCGGGAGGTGTCGCCGGAGTGTTGGTCCTGCCGGGAGCGGGTGGAATGCCTGCGGCAGGCGGTGGCCAGCGAGGAAGGCGGTGACGTGCTGGTGCGGGAGCGGGCCAGGCGCGAAGAGGAGACCACCGGCGGGGTGGCCGGTTTTCTCAAGCGCTGGTCCCGGCTGAAGGCCCACAGCCGCCGAAAGGAGAGCCGATGAGCGAGGTCTGCCCCTATTGCGGTACGCACCTGGGCCAAACGCCCACCCCGGGAACCTGCCCCACCTGCGGCCAGGAGGTGGCGCCCGCCGGCCAGGAGGTGGCGCCCGCCAGCCAGGAAGTGGCACCCGCCGGTCAGGGGGAGGCGCCCGCCGGCCAGGGGGAGGCACCGCCGTCTCCGCCTCCTCCCCCTCCCCCCCAGCAGGGGGCCAGGGCCTGCGAGGGAGATGCCTGGCTGCGCCAGCACCTGGAGGAGCAGTCCGGCTCCCCGCCCGAGTTCCTGGCCTGGGAACAGGACCAGGGCAACTGGCTCGCCAAGCTTTGGAATACTACGTGGCAGGTATTGCTGCACCCGGTGCGCGCCTTCCGGGGCCCTGCCCGGCCGGGCCAGGCCTGGGCGGTGTCCTATGCCCTCCTCCTGGGCACCTTTGGCAATGCCATGCAGGCCCTGTGGGCCCAGGCCCTGGATATGCCCGATCTGGTGCCCCTGCCGGCCGTCTGGTGGCTGATCCTGGCGCCCCTGGTCACCTTGGCCGGCCTGTACCTCAGCGCGGCCTACATCCATCTGGGCCTGATCATGGTGGGAGGGGCCAAGCAAGGCTTTGCCGCCACCCTGCGGGTGTCGGGTTACGCCTGTGCATTCTACATTTTCTACCTGGTGCCTTTGCTGGGCATGATGGTGGGCGGGATTTGGGGCATAGTGGTGGTCATCGGCGGGCTGGCCGGCGCCCACGGCATCAACGGCTGGCGGGTGGTGTGGGCCTACGTGCTGATGGGCTTCCTGGTGACGGCCCTGGTAGTGGTGTTTGTCTTGTTGATGGGGTTCAGCGCGTTCCTGCTCGCCTGTTTCGAGGAGGCAGGCAACCTGTCCTTCTAGGCCGCCGGGGCGAAGAAGGCGGCCACCTCCTCCTTGCTGCGGGTCAGGCGCACCGGGGCCAGGGCCTTTTGGAAGACCTTGCCATAGGCCTTGGTCACCATGCGGATGTCCAGCACCGCCAGCAGTCCCCGGTCCTGGGGAGTGCGAAGGAGCCGGCCCAGGCCCTGTTTGAGGCTCAATACCGCCTCGGGCAGCATCAGGTGGGCGAATCCGCTTTGCCCCTCCTCCTCCAGGCGCTGCATGCGCGCCGCCACCAGGGGATCGTCCGGCGGGGCAAAGGGCAGCTTGTCCACGATCACCGCGCTTAGTTCCTCGCCGGGCATGTCCACCCCTTGCCAGAAGCTGGCCGTGGCGAACAGCACGCTGGGGCTCTGCTCTCGGAAGCGCTGGAGCAGCTTCATGCGCGGGGCCTCGCCCTGCACCAGGCAGGTGTAGGGCAGGCGCTCGCGGAGGAGCCCGCTCACCGCCTCCAGGTTGCGGTGGGAGGTGAACAGCACAAAGGCGCGTCCCCGGCTGAGGGCCAGCAGTTCCTCCACCTCCCGGGCCACGGCCTGGGGGAAGTCCCGCTGGTTGGGGGCGGGCATGGCCGGGGGTACGTACAGGAGGGCCTGTTCCGCCGGGTCGAAGGGAGAGGCCACCACCAGCTTCACCGTGTCCGGGCCCAGGCCCAGGCGCACCCGGGTGGGCTCCAGGTCGCCCACCGGGGCCAGGGTGGCGCTGGTGAAGACCAGGCGCGAGTTTTCCTGGTAAAGGGCGGCCTCCAGGTGGGGCCCCACCTCCACCGGTGAGAGGTTGAGGCTCACTCCCCGGCGGCCGGCCTGCACCCAGGCCACGGTGTGGCCGGGCACCGGCTGGGCCACGGCCGCCAGGTCCTGGGCAAGGCCCGTTGCCCGGGCGGCCAGGGTTTCCTCCACCTCGCCGGGGCCCAGGCTGGCGGCCAGGGCCTCCAGGGCCTCGGCCAGGGCGGCCCCGACCGGCGAGAGCGCCTCCAGGTGGCCGGGCTCCAGCCCCAGGCTGGCCGCCGGGCCGGCCAGGCGCCGGAGCTTGGCAAAGAGCCGCTTGCCGGCCGCGTCCACCCGGGCCACGACCTGGGCTCTTTCCTCGCCGCCGCCCGGCGCCTCCAGGTCCAGGTCACGCAACAGGGTCTTGAGCCTGGCCTGGGACACGCTGACCCCGAAGACCTGGGTGGCCACCTCGGCCACCAGGTGGGCCTCGTCGAAGATCACCGCCTGGTAGCGGGGCAGGACCTCGCCGTGCCCCTGGGCCCTGAGGGTGAGGTCGGCCAGGAACAGGTGGTGGTTCACCACCACCACCTGGGCCTCGGCCGCCCGGCGCCGGGCCTCCATCAGGAAGCACTCCTCCCGCCGGGGGCAGCGGCCGCCCAGGCATTGCTCGCTGTTGGCGGTGATCTCCGCGGTCAGCTCGGGGGAAAGTCCCCGGCCGCGCACCTCGTCCAGGTCGCCGCTCCCGGTTTCCCGCGCCCAGTCCCGGACCAGGGCCAGGCCGCTGCTGGCGCCGGGCAGCTTCAGCTCGGGCTGGTCCTGGAAGGCCTCGAAGCGCCGGCGGCAGAGATAGTTGGTCCGCCCCTTCAACACGGCCCAGCGCAGCCCCCGGTCCAGGGTGCGGGCCAGGAGAGGGAGTTCCTTGCGGTCGATCTGATCTTGCAGGGTGCGGGTGCCGGTGGATATCACCACCTTGAGCCCGGAGAGCAGGGCGGGCACCAGGTAGGCCAGGGTCTTGCCGGTGCCGGTGCCGGCCTCCACCAGCAGGGGCACGCCTTGGCGCAGGGTGCGGGCCACGGCCCGGGCCATGTCCACCTGGCCGGGCCTGGTCTGGAAGCCCGCCAGCTCCCCGGCCAGGGGGCTCTGCGGCCCCAGCCAGAGTTCGATGACGTCGTTGGATAGGTCGCTGGAATGCTGGTCGGGCAGGATGATGGCCTCCGCAGTCGCCATGAAATCGCTTGACAAGTAAATGCACGTGGATTCTACTCTGGTAATAGCATTTTCACAAGCACGCCATTTATTGCGGTCCCGGGGGCGGACCGCGTCCAGGGTACTCTTTTGATCGGGAGGAATCTTTAATGCTGGTAAAGGACTGGATGACGGTCGATCCCATCACGGTGGGCCCCGAGACTTCGGTGATGAAGGCATCGCAGATGATGAAGGAGAACAATGTGCGCCGCCTGCCGGTATTGGACGAGGACGGCAAGCTGGTGGGCATCGTCAGCGACCGGGACCTCAAGGAAGCCAGTCCCTCCAAGGCCACCACCCTGGACGTGCACGAACTCTACTATCTGTTGAGCGAACTCAAGATCAAGGACATCATGAGCAAGAAGGTGATCACGGTCAAACCCACCGACACGGTGGAAAAGGCCGCGGTCATCATGCTGGAGAACAAGGTCACCGGCCTGCCGGTGGTGGAGGACGGCAGGGTGGTGGGCATCCTCTCCCAGGGCGATGTGTTCCGGGTGCTGACCAGCATCACCGGTATCTACCGGGGAGGCACGGTGTTCTCCTTCATCCTGGAGGACAGGCCGGGCTCCATCAAGGAGGTGGCCGACGTCATCCGCAAGCACGGCGGCCGCATGGTGAGCATACTCACCTCCTACGACATGTGCGAGGAGGGCACCCGGCGGGTGGCCATCCGGATCGCGGACATGCCCCAGGACCGGCTGGCTGCCCTGGAGAAGGAGCTGGAGGGCGAGTTCACCCTGGACCACGTGACCCGGGACGAACTCAGCGACGTGTAGTCCCCGGGCTCCGGCGTGAAAGAGGCCCCGTTCCCCTTGCGAGGGGGGCGGGGCCTGGCTTTTGGGGGGGCTTACCGCGTCCGGCGCCTCTGCGGGGGGGGCGGGGGGGGCAGGGTCTGGCCGGGGGCAAAGGTCTCGGCCTGCATGAAGTCCTCGGCCGCGTCGGGCCGGGGACGGGTGGTGCCGGCCACCGGCGGCAGGGGCTGGTTGCCCTCGCGGAAGGCCTCGAAGAAGCCGCCCTCCGCGCCCGCGGGCATGGCCTGGCCGGTCTTGGGGTCTATGCGCGCGAACACCACCCCCGGCGGCACCGGGAAATCCTGGGGCGGCTCGTTCTTCAGGGCCTCGCGCATGAAGGCCAGCCAGATGGGACCCGCCGCCCGGGCGCCGGTTTCCCGGCGGCCCAGGGGCTCGTTGTCGTCCTGGCCCACCCACACCCCGCAGACCAAGCGGGGAGTGAAGCCCAGGAACCAGGCGTCCCGCAGGTCGTTGGTGGTGCCGGTCTTGCCCGCCACCGGCCGGCCCAGGGCCTTCATCATGCGGCCGGTGCCGTGCTCCACCACCCCGCGCAGCAGGTGGGTCATGACATAGGCGGTCTGGGGGCTGATGGCCTGGCGCACCTGGGGCCGGGCCTGGAATATCACCTTGCCCTCCCGGTCACGCACCTCCTCCACCAGCACCGGCTCCACCAGCCGGCCCTGGTTCACGAACACCGAGTAGGCCCGGGTCAACTCGTACAGGCTCAGCCCGCTGGTTCCCAGGGCCAGGGAGAGGTTGGGGGTGAGTTCGCTTTTGATGCCGAAGCGGCGGGCGTAGTTTATGGTGTAGTTAAGGCCCAGGGCGGCCAGGAGCTTTACGGTGACCACGTTGCGCGAGTGTTCCAGGGCCTCGCGCAGGGTGGTGGGTCCGAAGAAGCGGTTTTCGTAGTTCTTGGGCTTCCACTTGTCTCCCGGCCGGGAGGGGTCGTCGTAGACCACCGGCGCGTCCAGGATCACGCTCACCGGGGTGAAGCCGTGCACCGGGTTGTCCAGGGCCGCGGCGTATATGAAGGGCTTGAAGGCCGAGCCCGGCTGGCGGTGGGCCTGGATGGCGCGGTTGTACTGGCTCTTGGCGAAATCGCGCCCCCCGATCAGGACCCGCACCCGCCCGCTGCCCGCCTCCAGGCACATGAGCGCGGCCTGGGCCCGGGGTTCCTGCACCAGCTCCACCTGCCAGGTCCTGCCCTGGGCGCGGTAGCGGACCAGCTTCACCCGCACCACGTCGCCGGGCCGCAGCCTGGGCCGCCCGCCCCCCCGGCGCACCCAGGCCAGGCTGGCGGCCGGGATGATCCCCCGGCCGGCGCCCATGCGCACCACCGGCGAGGAGTCCGGGGTATGGCCCACCACCACCGCCTCCATGACCTGGCCTTTCTCCAGCCCCACCTCGCTCACTGGCCGGCTGGCGATGGATTTGAGCTGGGCCGCCGGCACCCGGGCCAACGGCCCGCGGAAGCCCTGGCGCCTGGTCAGCTCGGCCAGCCCCTTTTCTATGGCCTGGTAGCCGGCCCGGGTCAGCCGCGGGTCGCAGGCCGTCTTCACGGTGAGCCCGCCCTCGTAGAGCATGGTGGGGCCGTAGCGCTCCTCCAGCCATTGGCGCACGTACTCGGTGTAGTAGTCCGCCTTCACGGTCCGAGGGCGGTGGAGGCGGATGTCCAGTTGCTGGTTCAGGGCCTGGTCGGCCTGGGCCTGGCTGATGTGCCCGTCCGCCACCATGCGGCCGATCACGTATACCTGGCGGGTGCGGGCCCGGCGGGGGTGGCGGATGGGGCTGTAGCGGCTGGGCGCCTGCACCAGCCCGGCCAGCAGGGCCGCCTCGGCGATGCTCAGGTCCTTGGCGTCTTTTCCGAAATAGGTCTGGGCCGCGGCCTGGATGCCGTAGGCGCCGTGGCCCAGGTATATCTGGTTGAGGTAGAGGAAGAGTATCTCCTGCTTGGTGAGATACTTCTCCATGCGGTAGGCCAGGATCATCTCCTTGAGCTTGCGCACGATGGTGCGCCGGGGGGTGAGCAGGAGGCCCCGCGCCACCTGCTGGGTGATGGTGCTGCCCCCCTGCACCACCCGGCCGGCCTTCAAGTTGGCATAGGCCGCCCGCAGGATTCCCCACAGGTCCACGCCCACGTGCTTGAAGAAGTCGCCGTCCTCGGCCGAAACAAAGGCCATCACCACCTGGGGCGGGATCTGGCTCATGGGCACCACGTAGCGCCGCTGGCGGGAGAACTCCGCCATCAAGGAGCCGTCTGCGGCGAACACCTGGGTCACCGCCGGGGGTGCGTAGTCGGCCAGCCGCTCTATCTTGGGCAGGTCCTGGCTGATCCAGAACCAGGCGCCCAGGGCCACACCCGCCCCCAAGGCGCCCAGGAGCAGCACCGCCAGGCCGCTCCACCACAATAACCGCCGCAGCCAGCTCTTCTTGGCCTTGGTATGCTTGGCGGGCAAAGTTATCCTCCTGTTGCAAGGGGGATTCTACCAAACCCCCCCCAGCGCCGCCAGCCCGGCCCCTTCTGCCCCGCCCCCGTCGCCCCCCCCTCGCCCCCCCCCCCCCCCCCCCCCCCCGCTTGCCCCCCCCCGGGCCGGGGGGCGA
>CAZUHP010000078.1:0-10011 GCA_964620595.1 uncultured Desulfarculaceae bacterium | reverse complement strand
GCCCCGGGCCTGGACACCACCACGGTCACCTATGTTTACGATTAGATGATCTGGCTGAACCGGTACGGTTTTACCTTCTCCGCCGGCAGGACCGGTACAATAGAAAACCCGCCCTCCCGGAGAAACCTCTCGGAGAGGCGGGTTGTCTTTTCTGCGAATGGTGGAGGCGGGGGGAATCGAACCCCCGTCCGAAGGCTTTCAGCCCAAGCTTCTACATGCTTAGTCTGTGTTTTGGATTCTCGCCCCAAAAGACCCCCACAGACAGGGTTCCCTTTGGGCCAGCCCGGCCTTTGGTTTCGGTCCCTGGCCGGCCAGGCGCTGCCAAGGACCTATCCCGCTGATCGACGCCCGACACCAGCCCCGCGGGAGAAGACTGGGCGGACGGTAGCCTATTTACGCGGCTACGGCGTAAGCGTAATCGTCTGCGATTACTTTAGTTCCCACCGGGTTACGGGCCGGTGAGGCCCCGGCATGCCACTTGAGCATCAACTGCCCCCGTCGAAACCGTGTCGCCCCCTTTCCTTGGTTGGTCCTCTGGTCTAAATATATACACCCCAGGGGGCCCCGACAAGGGCCATAAAGTGTTTTCGCAGTGCGGTCATATATTTACTCGGTTGACAAGTGGCTGATAATTGTGCATAGTCGCCTAGATTGCAGGGGCGAACGGCCCGTTGGACATCTTGGTTTGCCTTTCCCCTTCTCTGAGTGGAGGAGACTGCTGGTGGCGCTTACCAAAGAGAACATCATTAACAGCGTGTACGAACAGACCCAGTTGCCCAAGAGCCGCTCCCGCGAAGTCGTGGAGCGCCTGTTGGAGATCATCAAGGCCACCCTGGAGCAGGGCGAGGACATCCTGATCAGCGGGTTCGGCAAGTTCATGGTCAAGCACAAGGCCGCCCGCCGGGGCCGCAACCCCCAGACCCGTGCTGCCCTTCAACTGCGCGCCCGCAAGGTGGTGGTGTTCAAGACCTCGGGCGTGCTGCGCAAACAAATCAACCGCACCGAATAGAACCCCGCGGCCCGGCACTCTGCGCGGCCCTGTCCGCCGCCGTCCTTGGGACGGCAGGGGGGGCGAGGGGGGGCGAGGGGGGCGAGGGCGGCGAGGGGGACGCTCAGGGGGAGCAGGGGGGCAGGGGCCTGCCTGGGCGCAGGATGGGCGAGGTTCTTCCCGCCCCGCCTTCCGGTCTTCTCGTGCCGAGAGGTGGATACTACCAGGCCACGGTAAAGGCGTACTTGAAGCCGGCGGCCCGCAGCTTTTGCTGGAGCTGCTGGGCCTTGCCCAGCTCGTGCAGCTTGCCCACCCGCACCCGGTAGAACACCCGGTCCCCCCGGTCGTAGCGCACCACCGCCACCTTGCCCCAGGTGGGCCGCAGGGTGGCGGCCAGGCGCCAGGCATTGGACTCGCTCACAAAGGCGCCCACCTGCACGGTGAAGGGACCGGTGCGATAGGAGGCCGGGGCCTGGTAATCGGCGGGGCGGTCGCTGACCGGCCGGCCGGGCTTCTTGAAGCCCAGGGCCACCAGCTCCACCTTGGCGGTGCCCGGGCCGTACACGCCCAGCTTCTTGGCTGCGGCGCGGCTGAGGTCTATGATGCGGCCGTCCACAAAGGGCCCCCGGTCGTTGATGCGGACCACCGCCTTCTGGCCGGTCTTCAGGTTGGTCACCTGTACGTAGGTGTTCATGGGCAGTATCTTGTGGGCCGCGGTCATCTGGTCCATGTCATAGACCTCGCCGCTGGAGGTGCGCCTGCCGTGGAAATTGGGCCCATACCACGAGGCATAGCCTACCTGGCGGAAGCCGCGGGCTGTGTCTATGGGGTGGTAGGTGCGGCCCATGACCGTGTAGGGCCGCTGGGTGGCGGGCCTTTTCTTTCCCGGGCCGGCCGGCGGGGCAGGCACCTTCCGGGCGCAGCCTGCGGCCAGGATGAGGGAGAGAACAGTCAGCCAGAGGATCAAGGTGCATACTGGGCGGCTGGCTGCCGGGTAGCTCACGATCACCTCCTGCCATGAGCGAGGCGCCCCCATAAAAATCCCCTGGGGCGCGGCCAGGGTCGAGCGTTTGCCGTGGCGGCGGCTGCCCTGGTATTATGGGCCGTACCTGCGGGGCACGCCCTGCCCCTATAAGGCCCGAGGGAGGACACCAGGCAATGAACCTCAAGTATCTCGAAACCGCCTGGGGTTGGCTGAACAGCCACCCCTATTTGCTGGGCGCGGCCATAATACTGGCCGCGATCATCCTGGCCAAGGTGGCCGACCTCGTCATCACCCGCGTCATCGTCAACTTTACGCGCAAGACCTCCACCACCTTGGACGACGACATAATAAACCAACTGCACCGGCCGGTCCAGTGGAGCGTGATCCTGGCGGCGGTGGTGGCCGCGGTCAGGGTGGTCGTGGAAGACGAGCACATAGCCGACAACGCCAGCCGCATCATCTACTCCCTGCTCATCATCATGTGGACCATGGTGGGGGTGCGGCTGTCGCGCACCATATTCAAGGTGATCATCAGGCACCGGCGGGGGGACACCGCCCTGATCTCGGCCCTGCCGCTGTTGGACAACCTGATCATGGTGGTGCTCCTGGCCCACGGCGCCTTCTGGCTCCTGGACCTGTGGCAGGTGAACGTGACGCCGCTGCTGGCCTCGGCCGGCATTGTGACCGCGGCGGTGGCCCTGGCCTCCAGGGACACCCTGGCCAACTTCTTCGGCGGGGTGAGCATCTTCGTGGACCGGCCCTACCGCCTGGGCGACTACATAATCCTGGACTCGGGCGAGCGGGGGGAGGTGGTGGACATCGGGGTGCGCTCCACCCGCATCCTCACCCGGGACGACGTGCTGATCACCGTGCCCAACGCGGCCATGGCCAACGCCAAGATCGTCAACGAGAGCGGCCTGGTGCCCCGCTACCGGGTGCGGGCCGCAGTGGGGGTGAGCTATGACTCGGACCCCGAGCAGGTGGAGGAAGTGCTCCTGAGCGCCCTGGACGATGTGCCCGAGGTGCTTTCCTCGCCCGCGCCCAGGGTGCGCTTCCGCCGCTTTGGGGATTCGTCCCTGGATTTCGAGCTGCTGGCCTGGGTGCGGGACCCGGCCGACCGCGGCCGGGTGCTGCACGAGATCAACAAGAACATATTCAAGCGGCTGGCCGCGGCGGGTATCGAGATTCCCTTCCCCCAGCGGGTGGTGCACCTGGCGCCCGGCGAAAGCCAGGACCAAGCGGCCCGCCCCGCCCTGGACGCGCCCCCTGCCCCGGGCCAGGAGAAAGAGAACGCCTGAGGCCGCTCCTGGTTGGCCCGGGGGCGGGGGCGGCAAGGGGGGGCGGCAAGGGGGGCGGCAAGGGGGGCGGCAAAGGGGGGGATCAGCCCATCTCGCGTAGGGCCTGCTTGAGCCCGTCCAGGAGGCTCTGCATCAAGTCCACCTGGGGCTTGAATCCAAGCTCGGCATAGAGGCTCAAGGCCTGGCGGTAGAACTCCTCTGCCTGGGTCAGGTCCAGGCGCTCCTCGTGCACCGTACCCAGGTTGTAGTAGTCGGCGGCCATGGCCTCCTTGTTGCCCAGCTCCCGATCTATGGCCAGGGCCCGGTAGTACATCTGCTCGGCCCGGTCCAGTTGCTGGCGGGCCTGGCACACATTGCCCAGGTTGCCGTAGTCCTGGGCCACGGTGGCCCTGCGGCCCAGGTACTGGTTGATGCCCAGCGCCTTTTCCAGCATCTGCTCGGCCCGGTCGAACTCGCCTCGGTTGGAGTAGACGATGCCCAGGCTCTCGTAGGCCGCGGCCATGCCCTGCATGCTGCCCAAGTGCTCGAACACCCCCAGGGCCTTGACGTACATCTCCTCGGCGCCGTCCCAGTCGCCGCGGGTGAAGATCAGGTTGCCCAGGCCCATGTAGTCGTCGGCCATGCCGGCCAGCTTGGCGGCCTTCTTGTCCAGCCTGAGCGCCTTGCGGTAGAGTTCCTCTGCCTGGTTCAGGTAGCCCCGATCCTTGGATACCAGGCCCAGGCTGCGGTAGGCCGCGGCCATGCCCTCGCGCCGGCCCAGTTCCTTTTCTATCTCAAAAGAGCGCCAGTACATGGCCTCGGCGTCTTCCAGCCGGCCGGCGGCCTGGTACACCGCCCCCAGGTCGCCGTAGATGGAGCCCAGTTGCTCGCGCCGACCCAGGCTTTCCTCCATCTCCAGGGCGGTGTTCAGGGCCTCCTCGGCTTTGTCGAGCTGGCCCAGGCTGCGGTAGACCGCGCCCAGGAAGGCATGGGCCCGGGCAATGCCCTGCTGGTGGCCCATCTTCCTTTCCAGCTCCAGGCACTGCTGGAACAGGAACTCGGCCCGGGGAAACTCGCCCCGGGCTTGCAGCACGATGCCCAGGTTGGCGTAGTCCGTGGCCATGCCCTCCAGGCGGCCCATCTCCTTTTCCACGGCCAGGGACTTGCGGTACATCTGTTCGGCCTGGTCCAGCTTGCCGCGGGTCCAGTTGATCAGCCCCAGGTTGGAGTAGGCGGCGGCGGTCACCCGGGGGTGGCGGGAGCGCTCGCCAATGGAAAGCACCTTGAGATAGGCTTCCTCGGCTTGGTCCAGCTCCCCTTGCTCCAAAAGAAGCAGCCCCAGCCGGTTCCAGGCGGCGGGGTGGTCCGGGTCCAGGTCCAGGGAGAGGCGGAAGTATTCCAGGGCTTGGGCAGGGTCTTGTTGCAGCAGGGCCAGCGCGGCCAGGTGGCGGGCCGCCTCGGCCGCCCGCAGCAGGCCCGCAGGGGTGTTTGAGGTGGCGTTCTGGTCGTATATGGCCTGGAAGAGCTCTTGGGCGGCAGAGGAGTCACCTGCCTCCAGGCGGGCCAGGGCGGCCTGGGGGCCAGGGGGAGGGCTGCCCCGGATTTTCATGGTCTTCAGGCTCTCCACCACCTCGGCCAGGGCGGTGAGCCCCACCTGGTAGGGGCCTGAATCCTGCCCCTGGCCCTGCGCGAAGGCACTGACGATGCGCTCGGCACTGAAACGGTTTCCCCCGATTTTGCCAAAGGCGAACCGCCCGACCAGGATGGCCAGTGCCGTGAGCCCGCTGAAGATGAAAACCCATTCCAGGTTTTCGGCGAGCCAATCCACCGCGGTTTTCAGCGACTCCATGGGGGGCCTCAACTACGCAATGAGGCAGGCCTATATTTAAGCTAAACGCAAATGGCTGGAAAGGCAAACAGGTTTTAGTCGCGCAAGAACAGCTTGGGCAGCAGGAGCGAGATGTCCGGGATGAAGGTGACCAGCAAGACGCACACGATGAGCAGAAACAGGAAAGGCGCCGTGGCCCGGGCCACCGTGGTGAGCGGTTGCTTGGTAAGGCCCATGGACACGAACAGGTTGAGGCCAAAGGGAGGGGTCAAGAAGCCGAACTCGATCATGAGCACCATCACGATGCCGTAGTGTACGTAATCGATACCGTAGCGGGTGAGAGTCTCGGCGAACAGCGGCGACAGCACGATCATGGCGCTCACCGCGTCCATGGCCGCGCCGGTGATAAGAAAGAAGACCGATACCAAAAGGAGGAACATCCACCAACTGTCCACCTGGCCGATGATGACGTCCGCCAGCTTGTGGGGCAGTTGCTCGGCGGTGAGCAGCCACACGAAGGTCATGGCGCAGGCCAGGATGAACAACAGGCAGGCGCTCAAAAGGGCCGCGTCGCGGGTGACCTTGAACAGCTTCTTGAGGGTGAGTTCGCGGTAGAAGATGAACTCCACCGCCAGGGCGTAGACCACGCTCACCGCCGCGGCCTCGGTGGGGGTGAAGATGCCGGCATAGATGCCGCCCAGCACGATGACGGGCAGGAACAGGGCCCAGATGCCCCGCCCGATGATGGCCAGGGCCTCGCGCCAGGTGTAGCTGCGCTGGTGGCGCCAGTCGTGCTTGCGGGCCAGCACGTAGGTGTAGCCCATTAGCACTCCGCCGATCAGGAGCCCGGGCAGGATGCCGGCCATGAACAGTTCGGCCACCGAGGTGTTCATCACCAGGCAGTAGAGGATCATGGGTATGGAGGGAGGGATTACGATGCCCAGGCTGCCGGCCGAGGTGATGAGACCGGTGGTGAAGTCCCGGCCGTAGCCGGCCTTCAGCAGGGCGGGGTACATGATGGAGCCGATGGCCACCACCGTGGCCGGCGAGGAACCGCTGAGGGCGGCGAAGAACACGCAGGCCACCACCGTGGCCATGGCCAGCCCGCCCTGGATGCGGCCCACCAGGAGGTTCATCACGTCGATGAGGCGGCGGGCCAGGGCCCCTTCGGTCATGATGCCGCCGGCCAGGATGAAGAAGGGGATGGCCTGGAGCACCGACTTGTCCAGGGCGTTGAATATCTGCTGCACCAGGATGGTGAGCGAGGTGTGGGTGAAGAACAGCAGGGCCACCGCAGTGGTGGCCGCCAGCATCACGCTGATGGGCAGGCCCAGGAGCAGCAGCCCGCAAAAGCAGAGGATCAAGACGGGTATCATGATGCCGGCTCCTCTGCCTCGGCCTGGGCCGGCGATTCACCCCCCACCGGCTGGTTACGCGCAAAGGCCAGGGCATGGCGGTATACCTGGTAGCAGAAGCGCATGGTCATGGTGGCGCCGAACACGGCGATGGGCAGGTAGGCCCAGAACATGGGCAGGCCCATGGCGGCCGAGGTGGTGCCGAAGCGCTTCAGCTTCCAGGCGTGCTCCCAGGCCAGCCAGGACACCGTGCCGAAGAGCAGGGCCGCGATCAGGTTGGACGACACCCGCATGAGGTTGCCCAGCCGGTAGGACACCCGGGTGACCACGAAGTCCATGGAAAAGTGCAGGCCGTATTTCACCCCCAGGCTGGCGCCCAGGAAGGTGAGGAACAGGGCGAAGTAGCGGCTGAACTCCTCGAACCAGGTGAAGCTGTAGTTGAACAGGTAGCGGGAAACCACTTCGCCAAAGGCCATCAAGGCCAGGCCCAACAGGCCCAAGGCCAATACGCCCTCTTCCAGGCGGTTCAGCGCTGCCAGCAGGCGTTTCATGGACGCACTCACGCGAGGCCGGCCAGGGCTGGGGCCGGCGGAGGATGATGAGAGGCGGGGCTCCTGGGGCGGAGCCCCGCCTCTGGTTGAGACTCTACTTGCTGTGTTTCTTGATGGTGGCCATGAAGAAGTCGTACAGGTCCGCGCCGACCACTCCCTTGTACTTGTCCCACACCGGACGCATGGCCTTGGCAAAGGCCTGGCGCTCGGCCTTGCTGAGCTTCAGCACCTTCACCTTGTTCTTCTTGCAGTACTCCTCCACCGAGATGCCGATCTTGGGCAGCTTCTGGTGAAGCTCGGCGTTGACCTTGCGGTTGGTCTGGATGCACACCTTGGCCGCTTCCTTGAAGACTTTCTTCTGGGCCGGGGTGAGCTTGTTCCAGAAGTCCGGGTTGGCGACGATGATGCACTCGGTGAGGATGTGGTCGGTGTCGGTCACGTACTTGGCCACCTCGGTGGCCTTGATCAGGATGGAGGTGAGCAGCGGGTTCTCCTGGGCGTCGATCACGCCCTGCTGCAAGGCGTTGTACAGCTCGGGGAAGGGGATGCCCACCGGGCTGGCGCCAAGCTGCTTGAAGGTGTCGATGTACACCGGCGAGTTCATCACCCGGATCTTGAGGCCCTTGACGTCGGCGGGCTTGCGGATGGGGCGCAGCTTGTTGTTTATGTCGCGGAACTCGTTCTCGGTCCAGCCGAGGCCCACAAAGCCCTTGGCCGGCAGGTAGGAGAACAGCTTTTTCTGCCAGGCCTCGTCGTCGATCACCGCGTAGGCGGTCTTGCGGTCGGGGAACACGAAGGGCAGGTCCATGACCTGGACCTGGGGCACGTAGTTGCCCAGCACCGCGGTGGTTATGGCTGCCATCTCCAGGGTGCCGGCCTGCACCTGCTCGGCCATGGAGCGCTCGGAGCCCAGTTGGCCGAAGGGGAAGGTCTTTATCTCCACCTCGCCCCCGGTTTTTTCCTTCACGTAGGCGGCAAAGGCGTCCACTCCCTTGCTTTGGCCGTGGAACGGCGGAGCCACGTGACCGAACTTGATGGTCAGCTTGGCCTGGGCCGCGGTGGAGAGCCCTGCCAGGGCCATGACCATGACCGCCAGGATTACGAGCAGTTTACGCATTGGTTCTCCTCCCCTGAAAACTAAGGAATGGCGGGCGGCCTCGACCCGGGACCCGCCCGGAAAAAGGTATCATAACCCAGCAAAAGCGCTGGTAGCAAGCACGCAAAACTTCAGGGGGTATCATGGGGGCGCCGCGAGGCTTCCCACATCATAACCCCGCGTTCTCCCAAAGATAATGGTGCCCCCGGGGCCGGCTCCCGGGGGCGTCCGCTTTAGCACCGCTTCAGCTTGCGCCGGCCAACTCCACCCTCACTCCTCTTTCCAGACGGGTTTGCGCTTTTCCAAGAAGGCCTTGAGGCCCTCTTCAGCGTCGTGGGTCTTCATCAACTCGTCCAGGTAGACCTTCTCTATGAACTCCAGGCCCTCCTTGGCCTGGTCCATGAGTCCGCCCACCATGGCCTTGCGGGTCAATTTCAGCACCAGGCCGGACATGCCAAGGAGCTTGCCCACCAGCTTGTCGGTGGCCGCCTCCAGCTCCTCGGGCGGCACCACCTGGTTCACCAGGCCCAGCGACTTGGCCTCGGCCGCGCCGATGGTGTCGCCGGTGACGATCAGCTCCAGGGCCTTCTTGTAGCCGATCTGGCGGGGGAAGGTGAGCGCCGCGATGGGCGGGAACACGCCCACCATGATCTCGGGCTGGCCCAGCTTGGCCTTTTCCGAGGCCACCACCAGGTCGCAATACACCGCCAGCTCGCAGCCGCCGCCCAGGGCCGCGCCCTGCACCGAGGCCACGCTGACCAGGCCCAGGGAGTCCATGCGGCGGAAGATGCCGTGGAACACCTCGATCATGTCGTGTACCTGGTCGCCCAGGTGCTCGCCAACGTCCACCCCGGCGCTGAAGGCCTTGCCCTCGGCCTTGATCAGAAGCACCTTGAGGGGCAGGCCCGCCAGGCTGTCCAACGCCTGGTTAATCTCCTTCATCATGGCGATGTTCAGGACGTTCAGGGGCTCGCGGCAGAGGGTCAGGGTGGCCAGGCCGTCCTTGACCTCCAGCTTGATGTGCTCATAAGCCATGGCGGGGCTCCTCGCTTCAGGTGGTGGGGTAGGGGGCCCGATCCCCGGGCCCCCGGTTCGGCCGCTACTTCTTGGGCTTGCCCATGACCTTCTCGAAGGTCTCCAGGGAAGCCTCGGCGCCCTGGGCGATGAGCTGGCGGAACTTGATGAAGTCGATCACGTCGGTACCGGTGATCTTCTTGGTGTTGAAGGCGCCGAAGCCCAGGAACGCCTCGTAGTTCATGTTGGCCATGAGCCAGTGGCGGTTGGGCAGCTTGGCCTGGTCCCAGAAGAACTTCTTCTTGGCCCGGATTCCGTCGATGGACTTCATCACGCAGCCGGGGAAGAGGTTGGCAAAGGTCCAGATGATCTTGTTTACCTCGAGGTCCAGAAGCTCGGGATCCTTGGGCAGCTCCTTGATCATGGCCTTGGCCTCGGCCAGCTTGGCCTTGTCCTTGACGTACTCGCCGTAGACGATCTCGCCGTCCTCCACGTAGCGGTCGGTGATCAGCAGCGGGTTGCGCACCCACTTGTCGCCGTCCTTGAGGATGGGCACCACCTTGGAGATGAGGTTCTTGGCCCTCATCTTGTAGGCGGACCACATCTCGCACGACACGCAGTTCCACATGGCGTCTTCCATGTTCAGCATCCAGGGCAGGAAATCGGTGGAACCGCCGTCGGGCGCGGAGCCGTGGCGGGCGCCGGCCTGGCCGAAGATGGCCAGGTCCTGGGCCACGGCCAGGTCGCAGGCCATGCCGATCTCCTGGCCCCCGGCCACCCGCATGCCGTTCACCCGGCAGATGGTGGGCTTTTTGCACATGAGGATGGAGTCCACCATCATGTTGAACAGGTCCATGTACTCGCCGTACTCGTTGGGACGGCGGGAGTAGTACTCGGAGTACTCCTTGGTGTTGCCG
>CAZUHP010000077.1:0-10158 GCA_964620595.1 uncultured Desulfarculaceae bacterium | reverse complement strand
GGGCGACGGGGGGCGGGGGACCGGGGCGGTGGGGGGGCGGCGGGCGTAGTCGTCAACAGCGGCGCGGGAAGCGGGCCAGGGGGGCCGGGGCGGCTACACCGGGAAATCCACCTTGATCTTGTACTTGCGGACCGAGGGCATGGAGCAGATGTCAGCCACCCCGGTGGACTCGGCCAGCTCGGCCAGGTGCTGCTCGATCACCTCCATGCTCTCGGCGATGAAGGTGAACCACACGTTGAACTCGTGGTCCCGGCGGTAGTTGTGGGTCACCCCGGGAAAGGCGTTCACCGCCTCCACGAACTGGTCGAACTTGTCGGGCGGCACCTTGGCCGCGCACAGGGTGGCGGCCCAGCCCAGGCTGGTGGAGTCGAAGTTGCCCCCGATGCGGCGGATGATGCCCCGCTTCTTGAGGTCGGCCAGCCGGGCCAGCACCTGGTCCTCGCTAAGGCCCAGGTCCCGCCCCAGGGCCTGCCAGGGCCTTTCCTCGATGGGCAGGTGGGACTGCACCGCCCGCAGTATCTTCTTGTCGATCTCGTCCATGTGACCGCTGGTCTCCTTCCTGGCGCCGCCTCCCTTGACTGCGCCCCCCCGCCCTCGTCGCCCTCGCCCGCCCCCCGTCGCCCCCCGTCGCCCGCCCCCCGTCGCCCCCGTCGCCCCCTACAAGCCGGCGGGCTGGTACAGGCACAAGGGCTCCTCGGCCAGCTCGTCGCCCGAGACCTCGTAGGCCCGGGCGCGGCAGCCGCCGCACACCTTGCGGTACTCGCACTTGCCGCACTTGCCGCCAAGGAGGTCCGGGTCGCGCAGGCGGGCGAACAGCTCTGACTCCCGCCAAATGCGGCTGAAGGGCTGCTCCTTGATCTGGCCCGCGGCCAGCTCCAGGTAGCCGCAGGGCTGCACCTGGCCGGTGTGGGAGACAAAGGCGAAGCCCTGGCCCCCCAGGCAGCCCTTGGTCACCGCGTCCAGGCCATGGGTCTGATAGGTCAGCTTCTCGCCCCGCTCGCGGGCCCGCTGGCGGATGATGCGGTAGTAGTGGGGCGCGCAGGTGGCCTTCAGCTCCAGGGGCACCTGGTCCTTCTTGTCCGCGAACCAGTGCAGCACCTCCTCGTATTCCTGGGCGGTGATTATCTCGCCGCTCAGGGCCCGGCCCCGGCCGGTGGGCACCAGCAGGAATATGTGGTGGGCCTTGGCGCCCAGCTCCACGGCCAGCTCCTGGATGGCCGCGATGTGGTCCAGGTTGGTGCGGGTCACGGTGGTGTTGATCTGGAACTCCAGGCCCGCCTGCTTGGCCGCCTGGATCCCGGCCAGGGCGCCGGCATAGGCCCCCTCCTGGCCGCGGAAGGTGTCGTGGCTGGCCGCGTCGGGCCCGTCGATGGAGATGGAGAGCCGCTGGATGCCGGCCTGCTTCAAGCGGGCCGCGATCTCCGGGGTGAGGAGGGTGCCGTTCACCGCCATGACCATGCGCAGGCCCAGGTCCGAGCCAAAGCGGGCCAGGTGGAAGATGTCCTCGCGCAGGAGCGGCTCCCCGCCGGTGAGGATCACCACCGGCTGGCCCATGCCGCGCAGGTCCTGCAAGAATGCCTCGCCCTGGGCGGTGGTCAGCTCGCCGGGGTAGTGCTCGTCCTCGGCCCCGGCCCGGCAGTGCAGGCAGGCGAGGTTGCAGCGGCGGGTGGTCTCCCAGGCCACCAGGCGCAGGGCGGGCACGCCGCCCCCGCCCTGGGGCGGGCCGCCGGGATGATGATGGGGATGCTCGGGCATGGGCTCTCCTTGGCTTGTCGATGCATGCGAAAAGTCTAGCGTCCGGGCAGGGGCCGCGCAAGCCGCCGCTGCCCGGCCGCTTGTAATGGGCCCTTTGGCCGGCCTAGAATATCCCCATGGACCAGCTTCATTCAGCGGCAAGAGGGAAGAGGGGGGCCCTGCTGTCCAGGCTGTTTATCCTGGCCGCGGCCCTCTGGCTCCTGGCCGCCCCGACGGGGGGGACGGGGGGGGCGTGGGGGGCGTGGGGGGCGGCCTGGGCCGCCACCTACTACGTGGCCCCTGGCGGCGACGACGCGGCCGCGGGCAGCCTGGCCGCGCCCTGGGCCACGCCGGGGGTGGCCTCGCGCCGGCTGGCGCCGGGTGACACCCTGGTCATCCTGGGCGGCCGCTACCGCCTGGACCAGTACCCGGACCACATCCTGGCCCCGCCCTCGGGCACGGCCCAGGCCTGGGTCACCATAAAGGGCCAGGCCGGTGACCGGCCGGTACTGGCCGGGGCCGAGAACCTGGCCATGGCGGTGGACCTCTCCGGCGCGCAGTACGTGCGCCTGGAGAACCTGGAGATAACCAGCGACCAGGGCGCCCTCTTCCGGGACGGCATCGTGGTGGCCGGCCAGCCCGCGGCCCACCTGGTGCTCAAGAACCTGTACCTCCACCACCTGGACGAGTTCGGGCTCAACCTCCAGGACGTGGAGGACCTCACCGTGGAGGACTCGCGCCTGGAGTACTGTGGCTTTGGCGCGGCCGGCGGTCCGGCGGGCGAGGAGGGCGGCTGGCGGAACGTCACCTTCCGGCGCTGCCACCTCTCCTACAGCGGCCACTACTACCAGGGCGGCGACGGAAGCGAGCGGCCCTATGACCGGCCCGACGGCCTGGGCTGCGAGCCCTCGGCCGGACCGGTGACCATAGAGGACTGCGTGGCCCAGCACAACCGGGGCGACGGCCTGGACTCCAAGAGCAGCGCCACCCTGATCCGCCGCTGCCTGGTGGCCAACAACTCCTGCGACGGGGTGAAGCTGTGGGGCGGGGGCTCCCGGGTGGAGAGCACCCTGATCTACGGCCGGGGCGACGGCGACCCCCAGACCACCCCCTGGTCGGCCATCGTGATCACCGGCCAGGCCGGCGACCGCTTCGAGCTGGTGAACCTGACCGTGGACGACGCCCTGGGCGGCAACTACCTCATGCACGTGAACTACGACCAGCCCGAGGAGGGGGTGGACCTGCTCATCCGCAATTGCATCTTCCGCGCCATTGGCCCCAGCTCCGCCCTGTGGCTGGCGGGCAGCACCTCCTTGCAGGCGGACCACAACCTCTTTTACCTGCCCGCCACGGACCAGGTGCTGGAGCACGGCGGGGACACCTACACCGCGGACGACCTGGGCGGGCTGGGCCCGGGCAACCAGTACGGCGATCCGCTATTCGTGCGGCCCGCCTGGGGCGCGGATGGCGACTACCACTTGCAGGCCCAGAGCCCAGCCCTGGCCGCGGGCAGCGCAGAGGGCGCCCCGGCCCTGGACCTGGCCGGCCAGGCCTTTGGCAGCCCGCCCAGCCTGGGGGCCTATGCCCGCTGAGAAGCCCCCGCGGCCGTAGCAAAGATACGGCTGGATACATCTGCCGGGCAAACCAATCGCTGCCCCCTTTCAGAGCCGCATCCCCAGCTCCCTGGCCTTGTGCAAAAGCTTTTGGGGGATCTCGGGGGCTTTCTTGCTTCCGGGCTTGACCAGCTTCCCCACAACCTTGTAGCCGCCATAGTGCAGCACCTCGCCAACCGCCCTGATCGCCCCCCGGCTCTCGGCGGCAATGAAATTGAACGGCCAGGGGGTGGTGCAGGCCGTGACGATGAGCGCTGGTTTTCCCTTTTGGCGGGGAATGGGAAAACCATTGGGCCTCTCATCCATGAACACGGGCACGTTCCGGTCGAACAAGAGCTTGAGCTGGGCGCTCATGTTTCCCCAGTGGGTCGGCGTGCCCACCACCAGGGCGTCAGCCTCTCTTATCTTGCGTCCAATGACATGGGCATCGTCCTCCGGCAGGGCACACTCGCCGTCCGGCCGGCACTTCATGCACGCGATGCAGGGCTTCATTTTCAGGTCATATACCTCGATCCATTCCACCTGGTGTCTTTGCGAGGCAGCTTCCGAGACGCCCTTGAGCAGGGTGGCCACGGTGCCCCTTTTTCGGGGACTGCCATTGAGTATCAAAACCAACATGTGCTTGTCCTCCTCCTTTGGGACGCCATGGCCGGGCGACGGGGGCGGGGGGGGCGACGGGGGGCGGGTGACGGGCGGGGGCGACGGGGGGGCAAAGCCCCGGCCCCGCCTTGGCCTCGCCTGGGATCATCCCGCGGGCCCCGCGCGGGCGGGGCGACGGGGGGGCGACGGGGGGGCGGGCGCGCGGGGCGCAGGCGTGCTCAGCTCCCTGGGGCCATGTCCAGCAGGCGCTGGGCCATCTTGTCCACCTCGGCCTTGGCCTTTGGGGCCGAGTCGGCCGGGCACACGCCCTTCATGTCGCAGGCGATGATCTCCGGGTCATAGTCGATGAAGCCCAAGAACTCGAAGCCCCCCAGGGCCTGGCGCAGGAACTTGCGGTCCTCCGGGCCCCGGGTCTTGGAGCCCACGATCAGCACCCGGCTGAGGCCGATGTCGCCGGCCAGCTTGCGGATGTGGTTGGCGGTATCGATGGAGCGGCGGCCGGGCTCCACCACCACCACCAAGAAGTCCACCCCCCGGGAGGTGCCCCGGCCCAGGTGCTCCAGGCCGGCCTCCATGTCCAGGATGAGCACGTCCTTGTGCAAAAGCACCAGGTGGGTCATCAGCGCCTTCAGCATGGTGGAGGCCGGGCAGATGCAGCCGGCGCCGCCCTTTTTCACGGTGCCCATGACCATGAGCCGCACGCCCTGGTGCTCCACCGAGAGCTTGTCCGGCAGGTCGTTCACTGTGGGGTTGAGCTTGAAGAAGCTGCCGATCCCGCTGGCTGCGTCCTGGGCCTCGGTGCGCTCCTCAATGAGCTCCTTCATGTCACTTACCGGTACTAATTTATCATAATCAGGGAAACCGAGCGCCTGGCCCAGGTTGGCGTCCGGGTCTGCGTCCACGGCCAGGACCTTGAGGCCGCGTTCGGCCAGGCTCCGGGCCAGCATGGCGGCAAAGGTGGTCTTGCCCACCCCGCCCTTGCCACTGACGGCTATCTTCATGGCTACTCCTCGCTCCAGGTTCCCGGTCCGCGGCTGGCGCCTGCCGGCCCAGGCCGCGCAATCACTCGGTTATCTACATTATGACAGCTAAACTACACTAACCGCGCCATCAGGAACACCCGCAACCGTCGCCAGGCTCCAGGGGCGGCGGCTCGGTCTGGTAGATGCGGATCAGCTCGGCCAGGTCCGCCTGGCAGGAACGGCCCTGGGGGTGCTTTTGGGCGCACTCGTTGCCGCGGCCCGCCCCGGTCATGGCGCCCAGCAGGGGCACCGTGTAGGCGCCCAGGCGGATGGCCTCCTTTACCTGGGCCTTGCTCACGCCCCGGCAGGGGCAGACCAGGGTATGGTCCGGCAGGCTGGCCCAGTCCGGGCCGTCATAGGCGGTTTGGCCTGCCCCGCCGTGCTGACCACACCCACAACCGCAGGTGTTTTTGGTGTCCATGTCGTGCATATCGCTACAAAATACACCCTGGTTTTGGGTTGGGGCCACCAAGGCGGCCCGCTTGCCCGCCCCCCCCGTCGCCCCCCGTCGCCCGTCCCCCGTCGCCCCGTCCCCCCGTCGCCCCCCGTCGCCCGCCCTGTGGTACTACTCTATTAATCCTAAGGCCTGACGGCCCCCACTGCCAGGGAGCAGCCGCAAAGATGGGGCTGGAAGGTGGAAACCCTACCGCTGCCGGGCCAGGGCCATCATCTTATAGATGGGCAGTCCCGCAGCCAGGGCTATGTCCTCGGTGGAGAGGTAGTTGCTGATGGTGGGGTCCATGAGCACGTTGCCCTCTGGGGGGAACTCGTCGTCCCCGGCCCAAAGTTGCAGCATGAGCGCCACCCGGGGGAAGGCCTGCACGATCACCACCGCGTCGCCGGCCTGGCCCTCGGCGGGCTGGCCGCCCACCTTGGGCGCCAGTTCCATCAAGAGCTGGGGCCGCTCGCCAAAGAAGTCCACCAGGGGTTTCTTGGCCCGCTTGACAAAGGCCGACCAGTAGAACTCGCCCGAGGGGACCTCGCGGAAGGTGATCCATTCCCCCTCGGGCTCCGAGCCGTCGGCATTGACCAGGTAGTGCAGGATGAGCGCCTTTTCGGCCAGGGGTATTTCCGGGCCCTGGTCCAGGTGTTCCACGGTCACCGGCTCCCGGCCCACCTTCACCGGCCGGCCGTAGTAGCTGAGCTGCATGCTCTCGCCGTCCGGGGCGTGCTGGGCCCCGGCCCGGCGGGCCACGTCCAGGAAGTTACGCCCGGCCAGCTCGGCCGCGGCCAGGTCAAAGCTCTGCTGATAGTCGTCCACTCTCGCCATGGCAAGCCTCCCTTGCTACCTGCGGGGCCTTTTCACCCCACCCATCCTAACCCCAGCCCCCGGAACTGTCGAGTGGTTTGCCAAGCCCGGGCCGGCCACGGTATGCTCTTTTCATGGCCAAGCGCAAAAAACGCAAAAAAGGCGCCGCCCAAAGGAGCCAGGCCGCAGCCAAGCCGGACCGCCCCTTGAACACGCCCTTTGCCGGGTTGAAAAAGGCCCTCAAGAAAGCTTCCCTGCCCAGTGCCGCGGAAAAGGCTGGTGCCGGGGACCAGGCCGGCCAGGAGCCCCAGCCCCTGGACGACGAGCAGGCGTTCCTGAGGGCCATGGCCGACGTGGAGCCCTTGCCGGCCAGGGAGCGGCGGCGGGTGCGCCGCGCGCCCGAGCCCAAGCGCCCCCTGCTGGCCCAGACGGTGGACGAGGACCTGGAGGTCATGGCGCAGTTGGCTGATTTGATCAGTGGTGTGGCCGAGTTCGACCTGCGCTACTCGGACGAGTACGTGTGGGGGGCGACCCCGGGCCTGGGTCCGGAACTCATGGAGCGCCTGGCGGCGGGGGCCTTTCCGGTGCAGGACTACCTGGACCTGCACGGGCTCACCCAGGAGGAGGCCCTGCCCGAGGTGCAGCGCTTTCTCGACCACGCTGCCACCCGCGGCTTCCGCCACGTGCTCATCGTGCATGGCCGCGGCGCGGGCTCGCCCGGGGGGGTGCCGGTGCTGAAGAACGCCCTCGCCGAGGCCCTTTCCCATAAACGCCTGCGAAAACGCGTGCTTGCCTTTTGCACCGCCCTGCAGCGCGATGGCGGCGCCGGCGCCATGTACGTGCTCTTGCGCAAGTGGCAGGGTCCGGGGAGGTGGTAGGGGCTCAGCGCCCGTAGATGCCGAATGCCTTGAGGGCCTTGCCCTTGTCCGGCCGCTCCAGGCCCAGGCGCTTGCGCAGGTGGGCCTTGTCCGGCTCCAGCATGATCAGGCGGGTGCCCGGGGGCTCGTCAGGGTCGGGGATGAGCTTTTCCGGGTCGCTGGCCCGGGGCGGGCTTTCGCCCCGGCGCAGGCGCTCCAGGAGCTCCACGGTAAGTATCTCGATGGCCGCCTTTTCCGCGGTTTCCAGCTTCACGCCATAGGCCTTCATGCCCGCGAAGTTGGGGAAGACCACCTCGAAGCCGCCCTCGGGCACGGGCAGGAACACCGCCGGGTAGGGCGGGAGGCCCTCCACCCAGCGCACCCGCTCGGTCTTAGTCAGCCTAAGCTTGGGCATCGCAACCAACTTGTCAATTCAGCCATAAACCGCAAGCAGCTTTCACGCCCGCGCACAGGGGCCGGCCTCTCACACCCGGCGCCAGCGGGTGCCCTGGGGGGTGTCGACCAACTGGACGCCCATTTGGGCCAACTGGTCCCGGATGGCGTCCGCCCGGGCGAAGTCGCCGGCCTGGCGGGCCTTTTGGCGTTCGGCCACCAGGGCCTCCACCTCGGGGTCGCTCCCGTCCTGCTCGAAGTCCATCACCGCCAGCACCTGGTTGACCCCGCGCATGAAGTCCAGCACCTTGCGGCGCTGGTCCTCGTCTATGAGGCCCTTGGAGAGCAGGCGGTTGATATCCTTTATGAAGGAGAACAGGTGCCCCATGGCCCTGGGTATGCCCAGGTCATTGTCCATGGCGGCTTTCATCTGGTGGCGCCTCTGGTACAGGAGCTGGTCCAGCTCCGGGGCGGGCTGGCCGGGGGGGGTGAACTTGAGCCGGGCCAGGAACTCGTTGAGCCGGCGCACCG
Source organism: uncultured Desulfarculaceae bacterium (assembly GCA_964620595.1). Classification (GTDB taxonomy): domain Bacteria; phylum Desulfobacterota; class Desulfarculia; order Desulfarculales; family Desulfarculaceae; genus Desulfocarbo. Next base: position 2,159 of record CAZUHP010000077.1, on the reverse strand, counting down.
CCTTGGCGGCCAGGTCCAGCTCCTGGTCCGAGCAGGTTATGGGCCGGCGGTAGTGGTGGGTGAGCAGCCAGTAGCGCACCGTGTCCGGCTGCCAGCCCCGGGCCAGCAGGTCGCGCAGGGTGAGATCATTGCCCGCGGTGCGCGATATCTTCTTGCCCTCGGCCATGACCACCTCGGAGTGCAGCCACATGCGGGCCAGGGGCTGGCCGCACAGGCCCTCGGCCATGGCTATCTCGTTGTCGCCGTGGGGGAAGATGAGGTCGGTGGAGGCGAGGTGCAGGTCAAAGGGCTGGCCCAGGTAGCGGGTGGCCATGGTGGCGCACTCCACGTGCCAGCCCGGCCGCACGTTGCCCCAGGGGGTCTGCCAGTAGATGCCCGCCTTGAGCTCGGCCAGGGAGGCGCGCTTGAACAGGGTGAAATCCCGGGGATTTTCCTTTTCGTAGTAGTCGAAGTCCACGGTCTTGCCGCACTGGATCGCGTTCAGGTCCACCCCGGAGAGCTTGCCGTAGTCGGGAAAGCGGCTGATGTTGAAATACACGCTGCGCAGCTTCTCGTAGGCCAGGCCCTTGTCCAGGAGCTGGCGCGTGTGCTCTATCATCTCGTTCACGTGGGCGCTGGCCCTGGGGTACTCGTGGGCCTTGGCCACCTTGAGGGTGGCCATGTCCTCGAAGAAGACCTTTTCCCAGTGGGCGGTGAACTCCGGCAGCCGGGCCCCCTCCTTCAGGCACTGGTTCACGGTGCGGTCGTCGATGTCGGCGATGTTGATGACCAGCTTGACCTCGAAGCCGCGGAACTCCAGCCAGCGCCGCACCAAATCGGCGAACACCATGCGCCGGCACAGGCCCAGGTCCGGGGGGCCGTCCAGGCTGGGCCCGCAGGCATAGATTCCCACCCGGCTCGGCCGCACCGGCACCAAATCGTCCACCTTGCGGGTGAGCGTATTGTAGAACTTGAGCGGAACCGGCACCTTCTCGGACACGAACAAGGGGGTGGAAAGGTAGCGCTCGCCGCCGTCGGGCAGGATCACCACCACGGTGCCCGATTCCATCTCCTCGGCCAAATCCAGGGCCACCCGCATGGCCGCGCCGGAGCTCATGCCCACGAACAGGCCCTCCTCCCGGGCCAGGCGGCGGGCGGTCTCATAGGCCGCGTCATCGTCCACGTGCTCGATGCGGGCCACCTCGGCCGGGTTGAAGATGCCCGGCGGGTAGGATTCCTTCATGTTCTTGAGGCCCTGGATCTTGTGGCCCTGGTAGGGCTCCACTCCCACCACCTGCACGCTGGGCTTGAGCTTGCGGAAGCCGCGGGTCAGGCCGATGAGGGTGCCGGTGGTGCCCATGGCGACCACCACCGCGTCCACCTCGCCGCCGGTGGCCTCGAATATCTCCTTGGCGGTGCCGTTTTCGGCATGGGCCCGCCAATTGTTCTCGTTGTTGAACTGGTCCACCAGGAAATAGCGGTCCGGCTCCTCCCGGGCCAGGCGGTAGGCCTCCTCGATGGCGCCGTCGGTGGAAAGGTGGGCCGGGGTCAAAAGGAGGTCGGCGCCATAGGCCTTGAGTATCTTGCGCCGCTCCTGGGAGGCGCTCTCGCTCATGGTGAAGAGCATCTTGTAGCCCTTCACCGCGCAGACCATGGCCAGGCCGATGCCGGTGTTGCCGCTGGTGGCCTCCAGCACGATCTTGTCCTTGGTCAGCTCGCCGGTCTTTTCGGCCTGCTCGATCATGTTGAGCGCGGGCCGGTCCTTTACCGAGCCGCCGGGGTTCATGAACTCCAGCTTGGCGTAGATGGCCACCTTGGGGTTGGGGTTCAGGCGGTTGATGCGCACCAGGGGGGTGCTGCCCACCAGTTCCAGAATGCTGTCCACCTTTTGAAGCGTCATGCTCGCCTGTCCTGGCCATGGGTTCGGGACGCGCCCCTGCCGCGGCACAAGGATACTCCAGCCCGCATATGGTGTAAAGGCCTGCCTGGCGGTCGGGCTTTTGGGGCCAAACCGGCCGGGCGGCCCCGCGCCCCGTCGCCCCCCCCGTCGCCCGCCCGTCGCCCGCGCCCCGTCGCCCCCCACCGCCCCCCCGTCGCCCCCTGCCCTGGTGGCGGCCGGCCGGGGGAATAGCCTCCCTGCCGCACCTTGGGTCTTTGCCTCCCGCCCCCCCGCCCCCCTC
>CAZUHP010000076.1:2415-10311 GCA_964620595.1 uncultured Desulfarculaceae bacterium | reverse complement strand
GGCTCTCAAGGGAAAGCGGTGAGAATCCGCTGCAGCCCCCGCTGCTGTGAGTGAGGACGAAAGCCGTCAGTGACCACTGGCCAAAAGGCTGGGAAGGGACGGTGAGTAGGTTGATCCACTAGCCAGAAAACCTGCCGGAACAGGCCGCCATCTATCCTGCGGAGGGCAAGGATGAAGCGCGTTACCGGCAAACCGGTTCCCCCTACAATCAGTATCGCTTCCCGGCCCGGGGCCATGACCACCCGGGACGTGGTTTTCCTGGCCGTCATCGCCGCCTGCGTCACCGCCGCCGGCATGGTGGTGGTGCCCCTGGTCGGGGCGGCGCCGCTGCCGGGCATGCGTGCCCTGGTGGCCGCCTTCTTCTACGGGTTCTTCCTGGCCATCGGCCTGTTGAAGGTCCGCAAGCGGGGCGCGGTTTTCCTGGTGGCCCTGTTCAACGGCCTGGTGCTGCTGATGATGTCCTGGTTGATGCTGGCCAACAACCTCGTCGCCGGCCTGGCCACCGAATTGCTGGTGCTTGCCGTCTTCCGCGACTATCAAAGCGAAAAGGCGATTCTCCTGGGGGCAGGGACATACATATGCATGTCCCTGCCGGCTTCGTTCCTCATGGCCGCCTGGCTGGGCGGCCCCGCCATCGGCCGCTTCCTGACCCATCCCGCCGTGGTCGCCCCCATCTTCCTGGGCACGGCCGCGCTCTCTTTCGGCGGTGCCTGGGCCGGCCTGAAGCTCGGCCGCGAGCTGATAAAGGCCGGGGTCATCAAGAACTGAGCCATGCTGGGCCTGCCGGCAAAGGCATCCCGTAGCGCCCTTCACCCCCTGGTGGGGCTGGGCCTGGCCGCGGTCTGCTTCTCTTTTGGCATGGCCCTTCGTCCGCTCGCCCAGATGACGGCCTACATAGCCGGCCTGACCGGCCTGGTGTTGGGGCTCGGCTATTGGCGGCCGTGGGCCGCGATCATGAAAATCGTCCTGCCGGCGGGCCTGGCGGTCGGCCTTTTGACCTGGCTGTTCACCGGCTCGGCCCCGGACATGGTCTCTGTGCTGGACCGGTTCCTGCTCTTCGGCCTGACCACCAGCCTGGTGGTGGCCATCAATCCCAGCGACCTGGCCCGATCCCTGAACCAGATCCATTGTCCCCGGACCGTGTCCCTGGGCTTTTTGATCACGGTCCGCTTCATCCCGGTCCTGAAGAACGAGATCCAGCGCATCCTGGAGGCGGTGCGGGTAAGGGGCCTGAGACCTTCCTGGCGGCGCTGGAGGCAGACCCTGCGGGTGGTGCTGGTGCCCCTGGTGGTCCGGCTGGTCAACATCTCCGACACCCTGGCCCTGTCCCTGGAGACCAGGGGTTTTTCCGGGTCCAACCGCGCCTCGGTCTACCGCCGGCCCCGGCTTTGCTGGCGGGACGGCTTGGCCGTGGCCGGGGCCGTGGGCCTCATGGGCGGCGTCTGCTGGTGGTGGTGGCGATGAAGGCCGTCATCCAAGGGCTGGGGGTCAGATACGGAAATTCCCGCGCCTGGGCCCTCGAGGACATCGACCTGAGCCTGGCGCCGGGAAGCATCGTCCTGCTCTCCGGCCCCTGCGGCTCGGGCAAAAGCACCCTCCTCCACTGCCTCAGCGGAATCATTCCCCATGTATTCAAGGCCGAGCTGAAGGGGCGGGTGTTGATCGGCAGCCGGCGGGTGGCCCGCACGCCGTTGCGCCGCGTGTGCCAGCGGGTGGGCATCGTGCTCCAGGACCCGGAGGCCCAAATATTCAACCCCCAGGTGGCCGACGAGATAGCCTTTGGCTGCGAAAACCTGGGGCTTGCGCCCGGGCTCATCAGGGAGCGGATCAGGGCCCATGCCCGCAGGTTCCGCCTGGACCCCTCGGGCCAGACCGCCCGCCTGTCCGGCGGCCAGAAGCAAAAGGTGGTCATCGCCTCGGTCCTGGCCATGAACCAGCCCCTGCTCCTTTTGGACGAACCCCTGGCCCATCTCGACCGGGAGGGGGTGGCATCCCTGCTTGCCCTCTTGCAACGGCTGAAAAGCGCGGGACGCACGGTGGTGATCGCCGAGCACCGGCTGGACCTCATCCTGCCCCATGTGGACCGGGTGGTCTGGCTGGACCGGGGGCGGGTGAAGGAGGACCTGCCCGCGGACCAGGCCCTGGCCCGGCTGCCGCTCTGCGGCCCCCGCACCCCGGGGGAGCAGGCCGCGCCCGGCCAAGGCGAGCCCCTGGTCAGCCTGGCCGGGGTGACGGTGGCCGGCTCGGAACAACCCAGGCTGAGCGGCCTGGACCTGGAGGTCCGGACCGGCGACCGGCTGGTCCTGCTGGGGCACAACGGCGCGGGCAAGACCACCCTGTTGCGGACCCTGGCCGGGCTGCAAAGGCCCAGCCGGGGTTCGGTCCGGCGCAACGGCCTGGCCCCGGGCCAGGGCCTGTCCCTGGTGTTTCAGAGGCCGGCCTACCAGCTTTTCATGGATTCGGTGTGGAATGAGGTCCAGGTGTGCTCGCCTTCCGCCGGCCGCAGCGAGGAGATCCTCAGGCTCTACGGTCTCTGGGAGCTCCGGCACCGGCATCCCCACTCCCTGTCAGAGGGGCAGAAAAGGCTGCTCTCCATTGCCGCCGCCACGGCCCCCTCCCCTGCGGTGCTTTGCCTGGACGAACCCACCGTGGGCCAGGACGGCGAGTCCCTGGACCGGCTGCTGGGGGCCCTGGAGCAGACCTTGGAGCAAGGCGCGGCCGTGGTGGCCGCCACCCATGACCTCCGCCTCGCCCGGGCCCTGGGGCGGCGCTGCCTGTGGCTGGAGGAGGGCCGGGTCGCGGCCCGGGGGGATGCCAGCCTGGTGGACAAGTACTTCCAGCAAAGCACCACGCTGCTCGAGGAGCATCCATGAAGCTCATCGTCATTTCGGTCAGCGTTTCCGCCTTGAACCTCCTAGGCTCCCTGGCCGCCCAGTGGCCCGAGCTGCGGATCGGCCTCCACTACGTGGGCCACAGCGACTTTGGCGAGGAACAGTGGCCCGGAGTGGTCGCGGCGCTGGAGGGCCAGGATCTGGTCCTGCTGGACCTCATGGGCGCGCCCGCCGGGTTCTGTCGCCTCCTGGAAGAGCGCCTGGAGAACCACCCCGGCCAGGTGGCGGTGCTCAACGCCTCCCTGCCCAGCCTCCGCCTGCTCACCCGCCTGGGCAGCTTTTCCCTGGGGACCATGGGCCGCATGGCCGGGGGGAAGCGGCCGCCGGACATGGCGGGCATGCAGGCCATGATGGACCGGGCCGAGAAGTTGGGCCGCCGCCTGCCCCTGGGCCCCTTGCGCCACCTGCGCAACTATATCTGGCTGGTCAAGTACTGGATGTTCGCCAACCCCGAGAACCTGACCAACCTCCTCCGCCTCCTGGCCCGGGAGTACCTGGGGATCAGGAACCGGCCCAAGCCCGAACCGCCGCGCACCCTGGAGGGGCTGACCATCTATCACCCGGGGCGCGGCCAGGCATATGGCTCCTGGTCAGAGTACCTGGCGGCCACCCCCCTGCGGCCAGGGCTGCCCACGGTGGGCCTGTTGTTCTACAACAGCAACTACCCGGTCGACACCCATCCCGTGGTGGCCCGACTGATGGAGGCCTGGAAGGACGCCTTCAACCTGGTGCCCCTGGCCGCCGGCCGCCTCCTGGGAGAGGACCTGGAGCGCTTCCGGGAACTCGCCGCCACCATGGACCCACCCCTGGAGGCGCTGGTCAACCTGCTCTCCTTCCGCCTGGGCGCCGGCCCGGTGGGCGGCGAGCCGGACCAGGCCACCGCCCTGCTGGCCGAGCTGGGCCTGCCCCTTTTTCATCCCTTTTTCCTGACCAAGCAGACCAAGGCCGAGTGGCGCTCCCAGCTCAGGGGAGCCAATCCCGGCGAGTTCCTCATCTCCATATTCCTGCCCGAGCTGGACGGGGCCATTGAAACCGCGGTGCTGGGGGCCATGGACCGGGCCAAGGGCCAGGGGCCCGGGTTGAGCCTGATCCCGGAGCGGGTGGAAAACCAGGCCCGGCGCATGGGCAACTGGCTGCGGCTCCGGCGCAAGGCCAACGCGGAAAAGCGGGTGGCCCTGATCTTCTACGACTACCCCCCGGGGGAGGCCAACCTGGGCACTGCCTCCTTTTTGGACGTGTTCGAATCCTTGGCCGCCATCCTGCGCCGCCTGAAGGCCGAAGGCTACTGCCTGGAACCCCTGTCCGCCGGCCAGCTCCGGGATTTCTTTGTGGGCCGGGCTGTGCTCAACACCCCCCGCTGGCGGCCGGTGGACGGCCGCGGGCAGGTGCCCCTGGTGAGCCGCGCCGAATACCAAGCCTGGACCGCCGGCTCCCGGCTGGCCTGGTCCGTGGACAGGACCTGGGGCGAATTTCCCGGCCCGGTGATGGCCTGGCAGGGCCGCGCCGTGCTGCCCGGCATCCAAACCGGCCGGGTGTTCATCGGGGTCCAGCCTTCGCGGGGCGACTTTGAAGACCCCTCCTCGTCCTACCACGACAAGAACCTGCCGCCCCATCATCAATACGTGGCCTTCTACAAATGGCTGGAGCATGGCTTCCAGGCCGACGCGGTCGTACACCTGGGCACCCACGGCACCTTGGAGTTCCTGCCGGGCAAGGAGACCGCCCTGAGCGGGGACTGCTGCCCGGACGAGCTGATGGGAGCCATGCCCCACCTGTACGTGTATTACAGCGGCAATCCGGCCGAGGCCATGATCGCCAAGCGCCGGGCCATGGCGGTGATGGTGAGCCACCTGCCGCCGCCCTATGTTCAGGCCGGCTCCTATGGCCGCCTGTCCGAGCTGGAGGAACTCCTGGACGAGAGCGAGCAGGCGGAGCGGCTGGACCCCCGGCGCCTGCCGGCCATCCGCGAGCGCCTGGCAGCCTTGGCCCGGGAGCTGGGATGGGAGTACGAGGGCCGGGAGAGCTTGGCCCGGCGGCTGCACGAGTGGCGGACCGCCCTGATCCCCGGCCGGCTGCATGCCTTTGGCCAGGCATTCTCCCGGGCCGAGACCCTGGACTTCTTGGTCCAGTCGGCCCAGGTGGGGCAAGGTCCCTGGACCGGCCTGCCCTCCCTGCTGGGCTGCTCCCCCCGCTCCGGCCGCCTCGCGGCCTGGATAGGCAGGCACGTCCTGGACCGGCAGCCCCTGCCCCCGGGCATGGACACTCCCCAGGGGCGGGAGCTTGTGCGCCTGGGGCGGGACCTGGCCGCCAAGCTCCTGGAAAACGCCGAGCTGGACGCCCTGATCACCGGCCTGGCCGGGGGCTACCTGCCCGCCGGCATGGGGGGGGACCCCTACCGCAACCCGGAGGTCCTGCCCTCGGGCCGGAACCTATACCAATTCGACCCGCGCCGGGTGCCCTCTGCCAGCGCCACCGAAAGGGGGCGCGCCATGGCGCGGAACACGCTCCGCGCCTGGGGCGGCGGGCGGTCCTATCCAAGCTCCGTGGCCGTGGTCCTCTGGGGCCTGGAAACCGCCAAGACCCAGGGCGAGACCGTGGCCCAGATACTGGAGTACCTGGGCCTGGAGCTGGAACGGAATCCCACCCTGTGGGAACCCCGCCTGAAGGTGATCCCCCTGGACAGGCTGGGCAGGCCCCGGGTGGACGTGACCGTGCAGATATGCGGCTTTTTCCGGGACATGTTTCCCAACCTGGTCAACCTGCTGGCAGAGGCCTTTAAACTGGCCGCCGGCCTGGACGAGCCCGAATCCTTGAACTACGTCAAGGCCAATGCCTTGGCCCTGGAAAAGGAGCTGAGGCAGGCGGGCCAGGACGCGGCCCGGGCCAAGGAGCTTTCGGTGGCCCGCCTCTTCGGACCTCCGGCCAGCCAGTACGGAACCAGCCTGACCAACCTGGTGAAGGCCAAGGCCTGGGGCACGGAGGGGGAGCTGGTCTCCTCCTATATGGAGAGCCTGTGCCACGTGTACACCAGGAAGGACTACGCGCGCGCGATGCCCGGCCTGCTGCGGGGCAACCTGCGCCGGGTGGAGCTGGTCAGCCAGGTCCGCTCCTCCATGGACTACGAGATCACCGACCTGGATCACTACTACGAGTTCCTGGGCGGGCTGTCCCGCTCGGTCAAGGAGGCCTCCGGCCGCCAGGCCAAGATCATGGTCTCGGACACCACCACCGGCCAGGTCCGCACCGAGGAGGTGGGAGAGGCGATCCAACGGGGAGTGCGGACGCGGCTGTTGAATCCCAAATGGCTGGACGCCATGCTGGCCCACCGGCACCACGGTGGCCAGCAGATCGCCAGCCGGCTGGAGAACCTGGTCGGCCTGGCGGCCACCACCGGGGAGGTGGACAGCCGGATATTCGACCACCTCCTGGACGAACTCATCCTGGACCAGACGCGGCGGCGGCAAATCGCGGAGAACAACCCCTACGCCTTGCTGGAGGTCATGGAACGCCTCCTGGAGGCGGAATCAAGAGGCTATTGGCAGGCCGACCAAGACAAGCTCGACCAACTGAAACAAGCCTATCTGCAGGCCGAGGCAGACCTGGAGGAGGAGGGCGAAAAATGAATTGACAATGTTTGGCTGCTGAGCATAGGCTCATGCGTCAGACATATCAGCGTTAGCCCAAACCGGCGCCCTTCGGGGCTTAAAGGGGAAAGCGGTGAAAAGCCGCTGCGGACCCGCCACTGTAAGTGGGGACGAAAACCGCACCAGATCACTGGGCCCACGGGCCTGGGAAGACGCGGCCAGTAGGTTGATCCACGAGCCAGGAAACCCGCCGGGGCGGAATCCACATCAAAGCGCCTTCGAGGCTGGGGCGGTGGACAAGGATCTCTGACGCCCCTGGTCTGCCCGGCAGGCTGGGGGATGGGGGGGATGTAAAGGACGGCCGCCAGGACGTCCTTTTCCATTCAGGCACGCAGCCAACCTCGAAGGCCAGTACACCCAAGGAGGTTACTGGCCATGAAATCCCATCTGAAAATCATCCTGATATTGACCTTCAGCCTGTTGGGCCTTTTTTCATGGGCCGGCTCGCCTGGGGCGCGGGAAAGCAAACCAAAGCAGGCCCCCCAATCCAAGATGGAGGAGATGGTGGTCACCGGCACCAGGTCCCAGCGGGACGTGGACAAGGTGGTGGCCAGGGTGGAGGTGATCAAGGCCAAGGACCTGGAGCGGCTCTCCCTGGCCACCTGGGACGACGCCTTGAACTATCTGCCGGGGATACAGATCCAGCGGCCTGACGGCATCGGCCATCAGATTCCGATCTTCGCCAACATCCGGGGCGTGGGCGGCCCCCGCCAGAACCTGGTGCTCCTGGACGGCATGCCCATCAACAACCCCATCACCGGCTTCATCACCATCCACACCATTCCCGTGGATATCATCGAGCGCATCGAGGTGGTCAAGGGGCCATACTCGTCTCTTTACGGCACCTATGCCATGGGCGGGGTCATCAACATCATCACCAAGAGGGGCAAGAGCCCCAGCCCGCGGATCGACACCCACGGCTCGCTGGGCAGCTACGGCTTCTGGGAGGCCGGGGCCCGGGTCAGCGGGGAGCAAAAGGGCGTGGACTACTCCCTGGGCTACAACCACCGCTACGCCAGCAACTACCTTTGGCGGGATACCGAGACGAGAAGGGTCTTCGACCCCCGGGCCCGGCGGATGGTGGAAAAGGAGTTCGATGTCGTCAACCGTAACCTGCGGGCCGACATCTTCGACCTCCACCTGGGCTACCAGGCCAACCCAGACCACCAAATCAGCCTGACCGGCCTCTTTTACCAGGATCACCAGGGCTCCGGCGTGCCCACCTACCTGGCGGGCCGGTTCGAGCCCTATGACGACACCACCAACCTGCATTTGGCCCTCTCCGGCAACCACAAGCTGCCCGCTGCTTACCGGTTCAGGTGGAAGCTCTACGACAACTACGCCCGTTCCAAGGGCCAGGA
>CAZUHP010000076.1:0-2315 GCA_964620595.1 uncultured Desulfarculaceae bacterium | reverse complement strand
GGCGGGGGGGGCGGCATGGGCGCCAGGGCCTATTCTCCGTCCATGGGCCGGGGCCGGCCGCCCCGCTACTTCCGGAGCGAGTCGGACTACAGCGGCAACGAGCTGGGCGCCCAGATACAGGTGGCAAAGTCCTTTGCCGACTGGAACCTGGTCACCTTTGGCCTGGATGCCACCCAAAACTCGGCCTCCTGGAAAAAGAACGACCTGGACCTGGGCCGGCAGGTGGTGGACACCTCCCACAGCATCCACAACCTGGCTCCGTATTTTCAGGTGGAATTGTTCCTGGCCGATAACCGGCTGCTGATAACTCCCGGCGTGCGCCTGGACTTCCACTCCGAGGCCGGCTCGGCGGTCTCGCCCAAGCTGTCGGCTCGCTACAACCTCACCGACCAGGTTGCCCTGCGGGCTTCGGTGGGGCGCGCCTTCCGGGCCCCCACCCTGAACGAGCTGTTCTCCCCCACCTGGATGATGATTCCCGGCGTGCCCTTTGAATCCAACCCCGACCTGAAACCAGAGTACCTCTGGTCCGGCGACCTGGGCTTGGAGTACAAGGTCGCCAACCTGCTCCAGGCCACCTTGACTGGTTTTTGTTCCAAGGGCGAGGACTTCATCCAGGCGGTGATCTCCCGGGGCGTGCAAAAATACCAAAACGTGGACGAGGTGGAGATATACGGGTTCGAAACCGGGCTGGAGCTGACCCCCTGGGAATGGCTGGCCCTGTTCGCCAACTACACCTACACCCACTCCGAGGACACCGCCACTGGCGACCCCTTGACCGACACCCCCAAGCACATGATCAAGGCCGGGCTGCTGGCCAGCCAAAGGATCGGTGACTTCAGGCTGTCCGGCAACCTGGTCGCCCAGTACATAGGCGACCGTTACTACTCCTCGGGAATGAACGCCTCGAACCTGTCCAGCGACAACTACACCCTGTTCGACGCCGGGGTCGGGGTGCAGTACAAGGACTTGGTCACGGTCAGCTTCAAGGTGAAGAACCTGTTCGATGAAGACTGGTTCCCCCACGGCACCCAGCCCGGACCCGGCCGGGCCTTCTGGCTGGAGGTGGAGTTGGGCTTTGACACCGGGCTGTGACCGGGCAACGGCTTCGAGCGGACCCCTCCTTGAGCCCTCGATAGGGAGCTGAGAAGGCAAGGGGCCCTGCCGGGGACATCGCCACCGTCAAAAAGGCGAAAGCTGCCATGGTATTGTCCCCTCTCCCCCCCGCTGGAGGGAGAGGGGACATCCATTGGATATCACATGATTTGTGCCTGCTTGCCCCAGGCAGGACGGCAGCGAGGCAGCTCCGAGGCCGCCATCGCCCACTAACGCCTTACCTTTTGCAATATTATGTTGACACGTAGTTATATTGTGGCTATAATGTAGCCATCAATCTCATAATGGACTGTTTTTACTGGCAAAGCTACTTGGTTTGATTGAGAATGGCTTCTATGACATACTTCCCGAAGACTTCATCCCCAGGGATGATTATAGCCGAACAAGCCGCGGACTTCAGCTGAAACAAAGCATCCGCAGCTTGAGCAATAGGCACATAACCGGTTACAAAAGAAGGCTTTTCCAGCCTTTGCCGCAGAAAGCGGGTAAGTGGTAGCGTTGTCAAGCTCCTTGAATCGCATGGCTTTCAAAGCCAGCTCAATTGGGCGCGCCGGCCGGGCACGCCCCTCTGGCTGTTCAAAAGAGTTGTGGCTCGAAGAGTGTTAGTTGCCGCCTGACGGCAGTATCGCTCTCGTGAGGGGAAAAATGAGGTACGCAGAGACAGGGTATAATCTGGAAGTCGACCTATCCCGGGGCAACATCGAAAAGGTGGAAAGCGACCCGAGAGAAACCGAGCTTTATCTGGGCGGTCTGGGTACCAACGCCAAGATAATATGGGATAGGGTTCCCCCTGAAGTTGAACCTTTTTCTCCTGACAATCTCTTGATATTCAGCGCCGGTCTTCTGTGCGGCACCCCTGCGACCGGCTGCAACCGCACCATTGTCACTACCATTTCGCCCCAGACCTTGCTGATGGCGTTTTCAATGATGGGAGGCTTTTGGGCGCCGGAATTGAAGTTCGCCGGTTACGACAAGGTGATCATCCGCGGCAAGTCTCCTGATCTGGTTTATCTGTGGATACACAACGACAAGGTAGAAATACGCGACGCCTCCCACCTGCGCGGCAAGGGCGCCATCGAAACCGGGGAGCTCATCCGGCAGGAGCTGAAGGAGCCCAACGCCCAGGTGGCGGCCATCGGCTTGGCTGGTGAGAACAGGGTCTACTTTGCTTCCATCGAGCAGGGCGGGTCCAGCGCCAGCCG
>CAZUHP010000075.1:0-10575 GCA_964620595.1 uncultured Desulfarculaceae bacterium | reverse complement strand
GGTGGCGATGGCGTCCTTGAGCAAGGCGGCGGACTCGTGCATCAACTGGTTGGCGTTCTTGGCATTGTCAGAGCTGGACTTGGTCATGGAGGAGATCTCCTCCATGGAGGCGGCGGTCTCCTCCACCGCGGCCGCCTGGTTACTGGCCCCGTCGGCCAGGCTCAGGGACTTGGTCTTGACCATGCCGATGATCTCGTTGAGGGTGTTGCGCAGCTTCTCCAGGGCGTCCTCCACCCGGGCGATCTCGTCGTTGCCCGTGATGTAGTGGGGGAAGGGGCGCAGGTTGCCGCTGGTGAGCTGCTCCACGTCGCCCACCACCTCCCGCAAGGGCTTGACCACCGAGCGGTTGACGATCATCAACACCAGGAAGAACACCACGATGCCTATGCCCAGGCCCACCAGGAGCACCATCTCCAGGCTGCCCACCTTTCCCTTGGCCTCGGCAGCCATCATGCCCACCGCTTTGTTCATCTGCTTGAGGAGGGTCAGGTTGTTGGCCGTGAGATAGGCAAGGGATTTCTTGAACTCAGGATCAGCAAGAGAGGTAGCGCTGGCCACTGTCTTTACGGCTTGGTAGAAGGGCTTCCATAGGCCGGCCACCTTCTCCAACTGGGCCTTGATGTCTGGGTTCTCGACCGGCGGCAGCTTCTGGGTTGGGTCCCCCTTTATCAAGCCAGCCAGGGACTTATCAAAAAGCTCCGCCGTCTTCAGGAGGCTATCCTGAAGCTGGGCCTTGTTGCCCCCTGCGGCCAAGAGCTGCAAGGCCTCCTTGGTCATCTTCTGGGAAAGCATTCTCTGGCGGCCAGCCACATTCACCACCAGGCCATCGGCCTTTTGGCTGTCCAGCAGCCAAAGCGAATAGCCCACCAAAACCACCATGGTGGCGAGCAGCACGCTTATGGCGCTGACTATCCTGGCTCGAATGGATAACTGCTTTAGTCCAAGCATATCAATCCCCATGCAACAAAATTTTCGGACATCAATCCCTAGTAAAGCAATTTAACAAATCCCAGCCGCCTACGGTAAAAAAACCGCTCTTAGGATGATAAACCAAAACCACCCCCTGCGCCAAACCGGTCCCACTCACCCTCGCGGCTCCTTGGCCCCCAGCGGCAGGGCAGTCGGGCCTCTGTGGACAACCACTGCGGGGTATGGTAGAAATCCGGGTGCTGCAAACAAGGGGCGGTTAGCTCAGTTGGATAGAGCGTTGGCCTCCGGAGCCAAAGGCCGTGAGTTCGAATCTCGCACCGCCCACCATGACAATCCCAAGGGGATAGGCCGCCTGCCGGTCTATCCCTTTTTTTGGGGGCCAAACTCCTGGAGAGGGGTGAGGAGGGCGAGGGGCAAAAAACCTATTATTCCCTAGGATTCCCGTCCTTGGCCGGAAAGCCCGGTGCGGGTTGGGGAAAGGGGCGGGCGTCAAGGCCCTGGAGACAACGGGTTCCCCTGGCTGGGCATCCAAAAACCAGGGGCCAGCCGTTTCCGGCTAGCCCCTTGATTTTCTTGTTTGGTGGAGCTGATCGGGATCGAACCGACGACCTCATGACTGCCAGTCATGCGCTCTCCCAGCTGAGCTACAGCCCCCGAGCAAGTAGTTTCTAACAGAGCGCCGCCGCCTTGTCAACGGCGCTAAGGCCTTTATCTCACAGATTTGCCGCCCTCCCCGCCCCGGCCGGCCCCGCCGCCGGACCCCAGGGCCCGCCCCGGCCGAGCCGGGTTTTCTTGACCAGAGGGTCGAGGGCGTGATACAAGCATTTCAGTGGGTTAGCGAAAGGATTATCAGCGTGGGGCCCCGGGAGCGCTATTTCAGCAGGGTGGAAACAGGAGGCGTGCGCCTGTGGGATCTGTTGGAGGTGATGCCCCAGGGCAAGCCCCCTCCCCTGGAGGTGATCATCCGCCTGCTGGAGTTCGTGCACGTGGAGGCCGGCCTCCTGGCACCCTACGACCAGGACTACCCCCTGGTGGAACCCCGGGAGCTGGTACCTTCCTTTGACGCCCCCCTGATCGAATACAAGCACCTTCCCGCCTTCAGCATGGTGGTGCTGGACCGGCAGATAAGCTACCAGGACGAGGGATTTCAGTTCGACATCCTCTTGCCCGAGGGCTCGCCACCCGACCCCAGCGTGGTGGCCCAGAACCGCCAGACCCTGCGCGAGAGGCTGCCCCGCAACCTGGTGCCCGAGTTGGGCAAGGACCTGGGACGCAAGGCGCTCACCCCCTTCAGCCGCTACACCCTGCTGCTGCCTCACCTGTTCAAGATGGACCGCGGCCACCTGATCGCCCGCGAGCCCAGCGGCACCTTCTACCTGGCCGGGGTGTTCGCCTCCTTCCCCTCGGACCTGGATGGGGAGATCAAGCGTTTCGGCCGCCACATAGGCAAGTTCATCCCGGGCGACAACCAATCCTATGCCCGCAACCGTGGCTTCGTGTATCGCTTCTTGATGGAGCAGTCCGGCTTTCCCATCTGCGGCGAACGCCATACCTCGGCCGCCTTGTTCGCCCGGCGGCTCATGCGCCGCAAGGAGCGCTTCGCGGTAAAGGTCCTGGGCCACAGCGACCGCACCATCACCACCTTCACCAGCCTGGAGGCCCGCAAGGGCCTGCCCCGAGTGGAGAAAGTGGCCCTGGTGGGGGCCAAGGGCTGTTCCAAGGAAAACCAGCGCCGCCTGGAGGAGGGCGGCTTCCTGGTGGACCCCAAGCGCAAGGTGGTCATCCTCAAGGTCCGCTACACCCAACACTCCTACCACCCGGACAACGTGCTGGAGGGGCGCGCCCTGTCGGTTTCCAGCCAGGAGGTGATCCATCCCTTCACCGGCGAAACCCTGGAGATGGACGTGCTGGGCCTGGGCCAGGACCGGCTCCTGCTGCTCAACGACATAGTGCGGGGCGAACACCAAGGCAGCATCATCTACGAGGACAGCGAGGAGGTCAAAGGCACCGCCGACTTGCCCAGCCGGCTGAAATTCCTGCTGGCCTGGCTCAAGAAGCACTGGCACATCCTGGCCGACTACAGCCCGGACACCTTTGAGCGGGTGAACAAGGTGCTCACCTCCTTTGTGGAGGAGCCGGGCATGCACACCGAGTTCCGCCGCGCCCCCCGCCTGCACGCCAAGCTGCGGCAAACCCTGGCCGAGCTGCGCATGGCCCACCGGCTGCGGCTCCTGGAAAAACTGGTGCAAAACCGGGCCGATCACAGCGGCCGCAAGCTGCAACACGTGCACGTCATGATAATCCTGGTGCACGTGCTGAGCCAGGAGGGCCAGGAAATGGCCGCCAAGCACCCCCAGGCCCTGCGCAAGCTCCTGCAAATCTGCCGCAAGCAACTGAGCAACGCCTACCTCAAGCGGCGCTACCTCTCCCGGCCGCCCAAAAAGGCCCTGGAGCGGGAGGTGGTGGGCCACTACCGCCTGCTGGAGAGCCTGGTGGAGCGCTTCGAGAAGGAGCTGGCACGTTGACGCCCGCGGGCCGCAGGGCTAAACTTGCAGCAATTCATCTTTCTGCGGGCGAGCCATGCCAAAGACGACCCCCAGCGCCCCCCTCCCCGGGGCCCTGCCTTTGCTCACCGATCCCTTGGGACGGCGCCTGACCTATCTGCGCCTGTCCGTCACCGACCGCTGCAACCTGCGCTGCATCTATTGCATGCCCCAGGAGGGGGTGCAAAAGCTGGCCCACGGCCAAGTGCTCACCCTGGAGGAAATCGCCCGGGTGGCCAAGACGGCGGTGGAGTTGGGGGTGCGCAAGATACGCCTCACCGGCGGCGAGCCCTTCCTGCGCCGGGACCTGGGCGTGCTCCTGCTGGCCCTGGATTCCCTCCGTCCCCGGCCGGACCTGCGCCTCACCACCAACGGCCTGCTGCTGGCCGAGCACCTGCCCCTGCTCACCCGCTACGGGGTGAGCACCGTCAACGTGAGCCTGGACACCCTGGACCCCGCCTCCTTCGGCGCCATAACCGGCCTGGGCCCGGAGCAGGGTCCCGGGGCCTATGAAAAGGTATGGGAGGGCATCGAGGCGGCCCTGGCCGCGCCCGGCCTGGAGGTCAAGCTGAACGTGGTGCTCCTGGCCGGGGTGAACGAGGACCAGGTGGAGGCATTCGCCCGGCTCAGCCAGGAGCGGCCCCTGGCGGTGCGCTTCATCGAATACATGCCCGTGGGCCGGCGCACGGCCTATGACGGCTCGCGCTTCGTATCCAGCGCCGAGGTGCTGGAGCGGCTGGGGCGGCTGGGCAAGCTGGAGCCCCTGCCCCGCCGGCCGGGCGACGGACCGGCCCGGCGCTTCCGGCTGGCCGGCGCCCGGGGAGAGCTGGGTGTCATCTCGGCGGTGAGCAACCACTTCTGCGCCACCTGCAACCGCCTCCGCCTCTCGGCCGAGGGCTGGCTGGTGCCTTGCCTCATGTCCGAGGCCAGGGTGGACCTCAAGGCGCTGTTGCGCAACGGCGCCGGCGACGAGGAGCTGTCCGGCGCACTCCTGCAGGCGGCGGCCATCAAGCCGGCGGGCCATGGCCAGGACCAGGGCCGGCTCAAGGCGGTGGGCTGCCCCATGAGCCGACTGGGCGGCTGACCGGGCCTTTTTGCTTGAAAGCGCGGCACGGGCCGGGCTAACATGTATTCCGTTGCCTCAAGGCAGGGAGGAAGCCGAGCCAGCCGTGTCTCTTTACACCTGGCACAAGATAGCCGAGGAACGCATCCGCGAGGCGATCGAACGCGGTGAGCTGGACGACCTCCCTGGCAAGGGCAAACCCCAACAGCTCGAGGATGACTCTCGCCTGCCCGAGGAGCTGCGCCTAGCCTACAAGGTGCTGAAGAACGCGGGTTACACTCCGCCCGAGCTGGATGTACGCAAGGAAATTACACAGGTGGAAGACCTGCTGGTCAACGCCCCGGACGAGGCCTCTCGCTACAAGGCCCTCAAGAGGCTGAACTACCTGGCTGCCAAGTTGAACGCCATTCGCCCCCAATCGGCCATTCTGGAGGAGCATCGTTATTCTAGCCGCGTGTTGGAAAGACTGACCAGACGCAAGACCTAGGCGCCCTGTGCTATCCCTGCCGCGCCGTCAAAAGGGAAGGATCGCATCCTATGGATATGAAGCGCGACTACTTCGAGGACATCCGCCTTCTGGACAGCGGGGCTCAGGTTTTCTGGCTCATAGTACTCCTGGCCGCCCTCACGGCCTTTCCCTTTTTCGCCAGTTCCTATCTCACCTACACCGTCAACATCATAGCCATTCAAGTAATCGTGGCCCTGGGGCTGAACCTCCTGGTGGGCTACACCGGCCAGATCAGCCTGGGCCATGCCGGCTTTTTCGCCATCGGCGCCTACGGAACCTTGATCCTCATAACCAAGCTGGGGCTGCCTTTCCTGCCGGCCCTGATCCTCGGCGGCCTGATCTCGGCGGTGTTCGGCTTTCTGCTGGGCCTGCCGGCCCTGCGCCTGGAAGGCCCCTACCTGGCCATTGCCACCCTGGGCTTCGGGCTGACCATCACCCAGATACTGGGCCGCATAGAGTATTTCGGCGGGCACATGGGGGTGCAGGCCCCTCCCCTGGTCATCTTCGGGCTCCACGTGGACAGCGACACCGCCCGCTACGCGGTGATCATGCCCATCTGCGTGCTGCTCACCTGGGGACTCAGGAACCTCACCAAGACCCGGGTGGGCCGCGCCTTCGTGGCCCTGCGCGACAGCGACATCGCCGCCGAGTGCATCGGAGTCAACCTGACCTATTACAAGACCTTGGCCTTTGCGATCAGCGCCTTCTACACCGGTATCGCTGGCGGGCTCATGGCCTTCGTGCTGGGCTTCATCAATCCCCACACCTTCAACATCATGATCTCCATACTCTTCCTGGCCATGGTGGTGGTGGGCGGCCTGGGCTCGATCCTGGGCTCGGTCATGGGCGCGGTGCTCATAACCTGGTTGCAGATAGAACTCTCCCGCATCACCGAGATGCCCCTGGTGGGCCCGCTCCTGGAAGAAATCAGCCGCAGCGTTTTCACCATCAGCGGCCTTCCCAACGTGCAGTACGTGGTGTTCGGGCTGATCATGGTCCTGATCATCATCTTCGAACCCCTGGGGCTCTATGGCCTCTGGATACGCACCAAGCTTTACTGGAGAACCTGGCCCTTCTGAATGCAGGGAGCCGGTCACTTCGGGTGTCAACCTGGGACGGATAAGGCTGTTCCCATAGCGAAACCCCTTACCGGCCGCGGGAGGACCGCCCCGCGGCAACGGACAACGGAGCCATGCTGGGACAACTCATAATCAGCGGCATAGCTATCGGCGCCACCTACGCCCTCATGGCGCTGGCCATGGTGATCATCTACAAGACCAGCGAGGTGCTTAACTTCGCCCAGGGCGACATGGCCATGCTGAGCGCCTTTGTGGCCTATTTCCTGCTGGACACCCAGGGCTATGGCTTCACGGTGGCCTTCCCCCTGGCCCTGGTCTTTGCCTTCGGCCTGGGCGCCTTTCTGGAGTTCTTCTTCCTGCGCCGGGCCAAGGAGCCCAACGTGCTGGGGCTCATCATCATAACCCTGGGCCTCCAAATGATCCTCTACGGCCTGGCCTCCTGGCGCTGGGGCTCGGACCAGAAGAACTTTCCCTTCCCGGTGAGCGACTTCGAGGTGCACGAGATACTGCCCGGCGTGGTCATCTCCAACCTCAACCTGGTCACCCTGGGCTGGGCGCTGCTCCTGATGCTCCTGTTGTTCGCCTTTTTCCGCTATACCAAGCTGGGCGTGGCCATGAAGGCCACCCAACAGAACCACACCGTGGCCCGCTTGATGGGCATCCGGGTGAACCGCATCATGATGCTCACCTGGGGCATCAGCTCCATGGTGGGCGCCTCGGCCGCCTTCTTGATAGCCTCCACCGACACCCTGGACCCCAACCTGATGTGGAACCCCCAACTCAAGGGGTTTTCCGCCGCGGTGCTGGGCGGCATGACTTCGCTTCCCGGAGCGGTGGCCGGCGGCTTCATCCTGGGGGTGATCGAAAACCTGTTCGGCGGCTTCGTATCGGTGGAATTCAAGAGCGTGGTGGCCTTTGCGGTCATTGTGCTGATCCTGTGCGTGCGGCCCAGCGGGCTATTCGCCCGCCACTACGTGCGCAAGGTTTAACCAAGGCAAAAGCCCGCCAACGCAGCCGGCGGGTTACAATAACCTAAACACAGGCGGCGGACAGCGGCCGGGGGGGCGACGGGGGGCGACCGGGGGCGACCGGGGGGCGGTCGGGAACGCCGCCGCAAGGAGAGGCCAAACCAAAGGGGCCTGGGGGCCGGATACGGCCCAGCCTGCCAGAGGGCGGGCGTGCCACGGGGTTTAAACGGAGCAAAAGGAGGGACTATGGCGAAGAAACTTTTCCTGGTGGTGGCCGTGGTGGCGGCCCTGGCCTTGGCCGGCGGCGCCTGGGCGGGGGTCACCAAGGGTGTTAGCAAAGACACCATCAAAATCGGCCAGTGGGGTCCCCAGACCGGCCCGGCCGCCCTGTGGGGCGCGGTGGCCCGGGGCACCGGGGTCTATTTCCAGCTCATCAACGACGAAGGCGGCATCAACGGCCGCAAGATCAAGTACTACATGCGTGACGACGGCTACCAGCCCAACCGCACCAAGGCCATCGTCAAGGACCTGTACGAAAACGTAGGCGTGTTCGGCTTTGCCTCCGGCGTGGGCACCTCGCCGGGCATGGCGGTGATGCCTTACATAATCAAGCACCAGATTCCCTGGGTGGGTTCGGCTTCGGGCTCCACCCACTGGGCCTACCCGCCCAAGAAGACCATCTTCGCGGTGTATCCCAACTATCCCGACGAGGCCAAGGTGCTGGTGCGCTATGCCCTGGACACCCTGGGCAAGAAGAAGATCGGCTTCCTCTACCAGAACGACGACTACGGCAAGGGTGGCCTGGAGGGTGCCAAGGCCGAGATGAAAAAGCGCGGCCTCAAGCTGGTGGCCGAGATACCCACCGAGATCATGGACACCGACCTTTCCAGCCACATCTTGAAGCTCAAGCAGGCCGGCGCCGACGCGGTGATCCTGTGGCTGCTGCCCAAGCAGGCGGCCATCACCCTGGGCACCGCCGCCAAGCTGGGCTACAAGCCCCAGTGGATGGCCTGCTCCACCCTCTCCGACGCGCCGCTGATGTACAAGATCACCAAGGGTCTGTGGAAGGGCGTGATCTTCGGCAACTTCGCCGAGCTGCCCGACAGCAAGAACCCGCTGATGGTCAAGTACCACAAGGCCCAGCAGAAGTACGCGCCCAAGGAGCGCTGGGGCGTGTTCTTCTACGCGGGCTTCGGCTTTGTGGAGCCCATGGTGGAGGGTCTCAAGCGCGCGGGCAAGGACCTCACGGTGGACAGCTTTGTCAAGGCCATGGAAACCATCAAGGACTTCCAGGGCATCTTCGGCAAGGTGACCTATGGCCCCAACCGGCGCCAGGGCATCCGCCAGGTGTTCTTGGCCAAGTGCCTGGACAAGGGCAAGGCCAAGCGCCTTTCCGAGTGGATCGACGCGGAGTAGAACCAACATCACGGGGGGGCGGGGCTTTCCCGCCCCCCACCTGCCAACCGGCCGGCTGAGGGGGGGCGCCCGGCTGCGGATGGATCGGGCATGAGCTTTTTCGAAGTCAAGGACCTCAGCATGGTCTTCGGCGGACTCACCGCCTTGAGCCGGGTATCTTTGAGCGTGGAGCAAGGCTCAATCGTGGCGGTGATCGGCCCCAACGGGGCGGGAAAGACCACCCTGTTCAACTGCATCACCGGCCTGTACAAGCCCTCCTCCGGGAGCATCCGCTTCAAGGGCCAGGAGATCGTGGGCAAAAAGCCCCACCAGATCGCCGCCCTGGGCATCGGCCGCACCTTCCAGAACATCGAGCTGTTCAGCAAGATGACCACCCTGGACAACCTGCTCCTGGGCCGGCACCTGCACATGAAAACCGGGGTGTGGGCGGGCTCCACCTTCTTCCGCCGGGGCTCCCGGGCCGCGCAGGAAGAGATAGCCCACCGGCACAAGGTGGAGGAGATCATCGACTTCTTGGACCTGCAGCACGCCCGCGACCGCTTTGTGGGCGGCCTGCCCTACGGGGTGCAGAAAAAGGTGGAGCTGGGCCGGGCCCTGGCCATGGAGCCGGAACTCTTGCTCTTGGACGAGCCGGTGGCGGGCATGAACCTGGAGGAAAAGCAGGAACTCATCTTCTGGCTGGGCGACATCCAGGAGGAGTTCGGGGTCACCCTGCTCGTCATTGAGCACGACATGCGCCTGGTCATGGAGATCAGCAACCAGATCATGGTGCTCAACTACGGAGAGCCGATCGCCTACGGCCCGCCCGAGGAGGTGCAGAACCATCCTGAGGTGCTGAGGGCCTACCTGGGCGACCAGGGCGAGGGAGCAGCGGCGCAGCCGGCCGGGGACAACGGGGAGACGGCCCATGCTTGAGGTGAAGAACATCGAGACGCTTTACGGCCTGGTCATGGCGCTGCGGGGGGTGAGCCTCAAGCTGGCCGAAAACAAGATCACCGCCATCCTGGGCGCCAACGGCGCGGGCAAGTCCACCCTGATCAAGACCATAATGGGCCTGATCGAAGACCAGCCCGACAAGGGCACCATCTGGCTGGACGAGCGGCGCATCGACGGCAAGGACACCGAGGACATCGTGCGCATGGGCCTGGCCTACGTGCCCGAGGGCCGCGAGGTGTTCGAGGAACTCACCGTGCTGGAGAACCTGTTGATGGGCGCCTACACCCGCCGCGGCGCCCAGACCAAGGCAGACCTAAAGATGATCTTCGACCTGTTCCCCCGCCTGGCCGAGCGCCAGAAGCAACTGGCCGGCACCCTCTCCGGCGGGGAGCAGCAGATGCTGGCCATTGGCCGGGCCCTGATGATGCGGCCCCGCATCATGTTCCTGGACGAGCCCTCCCTGGGGCTCAGCCCGCTTCTGGTCAAGGAGATATTCCGCACCATCAAGCAAGTGAACCAGGATCTGGGCACCACCATCCTGTTGGTGGAGCAGAACGCCAACATGGCGCTCAGCGTGTGCCATTACGGCTATGTCATGGAGAACGGGCGTTTCGTGCTGGCCGGCACCCCCCAGGAACTGATGGCTGACGAGGACGTGCGCGAATTCTACCTGGGCATCCGGAACGAGGTCTCGGTCAAGGGATTCCAGCGCTACAAACGCAAGAAACGCTGGCGCTGATCTGGAGGCCTTATGGCCCAATCCCGAAAATTCGATATAATAATGTCAGTTATCGGTCCTGTCTGGGAATAACCTTGATGTAAGCGCAACTCCTTTTCACTCGCGGGGAAGTCTAAAACTTGCCCCAGACCATTCAGCCCCCTGCCCAACCCCCCAGCCTGTGGGCGCGCCTGCGCTCTCATTTCCTGGGACCGCTGGAGGACCAGGAAATCAAGGACCTGGCCTACTGGCGCGAACGCATCCTGTTCAGCCTGTACCTGGTGGGCTTCATTGCCGGGCTTGCCATTGTGTTTCTCATCTCTGGCTTTTTGATCCAGAAAGGCCAGTGGCTGCTATGGATATGGGACTGCCTGGCCGTGGCTTGGACAGGGCTGGTCCTGGTGTTTTTCCGGC
>CAZUHP010000074.1:0-10864 GCA_964620595.1 uncultured Desulfarculaceae bacterium | reverse complement strand
AAGACATGTTCATCATCCAGCCCAGCTTCCCCTGGTGGGAGATCAAGAACTGGAAAGAAGCCAAAAAACTGGAAGAAGGCTTCGTCTTTGCCAGCAACGAGAACAGCCGCCAGCTCAGCGATGAAGAGCTTTTGCAGATGCTGGAGTGAGCGTGGGAAAGTCCCCACCATCTTGGGTGACCTCCCGCGGTGTTCGCAAGATGGAACTCCCTTGTCTGACTACCCCGCCTTGGGGGTAGTCCCTCCCCTGTCGACTGGCGCCAAGACAACCGCAGGAGCTGGTCAGGCGTAGTCCACCTGGTACAGCAAGTGCCGGTGGTTCATGTATTCCACCATCTTGCGCAGGCTTTGGTTCAGGTCGTTCTGGCGGTAGGAGGCCAGGCGGTTGTTGAGTGTCTGGTATTGGAACTCGTCCAGACTGAATCTGAGGCGCAAACCCGGCCGGGGATAATTGTGCAGTGGCTGGCTGCAGTCGTCATTTCGCCAGGCCAGCAAATCATAAGAAAACTCCACCGTCTTCTCCCGCTCAAGCTCCTGCTCCCAGCGCGAGAAATCCACAAAGGCCTCGGCCAAATAATGCATCACTTCTTCTAGCTCGGCCTGAAAATGGTGTCCGCTCCGGCCTGACCGCTCCAGCAAGGCCAGGGTCGTACCCCGCAGGTAGCGGTCAAAATCGGCGCGGCATTCCAAGAGAAACCGGAACATGTATTTGAAGTTAAGCTTGCCAAAGGAGCCTGCGGCCAACTCCTTGAAAACATGCGGCTTGGAGTAGTGAGACACTAGTGCTTCCCGGTCCGGGAACCACTCTTCCCTCGCCTCGCGCGCAAAGTCGTTCAAGATGCGTTCCACGGCAGGAGGAGGCTCCTTGTCGCGCTCCACCAGGCTGATTATCAAATCAAGGGGATTGAGCCCCCAGGTCTTGAGCAGTTGGAGGAGCAGGGCATAGTAGCCATAATTCCACAGAAAGAATATATAGAAATGGATCGGCCGGAAGTAGAGCACCTCCTGCATGGTCATGTCCGCGGTGGCCACCACCATTTCTTCGTGTTCAACCGCCAGCACCTCGCCGTAGCGTCCGAAGCCGCCGTCCACCAGCCGGCACTTGGTTTTGAAACCCCATTTCTTCCGGCTGTCGCCGGTGGACAGTTCGCTGCCGTTTATCATGCGCAGGTTGTAGCAGGCGATATGCGAAAGGTTGGTGGCGAACAGCTTGCGCAGTGCGTCCAGGTGGCTCTGCTTGGTTTCCCCGGGCAGGGGCAGTATCAGCTCGCTGTGGGAGGGAACGCCCTGCTGGTAAAAGTAATCCTGTATCTCCCGAAATTGTTCATAGCTCAGGTTCTTGCGCTTGATGTTGGCCTGCACCTTCGGCTCCAGGGTCTGGAAAGAAGCCGTGATGCTTGTCATGTCCTTCAAAAGGGCCGCCATCTTCTTGATGCGGCCCGGCGTGGCCTTGGCCCAGGCTATGGATATATTGGAAGGGTAGCCGTGGCGTTCGCGAATCCGGCGAAGGTAACGCGCTATCTCCACGTCCCGCGCCATGATGCCGAAGTTGGCGTCACCTATCATGAGCACGTCTGACTTGTGCGGCTGGGTGGCGATGTAGTCCAGCTCGGCGAGTACCCGCTCCAGGGGGAAGGCCAGGACCTTGCGCTGAGCCGAGGCGCCCCAGGCGCAATAGGTGCAGGTGTAGGGACAGCCCCGGTTGGTTTCTATGAGGGCCATCATGCCGTCCTGGAAGAACGGGTCCATGATTCCTTCAAGGTAGGGCGAAGGTATCTCCGCCAGGTCCTGCACAGGCTCGTACACCGGACAGGCCACCAGGCTTCCGCTCTTTGGGTCCAAAAAGTCGCAGTTGGGCAGGGGCTCCCGCTTCATCTGCCGGGGCGAGCCAGTGGCAACAAAGCGCTCCACCAGCCTGGCCAAGCCGCTCTCGCCTTGCCAGCGCACGAAAAAGTCCAGGCCAGGCCGTGCCTTCAGGTAGCGCTCGGCTTCCGCCGGCACCAGGGGGTAGTCCGGCCCCCCGCACACGGTGACCGTGTTCGGGCTCCGCGCCTTTACCCAGGCAATGATCTGGCGGTTGAGCTCCAGGTTCCAAGTGTAGTTGGAGAGCCCCAGAATGTGCGGCGGATCCTGCTCCACCGCGTTCAGGAGGTCCTGGGGAAACTTGAAGAGGCGCACCTCCAGGGATTGGCCGTAGAGCTTGTCCAGATAGCCGGCCAGATAGCCTATGTTGATAGGCATGGTGAAGGGGCCCTTGTGGGCGAAGTTGTGCGCCAGATCCCCCAGAAATATTCGGCAGTCACTCATGATGCAATTGGTCTCGCAGGCTGCACGGGTTGGTTCAGGCGCGCAGGCGGGCTGTCACCGCCCAGCGCGAATCACGCTGGGTTCGAGCCTTATCCAGCCAGCGCACGGAGAGTTCCCAATCCAGCACCTCGAATCCCTCCAGAAAAGTCTCCACCTCCTCCTGGCTCCAGAAATGCTGGGGTATGCCCTTCTCCGGTCCTTCGGTGAGGATGAAGGTGTTGGGTTCGATTTCTTCGCCCTTTCCAAAATCCAACGACTCCGGCGACCGCAGGTTCACATGCACCAAGCCGCCAGGCTTCAGCACCCGTCTCAACTCCCCGGCCGCCCGCATGGCCACCTCCAGGCGGACATGATCCAGCACCCCGAAAGAAACCACCGCATCGAAAGAATCGTCGGCAAAGGGAACCTCCTCCACGCTGGCCTGTCGCAGGTCGGCAACCAAGGATTCCATGTCCAGCCAGCGGCGGCACAGGTCCAACGATTCCCGGGAGATGTCCAGGCCGCTGACCCGGAAGCCCTGCTTGGCAAAGAAGATCACATGGCGGCCATTGCCGCATCCGAAGTCCAGTATGTGACGGATGCCGGCCCGGGTGATGTACTCGTCCGGTCCCACCCGGGTCTGGATGTGGCGGGCGCAAAAGCGAACTACGTCCTCGCTGGGCTGCCATTGCGTGCCCGTGCGGTTGGCGTAAAGGCCGTCCCATTCCGCATTGCTAACTTTCGTGTCAGCCAAAAGAACTCTCCATGTACTGAAAGGGGGTGAGAATCAGAAGGTCCAATCCTTGGTGAGGAGCCGGTCGTCCACCGGCGTGGCGGCCAGTACTTCGGCTATACGCTCCCCTGCCCGGCCATCACCAAAGGGACAGGAGCACTGCCGCACCTGCTGCCTGAACTCCGGGTCCTTGAGAGCCTTTTCCACCGCGGCCTTGATGGCCTCTTTGTCATGGGGCACAAAGATCACGTTTTCGGCATGTATCCGCTTCTTCTGCCGGTTGCCGATGTTGACCGCCGGCAACTTCAGGAAGGGAGCCTCCAACAATCCCAGGCTGGAATTGCCCAACAAGACGTCCGCCTCTTGCAGCAGGTTTACGAACTCCAGGCGGGGCAGGTTGCGGTAGAGCTTTACAAAGGGCAGCTCCGCCGCTCGTCTCTCAAGCACCTGGATGATGTCCCGGCTGCCGGCGTCTGTGTTGGGATAGCCCACCAGGGCCTGGTAGCCCAACTCGGCCACCGCGTCCATGGTGATCTCCATCTGCCGTGCGGCATCAGCTATTTCGCTGGAGATTATATGCTGGATCACAAGCAGCAAGGGGCCCTCGCGCAGTTCCATCCCCAGGCGCTCGCCCAGTTCCCGGCGGTTCAGGCGGGGCAGCAGCCTGAACCGGTCCAGGCCGGGGTTGCCCACCTCATGCACCCGCCAGCGTTCCTCCCCCAGCCTGAGCACCCGCTGGGCGCTGTCCTCGCTCATGACAAGGTGCAGGTGAGCCAGCTTGGTGACCGCATGGCGTACCGAATCGTCCACGTTGCCCACCACCAGATCACCGCCGCCCAGGTGGGCCACCGCGATGTTCATATAGGCGCCGGCCAGGGCGGCGTTGATGGCTTCCTCTCGGTCGCCGCACACGAAGATGAAGTCCGGGCGCAGGCGCTCCAGGGTCTGCACCAGCCCCAAGAGCTGCATGGCAGCCGACTTGATGCGTCCGGCGGGGCTGTCGCTGTCCAGAAGACTTTCGATGCGCTCGGCTATGGGGAAACCGTCCTTTTCTATCTGCCTGAGGCTGTAGCCGAAGTTGCGCGAAAGGTGCGCTCCGCTGGCCACCACCATCAGCTCCAGGCCGGGATGTTGGCTCATGGCACGCAAGGGAGAGTAAATTATGTCGTACTCCGAGCGAATGCCGGTAAAGGCCAAAATGCGCTTGGGCTCAGCCATCCAGCGCTCCTTTCCCCGCCACCTCCAGCAGCCAATCCATGGCTTGGTTGGTATCTGCGAACACCTGGTCCACCTCGGCCGGGTCTGGCAGGTTGCGGTACTCTCCGCGTTTGATCCTCAGGGTCAGCATGCCCAGACGCTTGGGAGCGGCAAAATCCACCATGGGGTTGTCGCCCACGTAGGCCATGTTCTGCGGCTCCACCCCCAGCTCCCCGGCCAGCCGGCGGAAGCCCTTGGCGTGGGGTTTGTATAAATCAGGTCCCCAATCGCCGGTGATGACCACGACCCGAAAAAAAGGTTTCAGCCCCAAGGCCGCCAGCTTGTGGCGCTGAAGCGCCGGCTGCCCGTCGGTCAGCACCCCTAAACCGAGGCCGGCTTCGCGCAACGCCTCCAGGCCCGAAACCACACCCGGCAAGGGATGCAGCACTGCGGGACGGTAGCTGCGGTAGGCCCGCAAAAGGGACCTCTCCGCTTCCGGGCTGAACCCATCCCTGCGCCGTAAGGCATCGGAGAATATATGACTACACCGGCTGGTCAGTTCCTGCCAATTGGAATATATCTCCTGGAAGAACTCCTCTTCGGCCAGCCCCAGCCTGGCGGCCGCCGCAGCCACCTGCCGGTAGGCACCACGGACGAACTCGGCGTGATCATAGAGAGTGTCATCCAGGTCGAAACCTACTGCCTGGATCATGACAAAAGCTGGTTCTTTTCCACGATGCAGTCGCTGAGAAACCGCATCATCACCATGCCGTGGCGCACCGGCGCCGGCTCCACCCGCTCACCGGCCAGCATCCGGGCAATGGCGGTGAACCAATTGTCCGTGGCTGCCATGGAAAGCGACATGCCCCCAGCCAAGCGGGGATTTATCTCGGTGAAGAACACTCCCCGGCGGGTGCGGAAGCACTGGATGTTGACCGGGCCGACAAAGGCAGCCGCGGCCAGGATGCGGCGGGTCAGGGTCTCTATTTCTTCGTCTTTCACCACCTCGCCCTTCACCGACAAACCAGACTCCACCACCAGCCTCTTGCGGGGCACCACATAGATCACCTCCCCCTCCAGGCTGCAGAGCGAATCCACCGAATACTCCTGGCCTTCCAGCAGTTCCTGGGTCACAAACCCCTGCATGTCCACCTTCTCGCCATCCTCCAGGAGGCGGATGCCCTGGCCGCCCCGCCCCACCCGGGGCTTCAGCAGACGATACCTCTGCTCCAGGGAGGTGGCCGGCGTGGGGATGCCATTGCGGGCGAAGAACTGATATGTCTCCCACTTGTCTATGCAGGCCGCCACGGTTTCCATCGGGGAAATGATCACCCGCACCCCTTCACGGGCCAGTTCCTCTTGGCGCCGCGCCCATTCCAGCAGGCCCTCGTTCACCGAGGGATAGACCAATCCCACCTCCTCGCGTTGACAGATGTCCCGTAAGCGGTCGAAACAGGCGGGATCGCCGTACTGGGGCACCAAATAGGGCCGGTCCACCACGTAAAGGCCGAAAGCCAGGGGATCTATATCCAGCCCCACGATCTTGCTGACCGCCTGGCGCAGCCAAGGCAGGGTGGCGCCCCATACCGGGCTTCCCACCGCTTCTATCAGCACGTTCAATTTACCAAATCCCCCTGATGCAAGGCCCAGCCGGCACTTTGCCATCCAAGCGTAAAGTCCAAAATAGGATATACTACTTGTACAAAAAGGTGAGGTTCGTATTACCGTTACGGACCGCGGTCCAACCAGAGAATGATAGCAGATGTGTGGCGTAGTGACCAGAGGCGCCGCTTCAATTCATTGTTTGCGATAGGAAAAACGCGCGGCTTATACTGGACCGGCGATTTCTGCTTTGGAGTGCCATGGAACCTTACGTGCTTTGCGTGATATTCGCCCGCGGCGGCTCCAAGGGGGTTCCCCGCAAGAACATCCGTCCCTTGGCCGGAAAGCCCTTGTTGGGTTGGGCAATAGAAAAGGCCCTTCGCAGCCGGCGGATAGACCGGGTGGTGGTTTCCACCGACGACCCGGAGATCGCCGAGGTGGCCAAAAGCTTCGGCGCGGAGGTCCCTTTCCTGCGGCCAGCGGAGCTGGCCACCGACGAGGCGCCGGAGTGGCTGTCCTGGCAGCACGCCCTCGATACCTTGCAGGCCGATCCCGCTGAACCCCGGGTGGAAGTCATCGTCACCGTGCCCTGCACCGCGCCCTTGGGTACCACGGAGGACGTGGACACCATCATCGAGGCCCTGCTTTCCGATCCAGGGGCGGATGCGGCCATTGCGGTCACTCCCGCCCGCCGCAACCCATATTTCAACATGGTGGTATTGGACGAAAAAGGGTATGCGAGAGTGGCCATCAAGGGAGACGCTCCGGTCCACCGCCGCCAGGCGGCCCCGCGGATCTATGATATCGCCCCCGTGGCCCTGGCCGCCCGGCCCGAGTTCGTGATGCGCTCCAGCCTCTACCTGGAGGGAAAGGTCAGGACGGTGGAGGTGCCAGAGCTGCACGGGGTGGACATCGACAGCGAACTCGATTTCGCCTTTGCCGAGTTCCTCCTGGAACGCCGGCGACAAGGTCTGCTTTAGGGGGCGCCGGTGAAGGAGATGGTGCGCATAGGCGAACGGCTGGTGGGTGGGGACGGGCCATGCTTCATAATCGCCGAGGCAGGAGTGAATCACAACGGGAGGCTGGATTTAGCCCTTCAGATGGTGGAGCTGGCGGCCCGGGCGGGGGCTGATGCGGTCAAGTTTCAGACTTTTACCGCCAAAGAGGTCGCCAGCGAGCAGGCGCAGAAGGCCCCATATCAGCTGAAGACCACCGATGAGGCCGAATCCCAGTACCAGATGCTGGAGCGACTGGAACTCGGCCAGGAGGACTTCGCCCGTATCCGCGACTACTGCCGGCAGCAAGAGGTGGCCTTTTTATCCACGCCCTATGGCCGCGCCAGCGCGGACCTCCTGCAAGCGCTGGGAGTGCCGGCCTACAAGGTATCTTCCGGCGACCTGACCAACCACCGCCTTCTGGCCCACTTGGCGGCCAAGGGCCGCCCCCTCATAGTGTCCACCGGCATGGCCACCCTGGCCGAGGTGGAGGCAGCCCTTGAGGCTATCGCCGAGGCCGGGGACCCGCCGGTAGTGTTGCTGCAATGCGTCTCCTCGTACCCTGCCCGAGCGGAGGACTGTAATTTGAGGGCCATGGTCACCATGGCGGAGCACTTCAAGGTGCCGGTGGGATTTTCCGACCATACCATGGGAAACGAGGTGGCCCTGGCGGCGGTGGCGCTGGGGGCCTGCGTGATCGAAAAGCACTTCACCCTGGACAGGGGACTTCCCGGGCCGGACCACCAGGCATCGGTCGAGCCAGCGGAACTCGAGGCGCTGGTGCGGGGCATCCGTAAGGTGGAGGCCGCCCTGGGCCATGGCCGCAAGGAGCCTGCGGCAGGCGAGGTCCACAACCTGGCGGTGGCCCGGCGCAGCTTGGTGGCTGCCTGTGACATACCGGCCGGGGCGGTGCTGCGCGATGAGATGATAGTGCTGCGCCGGCCAGGCAATGGTCTGCCTCCCGAGCGGCTGCCAGAACTCTTGGGCCGCACTGTCCGGCAGGCCATTCCCGCCGGAACCATCATCCGCCTGGACATGTTAGCCTGAGTCCATATGGGTGGAGGCGGGGGGGGTCTTGTGGTACCAATATTTCGGCTGGTTTACAGGCTCGGCTTATATTCCGGCAACAGTGAGGGGTTTGTTTGGCGGCTAAGATCAGGTTGATCGTCTTGGGAGGAGGTGGGCACGCCCGCATGGTAATAGATTCCCTGCGGGCCGGCGGCTGGGACGTGGCGGAGTTGGCTGTGGTGGACAACGATGCCGCCGGCTGGGGCGACTCGATCTACGGGGTGCCGGTGATCGGCGGTGACGACAAGCTTGAGGAACTGGCCGCTCAAGGCGCGGAAAGCTTTGTGGTCGGCAAGGGATCCATCGGCGACAACCGGCCGCGGGAACGGCTTTTCAACCTGGCCTTGGCCGCGGGGCTCAAGCCGTTCAGCGTGGTGCATCCTTCGGCCATCGTCAGCCCCCAAGCCGCCCTGGAGCCGGGCTGCCAGCTTTTTCCAGGGTGTGTCGTGAATGCCGGCGCGGTGATCGGGGCCAACGCGGTGGTCAACACCCGCGCGGTGGTGGAGCATGACTGCTTGCTGGACGAGCATTGCCATGTGGCCTCGGGGGCGGTGCTGGGCGGGGGGGTGCGGGTGGGCCGCCGGGCCCAGGTGGGCTTGGGGGCCTCGGTGTTGCAGTACTTGAGCATAGGTGACGACGCCCTGGTGGGGGTGGGGGCGGTGGTAGTCAAGAATGTCCCGCCGGGAATCACGGTGACCGGGGTGCCGGCGCGGCCTACCCCCAAAACCGGATAGCACCTCTCTCCGGCGGACAAGCAGAGAAAGGCCATGTCGGCGGACCTCGAACAAGTGTGCATAGCCCCTGGGGCCACCATCAGGCAAGCGATTTCCTGCATCGACGCGAACCGGCGGGGAATCGTGCTGGTCACCGACCAGGATCAACGACTCTTGGGCACAATCACCGATGGCGACGTGCGCCGTGCCATCCTGGACGGAGTGGACTTGAACCAGACGGTCACCACCTTGCTGGAGCGCAAGGCCGACACTCTCATGCCCAAGCCGGTGACCGCCCGGGTGGGCACCGATCCGGGACAACTGGTGGCCCTTATGCAAAAATACGGAGTACGCCAGATACCTCTCCTGGATGAAAAGGATCGGGTTCGCGACCTGGTGATTCTCTCCGACGTGGTGCCCAGCCAGGATTGTGGCGATGTCCAGGCGGTGATCATGGCCGGGGGATATGGCACCCGTTTGAGGCCCATAACCGAGGATCTACCCAAACCCATGCTGCCGGTGGGCGACAGGCCCTTGCTGGAACACATCGTGAACCAGCTCCGCGAGGCGGGCATCAGGCGGCTCAACCTGACCACCCATTACCTGGCCGACAAAATCAAGGACTATTTCGGCAACGGGGAAGAATTCGGGGTGGAACTGAATTACGTAACCGAAGACAGCCCCTTGGGAACCGCCGGCGCCTTGGGGCTTATTTCCCTGCCGGAAAGCCCCCTGTTGGTCATAAATGGAGACATCCTTACCAAGGTGGACTTCAAGGCCTTGTTGGCCTTTCACCGGGAGCACGGGGCGGAACTGACGATCGGGGTACGCAAGTACGACATGAACGTGCCCTATGGCGTGGTGGAATGCCAAGGGCCCTTTGTCCAAAAGCTGGTTGAGAAGCCTGTGCAGCGGTTTTTCGTGAACGCGGGCATCTATCTTTTAGAGCCCACGGCCTGCGCCCAAATCAAGGAGGGAGAGGCCCTGGACATGACCGACTTGGTGCAGCGGTTGCTGGCAAAGGGACGAAAGGTGGCCAGCTTTCCTATCTATGAGTACTGGCTGGACATTGGCCAGCTTGCGGACTATAAAAGGGCCCAGGAAGACATGCGCAACGGAAGCTTCGACGGGGCGCCTTCATAGGAAGAGCGGTCTCCGGGCGGCCAAGGGGAAAGTATATTGCCGGACAAAATCCTTGCCATCAGCGCCCATCCTGACGATGAAACCCTTGGTTGCGGTGGCTCGCTTTTACGGCATCGGGCCCAAGGGGACGAGTTGCACTGGCTCATCCTCACCAAGGCCCATCCTCCTCGCTGGTCCCCGGAAATCATCGCCGCCAAGGCTGAGGAAGTGAAAAAGGTGGGAGAAGCCTATGGCATGAAGTCGGTCCATTGGCTGGACCATCCCACCGCCCATCTGGAAGAGATAGCCATCGACAAGCTGATTGCGGATATCGGGGGGGTGGTGGGCAAAGTGCGGCCCCGGGTAATCTACTTGGTCCATGGCGGCGACGTGCACACGGATCACCAAGTGGTCTTCAAGGCGGCTCTCAGCGCCCTGCGCCCCCCGTCCATGAGGCAAAACGGGGTGCGCCGGATATTGTGCTACGAGACTATGTCCTCCACCGAGGCCGCCCCCCCCTTGGGCGGGAAAGCGTTCCTGCCCAACGTGTTTTTCGATATCACGGGCCTACTGCCGGCCAAGCTGGATATCATGGGCCTGTACCAAAGCGAAATTCAAGCAGACCCTCTCCCCCGGGGCCCCAACGCCATCCAGGCGCTGGCCCGGCTGCGGGGAGCCACCATCGGCGTGGAGTATGCCGAGGCCTTCATGTTGTTGAGAGAAGTAATCTAGACTTCTCGCTCGGCAGAGGGAACCTTCCCGCCCTGTCTCACCTGGTTTGCTCCGGCCCCCACCCCCCGCTTCCTCCGTAGTCAGCGCGCCCCGGTTCCCGCGGATTCGGGCCCGGGTGTAAACCTCCCTCATTTAGTGCCAGTCAACAGTAGAGACTTCGGGTGAATTTAGAGCGAGGTATTCGGCTGGGGTCAAGTTGCCGAGGGACTCATGGGGGCGTTCCTCGTTGTACTCCTTGAGCCAGCGATCCGTGATTTCCCGTACCTCGCTTAGACGGGAAAATATGTAAAGGTCCAGCACCTCTTCCCGGTAGGTCCGGTTGAAGCGCTCAATGTATGAATTCTGGGTGGGCTTGCCGGGCTGGATGAAGTCCAAATCTATATCATGCTCCTCGGCCCATTGGGCCATGGCCACACT
>CAZUHP010000073.1:1616-10989 GCA_964620595.1 uncultured Desulfarculaceae bacterium | reverse complement strand
CGGGGGGGGCGGGGGGCGACGGGGGGGCGACGGGGGGGGCGGGGGGCGACGGGGGGGGCGACGGGCGGCGAGGGGGCGAGGCGGCTAAACCCGGGGAGGGGCCTCGGCCGGGGTCAGGCCGGCCTGGGCCAGCCAGGCCACCAGGTCCGCCAGGGCCCGGCGGGCCAGGGCCCGGCCGCGCTCCTTTTTGGGCAGGCGCTTTTCCAGGGGGGGCAGCAGGCCGAAGTTGACGTTGGAGGGCTGGAAGCTCTTGGCCTGGGTGTTCATGAGGTGGGTTATCAGCCCGCCCAGGGCGGTGGTGGCCGGCGGCACCAGGGGCTCCTTGCCTTGCAGGAGCCGGGCCGCGTTCAGCCCGCAGAGGAGCCCCGTGGCCGCGGACTCCACGTACCCCTCCACCCCCGAGAGCTGGCCCGCGATCATCAGGTGGGGCGCGGCCTTGAGCCTGAGGTCCGGCCCCAGCACCCGGGGCGCGTCCAGGAAGGTGTTGCGGTGGATGGAGCCCAGGCGGGCGAACTCGGCCCGGGCCAAGGCCGGGATCAGGCGGAACACCTCGAGCTGGGCGGGGTGGGTGAGCTTGGTCTGGAAGCCCACCAGGTTCAGGAGGCGGCCCTCCCTGTCCTCCTTGCGGAGCTGCACCACCGCAAAGGGCCGCCGGCCGGTGCGGGGGTCCACCAGGCCCACCGGCTTCATGGGGCCGAAGAGCAGGGTCTTCTCCCCCCGGGCGGCCATGACCTCGATGGGCAGGCAGCCCTCGAAGAAGCGGGGGGACTCGAACTCGTGCAGGGGCACCTCCTCGCCGGTGGTGAGGGCCGCGTAAAAGGCGGCGAACTCCTCCCGGCTCAAGGGGCAGTTCAGATAGTCCCCCACCCCGGGCTCGGCATAGCGGTCCTGCCAGAAGGCGCGCTCCATGTCCACGCTCTCGGCCAGCACGATGGGCGCGATGGCGTCGTAGAAGTGCAGGCCCTGGCTGCCGGTGAGGCGCATGAGGTCCTGGGCCAGGCCCCCGGCGGTGAGGGGGCCGGTGGCTACGATGGTGATACCGCGGTCAGGCAACCGTTCCACCAGGCCGGTCTCCCGCTGGATAAGGGGATGGGAGGACACCGCCTGGTCCAGCCAGCGGGCGAAGCGCTCCCGGTCCACGGCCAGGGCCTTGCCCGCGCCCACCGCCGTGGCCCGGGCCGCGCGCATCACGGCCGAGCCGATCACCGCCATCTCGGCCTTCAACAGGCCCACCGCGCTGGCAGGATCGGCCGAGCGCAGGGAGTTGGAGCAGACCAGCTCGCCCAGAAGCGGCGAGGTGTGGGCCGGGGTGAAGCGCTCGGGCTTCATTTCCACGAGCCGCACCCTCACCCCGGCCTCGGCCGCCTTGAGGGCCGCCTCGCAGCCGGCCAGGCCGCCGCCTATGACCACCAGCTCCTGCATAGGGCGGAGCCTACCACAGGGCCGGGCTTTGAGCCATATGCTTGACACGGGAAAGCCTTAGGTACATAGTTGGGATTAAAGCAAACGGGGCCTGAAGGCTCCCCGGCCCTCCGGGGCCGAGCAAGGCGCCGCAGGCGCTGGTTTTGAGGCGGCCCCCAGGGCCGCGCCAGGAAAACAGCCGAAAAATTCAGCACGGTCAAGAAGGCCGCCAACGCCACCCTGGGAAGGGGTGTAGCGGGCGGCCTTTTTTGCGCTGAAGCGCGCCCGGGCAAAGCGATCTAAAAGGAGCTGGAAATGCAGAGACTGAGCGTGTGGGGCCTGGCAGTGGCCCTGGTGTTGTGCCTGGCCGCGCCGGCCGCGGCCCACTTCGGCATGGTCATCCCGGACCGGAACCTCATGGAGCGGCCCGGCAAGGTGAGCCTGGAGTTCCGCTTCTGGCACCCCATGGAAAACCATGGCATGGTCCTGGCCAAGCCCAAGGCCGCCGGGGTGGTGCTGGGCGGCAAGAAGACCGACCTTTTGCCCAGCCTCAAGCCGGTGAAAGAGGGCAAGGCCATGTGGTGGAAGGGTTCCTACAAGGTAAGGCGCCCCGGCGACTACATCTTTTTCATGGAGCCCCAGCCCTACTGGGAGCCGGCCGAGGACTGCTTCATCATTCATTACACCAAGACCATCGTGGACGCCCTCAGCGCCGAGGAGGGCTGGGACCAGCCCATCGGGCTGAAGATCGAGATCGTGCCCCTGACCAGGCCCTATGGCCTGTGGGCGGGCAACTCCTTCACCGGCAAGGTCCTCTATAAAGGCAAGCCCCTGGCCAATGCGGACGTGGAGGTGGAGTTCTACAACAAAAAGGGCAGCGTGAAGATACCGGCCCCGGCCTACGTGACCCAGGTGGTGCGCACCGACGCCAACGGCGTGTTCTCCTACACCATGCCCTGGGCCGGCTGGTGGGGCTTTGCCGCGCTCACCACCGACGACAAGAAGATGAAAAAGGACGGCCAGCCCAAGGACGTGGAGGTCGGCGGGGTGCTCTGGGTGTATGCCCATCCCACCAAGTAACCGCGGACTTTCCGCACCGGCCAAACAGCGCGCCGGGGCCCCGCGCCCCGGCGCCAGATAGCGAGAAACGAGATGCATATATCCGAAGGCGTACTGAGCGGGCCGGTCTTGGGCGTGGGGGCGGCCCTCACTGCGGCCGGCATGGCCGTGGGCCTGAAGAAGCTGGACTATGAAAAGCTGCCCCAGACCGCCATCCTGGCGGCCGGCTTCTTCGTGGCCTCCCTGGTGCACGTGCCGATCGGCCCGGCCAAGGCGCACCTGGTGCTGAACGGCCTTTTGGGCGTGCTCTTGGGCTGGAGCGCCTACCCGGCCGTGTTCGTGGGCCTGGCCCTGCAGGCGGTGCTCTTTCAATACGGGGGGATCACCACCTTGGGGGTGAATACCTTTTCCATGGGCTTCCCGGCCCTGGTGGTGTGGTGGCTGTTCGGCCGCTGGATAGGGGGCAAGGGCACCCTTTCCATGCTGGCGGCCTTTGGCGCCGGTTTCCTGGCCGTCTTGCTTTCCTCGCTCCTGGTGGCGGCGGCCCTGGCCCTTTCCGGCGAGCAGTTCATAAACGCGGCCGAACTCATCATAGTGGCCCACCTGCCGATCATGGCGGTGGAGGGCGTGCTTACCGCGGCGATCGTATCGTTCTTGGCCAGGGTGCGGCCGGCCATGCTGCCCAATGGACGGCCCCGGGAGGTGTCGTGATGCGTCGTATGGGCTTCATAGGCATGATAGCCATCTTGTTGCTGCTTTTGGCCGTGCTGCCGGCGGCGGCGCACAAGGTGAGCGTGTTCGGGTACGTGGAGGATGGCAAGGTGCTCGGCGAGGGCTACTTTGCCGGCGGGGTGAAGGCCAAGGGGTGCCGGGTGGAGCTGGTGGACAGCGCGGGCAAGGTGCTGGCCAAGACCTCCACCGACCAACAGGGCCGCTTCAGCCTGGAGCTGCCCCCCAAGGCCAAGGCGCCCCTCAAGCTGGTGCTCACCGCCAGCATGGGGCACAAGGGCGAATACCTGCTCACCGCCGAGGATCTGGATCAGGCCGGGGCCGCCCCGGCGGGCGGCGGGGAGCAAGAGGCCGCGGCTCCCGCCCCGGCCCCGGCTGCGGCGCCGGGCCCGGTGGCTGCGGCCAGCAGCAAGGAGATCCAGGCCGCGGTGGAAAGGGCCCTGGACAAGAAGCTGGCCCCGCTCACCGCCCAGGTGGCCAAGCTCGCCGCCGAGCGCGGGGTGAGCCTGCCGGACATCATCGGCGGCATCGGCTACATCCTGGGCCTGTTGGGCCTGGCCGCCTACCTGAAAAGCAGGGGGCGCGCCTGACCCCTCCCCCCCGGCCCTGAAATTTCCGGTTGGCGGCGGCCGGGGTATGGGGGATAGTTAAAGCACGCGGCAACAGGAGGGCCGATCCCCCGGCGGGCGACGGGGGGGCGACGGGGGGGCGGCCCTTGCCATACTTTTGGGGAGAAGGAGGGGGATGGCCTGTAGGGGCCGTCCCCGCCTTGACAGAACATGCACCTGGAAACCTTTGCACAGGGCGATTCACTGCTCCACCGCCTGGACCCCCGGGCCAAGCTGCTGGCGGCCTTGGCTTTCAGCCTGGTAGTGGGTTTGAGTTCCACAAATGGGGTGTTGTGGGGCGGTCTGGCCGTAGGTATTGTGGTGTTGTTGGTGGGCCGGCTGCCTTTTTGGCCCTTGCTCAAGCGCCTGGCAGCGGTGAACAGCTTTGTGGCCTTCCTCTGGCTGGTGCTGCCCTGGCAGGTGGATCTGGGCCCTGGCTGGAGCTGGAGCCTCTCCTGGCAGCCCGAGCGGCTGGACTTGGCCCTGGCCATCACCCTCAAGGCCAACGCCATTATAATGATACTTTTGGGCCTTTTGTCCACAAGCCCCATGAACAACCTTTTTCACGCCCTGGCCCATCTCAAGGTGCCGGCCAAGCTGGTGCACCTGTTCCTTTTCTTCTACCGCTACCTGCACGTGCTGCACCGGGAGTATCACCGCCTCACCTTGGCCATGCGCGCCCGCGGGTTTGCGCCCCAGAGCAGCCTGCACACCTACCGCACCTATGCCCAACTGGCGGGCATGGTGCTGGTGCGGAGCTTCGACCGGGCCGAGCGGGTATACCAGGCCATGCTCTGCCGCGGCTTCAGCGGCACCTACTGGCTGCTGGACCATTTTCACTGGACCGGCCGGGACAGCGTCTTTGCGGCGGTGTCCGGGCTGGTGGTGCTGGGCCTGGCGCTCATGGCCCTGGGGGTGGCGCCATGGAGATAGTCCGGCTGGAAGGGGTGCGCTTTGCCTATGAGGGCCGGCCGCCGGTGTTCAGCGGCCTGGACTTCAGCCTGGGGGCGGGGGAGCGCCTGGGCATCCTGGGGCCCAACGGGGCGGGCAAGTCCACCCTCTTCATGCTGGCCATGGGGCTGCTGGCGCCGGAGCGGGGGAGCGTGTATGCCTTTGGCCGCCTGCGGGCCACGGAAAAGGACTTCCGGGAGGTGCGGACCCGCATCGGCTATTGCTTCCAGGACCCGGACGACCAGTTGTTCTGCGCCACGGTGCGGGAGGACGTGGCCTTTGGCCCCTTGAACCAGGGCAAGGGCCGGCAGGAGGCCCTGCGCCTGGTGGGCCAGACCCTGGCCCGCCTGGGGCTGGAGGGCTTCGAGGACCGGGTGACCTATCATCTTTCCGGCGGCGAGCGCCGCCTGGTGAGCCTGGCCACGGTGCTGGCCATGGAGCCCGAGGCCCTGCTGCTGGACGAGCCCAATGCCGGCCTGGACCCGGCCACCGAGGAGCGCCTGGAAAGGGTGCTCCTGGACTCGGGGCTGAGCTGGGCCATCATCTCCCACGACCGCGAGTTCCTGGCGCGCACCTGCACCAGGCTGCTGCGCCTGGAAGACGGTTCCCTGAAGGAGGCGGGCTAGCCCTCCAGGCCCGCACACCGCCACTACACTAAAATATACGTAAAATTATCTTAAGATGAAAGTGGAGCCGCGCGCCCCCCCGCGGCAGACACCACCTGCCCACACCCCCACTCCGCGCCGCCCCGCCTCCCGCCACGTCACGCCCCCGCCCCCGTCGCCCGCCCCCGGCGGGTTTGTTCACAATCGCACCTTTACACCAAAACTGCACAAGTAGTATGATTTGGGGCTGTAGGCGGTAATTCCCGGTCACTTCTGGAGGTAGGCCAGGCAGGTGCGCAATTCCCTGGACATAGTGAACCAACTCGGCCAGGAGCTGGAGCCCCTGCTCAGGCAGGAGGCGCCGCCTTCCCGCCAGGGGCGGCGGATGCTGGTGGCCTTGCGCCGGGTGCTGGGCGCGGACGGGGGGGCGGTGTTCGCCTGGGAGGCGGACGGCGAGCTGGCCCTGTCGGCCACCCGGGGGCTCAAGCCAGAGCTGGCGCGGCGCCTGCGCGAGGTGGTGCAGTATCCCCCGGCCGAGCTGGGGGAGTGCCTGGAGCGGGTGGGCTGGGTCACCGTGTCCCGGGGCAGGGGGGCAACCAGCGGCTGGGGCCGTCTTGACCGGCTGGTCAAGGAAATTTGCGCGGATCGCGCCGTGTGCCTGTGGCCCCTTGCCTGGATAAGCGGCCCTGGCATGCTGCTCCTCACTTTTCCCGGCCGGCCGCGCTTTGCCCGCGGTTTTGGCCAGGCCGCGGCCAAGCTCCTGGGGTTTTGGCTGTCCACCGTGATCCTAAAGCAGCGGGCCGCCAGCCACGGCGAGGACTACCGCCGCATCTTCGAGAACAGCCGGGACATGATCTATCTCTCTTCCCGGGACGGCCGCTGGCAGGAGGTGAACCAGGCCGGGGTGGAGATGCTGGGCTATGAGTCCAAGGAGGAGCTGTTGGCCGTGCCGGACAGCGCCCAGGCCGCCTACCACAACCC
The DNA here is from genome assembly GCA_964620595.1 of uncultured Desulfarculaceae bacterium. Classification (GTDB taxonomy): domain Bacteria; phylum Desulfobacterota; class Desulfarculia; order Desulfarculales; family Desulfarculaceae; genus Desulfocarbo. Next base: position 4,655 of record CAZUHP010000073.1, on the reverse strand, counting down.
CGCCGACCGCGCCGCCTTCATGGCGGCCATCGAGAAGGACGGCTTTGTAAAGGACTACGAGGTCAGGTTCAAGAAAAAGGACGGCACCCCCATCTACGTGTCCATCACCGCCCAGGTCCGCAAGCGGGATGGCAAGGTGCTGGGCTACGAGGGCATCATCAAGGACATCACCTCCCGCAAGATGGCCGAGGAGCAGGCCGAGCGCGAGCGCCAGTTGATCTCCAACATCCTGGAGGTGGTGCCGGTGGCGCTCTTCGTGGTGGACCGGGAGCACAAGGTGCGCCACTGGAACAAGGCCTGCGAGGAGCTGACCGGGGTCAAGCGCGAGGATATCCTGGGCACCGACCGGGTGTGGGAGGTGTTCCAGCGGCCCAAGGGGGTTTCCCTGGCCGACGTGGTGTTGGAGCAGGATCTGGTAAAGCTGAAGGAGCTTTACGGCAAGGAGCGCCTGCGCCCCTCGCCGTTGGGGGAGGGGGCCTGGGAGGCGGAGGCCCACTTCGACAACCTGGGCGGCCGGCCCAAGGACCTGTTTTTCACTGCCGCGGTGTTGCGCAACGCCCAGGGCGAGGTGGAGGGGGCGGTGGAGGCCATCCTGGACTCCACCCAGCTCAAGGAGCTGGAGCGCTCCCTGGCCGAGAGCGAGCAGCTCTACCGCACCCTGGTGGAGGCCAACCAGGAGGGCATCACCCTGCACGACGGCGACGGCTTTGTGTTCGCCAACCCGGCCTTCATGAAGATGTTCGGCCTGGAGGAGTTGGAAGGGGCGGGCAGCGACTTCTTGGACCTGGTGGCCCCGGCCAGCCGCCGGGCCTACCTGGAGTGGGTGCGCCAGTTGCATGCCTGTTCCGGGGTGCTGCCCGTGTTCGAGGGCCAGGGCATCCGCAAGGAGGGCACCTTTGACCTGGAGATGAACGCAGCGCCGGCCACCTACCAGGGCAAGCCGGCCACCTTGTTCACGGTGCGGGACGTGACCTACCGCAAGCGCATGGAGGAGCAACTGATCAGCTCCGAGCGCCTGGCCGCCACCGGCAAGCTGGCCTTTGACATTGCCCACGAGGTGAACAACCCCCTGGGCGGCATCCTCACCTATGCCCATCTCTTGTGCGAGGACGTGGAGGAGGGCAGCGAGACCTACGCCACCTTGGAGAAGATCATCAAGCTGACCAACCGCTGCAAGATCATCGTGCGGGGGCTCTTGGACTTCGCCCGCCAGGACCCACCGGAGCAGCAGCCGCTCAACCTGAACCAGGTGATCCGGGAGATGCTCTCCCTGATGGAGGGGCACGTGATCCTGCGGGGGGTGGATGTGGTGCTGGATCTGGCCCAGGACCTGCCCACCATATACGGGCACCGCTCCAAGTTGGAGCAGGTTTTCCTGAATTTGGTCATAAACGCGGCAGAGGCCATGGAGGGCAAGGGCCGGCTGGAGATCATCACCCGGGCCCTGCCCGAGGACAACGAGCTGCGGGTGACTTTCCGGGACAATGGTCCGGGCATGCCCGAGGAGGTGGCCAGCCGGGTGTTCGAGCCCTTTTACACCACCAAGAGCCGGGGCCGGGGAACCGGCCTGGGGCTTTCCATCAGCCACGGCATCATAAGCCAGCACGGCGGGCGCATCGAGCTGGACACCGCGCCGGGCCGGGGGACCACCATCGCGGTGGTGCTTCCCCTGGACCACCGGCCCAACGGGTTGCCGCCCGAGGTGCTGGCCTGAGCCTGTTTCACGTGAAACAGGCCCGGCCGCGCACCTGACCCGCGGGTCCCTGTTTCACGTGAAACAGGAGGGCGGACCGGGCCGGCGCCTCAGCGGCCGATGACCATGATCCGCCTGCCCCCGGGCGGGGGCAGCTCGTAATCCACCACCTCCAGCCCCAGCTCCAGGGCCGCCTCCCGGTCCGAGACGCCCCGGGGCAGCACCACCCGCCCCCCTGGGGCCAGATAGGGCCGCCCCAGGCCCAGGGAAGCCTCCAGGCGGGCCACCGCCTTCAAGGTGACGGTGTCGAAGCGCCGCCCCGCCAGGGCCGGCGGGTCCTGGTCCCGCTCCGGCGAGGCCCGGCCCTGCACCGCCCGCACCCGCTCCCCCAGCCCCAGCCGGCGGATCAGGTGCTCCTGGAAGCTCACCCGCTTGCCCCGGGGCTCCAACAGGGTGACTTCCATCTCCGGCCGGACCAGGGCCAGGACCAGCCCGGGAAACCCCGCGCCAGAGCCGATGTCCAAGAGACTACCGCCGGTGACCTGCCGGGCCGCCTGCAAGGAATCCAGGATCAAGTCCACCACCACCGCGCCCTCGCTGCGATGGCCGGTGAGGTTGATCTTCCGGTTCCAGCGCAAAAGCTCGGACACCACCGTGCCCAGGGCCTCCACCACCCCGGGCCGCGCCAGGGCCGGCAGGACCGCGCCGGGCCCCAGGCTCTCCGCCAGCAGCCGCCCCAGCTCCACCGGCTCCTACCCCTTGCCCAGGGTGAGGCCGTATACCAGCATCGCCAGGAAGGCCGCCCAGAAGAACACGGGAAGCGCCTTTTCGCAGCGCAGCAAGGTGAGGTAAAAGGCCTGGGACTGGGACGGGGTGCCAGGGCCGCCGCGGTCCAGGGCGGTGGGCCGGAAGGGCCGCACCGACAATGGCAGGCCCCTTTCGGTGACCTCGCCCAGGAGTTCGGACTCGCGCAGGGTGGGCTGCAAGGGCACATCCCGCCGCTCCTCCATCTCCCGGATCACGTCGAACTTGCCGTCCAGCAGCCGGCTGAACAGGTTCAGGTGCACCACCCACAGCCAGCTCACCGCCATGCCGATCACCGCCACCACCGGCACGGCCACCGCCTTGAGGCTCAGGATGGTGTCATGCACCGACACCTCGGCGCCCAGCACCACCATCAGGGCGGAAAGCACGCTCAGGTAGGTGCGGTTCTTCTGGATGCGCCAGTTGTTCCACTCCTCCGCCTTGTCCAGGTACAGCTTGTATTGCTCGAAACGGATACGGGCCAGCTCCGGCTCCCTCGTGCCCCCAGCCTCCATGTCATCCCCCCTTCTTTTCATGGTTCT
>CAZUHP010000073.1:0-1516 GCA_964620595.1 uncultured Desulfarculaceae bacterium | reverse complement strand
TATTTGCCCACGCAGAACTCGCTGAACACGGCGTCTATCACCTCGTCCGGCGCGCCCTGGCCGTCCACCTCGCCCAGGGCGGCCAGGGCCTCGCTCAAGTCCAGGGAGACCAGCTCGGGCTGCACCTCCCCGGCGGCCAGGCCCGCCACCGCCCGCCGGGCCGCCGCCAGGCAGCGCCCCAGGGCCTCGGCCTGGCGGGCAGAGGCCACCGCCTCGCCGGGCCGGGGCTCGGGCGCGCCGCCGGCCACCGCCCGGCCCAGGGCCTCGGCCAGCTCGTCCAGCCCGGCCCCGGTCCTGGCGCTCACCGAAAGCGCCTGCCCGGCCGCCCGGCCCAGCGCCTCCACCCCCCAGGCCGGGGGAAGGTCGTCCTTGTTGAGCGCAATCAGCCGGGGCAGGCCCGCGGTGGCGGCCAGGGCCTCGTGGTCCTCGGCCCTGAGCGGCTGGGAGCGGTCCAGCACCAAGAGAGCCAGGTCCGCCGCGCCCAGCCGGCCCCGGGCCAGCTCCACCCCCAGGGCCTCGATCTCGTCGCTGGTCTGGCTGAGCCCGGCCGTGTCCACCAGGCGGCAGACCACCCCCCCCAACAGCGCCGCCTCCTCGATGGCGTCCCGGGTGGTGCCGGGACGGGCGGTGACAATGGCCCGCTCCGCGCCCAGCAGCCGGTTGAACAGGCTGGACTTGCCCACGTTGGGCCGCCCGCAGAGCACCACCACCGCCCCCTCCCGGAACACCCGCTGCCGCTGCCGCTGGTCGAGCAGGCCGGCCAGGGCGGCGCAGGCCTCCCCCTCCAGCCGGGCGGCCAGCTCCGGGCCGATGATCTCCTCCACCTCGTCGGGGAAGTCCACCGCCGCCTCCACTGCGGCCGCGGCCGCCACCAGGGCGGCCCGCACCGGCCGGAGCCGCCGGGCCAGCCCGCCGGCCAGGGCGCCCAGGGCAAGCCGGGCCTCGGCCTGGCTGGCCGCGGCCACCAACTGGGCCACGGCCTCGGCCTGGCTCAGCCCCAGGCGGCCGCCCAAAAAGGCGCGGCGGGTGAACTCGCCGGGCTCGGCCAGGCGGCAGCCCTGGGCCAGGCACAGCTCCAGCACCCGCCGGGTCACCGCCGGTCCGGCGTGGCCCTGGATCTCGACCGTGTCTTGAGTGCTATACGTATGTGGAGCTTTGAAAAAGGCGCACAGCACCTCGTCCACCACCTCGCCGCTGGCCGGCTCCACGATGCGGCCGTAGAGCAGGCGCCTTACAGGGGGCGGGTCGGGCAGGGGGCCCCGGGCCGGCTGGAACAGGGCGCGGCCCACCGCCCAGGCCCGGGGGCCGGAGACGCGCACGATGCCGATGCCGCCGGGACCGGCCGCGGTGGCAATGGCCGCGATGGTGTCGTTGGTTGGAGCCAGGCTCATGGACCGCATGCTAACACAACCAGCCGGGCTTGGCGTGTGCTCGCCGAGCCCGGCTGGTGACAGGGGGACCTTGGTCCAGGGTTTTCGCCGCCGGCCGGGGGGGCGACGGGGGCGGGGGGGCGACG
>CAZUHP010000072.1:0-11240 GCA_964620595.1 uncultured Desulfarculaceae bacterium | reverse complement strand
TGCTCCTCATCGTGGTCAAGGCGCCCCAGGGCATGGACACGCTCTGATCCCCCCCGCCCCCCGCCCCCGTCGCCCGTCGCCCCCCGTCGTCCCCCCTGTCCCGCGCGGCGTGGGCCACAAAAGAAGGGCGGCCCCCAAAAGGGGCCGCCCGCGTGGAACATGCGCGAAGCCGGCTCTAGCGATAGAAGGTCCACTCGTTGTGGTGGCAGTAGTTGGGAAAGGTCACGGTGAAGCGCTTGCTGTCGCCGTTGACCGTGCCGTAGCCATTGCTTCCGAGCTGGAGCTTGCCATCCCTCAGGTCCCAGCGCACCCCCTGGAACGGAACCCAGGTGCCATCCGCGTACTGGCCGCCCTCGGTGGAGCCGTTGCTGTAGAAGGTGATCCTGCCCGAGCCGGGCTTGCAGGTGGTGGTGCCGTTCTCGGTCCGCTTGTACCACCCGTCAAAATACCACTTGCCCAGGATGTTGGTGGTGGTGAGGCTGCTGCTGCCGCCCCCGCTGCCACCGCCGCTGCCACCCCCACTGCCGCCGCCACCGCGGGTGGCGTCCTGGTAGGCCTCATAGCCGTTCTTTATGGTGCTGCCATTGTTGTAGAGATTGATCGCCCACTGGTAGGTGGACTTGATCCCGCCGGCCAGGGTGGAGAGGGCGTTGAGGCCGGTGTTCAGTACGCTCTTGACCACGTCCCAGGAGCTGGCCTCGCCCGCGGCCCAGCTCACCAGGGAGTAGGTCATGTCGGCCAGGCCCGTGGCCCACACCAGGTACAGGGCGTAGCCAGCCCCCACGTAGGGCGCCAAGCTGCCCCCCACCGCCGCCGCGGCCAGGGTGATCAGGCCGCCGAACACCGCGCCGCCCAGCCGGCCCCAGGAACCGAAATGCCTGCCCGGGTGCTTGATGTAGTCGGCGATCAGGTTACAGCGGCGCACTGCGTCGGCGCCGGTATTGCTCTTGCCGCCGGACAGGGCCAGGGGCCAGGAGCCGGTCTTGGCCAGGGACACCCGGGCGCTCATCTCGCTCTCCATGCCCATCAGCCAGGCGGCCACCATGTTGTCCACCAGGGAGAGGCCATAGGAGGTGAGGGAGTACTGCTTCCCGTTGTTCTCGGTCAGGGGAAGGATGCCGTGGGCATAAATCGCATCCAGCTTGCTTTGCAGGAGGTTGGCCTGCTGGTCCAGGCGGTCGGCCGCGGCAGAGAGCTTGTCGGAAGCGTAGCCGGCGGCAGCCTTGCTCCTCAGGTCGGAGGCCTGCTCCCGGTAGCTGTTCTTGGCCTGCTCCATAACCACGGCCAGGGCCTGGCCGTGGTAGCTCCCCTGGAACTCGGTGGGGGCCTTCACCAGAAGCGCCGGACTGCCCGGCAGGCCCAGCACGGTCACGGTCACCGCGGTGTCTTCGTAGTCCAGCCCGTCGTTTCCATCCGGGAAGAACGGCACCTGGATACGCAGGTAGCCGTTGAAGGTGTCCTTGCACTCAAAGGTCACCTCCCGGCCGCTGCCGTCACTGGCCTTGAAACGGACCCTCCAGGTGGAGCCCTCTGTTATGGAGCTGTGAACGAGTCCGATGAAGGCTCCGGCCTGGGCGGTGGGCACATCATCGGCAGCCGGTTCCAAAAAGCCGGTGCTGAGCTGTACCGGCTCGTCCAACAGCTTGGCCCAGGCGGCCAAGGGAGCAGTCCAAAGCAAGGTGGCGGCAAAGAAGATCGCCACGGTGAGTACACTACACGTCCTGCGCCAGTTCATGACAAATCCTTTCGGGCCGGTCCCCCCCGCCACGCAGCCCCCAGGCACTCCACGCAGCGAACGAGCCTTCTAAGAATCAATCACAAATAGTCCATTATTCCTGGCATAGAAATATGGAAAAAGTCAACTTACTTTTTGGGAGTTTAGAGTATTGGCAGGAACCGCACAGGCGCGGCCGGGGGGTGGGATTCAGTCCAGCTTGGGGTTGAAGTAGCCGTGGCGCAAGCGGGGATAGCGCCGCTTGAGGTCGCGGATGAGTTCCTCTATGCCCATGCGTTCCTCCACCGGCGCCAGGCCCAGCTCGGCCAAATACACCTCGGGGTCTATGTTCAGGTTGCGCCACTGGATGAGGTCCAGGCCGGTGCGCTCGATCAGCTCCCGCAGGGCGGCCACCTCCTCGGGCCGGTCGGTGACCCCGGGCAGGGTGAGCAGGTTTATGGAGGCAAAGCCGCCGGCCCGCTTCACCTCCTCGATGCTGGCGATGGCCTCGGCCAGGGACCAGCCCTGGGGCCGGTAGTAGGCCTGGTGGCGCTGGGGGAGCAGGCTGTTCAGGGAAACCCGGATGGAGCTGAGGCCCTCGCGCATGAGCCGGGCCACCACCTGGGGCCGGGAGCCGTTGGTGTTCAGGTTTATGGTGCCCCGGGGGCGCTTCTGGCGGATGAGGTTGATGGACTCGGCCAGGAGTTCGTCCTGCATCAGGGGCTCGCCCTCGCAGCCCTGGCCAAAGCTCACCAACGGGTCGCGGGCCTTGCGCAGGTGATACAGGGCCACCTCGGCCACCTCCCGGGCGCTGGGGCTGAAGCGCATGCGTTCCTGGGTGCAGGGGAAGCGGCCCGAGGGCTGGTGGTTCAGGCAGCCCAGGCAGGCGGCGTTGCAGGCCGGGCTGGTGGGCAGGGGCGCCTCCCAGCGGCCCAGCATCAGGTTCTTGGCCGCGGGGCAGGCATAGGTGAGGGCGCAGGTGCCCAGGTGTTGCCACAGCCGGTTGTGGGGGTTCTCGCGCAGGTGGCGCCGGGCCTGGCTGGTGATGCGGGCCGGGCTGGGGAAGCGGGCCGGGTCCTGGCGGGGCAAGGGGTCCACCCGCAGGCCGGTGGCCACGAAGCGGCCCTCGTGGAAGCCCACCGCGGCATAGGCGAAAAGGGGCAGGTTGGGCGCGGGGGGGGTGGTCTGGTAGGCCGCGTACAGGGTGACGGTGTGGGCCGGGGCCAGGAAGGCGGCCACCGCGGTCACCGGCTTCCGCCCGCCGGCCGGGTCGCTTTCCAACACCTCGAAGGCCCCGCCGCGGCCCACGCCCACCGGCAAGCGGCCGGGCAGGAGGAACAGCTCGCTGCCCTCGGGCAGGGGGATGCACTGGTGCTCCTCCACCGGCTCCCAGCGGCCGCCGGCCGCGCCGGCCATGGCCAGGCCGGGGTGGTCGAAGATGTTGCCCTCTGCGTCGGCATATACCAGCCGGGGAGCCTTCATGAAGCCTCTTCAGGGCCAAAGTCGGCCAGGTCGAAGCCCTTTTCCGGGGGGTAGCGTTTGGGCAGGCTGGCTATGAAGCCGTAGAAGGCCTTGAGGTCGGCCGCCAGGCCGGCCTCCCGCAGGGCCGCCTCGATCTCGGTGAGCCGGGGCGGGCAGCCGGGCACCTTGACCACCCGGCCCAGGCGGGGGTCGTCCTTCAGCGCCTTTACGATGCACTTGCCCAAGAGCACCGAAACCTTGGCCTGGCCCGAGGGCTGGCAGGCCTTGCCGGTGAGCACCTCCACCCCGCCCGAATCCTTGCCCGCCCCGGCGGCGAGCACCATGACCAGGGCCGGGTTGTAGATGAAGGAGCAGCCCGTGCACAGGCTGGCGTCGTACTTGGGCATGAACACGCCCTTCACCCCGGCCTTGGCAAAGGGCTCCGGGGTCCAGTGGTCCACCCAGGGGAAATCCCAGGGCAGGTCCAGGCAGGCCTCCTCCACGCTGGGGCCGCCCACCGGCCGGGGCACCGCCAGGTCGCGTCCCATGAGCCCGGCCATGTCCTTCAGGTGCCCCACCCCGGCCGGGTCGTGGCCCAGCACCGCCGAGCCCACCAGGTCCGCGTCCAGGGAGTCGCGGGCCGCGATCAACAGGTCCGCCCGCTGGGCATTGCCAAAGTGCAAAGGACCCTGGGCCAAGGCGTAGCGGCCGTCGATGAGGGCCAAATCCGGGTACAGGACCCGGGCCATGAGGGCCACGTTGCGGTCCAGGTTCAGGCTCCGGTCGTGGCAGGCCACCTTGGACTGGCGGTGCAGGCCGCCCTTCATGTTCTTGAGGGCCAGGGAAACCTTGCACTGGCCGTGGGTCTTGAGGGTGGGCAGGCTGATCACGAAGTCGGCTTCCAACAGCGGCTGGGCCAGCTTGAGCTTCAGCCCCTCCAGCTCCACCTCTGCAAAGGGCCCCTGGTTGAGGTCCACCAGTTCCAGGCCGTAGCGCCGGGCCAACTCGGGGTAGCCCAGGGTCTCCATGGTGATCTGGGTGCTGGTGCCGGCCTCCTTGTTCACCAGGCCGCCGTCGCCCAAGAGGATGCGCCCTACCCCGCGATCCTTCAGGATCCGCACCAGGGCCTCCACCACGCAGGTGGTGGTGACCACGCCATAGGGCGGCACGGTGAACTTCTGGGGCAGGCCCACCAGGTTGGGCTTTATGAGCACCGAGCCCGTGGCGGGCAGGTGCTCCAGGCCCTGGCACAGCTCCAGGGCCCGGGCCACGGCGGTCTCCACCTCCTGGTCGATGCGAACCAGGGCCACCGGGCCCCGGGGGGGATATTTGCGCTTGGACTCCACGAGGATGCTCCTTTGCCTTGATGCGGGCCTTTCAGGTTTAGCACCTGAGTTGGCTTCTAGCAACACCAAGGGGCAAAAGCGTTTCCTGCCGAGGAATCCCTTCCCTGAGGCGCAGCCTCAGCGGGGCCGCAAGACCAGCCGATGCTGGGCGTGCTCCTGGATGGCCTTGTCGCTGAACCACCAGTAGAGCTTCCGGCCGCTCATGTAGGCCGCCACCTGGTCGGTCTGGTGGGGGCTGAACAAGCGGCCGCTCACCCCGCCGGGCAACACTGCCAGCACCTTGTCCTCGTCGCCCAGGTCCGCCACCATGCGCAGCGCCGCGCTGATGGTGACCTCAAAGGGCCGGCTGGCCTTGAAGATAGCGCGGTAGAGCGTCTCGCCCGAGCCGCCCATGGGCATGGGCCCGGTGCCCAGGAGCGCCTTGCCCGGCCCCTTGCGCCTCAAGGGGCTCACCAGCTCCAGGGTGTGCACCTGGCCCCATTGCCAGGAGGCCGGGTCCCCGCCCAGGCGCTCCCCCAGGCGGGCCAGCACCGTCCGGCCGGCGCGGCGGAACATGTCGTCCCGGGTCTCGGTCTTATCCGGAGTGCGGATGTCGTCGAACCAGGGCGAGGCCCCGCGCCTGACCATCCGGAGCAGGCGCTCCTGCCAGAAGTACCAGTCATCCAGGAACACGTCCGTGACCCCCGGCCCCAGCTCGTCCTCGAACACCTGGCGGGCGAACTCCAGATACGCCGCCTGGAAGACCAGGGGCGCGGCCTGGCGGGCCTGGTCGCGGAAGTCCCAGGCCTCGAGCAAGGCGGCCAGGGGCCGGGTGGCCGGGTCCTGGGCCAGGGCCTTGGCCATGATGGGGGCCGCCACCGCGGCCTCCAGGTTCTTCTGGTCCCGCTGGAAGCGCCAATGGGCGTCCACCGGCTTGAGGCCCGGCGCGTCCAGGAGCTGCTTGAGCCGGGCGTAGCGGAAGGTGGACGCGCACAGGGACGAGAAGTAGTAGGGATAGTCCCTGGTCACGGTCTTGTGGTTGCAGGTGCCCAGCCAGCCCCGGGCCGGGTTCAAGGCGTGGGGCATCTGGGCCTGGGGTATCCAGCCGATCCAGTTGTCCCGCGCCGAACGCACCGGGTAGGGGATGGTGGCCTCGCCCTGGGAGCGGATGGGAATCCGGCCCGATACCCGCCAGCCGATGTTGCCCTGGGTGTCGGCGAACACCCAGTTGAGCACGATCATGGACACCTGCTGCACGGCCGCGTCCGCCTGGGCCGCGCTCTCCACGGTGAGCAGGCGGGTGAGGCCGATCTCGGGCAGCATGCTCTCTGCCGCGGCCCAGCGCAGGGTTATCACCTTGTCGGTCTTCAGGCCGGGCAGCACCCCGGAAACCACCGGCCCCCGCCGGGTCAGGCGGATGCGGATCTTCTCCTGGCGGTAGCCGCCCGGGGCCTCCTTGTCCTTGATCTTCAGGGTTTCCTCTATCACCCGGAAGGGAACCGACCGCTCCCCTTCCAGGTAGTGGCCGGGCCGCCGGGGGTCCAGGGTCTCCACGTACAGGTCCTGCACATCGCCGTAGGAGTTGGTCACGGCCATTGCCAGGTGGCTGGTGCGGCCGATCACCATGCCGGGCAGACCGGGTATGTTGGCCCCCACCGCCCGCACCCGGGGGGTGATGATGCCCAGGGGATACCAGGGGCCGGGCAGGATGCGCGGGTCCAGGTGGGGGTCGCCGGCCAGGATGGGCTTGCCGCTGGGGCTCAGGCGGGGCGCCACCACCCAGTTGTTGGAGCCCAGGCCAAGGGGCAGGGCCCCCAGCCAGCCGGCCAGCCGTCGGTCCCCGGCCAGGCCCAGGCCCGGCAGGGCCGCGCCCAGGCGGACCGGCCGGGGCGGGGCCTGGTCGTCCGGGTTCAGGTTTATGGGCATGAGCCGCCGGGCGCGCTCCAGGCCCAGCTTGTCCACCAACAGCTGGGCCACCACCTCGTGCCGGAGGTTGCCCGAGGTGGCAAAGCCCATGTAGTAGAGCACCGAGAGCGAGTCGCTCAGCTTCCAGGGCTCGGGCGCGATGCCCGCCAGCTTGAACTCCAGGTGCACATCATCCGGGCAGCGCTCGATAAAGGCGTTCACCCCGTCCAGGTAGCGCTGGAAAAAATGCCGGGTCTTCTGGTCCAGGAACGCGGCCTGCCTCTTGGCCAGGCGGTGGATGCCGATGGTGCGCATGCGCACGTCCAGGGGCTTGGCCTTGGCCCCCACCAGCTCGCAGATGCGGCCCTGGGCAAACAGCCGGGTGAGCTGCATCTGGAACAAGCGGTCCTGGGCAGTGACAAAGCCCTGGGCGAACAGGGCGTCGTCCAGGTTCCGGGCGTAGATATAGGCCATGCCCTTGGTGTCGCGCTTCACGGTCACCGGCGCGCGCAAGCCGGCCAGGACCAGCTCGCCGTCGGTCTGGTAGTCGTTGAGGTAAGGGGCGGCCCACCAGGCGGTCAGACCGAGGGCGGCCAATACGGCCAGAAGCCAGAACAAACGCTTGAGCCATTTCATGGGTACAACTCCTTGACCAGTGCCACGGGTGGCGACGGGTGGCGACGGGGGGGCGACGGGGGGGCGACGGGGGGCGCCGGGGGGGACGCCAGGGGGCGACGGGGGGCGGAGGCGACGGGAAACCTGGCCCCCAGGCAAGGGTTCTAGGGAAAACCGTCCTGTCCGCGCCACGGCTTTTGCAACACGAATTCCACCTCCAGGGCGGGCAGGAGCCAGGCCAAATGCTGCTCATAGGCCCGGGGGTGCCGGTTGGCCCAGGCGCTGAGCCCCAGCCGGCCCTTGCGGCCGAACACCAGCCGCCGCTTCCGCATCTCGAAGCGGTAGTCCAGGGGCACGAAGTCATCCCCGGCCAGTCCGCAGAAATAATCCAGGCTGAAGTAGCCCAAGTGGCGCTGGTGGGTGGGGTCGGTGTAGGAGGCCGCGGCCGAGAAATGGGGGGTGAGGATATGGGCCAGGCCCCCGGGCCGGAGCACCCGGTGCACCTCGGCCAGAAAGGCCGGCAGGTCGGGCAAGTGCTCGATCACGTGGCGCAGGTGGACCGCCTCAAAGCTGCGGTCACGGAAAGGCAGTCCCCGGCCGGCATCGGCCAGCACCTCCACCCCCTGGTGGGGGGTCAAGTCCAGGCCCAGCGCCCCTGGCGCCTTGCGGCGGCCACAGCCTATGTCCAGGATGCTGGGGGCCATGCTCTCCCCTGGGGGACCGGTTTCAGGTATGGTTCAGAACACCCCGCCCAAAGTGCCCAGGAACAGGGCGAATATCAAGAGCAGGAACAAACCGGGCGTGCGGCCTATCTCCCCCCGCTGGGCGAAAATCCAGAAGATGAAGCTGACCGCCAGCATGAAGGGCACCCCCACCTGCCACACCGCCGCGCTGACCGGCAGGGGCTTCACCACTGCCGGCGCGCCCATCACCAGGAACGAGTTGCAGATATTGGAGCCCACCACGTTGCCCACGCTGAGGTCGTTGTAGTTCTTCTTGGCCGCGGCCAGGCTCACCACCAGCTCGGGCAGGCTGGAGCCCACCGCCACCACGCTGAGCGCCAGCAGGGAGACATCGGCCAGGCCCAGCAGCTTGGTGAGCTCGACCACCGCCCGCACCGTGAACTCCGCGCCCAGATACACCGCCGCCGCGCCGGCCACGATCCACACCACCAGGGAGGGCCGGAAGGTACCCTCCTTTTCCACCTGGCCGGAGCGGCGCTGCTCGCGCACCGTGTAGGTGAGGTAGAGCAGGTACATGAGCAAAAGGATCACGCCCTCGCCCCGGCTCACCGACCCGTTTATGGCCATGGCCGATATGACCAGGGCGGCCAGGAGCATCACCGGCAGGTCCATGCGCATGAGCTTGGGGCTCACCGAAAAGCCCCTGAAGGCCAGGGCCGCGGCTCCCATGATGAAGGCCAGGTTGGCCACGTTGGAGCCGATCACGGTGCCGGCCACGAACTCCCCCGCCCCGGTGAACACCGAAACCAGGCTGGCGGCCAGCTCGGGCAGGCTGGTGCCCAGGGCCACCAGGGTCACCCCCACCACGAAATCGGGCACCCCCAGCACCCGGGCCAGGAGAGCGGCATGGTCCACGAATACGTCCGCGCCCTTGACGAGCACCGCCAGGGCCGCGATCAGCACCAGGGACCATAACAGGATGTCGGGCAAGTCGTATCTCCTTTTGCCGGGCCCCAAAACCGGGGGAGCCGTGGCCTGCCCCCCGGGCCCTTGGAGCGGCTAGTATAGCAAGCCCCTGGTTCCCATACAACAAGCCCCCCTCTCCAGGGCGCCGAAGGCCAGGCCGCAAAACGCCGCCAACAGCGGCGCCGGGCAATAAGACCTTGACATCGGTGGCCTCTCGCCTAGAATTTTAGATAATCACAACCGCCCCATGAAGGGGCCGAACTCCAAAGGAGGAAGCGCCATGAAGATCAAGAAGATCGTGCGCACCCAGCGTGGGCTCTGCAAGTGCAAGAGCTCCTGCTAGCTTAGACTAGCCAAGTGGAGGGGGGAGGCGAAAGAGCCTCCCCCTTTCTATTGGCCGCCACCCGGGGGAAGCCTTCTCATGCGCCAGACGATCTGCCCGCGTTTTTGCCGCTACTACAAGCCGGACAAGATCGACGAAGACGGCTGCGGCGGCCTCAACTGGCTGGAGGCCAGGCCCCACCTCAGGCGAGCGGTGGCCCTCCTGCCGCCGGACCACGGCGGCCACCTCTACGGCCTTGCCGCCGACCACCCCCTGCTCCTGGACATATGCGCCCGCTGCGCCTTTGAAGCGGACGGCTGCGACTTCCGCGACCCCGCGGTGCCGGACGAGGAATGCGAGCCCTGCGGCGGCCTGCGGGTGGTGGCCGCGCTCTTGGCCCAGGGCACGCCCCTGGAGGCTGAAACGCCATGACCAGCGACCAGGACCGGTACGTGCGCCTGGCCGAGCGGGCGAGCCTGCGCCTGTTGGAGGAGCCCTGCCTGTACGACCGCCTGGCCGACGAGTTGTACGAATTGAACCAGGAGGCCCTAGAGGGCCTTGAGCGCTGCCACGGCGGGCTCACCCTGGCCCAGGCCGCGCTGGAGCCGGAGTTCGCCCGCTTCTGCCTGGCAGAAGGGCTCCTGGAGCTGCACGACCAGCCCCGCCCCCGCCCCCTGCCCCTGTGCCAGGGCCCCAAGCCCTCCCTGCGCTACCTGGAGGTGCAGATCACTTGGCGCTGCAACCTGGCCTGCGCCCACTGCTACCTGGGGCCGGCCCGGGGGGTGGACCTTCCGGTGGATACCTTTGCCGCCCTGGTGCGCGAGTTCGAGGCCATGGGCGGCCTGCGCCTGTTGATAAGCGGCGGCGAACCCCTCATGCACCCCCAATGGGACCAGATCAACGCGGCCCTGGCCGCGCTGCCGGTGCGGCGGGTGCTGCTCAGCAACGGCCTCCTGCTGGACGAGTCCCGGCTGGAGCGCCTCAACTGCGAGGAGGTGCAGATAAGCCTGGACGGGCTGCAAGCGGGCCACGAGCGCCTGCGCGGTCCGGGCAGCTTCGCCCGGGCGGTGGAGGCGGCGCGCCGGGTGCGGGCCGCGGGCCTGGAGCTTTCCATCGCCACCATGGCCCACGCCGGCAACCTGGAGGAGATGGCGGGCCTGGCCGGGCTGGTGCAGGAGTTGGGCGCCCGGGAGTGGGGCATAGACGCGCCCTGCCCCACCGGCCGCCTGGCCGGCGACCCCGGCCTTGCCGTGACCCCGGCCCAGGCGGCCCGGGCCATGGAGCACGCCTTTGGCGGGGCCTTTCACGGCGGCAGCGGGGGCATGGCCTGCGGCCTGCACCTTTGCACCGTGGGCGCGGACGGCAAGGTGGCCCAGTGCGGCTTCTACTTCGACGACCCCCTGGGCCGGGCAAGCGAGGGCCTGTGGACCTGCTGGGCCCGGCGCAGACCCCTGGCCCTGAGCCAGGTGCCGGCCTGCGCCGCCTGCCCGGCGGCCGAGGAGTGCGGCGGCGGCTGCCGCTTCCGGGCCCCGGCCCCGGACCTGCCCGACCCGGTCATGTGCGCCCTCTATGGCATGACACCAACCTAGAGCTTGGGGCTCTTGATCAAACGTTTGCCGAGATTGCGGTTATGGGGACGGAGGAGGAATACCACGAAGCCGGCCTCGAGCACCGACAGCCACCGCCGAGCCGTGGTATGAGAGACATTGCATCACCGATCAACTTGTCGCCTTTGATTGTCTCCATTTGCTCCGTAATGTGATCTGCTTATTCCGGCTAGTCACCCTCCGATACAAAAGAGGGCGCCGGTTGGCAAAAATGATTTCCTCTTCCCGCCATTCATCAGCAGCAGAAAGATCGAACTCCACGTCCTTCACTTCAACCCCGCCGCCCAAGGAGGCAATTTGTTCCCCCATCGGGTCAAACACCGCGCTGCCTCCACTGAAAACCGGGCCTGGCCGGTTGACGTAAATCACATGGTACTGATTGAAGACAGCCGCTCCCTGCATGCGCCGGCGCATGTAAGCCACCGGGAAGTGGGCTGGAACTGCAGAAATGTTTACCACCAGCTTGGCTCCGTTCAGGGCCAGCACCCGCCATACCTCGCTGAAGGCCGAGTCGTAGCAAATGTTCAGGCCCAGCCGCCCAAGGGGGGTGTCGAAGACCCTGAGCCGGTTGCCTGGCACGAATCCCTCGGTGTACCGCGTCCAGTTTTTTGGACACCAGTTTGTCATTAAGCGGCTTTCTTG
>CAZUHP010000071.1:0-11256 GCA_964620595.1 uncultured Desulfarculaceae bacterium | reverse complement strand
GGTGTTTTTCCGGCGGATAAGCCTGAAGGTGCGCGCGGGAGGGGCGCTGGTGTGCCTCTTCGGCCTGGGCTTTCTGGTTCTGTGGAATGTCGGTCCCTTCTCTGGCGGGTTGGTCTGGCTTTTCACCTTTGCGCTGATCGCCGCAGTGCTGCTTGGTCTGCGGGCGGCGCTGGCGGCGGTGGCGCTGAACGCCCTTTCCGTGATGATCATCGCCTGGTTCCTGGCTCAGGGGGCGCTTCCCTGGGGGGTGGGTGTTCCTGACGCCCTGGCGCGATGGCTGGTGACCAGCATCAACTTCCTGTTCGTAAACTCCCTGATGGCCCTGGCCCTGGGGGCGCTGGCCCATGGCCTGGAAAACTCCCTGCACAAAAAGAACGAGGCCCTGGAGCGCCTGGCCGCCTCGGAAGCCGAGATACGCTTCTTGGTGGACAACATCCGCGACTTCATCTACACCCACGATCTGGAGGGACGCTTCCTCTCCATAAACAAGGCCGCGGCCAATTCCCTGGGCTACTCCCCCCAAGACCTCATCGGCCGCCCCATTGCCGAGATAATGCTGGAGCGCTACCGGCAGGACTTTTACCAGCTATACCTGAAGGAAATCGTCCAGCAAGGCAGCTACGGCGGCGTCACCCAATACCTCGGCAAGGACGGCGAGCCTCATTACATAGAGTTCCGCAGCGTGCTCTTCCAGCCCGAAGGCGGCGAGCCCTATGTGTACGGCTCGGGCCGCGACATCACCGAACGCCTGCGGGCCGAGGAGGAACTCAGGCAAAGCGAGGAACGCTACCGGGCCACCTTTGAACAGGCGGCGGTCGGCATGTGCCATGTGGCGCCGGACGGCGCCTTTCTCCGGGTCAACCAAAGACTCTGCCAGATGCTGGGTTATTCCCGGGAGGAGCTTTTGGGCCTCAAGGTCCAGGACCTGAGCACGCCCGAGGAATTGCAGGCCGACACCCAAAAGGCCCGCAGCCTGGTCGCCGGCGAGATCGACACCTACACCATAGAGAAACGCCAGCGCAAAAAGGACGGCTCCCTGTTGTGGTGCAACCTCACCGTGTCCCTGGCGCGCCGCTCCGACGGCAGCCCCAAGTATTTCATCGGAGTGGTGGAGGACATCTCCGAGCGCAAGCGCACCGAAGAGCAGTTCCGCGCGGCCTTTGACCATGCCCCCTTGGGCATGGCCCTGGTGGCCGTGGACCGCAGGCTCATCCAGGTCAACACCAGATTCGCCCAAATGCTGGGCTACAGCCCCCAAGAGATGATCGGGCGCAGCTTCAACGAGTTCACCCACCCCGACGACCGCCCAGGCGGCCGCCAGCGTTTCCAGGAAATACTGGAGGGCCGGGCCGAAACCAACTGGGCCGAGAAACGCTACCTGCACAAGGACGGCAGCGTGGTGTGGGTGCATGCCAGCAACGCCCTGGTCCGCGACGAGGCGGGCAACCCGCTCCTGTTCGTCTGCCACCTGTTGGACATCACCGAGCGCAAGAAAGCCGAGGAGGACAAGGCCCGGTTGGAGGCCCAGCTCCTGCATGCCCAGAAGATGGAGGCGGTGGGCGTGCTGGCCGACGGGGTGGCCCACGACTTCAACAACATCATGCAGGCCATCGGCGGCTACGCCCAGCTCCTGCAAGCCAAGCTGGGGAAGAACTCACAGGAGCAGGAGTCCCTGGAGCAGATCGTACGCGCCATCCAGCGCGCCTCCCGCCTGGTGCAGCACCTGCTCACCTTCAGCCGCAAGGTGGAACCACGCCTCAAGCCCCTGGACTTGAACCAAGAGCTGAAAGTGGTGCTGCACATCCTGGAACGCACCCTGCCCAAGATGATTTCCATCCAGTGCCTCCCCGCGCCGGAGCCCCTTCTTGTCAACGCAGACGCCGCCCAGGTGGAGCAGGTGCTCCTGAACCTGGCCGCCAATGCCAAGGACGCCATGCCCGAGGGCGGGCAACTGCTCATAAAGACCCGCAAGGTCTTCCTGGACCAGGCTTACTGCCGCGAGCACCTGGGCACCGAACCCGGAGAATACGTGGAGCTTTCGGTGTCAGATACCGGCCATGGCATGGACCCCGAGGTGGTGCGTAACATCTTCGACCCCTTTTTCACCACCAAGGCGCTGGGCAAGGGCACCGGCCTGGGGCTCAGCACGGTCTACGGCATCATGAAGAACCACGGCGGCCATATTGCCTGTTACAGCGAGCCGGGCAAAGGCACCACCTTCAAGGCATACTTCCCGGCCTTTGGCGGCAAGCCCGCGGCCGCGGAGTCTCCGGTAGCCAGGGGAACCGGCTCGGCAGGCAGGCAGGGCAGAGGTGAGACCATCCTCATCGTGGACGACGAGCCCCCCATCCTGGAATTGGCCAAAGAGGTGCTGTTGGACAGCGGCTACCAGGTGGCGGTGGCCAGCAGCGGCGAAGAGGCCCTGGAGGCATACCGGAAGCGGGCCGGGGAGATCGACCTGGTGCTCCTGGACCTGGGCATGCCCGGCATGGGCGGCCTCAAGGCCTTGGAACTCATACGGGAGATGGACCCCGCCGCCCGGGTGGTGGTGGCCAGCGGCTACTCGGCCCCCACCCAGCAAAAGTCCACCCTGGCGGCGGGGGCCATGGCGTTCCTGGCCAAGCCCTATCAGCTCGCCGAAATGCTGGACACGGTCCGCCGGGCGCTGGACCAGGACCCTGTCTGATCAGTAATAGCCGTTGATGATGCTGATGCTCAGCGACTCGGCCAGGTCAAAGGCCCGGCTCCGCGCCTGGCTGGGGCTGGGGTGGCTGAGGTCGGCGGCAAAGGCCTCCGGGTCCACCTCCAGTATCTGCTTCAGTTTCTGATCCAGGGCCTCGGCCCAGCCACCCTCGCCCGCCAGCACGGAGCGCACCTTGTCAAAGGCCGCGTTCACCCGCTCGGCGAAGTTCTCCTGCATCTCCAAGCGGCCCTGGGCCGTGGCCCTGAGCCCCACCTGGCCCACCAGGCCGGCCCGATCCTCCAGGGGACGCACCACGCGGTCCTTGAGCGAGGGCCGCAAGAGGTCGGCGTGGGCGTCCAGGTAGCGCACCAGCTCGTTGTACTTGGCGATGACCTGGCTCAACTCCTGGGTGATCACCTGCGGCCCCTGGGACACATCGATGTTCAAGGGGCTCACGGTAGAGTCCTTGATGGTGCCGGTCAGGTGGCCGGAGTCCGTGTCCAGGGTGTTGGTGCTCTGGTCGCGCAGGGCGCCCTCCAGCACCAGCCGGGCGGGCCGGGAGGGCGGGGCGGCGTCCAGGCGGTAGTCGCGGGCGATGGTTTCGCCGTCAGGGTCGCTGAGGTAAAAGTCCGGCCCCTGGCCTTCCTCTGTGCTGGTGATCTCCAGGCGCACGGTGCGGTTCATGGGCCGGCTGCGGGGGGCGGGGTCATAGGCGTCCTGCTCGCCATACACCACCCGGGCGCTGATGCGCGAATCCACCCCGTCCAGGGCTCTGGCCACGGTGGCCAGGAACTCCTCCTGGGTGTCCACCCCGTCGTCACTGTTGTTCACCTCAAAGGTCACGGTGTGTTCCTGGCCCTCGATGGTCAGGGTCAGGCTGTGCTCGCCGTCCGCCAGGGAGACCTCCTCCACCGGGTTCTGGGGCGCGGAGAGGATGGTGCGCGGCTGGGCCGGGTGGCGTATCTCCAGGGTGTGCCGGGCCGGGGTGGTGGCCAGCTCGTCGGCGCTGGCGCTCAAGGCCTCGGGCTGGCTGCTCACCGCGGTCTTGGCCCGAAGCAGGAGGTCGCTCTCCGGCAAGTGCAGATTGCCTATGAGGCGGGACAGGTCTTCCGCCTTGCGGTACACCTCGTCCAGCACCGCCTCCTGCTCCATCTTGCGCAGGGATTGGCGCAGCTCGCTGGGGTTGGCGGAAAGGTAGAGGCCGCCGGGGGCGGCCAGGTCGCGCGGTTCGCCGCTGGCAGAGGACACCGGCGGATACACCCCGCTGGCGGTGACCAGCAGGGGGCCGTCCTCCAGGCCCTTGTATTTGATGGTGATGCCCACCGTGCCGAACCCCCGTCGAGAAGAGGATGTACTTATCCTTATCTCTTATCGGCACCTGGCGGCGATAACTTTAAGACTTGAATCCCAGGGCCGCGGCCAGCTCGCCCAGGTCGCCGGGCAGTGGCGCCAGGTCCTCCTTGACCCGCTTGATGCGCTCATACCCGGCCCACAGGCGCTCCGGGGGGATGTCCCCCGCCTCGGCCAGGGCGACCATCCGGTCCAGGGCGGCCAGGGCCAGCTCGGGCCGGTGGCAGACCAGCACCAGGTCGCAGCCGGCCAGGTAGGCCTGCACCGCAGCCTCGGCCGGGTCCAGCTCCGCGGCCACCGCGCCCATCTCCAGGTCGTCCGAGAGCACCAGGCCCTCGTAGCCCAGCTCCCCGCGCAGGAGCCCGCCGATCACCGGCTCCGAAAGGGAGGCCGGCCGCTCGGGGTCCAGCGCCTCGAACACCGCGTGGCAGACCATGATCCCGGCCACCCCCTCGGCCACCGCCCGCCGGAAGGGCACCAGCTCCACGGCCTCCAGCTCGGCCCTGCTCAAAGGCACCCGGGGCCGCTCGTGGTGGGTGTCGGCCGTGGTGCGGCCCAGGCCGGGGAAGTGCTTGGCGCAGGCCAGGCAGCCGGCCTCCTGTTGGCCGGCGATGAGGGCCGCGCCCTGCTCGGCCACCCGCCGGGGGTCGGAGCCCAGGCTGCGCCGGGCCATGACCCCGCCCTCCATCGCGTGCACGTCCAGCACCGGCGCCAGGTTCCAGTTGAAGCCCGCGGCCGCGAGCTGGCGGCCCAGGCGCCCGCCGTGGGCCTTCAGCTCCCCGAGCCCGGCCCCGCCCAGCTCGGCCAGGTCCGGACCGTCGCAAAAGGGCTCGTGCAGCCGGGCCACGCTGCCGCCCTCCTGGTCCACCATCACGAACAGGGTCGGCCGGTCGGCCTCGGCCGCGGCCCGGCGCAGGCGGTAGTTCAGTTCCCATATCTGGGCCGGGGACTCCAGGTTGCGGCCGAACAGGATCACCCCTCCCAGGCCCTCGCCGCCCACCAGGCTCAATTCGCGCTCGCCGGCGACCGGCCCGGGCAGGCCCACCACCAGGGACTGGGCCAGCATGGCGCGGGTGGTGGGCATCATGGCCTGCCTCCCTTCCGCTCCTGGAGGAGCTTTGCCGCCGCCTTCAGGTCGTCGGCCGTGGGGAAGCGGGTGGCGGCCTGGGACTGGGTGGGCCCTCGGAAGCGGAGGTCACCCTTGAAGTCGCAGCGGAAGACCAGGGTGTGGCGCACGTCCGCCGCGGCCAGCGCCCCCAGGGGAACCCGCCACTGCACCCGGCCGGCCTCCACCCGGGGCCGCACCACCTCGCGGCCGGCGGTCAGCGGCCAGGCCCGGGTCACCTTGCCGGGCAGGTTGAGGGTCAGGCTAAGGTAATGGCCGGCCAGGCCGGCGGCCAACAGCCGTGCCGCCTTGGCCGCGGCCGGGTCCGGGGATGCGGCCGCGGGCGCCTGTTCGTCCAGCTCGGTGCCCGGCCGCGCCGAGCGGTCGGGCAGGTCACCTTCCACCGACTCCAGCCAGGCGGTGACCCGGTAGGTGTAGGCGGTGAGGCCCAGGATGCCGGTGCCGATCTGCTTCACCTGGAAACGCACCCGCCGCGCGGCCACCACGTCCAGCCAAGGGAAGTCCAGGCGTTCCGCCACGGTGAGCCGGCCGTTGCGGACATGGCTCGCGCGCCGGGGCGGAGGAAACACGATGGTGTCCAATCGGGCCTGGCCGGGCTGGGCCAAGTGGGCGGGCAGATCCAGGCGCACCTCCAGCACCCCGGCACCGGACCTTTTGAGGGTGAGTTCCACCTCATAGTCGAAACAGCCGGCCACCAGCACCAGGGGCAGCAGGCACAGGATACAGAGTCGGCGCAGCGCGCGGCGGTTCATGGATTCCTCCCCGGGGATGTCCTAACACCTCCTATCCTGCCCCGGCCCTGCGGTCAAGGGCAATGCGCGCCGCGTTGTGGGCCGGCCCCGGGCATGATAATCTAGCGCGCGGAGGAGGGATTTGCTGATGCGCGCCATGGTTCTGGCCGCGGGCTGGGGCACCCGGCTGCGGCCCCTTACCAACCTGAGGCCCAAATGCCTCATGCCGGCGGCGGACCGCACCCTCTTGGGGCTGTGGCTGGAGCGGCTGGCCGGCTGGGGGGTGGAGCGGGCGGTGGTGAACACCCACCACCTGGCCGAGCCGGTGCGCGCGCGCCTGGCCCGGGGCTGGCCCGGCCTGGAGGTGGTGGAAAGCTTCGAGCCCGAACTGCTGGGCACCGGGGGTGGCCTGGTCGCCGCCCGGGCGGCCCTGGGACCGGAACCCTTCCTGCTGGTCAACGCCGATGTCCTTGCCACCAGCGAGCTGCCGCCGCTGGTGCAAACGCTGGAGCGCTCCGGCGCGGTGGCAGTGCTGGGCCTCAAGGACGAACCCCGCTTCAACACCGTGGCCCTGGACCCGGCTGGCCAGGTGCGGGGCTTCCAGGGCGACCCCGCCTCGCCCCCCGCCTCGCCCCCCGTCCCGCCCGGGCAGGTGCGCTGGCGCACCTACACCGGCCTGGCCGCCGTCCACCCCCGGCTGCTGTCCTTCCTGCCGCCTGCCGGCCCCAGCAGCCTGGTGCAGGGCCTGCGGGCCGCCCTGGCCGCGGGAGAGGTGGTGCTGGGAGTGGAGCTTGACGGCTTCTGGGACGATTTGGGCACCCCGGAGCGGCTTCTGGTGCTGCACCGGGACCTGGCCCTGGGCAGGCGACCCGAGCTGGCCGGCCTGGCGCCTTCAGGCCCGGTGTGGCTGGGGCCCGGCGCCCGGGCCGCAAAGGGGGCCCGGCTGGAAGGATTCGTGTTCGCCGGTGCCGGCGCCCGGGTGGAGGCCGGCGCAGTGGTCAGGGACAGCCTGCTCCTGCCCGGCGCGGTGGTGCGGTCCGGGGCGCGGGTGGAGCAGGCGGTGCTGGGCGACGGCTACCTGGCGGCCGGCCAGATCGAGGGAGGGGCCCATGCCTGAAACCGACCCCAGGGAACTGGCCGCCTGGGCCCGGAGCTGCTGGCCCGGCGGGGACCCCGGCCCCTTGCGCGCGGAGGTGATCGCACCCGACGGCTCGGTACGCCTCTTCGTGCGCCTGGAGGGCGGGGGACGCAGCCTGGTGGCCCTCGGCAATCCCTCCAACCCGTCCGAGAACCGGGCCTGGCACTACCTGGCCGGGCACCTGCGGAACCTGGGCCTGCCCGTGGCCCGGGTGCTGGCCGCGGACCTGGACCGGGGCTGCTTTCTCATGGAGGACCTGGGCCGGGTTTCCCTGCAGGAGGCAGTGGCCGGGGCAAAGGGCGAGGACGAGGTGGCGGCGCTCTATGAGCCGGTGCTGGCCATGCTGGCCCGCCTGCAGGCAAGGGGGGCGGAAGGCCTGGACCTCTCGATCTGCTTTGACGGACCTGAACTCACCCCGGAATTCCTGCGCCAGCGGGAGGCGGGCTATTTCCTGGCAGAGCTGGTCCAGGGGGCCTGCGGCCTGGAGCCAGCCCGGATGCCAGCCGGCCTGGCGGAAGACCTGGACCGGCTCTGCCAGCGGGCCGGCCGGGCTGGCCCCCGGGGGCTGGTGCACCGGGACTTCCAGAGCCGCAACATCGTGTGCCAGGCCGGCCGCCTGGGCCTGGTGGACTTTCAGGGTGCGCGCCTGGGCCCGGCCCAGTATGATTTGGCCGCGCTGCTGAACGACCCCTACGTGGACCTGGACCCTGGCCTGCGCCACCGGCTCAAGGCCCGCTACCTGGAGCTGCGGGCCGCGGAGGGGCCCTTTGACGCCGAGCAGTTCGAGGAGGGCTGGCCCTTCGTGGCTGCCAGCCGCATCATGCAGGCCCTGGGGGCCTATGCCTTTCTCACCCGCCGGCGGGGGCGCTCCCATTTCGCGGCCTACCTGGAGCCGGCGCTGAACACCCTGCGCCGCCTGTGCCGCGGGCCGGCCTTGGCCGGCCTGTCCGCCCTGGCCGAGTTGGTGGACAGCCTGCCCCGCAAACTGGAGCCCGAAAAATTATCGTCAGCCAGCGAGGAGAGTCCGTGACCCCCATCGTGGCCATCGTGGGACGCCCCAACGTGGGCAAGTCCACCCTGTTCAACCGCCTGACCAGGACCCGCCGGGCCCTGGTGCACGACCTGCCCGGCGTGACCCGGGACCGGCTCTACGGCCAGGCCGAGGCCGAGGGCCGCAAGTTCACCCTGGTGGACACCGGCGGCTTCGATCCCCCGGCCGACCAGGCCTTTGCCGCCGAGGTGCACGCCCAGGTGGAGTTGGCCCTGGCCGAGGCCGACCTGGTGTTGTTCCTCACCGACGGCCGGGCCGGGCTCTCGCCCCTGGACCACGAGGTGGCCCAGCGCCTGCGCCGCACCAAGAAGCCGGTGATCCTGGCGGTGAACAAGGTGGACGGCCCCGGCCAGGAGGACGCGGCCCAGGAGTTCCACGCCCTGGGCCTGGCTCCCTTGCACTTCATCAGCGCCTCCCACGGCCGGGGAGTGCGGGGGCTCCTGGAGGAGCTGGCCGCCATGCTGCCGCCGGCCCCTCCCCAGCCGGAGCAGCAGGAGGAGGAGCCGCCGGTGCGGGTAGCCCTGGTGGGTCGGCCCAACGTGGGCAAGTCCTCCCTGATCAACGCCCTGGTGGGCCGGCCCCGGGTGGTGGTCTCCGAGGTGCCGGGCACCACCCGCGACGCGGTGGACACCCCCATCACCTGGGCGGGCAAGGAGTACGTGCTCATCGACACCGCCGGCATCCGCCGCCAGGGCAAGGTGGAACGGGGGCTGGAGAAGGCCGGCGTGTTCCGCTCGCTCAGGGCCCTGGAGCGGGCCCACGTGGCGGTATGCGTGATGGACGCCTCCGAAGGCGTCACCGACCATGACCTGAGCCTGGTGGGCCAGGCGGTGGACAACCACCGCGGCCTGATCCTGGTGCTCAACAAGTGGGACCTGTTGGCCGGCGACACCTATAAAGAAGAAGAAGTGCGCCACCGCCTGGAACGGGCCCTGCGTTTTGCGCCCTGGGCGCCGGTGCTGTTCACCAGCGCCCTCACCGGCCAAGGCGTGAGGCGCCTGCTGCCCACGGTGGACAAGGTGTTCCAGGGCTACAACCGCCGGGTGGAGACCGGCCCCCTGAACCGGGCCCTGGAGGCCATGGTGGAGCGCCACCAGCCCGCAGTGCGCCGGGGCCGGCGGCTCAAGTTCTTCTACGCCGCCCAGGTGGGGGTGCGCCCGCCCCATGTAGTGGTGTTCGTCAACGACCCCGGCGAGGTGCATTTCTCCTACCGCCGCTATCTGGCCAACGAGTTCCGCGCCTTCATGGGGCTGGAGCATTCGCCCCTCAAGCTCACCCTCAAGCCCCGCAGCGGCAACCGCCCCAAGGGCGCGGCCCGCGGCAGGGGCAGTGCCCACCAGCGGCCGGGCAAGCGGCGGAGCAAGGGGCGGTCTTGACAACCCCTTGCCATACAGTTAGTTTTAGCCACTCGTTCAGCCGCGGTCTTTCGGGAGTCACTCCATGCAGGAGATTGCCAGCGCCACCGTAAAGCAGGCCATCACCACCCTGGAGGCCTTTGCCCGCGAGGGCTTGGAGTCCGTGGTGCAGGCTGCCGCGGCCATGGCCCAGGCCATGACCACCGGGCGCAAGATTCTGGTCTTTGGCAACGGCGGCTCCGCAGCCGATGCCCAGCACCTGGCAGCGGAGCTGGTCAACCGTTATCAGTTGGAGCGCCCCCCCCTGCCGGCCCTGGCGCTCACCACCGACACCAGCACTCTCACCTCCATTGCCAACGACTACCACTTCGACGAGGTGTTCGTGCGCCAGGTCAAGGCCCTGGGCGTGGAGGGCGACGTGGCGGTGGGCATCTCCACCTCGGGCCGCTCGCCCAACGTGCTCAAGGCCCTGGCCGCGGCCCGCAGCCGGGGAATGACCACGGTGGGCATGTCCGGCGCCGGCGGCGGCGAGATGGGTCCCTTGTGCGACATCCTCATCTGCGCGCCCAGCGAGGAGACCCCACGCATCCAGGAGGTGCATGCGGTGGTGGTGCACCTTCTCTGCGAGATGGTGGACCTCAGGCTTTTCGGGCGGGTGAAATGAAATACAAGCCCGCGGATATCTCCAAGCTCAAGCTGAGTGAGCTGGAGATGCGCCCTTCCAAGGTCAAGCGCGAGATGCTGGGCCGTCCCTGGCGCCCCGGCGGCAACCTGGCCGACTTCCTGGCCGGCCTGCCCCGGGTGCTGGCCGCGGACGACCTGCGCGCCACGGTGGAGGCGGTGGTGGCGGCCCGGCGGGGCGGGCGGCCGGTGATCATGGCCATGGGCGCCCACGTGATCAAGGTGGGGCTCAGCCCGCTCATCATAGACGCCATGGAGCGCGGCATCCTCACCGGCGTGGTCCTCAACGGCGCGGGCATGATCCACGACGTGGAGATGGCCCTGGCCGGCCACACCAGCGAGGACGTGGCCGAGGCGCTCTCGGACGGCAGTTTCGGCACCGCCCGCCAGACCGGCGAGTTCATCAACCAGGCCGTGGCCCAGGACGGCGGCCAGGGCCTGGGCGCGGCGGTGGGCCGGGCCCTGAACCGGGCCGCGCCCCAGTGCCTGGACCTGTCCATCCTGGCTGCGGGCGCCCGCCTGGAGCTACCGGTCACGGTGCATGTCAGCCTGGGAGCGGACATCATCCACATGCACCCCTCATTCGACGGGGGGGCCACGGGCGCGGCCAGTCACTACGACTTCCGCCTGCTCATCGCCCTGGTGGCCGAGCTGAGGGGCGGGGTGTACTTCAACGTCGGCTCTGCCGTGGTGCTGCCCGAGGTATTCCTCAAGGCGCTCAGTGCGGCGCGCAATCTGGGCCACCAGGTCAAGGACTTCACCACCGTGAACCTGGACATGCTGCGCCATTACCGTCCCCTGACCAACGTGGTGCACCGGCCGGTACTGACCGGCGGCCGGGGCATCAACCTCACCGGTCACCACGAGATCAACCTGCCCCTGCTCCTGGCCCTGGTCAGGGAGGAGCTGGCCGACTGAAGGCGGCGCGCGCGGGTTGCGCCGCACCCGGGGCGGTACTACATATAGGTAAGGTACTGGAGGATGCGCCCCCGCGGGGAGCGCCGGACATATCTGCCAAGGATAAGCGTCATGCCCATCTATGAGTATCACTGTCCCAAATGCGACAAGGAGTTCGAGGTCCTGGTGCTCAACTCCAAGGAAAAAGTGCGCTGCCCTGAGTGCTCCTGCAAGGGTGTCACCC
>CAZUHP010000070.1:0-11277 GCA_964620595.1 uncultured Desulfarculaceae bacterium | reverse complement strand
GGGCATCATGACCCGGCCGGCCTGGCGGCTGATGCATCGGCTGCCCATGTATGCCGACTGCCCGCGCATGGACCTGTCCGTGGCCGAAAGCCTCGCCGCCCGGCTCATCAACATCCCCAGCGGACCCCAGTTGGCGCCGGAGGCGGAAGCCCCTCAGCAGTAGTCCACCTGGTAGAGCAGGTCCTTGATGTTGATGTACTCCACCATCTTGCGCAGGCTCTGGTTCAAATCCTCCTGGTGGTAGTCGGCCAGCCGCTTGGTCAAGGTGCGTTCCTGGAACTCGCTTATGTAAAAACGCAGCTTCAGGCCGGGCCGGTGATACTCGGCCAGGGGGCGGCGGTAGCCGGCCTCCTGCCAGGCGGGGATGTCATAGTCGATCTCCAGGGTCTTCTCCCGGACCAGGCCCTGGTCCCAGCGGGCGAAGTCCACGAATCTTTCGATCAGATAGGCCATGACCGCTTTCAGTTGGCCCTCTTTCTCGGAGGCTGCTCCCGGAACCTGGGCCAGCATCCCGGCCGCCACCTGGCTCAGGTAGGTGTCCAATCCGCTGCGGCATTCCAAGAGAAAGCGGAACATGTACTTGAAGTTGAGCTTGCCAAAGGCGCCCGCGGCCAGCTCGCGGAAGGCCTGGTCCTGGCAGTAGTGGGCCACCAGCGCCTCCCGGTCCGGGAACCATTCCTCCCTGGCCTCGCGGTCGAAGTCGGCAAACATGGCAGCCACCTTGGCAGGGGCCTTTTCGCTTTGGGCCACCAGTTGCAACATGAAGTCCACCGGGTTGATCCCCCAGGAGCGCAGCAAGGTGAGCAGGTCCTTGTAATATCGGTAGTTCCACAGGAAGTAGATGAGGAAATGGATGGGCCGGAAAAAGAGTATCTCCTCCATGTCCATGTCGGCCGTGGCCACCACCATCTCCTCGTGCTCGATGGCTTGCACCTCGCCGTAGCGGCCAAAGCCGCCGTCCACCAGCCGGCACTTGGTCTGGAACCCCCACTTCTTCCGGCTGGCCGCGGTGGCCATTTCGCTGCCGTTTATCATGCGCAGGTTGTAGCAGACGATGTTGGCGATGTTGGTGTCGAAAAGCCGCCGCAAGGCGTCCAGGTGGGTGGCCTTGCTCTCGCCGGGCAGGCCCAGGATGAGTTCGGTGTGGGAGGCCACGCCCTGGGCGGCGAAATGCTCCTGTATGTCGCGGAACTGCTCATAGGTGAGGTTGGTGCGCTTGATATTGGCCAGCACCTGGGGGTCCAGGCTCTGGAATGAGCTGGTGACGCTGGCCATGTCCTTCAGAAGCTCGGCCATTTCCCAGATGCGCTCCGGGGTGGACTTGGCCCAGGCCAGGCCGATGAAGGAGGGATAGCCGTGGGTGTCGCGTATGTGGCGCAGGTGTTGGGCGATGCGCAGGTCCCGGGGCAGGATGCCGAAGTTGGCGTCGCCGATCATGAGCATGTCGGACTTTTGGGGCTGGGCCGCGATGTAATCCAGCTCGGCCAGCACCCTGTCCAGGGGAAACTGGCGCACCTTGCGCTGGCTGGCCGCGCCCCAGGCGCAGTAGGTGCAGGAGTAGGGGCAGCCCCGGTTGCTCTCGATGATGGGCACCATGCCGCCCACGAAGAACTCATCCAGCCAGCCGGAGAGGTAGGGCGAGGGTATCTGGTCGAGTTCCTCCGGTTGATAGGGGCCGGTAACCAGGTGCCCGCCCTCGTCCAGAAAGGCGCAGCCGGCCAAGGGCTCTTTTTTCATGGCCCCTGCGCCCTGCTCCAGCCAGCGCCGCACCAGGTTGGCGAAGCCGCTTTCGCCTTGCCAGATCACGTAGAAATCCACCGCCGGCCGCTGGGCCAGGTAGCGCTCTGCCTCGGCTTCGACCACTGGGTAGTCGGGACCGCCCAGGGCGATTACCGTGTCCGGGTTGGTGCGGCGGACCCAGGCCGAAAGCTCGCGGTTCAGCTCCAGGTTCCAGGTGTAGTTGGAAAGGCCCAGTATCTGGGGAGGCGCCTGCTCCACGGCCCGAATCAGTTGCTCCGGGAACTTGAACAGCCGCACCTCGATCCCGTCGCCAAAGATTTTGTCCAGGTAGGCCGCAACGTAGCCCACATTGATGGGGATGGTGAAGGGACCCTTGGCTGCGTAGGTGTGGACGAGGTCAGCCAAGTATATGCGGCATGCTGTCATGAGGTTCCTTTGGGGATAGTCACATTGCCAAGAGATGGCTAATTATGTAGCCTTGCCCGCACAAGTCAACCAGGGGCGCCATGATTGCATTAAACCCTGGATTGGGGTAAGTTTGCCCGCAACAAACACTTGGCCCGCACATCGGCCGTGCGGGGGGTTCCACGAGGAGGACGACATTGAAATCCGAGGCCGCCGACAAGCTGCGTAGTTTCCTTAACCTGTATTGGCTGCGGCCTGAAAACGGTCTTTTGGCCACCTTCAAGAGCGAGGCCTTCGCCGACATCCCCTTTGTCTCTCCGTCCTTGGACATAAGCTGCGGTGACGGCATCTTCATGTTCATACACCTGGGCGGCTCGTTCCACGAGGATTTCGATACTTTTTTCGCCACCCGGGCCAGCGAGTTCAAGCACGATCAGTTCGTGGACATCTACGACAGCTACCGCCAGGATTATCATCCTAAAATCATTACCCCTCCCCAAACCAAGATAGACCAGGGCACCGACTGGAAGCAGGCCCTCCTGGACCGGGCCAAGGTGCTGGGGCTCTACGGCGGGTTGCAGGTGCACGACAACAACATAACGCCGCTTCCCTTTGCTGACGAGAGCTTCCAGACCATCTACAGCAATTCGGTGTATTGGGTCAAAGACGTGATGGCCTTGCTCAAGGACATCCACCGGATGCTCAAACCGGGCGGCCGGGCGGTGTTGGAGGTGCTGAGCCCCTATATCCTGGAGCCCCTGGACCGATTCGAGAAAATCCTGGGCCCCAAGGCCACCGCCATCCTCAACCGCCAGCGCAGGGAAACCATGCCTGGTGGCCACACCTATGACCAGTGGCGGGAGATATTCGAAAAAGCCGGCTTTAACATCGAGTCGGCCCGCAACACAATCCCCAATACCTTCCTGGTGGAGATGTGGAACGTGGGTTTGCGTCCCATATCCCACCTGCTCATCCAGATGGTGGACAAGCTGGACCCGGATGAACGCCGCGCCATAAAACAGGAGTGGGTGGAGATACTCATGGAGCTGTGCCTGCCCCTTTTGGACATCCCGGTCGACATTGAGATGGAAAAAGCCCCCTACATGATGTTCAGCCTGGTCAAGTAGCCCCTGGTTCAAAGTGGCGATATGAACCCCAGACCCTCGGCCAGCTTGAGCCTGCAACAGATCCGCAACGATCTCTTCCGCCGCCAGTTGGCCTTCTTGAAGGAATCCCAGTTCTGGTCCCCGGAGGAGCTGGAGCGCTACCAGGTTTCCCAGCTCAAGGAGCTGGTGGAGCATTGCCGGCAGAGGGTTCCCTTTTACCGCCAGGCTTTCGCCAAGGCCGGCATCCGGCCGGAGGACTTCACCTCCCTCGCCGATGTGCGGCGGCTGCCCTTTGTGGACAAGGAGCTGATCAAGTCCCAGCCCGACGCCTTTGTGGACGAACAGGCCGACCCAGAGGGGTTGGTGTACATGACCACCGGTGGCAGCACCGGCGACCCCCTCAAGATCATCATGGACCTGCCCTACAAGGCGCTCACCCTGGCCGGCACCTACTACTACATGCATGTGGCCGGCTTTGACCCGGACAACTTCCGTTCGGTGCGCCTGCACGGCGACACCCTTGAGCAGGAGATCATAGAGAGGGGCGTATACTGGCGGCTGGACGAGGGACGGCGGCTGGTGATGAGTTCCCACCATGTTTTTGCCGACACGGCGCCGCTATACCTCCAGGCCATGGATGAGCACCAGCCCGATTACCTGCACGGCTACCCCTCGGCCGTGGCGCTTTTGGCCGGCTACCTGGAGGAGCAGGGCCTCAGGCCGGCCCAGCCCCTGAAGGCGGTTTTCTGCGACTCCGAGGTGCTGTACGACGCCCAGCGGGAACTCATCGAGCGGGTCTTTGGCGGCCGGGTCTACACCATATACGGTCACACCGAGGGCGCGGTGCTGGGCATCAGTTGTCCCCACTCCCGCAAGCTGCACTTGGTGCCCCAGGTGGGCGTGACCGAGCTTTTGGATGCCAACGACAATCCAGTGACCGAGCCCGGGCAGAAGGGCCAGATCGTGGTGAGCGGCTTTTACAACCGGGTCATGCCTTTTGTGCGCTACCGCACCTATGACGTGGGCGTGTATACCACCCAGACCTGCCCTTGCGGGCGCAGTTTCATGATGCTGGAGCGGGTGGAGGGCCGGGCCCAGGATTACGCCATCGACCGCCACGGCCGGGCAGTGCCCTTGGCCCCCACCCTGTTTGACTACAACTTCGACTGGAGCGGCATCGACCGCTTCCGGGTGGTGCAGGACACCCCCGGCAAGCTCACCTTCCTCCTGGTTCCCCAGCAAGCTTCGGCCGAAAGCTTCGCGGCCCTGGCCAAAAGGGTCAAGGAGTCGTTCGAGGGGCTCTTCAACCGGGGTTTCGAGATAGAAGTGGAACGCAAAGAATCCCTTGCCAGAACGGCCCGGGGCAAATATCGTTATTTTGACCAGCAGTTAGCCATCACCGACTTCATCTAGGCCGGGAGGCGTCCTTGCCCCAGCCCCTTGCAGAAAAGCCCAAGCGCGTCTGCCTGTTCACGGGCAGCCGCTCGGAGTTCGGTCTCTTGGAGCCCCTGTGCCGGGTCATCCGGGAGGACCCGGAGTTGGAACTCACCATCCTGGCCAGCGGCATGCACCTGTCGCCCGCCTTTGGCGAGACTTGGCGCGAGATCGAAGAGGCGGGCTATGTGGTGGACGAGAAGGTGCCCATGCTCCTGGACTCGGACAGCGGCCTGGGCCTGGCCCAGTCGGTGGGGGTGGGGACCATGGGGTTGGCTTCGGCCCTGGAGCGCCTGGCGCCGGAGGTGGTGATCTGCATGGGCGACCGTTTCGAGCTGCTGGCCCTGGGTTCGGCCTGCACCCTTTTGGGTATACCCCTGGCTCACATCTCCGGCGGCGAGATTACCGAAGGCGCCATGGACGACGCCATCCGCCACGCCATGACCAAGCTGAGCCATCTGCATTACGTGGCCAACCAGGAGTTCGCCCGCCGGGTGCGCCAGATGGGTGAAGAGCCCTGGCGGGTGGAGGTAAGCGGCGAGCCGGGGTTGGACTACCTGCGGAACGCCGAGCTGATGAGCCGGGACGAGCTGGAGGAGTACATCGGCTTGGACTTGACCCGGCCCACCGCCCTGGTCACCTTCCACCCCGTCACCAGGCAGGCAGGCGGAGAGGTGTTCCAGGTGGACGAGCTGATCCGGGCCCTGGAGCAGGCCGACTTGCAATACGTCATCACCCACCCCAACGCCGATCAGGGCCACCACGAGATTACCGAGCGCCTGCGGCGGTTCGCGGCGGCCGACCCTGCCAAGCGGCGCATGTTCATCAGCCTGGGCCGGCGGCGCTACACCAGCCTGCTCAAACAGGTGCGGCTCATGATCGGCAACTCCTCCTCGGGCCTGGTGGAGTCGCCCAGCTTCAACCTGCCGGCGGTCAACATAGGCGACCGCCAGGCTGGCCGTCCCCAGGCGGCCAACGTGTTCCAGACAGGCTACCGCGAGCAGGACATCCTGGCCGGCATCCAGAAGGCCCTGGCCTATGAGGGCGAAACCCCGGTGAATCCCTTTGGCGACGGCAGGGCCTGCCAGCGCATCAAGAGCCATTTGAAAGAGGCCCTGGCCCAGCGGAGCCGGGAAGAGCTTTTGAGGAAGCGCTTCCATGACCTCGACCTCTGATCTCCCGCCCCTGGGCGGCTACTTCTCCCTGGACCCCTCCCTGCTGGAGGAGCCGCCGCGGCAGGACCCGGCCCAGGTCTTCGACCTGGAGCCAGGCCGCCACGCCTTTTTGGCCACTGGCCGGGGGGCCCTGCGCCTGGCCCTGGGTACGGTCGATTTCCGTGGTAGAGACCTCCTAGTGCCCGAGTTTCTCTGTGGCCGGGTGTTCCTGGACCTGTTGGCCGACATGGGGATCGCTTGGCGCAGCTATCCGGTCGGTCCCGACCTCTGCCCGGCCTGGGAAGAGGTTTCGCGCCTGGCCGATTCGGCGGCAGCGGTGGTGGCCATCAATTATTTTGGCGTCAAGGACCAGGGACCCGGCCTGGCCAGGCTCAAGGAAACCCACCCTGGCCTGGTTACCATCCTCGATTGCGTGCTGGACCCGTTTTACCTGGCAAGGGTCCCCACTGCCGGGCAAGACGCCGACCTGGTGCTCACCAGCTTCCGCAAGGTGCTCCCCCTGCCCGACGGCGCGGTGCTGCGCGCCCGGGAGGAGCTTTGCTTCCAGGCGCCCGCCGAGACCGACACCGACCCCTCGGTCGAGGCCTGGCTGGCCGGCGCGCTGTTGAAGCACAGCTTCCTGAGCCGGGGCGGCAAGGTGAAAGAGCCTCTGTTCGTGGCGGCCCACGAGCGGGCCAAGGCCTTGCTCTCCAACCAAGTGCACGCCGCTTCTGCCGCGGGGAAGGCCATCCTGGAGCGGGTTGACCTGGAGCAGGTCTCTTGCCGGCGGCGGGAGAATTATACGCGCCTGGCCGCAGCCCTGCCGCCCGGGCTCTGCCGGCCCGTTTGTCCTGAGCTGCCGCCCGGGGCGGTGCCCACCCACCTGCCGGTCATGGTGGGTTCAGGCCGGCGGGACCCGGTGCAGAAGGCCTTGGCCCGCCGTGGTATATTCTGTCCCGTGCACTGGCCCCAAGACCCCCGCCTGGGCCAGGTGGGGCCGGACGGCCAAAAGATATATCGAGACATTCTCAGCCTGGTGGTGGACCAGCGGATGAAGGCCAAGGATGTGGACCGCCTGGCAGCCGAGTTGTCCGCCTTGGCCGAAGGGAAGTGACGCCATGCAACAGGTTGCCGAGCTTCTGGCCACGCCCCATCGCACCTTCATCCTTGCCGAAGCCGGGGTGAACCACGACGGCGACGTGGAGCAGGCCAAGCGCCTGGTGGAAGCGGCCCGGGCCGCCGGGGTGGACGCGGTGAAGTTCCAGACCTGGCGGCCGGGCGAGTGTACCGGCCGCTTCGCCTTCAAGGTGGACTACCTGAAAAAAACCAGCCCCGAGGACGAGAGCCGCTTCGAGCTGAGCCGCCGTCTTTGCCTGCCCTATGACGCCTTTCGCCAGATCAAGGCTCACTGCGACCAGATAGGGGTGCCGTTCCTTTCCACGCCCGACGGGTTCGAGAGCCTGGATTTTCTGGTGGATGAGCTGGACATGCCGGTTATCAAGGTCAGCTCCACCGAGCTGACCCACGTGCAGTTCCTGGAAGCGGTGGGGGCCAAGAACCGGCCGGTGATCCTCTCCACCGGCCTGGGCACCTTGGGTGAGGTGGAAAGGGCGCTGGCGGCTCTTCGGCGCCGGGGCCGGCCGGCCGTCACCCTCCTGCACTGCACCAGCGCTTATCCCGCCCCGCCCCAGGAGATCAACCTGCGGGCCATGCAGACCATGGCCGCCGCCTTCGGCCTGCCGGTGGGGCTTTCCGACCATTCGCTGGGCCTGGAGGCCGCCATCGCCGCGGTGGCCCTGGGCGCCCGGATCATCGAAAAGCACTTCACCCTGGACCGGGGTCTTCCCGGTCCGGACCACCAGGCCTCCCTGGAACCCGCGGAGCTTGCCGAGTTGGTGCGGGCGGTGCGCAAGGTGGAGGCCATGCTGGGGGACGGGGTCAAGCGGCCCGCGCCCAGCGAGGCCAAGAATCTCGCCGGCATCCGGCGCAGTGTGGTGGCCGCCCGGCCCATTGCCGCCGGCACCGTGCTTACCGCCGACATGCTCACCTGCAAGCGGCCGGGCACCGGCCTGGCCCCGGAGCTTTTGGACCAGGTGGTGGGGCTGACCGTGAACCGCAGCTTGGAGGAGGACGAGCCCCTGACATGGGAGCACTTGCGCTGAGCAGGCAGGGCCGCATCATGGGTCAGGGGTCCGAGTGGGACCGGGTGTTCGCCGCCCTGGGCCGGGCCGGGCTGGACGACGTGTACTTTGACCACCGCTACGTGTCACTGTATTGCCGCGCCGGCGAAAGCCCGGAGGCCTTTGCCTATGAACGGGGCGAGCATCTTTTTTTCTTCTGCTACCTGCGCCGGCCCTTGGACCGCTGGGGGCTGAGCGGCCGCCATGACTTCGAAACCGCCTATGGTTATGGCGGTCCCCTGAGCACCACCAGCGATCCGGAGTTCCTGGCCGAGGCCTGGGCCGCCTTTGGCGAGCACGCCCGCCGCAGCGGGCTGGTGGCCGGCTTTGTCCGCTTTCATCCCCTTTTCGAGAACCAGCGCTGGGCAGCAGGGCCGGAGCTGGTGGTGGAGTACAACTGCCCGGTGGTCTACCTCTCCTTGGACAAGAGCCCCGAGAGGGTGTGGCGCGACTACCCCGGCGACAACCGCAACAAGATAAACAAGGCCAAGCGCCTGGGCGTGGTGGTGAGCGCGGAGCAGGGAGCCGGGGCCCTGGCCGCCTTTGCGGGTCTGTATCATAGACGCATGGCCGAGTTGGGCGCCCATGAAGACTATCTGTTCGGTGACGCCTATTTCCAGGCGGTGGCCGGCCTGGGGGCGCAGCGCTACCGGGTGCATCTGGCCCGGGCCGAGGGAGAGTTGATCGGCGGGGCCCTGGTTTTGCTCTCACCGCGTTTCGTGCATTACCATCTCTCGGCCTGCCCCATGGAGTACCGCCGCTTCGCACCCAACAACATACTGCGCCACGAGGTGATCGGCACCTACCTGGGCGGCGAGTGGGAGATGATTCATTTTGGCGGGGGGCGCACCGAAAGCCGCGACGACCCCCTCTTGAAGTTCAAACAGCGCTTTTCGCCCGAGGAGGGCTCTTTTTACGTGGGCAAATACCTGGCCGATGAACAGGCATACCAGGGCCTCTGCCGCCAGTGGCGCGAGGCGCGGCCCGAACTGGCCGAGCGCTACGCACGGCGCTTCCTTTGCTACCGCTACCAATAGCCCGGAGAGGAACATATGTGGGACCCGGGTTGGGACGAAGTGTTTCGCAAGAATGAGTGGGGTGCCTACCCCCCCGAGGAGTTGGTGCGCTTTGTGGCCCGCAACTTCTACGCCGTGCCGGACCGCTCGCAGGTGCGCTTCCTGGAGATCGGCTGCGGCCCTGGAGCCAATCTCCTCTACCTGGCGCGGGAGGGTTTCAGCGCGGTGGGCCTGGACGGCTCCCGGGTGGCGCTGGAGCGGGCGCAAGACCGCCTGGCCACCCAGGGGCTCGAGGCCGAGCTGCACCATGGCGACGCCACCGCCCTGCCTTTCGAAGATGCCTCCTTTGACTGCGTGTTGGATATCGAGTGCATCTATGCCAACACCCTGGCCGACTCCCGGCGCATCATCGCCGAGGTCCACCGGGTGCTCAAGCCCGGCGGCCTCTTGTTTTCCAAGGCATTCATGACCGGCACCTATGGCGACGGCCGGGGGCCCAAGCTCCCCGGTGAGCCCCATACCTACCAGGAGATAAAGGAAGGCGGCTTTCACCAGGGCTATGGTGTCATCCGCCTGACCGCCGAGGAGGAGATACCGGAGCTGTTCGGGGCCTTCGGGCAGGTGGATTACGAGTACCTGATCCGGTCGGTTGACAGCCGCCGGCATGAAATAAAGGAATGGCTGATAACCTGCCGCAAGTGAGCCTGTTGAGAACCGCCAGAGAAGGCCGACTCCTATGAACGACACCCCTAAAAGTGGATACGACCGCTGGGAACCATGGCTGTCCGCCGGCCTGGTTAGCCTGGCCGTGGTTTTGTGCTATGGCCTGTATCTGAACAAGCTGGGCTTCTATTGGGACGATTGGGCCACCCTCCATATCGGAAAGGTGGACGGCGTACAGGGCATCCTGAATTGGCTGGGCAAGCGGCGGGGATTTTTGGCCTACAGCCCGGCAAGCATGTACGCCCTGTTCGACTCCAACCCCCTGGGCTGGCACCTGTCCATCCTGGCGGCCCGCTGGATTTCGGCCCTGGCCGCACTTTGGGGATTCAGGGCCCTGCTCCCCGGCCGCCCCTTGACGACCACCGCCGCCGCCCTGGTCTTTGCGGTCTACCCGGGCCAAGACGCCACGCCCTTGGGGGTGATCGGCTGGGTGCTCACCATCCCCCTTACCTTGAGCGCCGTCTCCTTGGCCGCCACCATCCGCAGCCAGACCGCCAGGCAGACGCCTTGGCAGATAGGACTGGTGGTGCTGGGCGCGGCTTGCGGTCTCCTTTCCTGCGTGTTCTACGAGATCATGCTCAGTGCCGAGGGGCTTCGCCTGGCCCTGCTGTACCATTTCGCTGGACAGCGCGACCCTGGCGCCCCCCCCAAGCGGCGCCTTTGGCAAGCCCTTTACCGGTGGCTGCCTTATTTCTTGACCCTCTTGCCTTATATGATATGGCGCTACCTGTTTTTCAAAAGCACCAAAGCGGTCAACCGGCCTGACTACCTGCTGGCCCAGGTCCTGGCGGACCCCCTTTCGTATGTCTACGGTTTGTTCCACAACTTCTACCAGGCTTTGAGCCAGGGGCTGATCCTGGTGTGGTCTTTCACCTTACGCCACCGGATGCGCGAAATATCGACCCTGGAGATCGCGGTCAGCCTGGGGGTGGGGCTTTTGATGGCTGGCGCCTTGTGGCTCTACTGGTGGCGACTGCGGCGCTGGCGGCAAGACAACGAGGGGCGGGACAGCCGGCCGTCCTTGGCGGCGGGGGCCGTATTCATGGCCTTGGGTCTGCCCCTGACAGGCTGCCTGGACGGCACGGTGAACGCCTTCAAGCTGGCGGCCACGGCGGTGGTCATCTTGGGGGCGCTTGTGCTGCCTCCCTTGTGGGGGCGGGAAGGCGCCTACCGGCAGCGGCTCAGGGAATGGGCCAGTCCCGGCAATCCTTTCTGGTGGGGCGCGCTGGCCATGTTCCTCGCCTTGATGCCGGCCCGCTATATCGACCTTCCCCGCCCCCGCTTCCTGCTCCTGTGCCTGGGGGTGGCCTTGGGCATGGGGTTCTCCCTGTGGTGGGGTTCGCGCCTGGCCAGGCGCAAGGGCTTGGCCCCGGCCGCCCCTCCCCCCTGGTTGCGGTGGGCCCTGGTCCTGGGCGGGCTGGGGGTGGTGTTGGGAGCCGCCATGCCGGTGGCCGCCATGCGGGTGATAATCCCGGTGGGCGACGGTGGCCGCTACACCGTGGCCATGACCTTCGGCCTT
>CAZUHP010000069.1:0-11635 GCA_964620595.1 uncultured Desulfarculaceae bacterium | reverse complement strand
CCGGATAAAAGCCACACTATTAACTCTTACAGGCTGTTGCCCAGTTAAGGGAGGCCAACCAGCCCCTAACCCCGCTTGAACGTTAGCCGATCCCAACCCGTTGCGCGGCACAAACGTTGATGTCGGCCGGGGAGATTTGGCACCCCCGCCCCTGCCGAACCCTGGAGTCACTAGCTGCTTAATCTCGCACTCAGGCGGGCCGAGCCTTTACAGACGGGTTCTCGTGCCGATATATAAAAGGTTGAAAAATAGATCGCCGACCAACGCTTCGGTGATCGCCTCTCGCTCATGGACACCTCACTACGGCTCGACCAGGCGCCTGACTTTGGTGCCGATGAGCCTGATCCCGGCCAAGTTTTTATAGACATAACAATTCAAAACAATTGACTATATACTGATGAGGCAGAGACAACCATTATCTGGGAGAAGCTAGCGTGTTGAAGGTTTTCGACGTGGCTGGACGCGCCCCGCGCGAGGGCGGAGAGACGGTGCTGGGCCTCAAGGACCTGGGCACCCATGCCTGCTACCTGCTCTACGGCGTGTTGAACCCCGGCGACGAGCCCCGGGTGCTGAAGCCGGGCGAGGGACACGAGGAGATCATCCTGGCGGTGAGCGGCTCCATCAAGGTGAGCGGCCCGGAGGGCTCCCTGGTCCTGCAACCGGGCCAGGCCATCTACCTGAAGGGGGCAGAGACCTATGAGGCCACTGCCGCCGGACCGGGCGAGGCGCGCTACGTGGCTGCCGGCGGCCACACCCCAGGCCAGGAGCACCACCACTAGGCCTACCAAAGCCGGGGGATCAAGGGGACGGAGGCAAGGGGACAAGAGGCAGGGGGGAGCCCCCCTGCCGCCTTTGCCCCTGGTAGGACTACATGGCCTCGACTATCTTCTTGGCCACCCGTTCGATGGTCCTCATGTTGCCCGGCTTGGACTCCCACTCCAAGATCTTGAGCTTGTCCTTGGCCCGATCGCGGGGAACCAGGTGCACGTGGTAGTGCATCACCACCTGGTTGGCGCCGGCGCCGTTGAGCTGGATCACCGTGATGCCCGGCACCTTGAGGGCCTCTTTCATGGCCCGGGCCACCTTCTGGCTGGCCTGGTGCACTGCGGCCAAATCGCCGGGGGTGATCTCCATCAGGTTCTCGGCATGGGTCTTGGGTATGACCAGGATGTGCCCGTCGGCAATGGGGTTTATGTCGGCAAAAGCCAGCGAGCGCTCATCCTCGTAAATCTTTACTGCTGGAATCTTGCCTGCCGCGATCTGGCAAAAAATGCACTCGTTCTGCTCGTCAGCCATCTGGTTCGTTACCTCCCCTTACTGGCGGTCCGGCGCGGAGCCGGACGCATCCACGTCAACTATGCGCAGGCCCTGGGCATAGGGCCTGGTGGTGTACTCGCTCACCTGGCTGATGCGCTGCACCATCTCGCCCAGGCGCTCCATCTCGCCGCGCAAGGCCTCCAGGCTCTCCCGTTCCGGCCCCTCGGGGGGCAGGAGCCGGCCCAGCTTCTCCACCAGCAGCGAGGCGGTGGTGAGCGGCTGGGCCAGGTTGTGGCAGGCCGCGCCGGCCATCTCCACCGCCGCCTCCCGCCGCTCCAGGTAGCGCGCCTGCTCCAGGATCAGGGCCGCGTCCAGGCCCGTGGCCAGCTTGCGGCCCAGGCGGCGCAGGAAATCGGTTTCAAATCCGGGCTGATAGCGCCGGGGCGAGGCAGAGCCCAGGTTGAGGGTGCCCAGCATCTCGCCCCGCACCCACAAGGGAATTATCGCGGCCGAGGCCACAAAGGGACCCTTGGGGAAGAAGCAGGCCAGGAGCTCTTGGCTCAAGCGGTTGGAAAGATAGGGCCTTTCCAGGTCCAGCAGCAAGAGGCGCAGGTCCTGGCGGGGGGCCAGGCAGCACTCCGGAGGCAGATCGCCCTCCAGCCCGGCCAGGGCCTCGCTCAAGCGCTGGTTGTCCGAAGCCAGCAACAGGGTGACCGCCTCCAGCTCGTAAATCTGGGCCACCCGGCGGCACAGGTGGCGGAGGATGTCCTTAAGCCCGTGATGAGCCAGGAGAAATTCCTCCACCTGGTCCAGGCGCTTGATTATGTTCTCATTGCGTCGGGCCTGCTCCAGCAGGTCCTCCACCTCCTGGCGGGAGAGCATGGCGGCCTCCTTGTGCCCGCTGCCGCATGCCGGCGGGGCGCGCCCATGCTAACACACCGGGGATTCTCGGGCAACCAGTGCCGCCAGGGGCCCGGCAGGCCCTTGTCCCTGGGGCTGGGCAGGTTTTGCTTTTGGGTCGCGGGCGGTTGGCCGTATAATGCCTGGTATGCTCGCGGCTGTGATCCAGATGCGCTCCACCAGCGACCGGGCCGCCAACCTGGCCCAGGCCGAGGAGCTTTTGCGCCGGGCCGCCGCCCAGGGCGCGGGCCTGGCCATGCTGCCCGAGCACTTCGCCCTGATGCAACCCGAGGGAAGTCCCCCCTTGGACCCGGAGCCCTTGCGCGGCCCCCTGGTGCAGTGGCTGGCCGGCCTGGCCCGGGAGCTGGGCCTGTGGATCGTAGGCGGCTCCTTTGCCCGCCGTGCGACGAGGGGGGCGAGGGGGGCGAGGGGGGCGAGGGCGGACCAAAGGCGGGTCTACAACACCTGCCCGGTGATCGACGACAAGGGCCGGCTGCGGGCCTGGTACTCCAAGGTCCATCTTTTCGACCTGGCCATCCCCGGCCGGCGGGCGCTCTTGGAGAGCGCCCACGTGGCGCCGGGCCGCAGGCTGGTGGTCACCCAGACCCCCTTGGGGGCCATGGGGCTGTCCATCTGCTATGACCTGCGCTTTCCAGAGCTGTACCGCCGCCTGCGCCTCAAGGGGGCCCAGGTGCTGGCCGCGCCCAGCGCCTTCACCAAGCTCACCGGCCAGGCCCACTGGGAGCTTTTGGTGCGGACCCGGGCGGTGGAGAACTGTTGCTACCTGCTGGCCGCGGCCCAGGAGGGCGCCCACAGCCCCAAGCGGGAGTCCTTTGGCCGGGCCATGATCGTGGACCCCTGGGGCCGCATCCTGGCCGAGTGCCCGCCCGGGCCGGGCCTGGCCCTGGCCGAGGTGAGCCCCAGGGAGCTGGCCCGCCAGCGCCGCCGCCTGGACAGCACCCAGCACGCCCGGCTGCTGCCCGCAGCCTGGCGCCAAAGGGAAACGCCATGAACCCACCCTCCAATCTCCCCGACCCGCCCTTTGCCAGCACCTGGAGCCGCTGGTTCTTTGCCATCTGCATCCTGTTCGTGCTCTACCTGGCCTACCACCTGGTGGAACCCTTCCTGGTGCAGGTCTTCCTGGCGGTGGTGCTGGTGGTGGTGGCCATGCCCCTGTACGAAGCCACCCTGAACCTCATGGGCGGCCACCGCACCCTGTCCTCGGCCATCACCTGCCTGCTGCTGGCGCTGATCTTCGCCATACCCTTCTTCTTCGTGGCCAGCCTGCTCACCGCCCAGGCCCTGGACCTGTACAACACGGTCAGCAAGCTTCTGGCCAGCGACCAGTTGGAGAGCACCTTCCGCCAGGGGCTGGGACGGCTAGCGCCCCTGGTGGAGCAGCTCCAGGACAAGCTGGGCATAAGCCACGGCGACGTGCTGCAACAGGTGGGAAACCTGGTGCGCCAGATATCCAACCTGCTCTACGAGAACTTCACCAGCCTGCTCAAGGGCGTCACCAACCTGGTGATCGGCGTGGCCCTGGTCCTGTTCGTGACCTTCTACATGTTCATGGACGGCGCCCGCCTGTCCTCCTGGCTGGTCTCCCTCTCTCCCCTGCCCCGGGAGATGAACGCCCAGATCCTGGAGGACATGCTGCGCACCCTGCGGGCCACCTTGAAGGGCTCGGTGGTGCTGGCCTTCATCAACGGCACTGCCAGCGGACTGGGCTTCTTCGTGTTCGGCGTGCCCAACGCCCTGTTCTGGGGCACGGTCATGGTGTTCGCCTCGGTGGTGCCCATCGTGGGCACCGCCCTGGTGTGGGTGCCCGCCGGGGTGTACCTGCTGGTGACCGGCGAGCAGGGGCCGGCCATAGGCATGATGATCTGGTGCCTGCTGGTCTCGCTGCTCTGCGACAACTGGCTCCGGCCCAAGCTCATAGGCGGCCAGGCCAACCTGCACCCCCTGCTCACCTTCTTCGCGGTGCTGGGCGGCATCAGCTATTTCGGCATCGTGGGGCTCATCCTGGGCCCGCTGGTACTGGCCATCCTGCTATCATTGATAGAGGTGTACCGGCGCCACTTCCTGGATCATCCCATGTCCATGGCCGAATTCTGCGCCGGCGAGCAGGCCGCCCCCGGCGCGGATGAGCCGGCGGAAGAAGACGAGGGAGCCGCATGATCGACGAGCTTGCCATCATCATGGCGGGCGGCAAGGGGGAGCGGCTGTTCCCCCTGACCAAGGACCGCTCCAAGCCGGCGGTGCCCTTTGGCGGCATCTACCGGCTGATCGACATCACCCTGTCCAACTGCATCAACAGCGGCATCTACAAGATCATGGTGCTGCCCCAGTACAAGAGCCAGTCCCTGGTGGACCACCTGGAGGCGGGCTGGAACATCTTTTCCTTTGACCTGGGCCACTACCTGCGCATCGTGGGCCCCCAGATGCGCGCGGGCGAACGCTGGTACGAAGGCACCGCCGACTCGGTGCGCCAGAACGCCTACCTGGTCCGGCGCGACCCCCATGTGGACAGGGTGCTGGTGCTCTCCGGCGACCACGTGTACAAGATGGACTACCGCCTGTTCCGCCAGTACCACGACACCCACCGGGCGGACGTGACCGTCAGCGTGATAGAGGTGGACCGCCTGGCCGCCCGCTCCTTCGGGGTGGTGGAGGTGGACGAGAATTTCAACATCCAGGACTTCCACGAAAAGCCCCAGGACCCGGTTCCCATCCCCGGCGACCCGGAACGCGCCCTGGCCAGCATGGGCATCTACATCTTCAACAAGAAGGTGCTCCTGGAGGTGCTGGACCAGACCGAGGGAGAGGACTTCGGCCATGACATCATCCCCCACCTGCTGAGCCGCTACAAGGTCATGGCCTATCCCTACCGGGCCCGCAACGCCATCAGCGACTACACCTATGTGACCCAGGCCGACGGCCG
The DNA here is from genome assembly GCA_964620595.1 of uncultured Desulfarculaceae bacterium. Classification (GTDB taxonomy): domain Bacteria; phylum Desulfobacterota; class Desulfarculia; order Desulfarculales; family Desulfarculaceae; genus Desulfocarbo. The sequence continues at coordinate 6,537 of CAZUHP010000069.1, read as the reverse complement.
CCGGGAGCGCATCATGAAGAAGCGCACCAAGGACTCCGGCTACTGGCGCGACGTGGGCAACCTGGACGCCTACTGGAACGCCAACATGGACCTGTGCGGGGTGGACCCCTTCTTCAACCTCTACGGAACCTACTGGCCCATCCACACCTACATGCGCCAGTTGCCCCCGGCCAAGTTCGTCTTCGCCTCGGAGCGCGACGACCCGCCCCGCCTGGGCACGGCCCGGGACTCCCTGGTGGGCCAGGGCTGCATCCTCGCCGGCATGGTGCGCGAGTCGGTGCTCTCCACCGGGGTGGTGGTTCGCTCTTGGAGTCAGGTGTCCGAAAGCGTTATCATGGACGACGTGACCATCGGCCGCCACTGCAAGATCAAAAAGGCCATCATCGACAAGAACAACTACGTGCCCGACGGAACCCACATCGGAGTCAACCCGGCCGAGGACAAGGAACGCTTCCAGGTAACTCCCCGCGGCATCACCGTGGTGCCCAAGGGCTACTTCGCGGCGGAATAAGAGAAAGGCAAACCGATTCGAAAGGGGGGGGATTCATGGGCCGCCGGAAACCGGCCCGGGCCGGGCGCCCGGGCGCGGATGACGGCGCTGCCCCACCATTTCGGGCGGGCGGCATCAGACCATGAATCGTCGCCTGCCCGCACAAACAAGGACCGCAGAGGGGGTGGGGGGCTGATGCTTAAAAAAATTCTCGTCAGAAAGATACCACTCACAGGCCTTCTTCTCCTGGCACTCGCCGGTCTGACCCTAGGTTGGGGATATCTTGCGCGGGCCGAGGTTCTCACCGAAAAGGAAACCCAGTACCTCCGCAACAAGGACACCATCCTCTTCATCAGCCAAACCAACTATCCCCCCTTTGAATTCGTGGACCAGGACGGCAACTCGGCCGGCATGTGCATCGAGTTGGCCAAGTGGATCGCCACCACCTTCGGCTTCAAGGCCCGCTTCGCCAACGTGAGCTTTCAGGAGGCCCAAAGAGCCGTGTTGAGCGGCAAGGCCGATGTGATCACCAGCCTTTTCTTCAGCCCCAAACGCGCCCAGAAATTCGGCTTCACCAAGGTGATATTCAAGGTCCCCGCCTCCATCTTCGTGGCCGCGGACCGGCCCGACATAAAGAGCATCGTGGACCTCAACGGCAAGACCATCGCCATGCAACAAGGCGACTACGCCCAGGAGTTCCTGGAGTCCCAAAACATCCGCTTCAAGGTGGCCTGGACCAAGAACTTCGCCGAGGCCACCGACCTGGTCATCGCCGGCAAGGCCGACGCCGTGATCGGGGACGAGCAGATAGTGCTCTACCATGTCTACTCTCACCAGAAGACCGCCTATATCAAGAAGGTCGGCAAGCCTCTATACATCGGCCGCAACTGCATGGCCGTAAAGGCCGGGAACCCGATCCTGCAAAGCATACTCAACAAGGGAGTCGCCCTGGCCAAATCGACCGGCACCTTGGACCAGATCAACCGGAAGTGGCTGGGCATGCGGTACGGGAGGCACGATTCCCTGCTGGTCAGGTATTGGCCGTATCTCCTCTCCGGGGCGGGGTTGATACTCCTGCTCACCCTGGTGGTCTGGATATGGAACTTCCAGTTGCGCAGCCTGGTGGGAAAGCGCACCAAGGCCCTGGCCCGCTCGGAGGGGCTGTTGAGGACGGTCCTGGCGGCTTCGCCCGTGGGCATCGGCCTGGTGTACAACCGGGTATCCCTGGGCTGGCACAACCAGGCCATGTCCGACATGCTCGGCTATAATTCCGTGGAGATGAAAGGCGAGCTGGCTCCCAAGCTCTACCCGAGCAAAGAGGAGTATCACCGGGTGGGGCGGGCCATTCAAAAGGGGATCGACGAGACAGGCACCGCCAAGGTCGAAACCCGCTGGGTGAGAAAGGACGGCTCGGTCTTTGACTGCCTGCTCCGCTATGCCCCCCTGGAAATCGGCGGCGAGGACATCACCGCCATCATCATCGCCGAGGACATCAGCGAGCGCAAGCAGGCCGAAGCGGCGCTCAAGGAGAACCAGGAGCGGATGCAGGCCATCATGGCCGCCAACCCGCACCCCATGGTGGTCTACGACCGGCAGGGCCGCACCTTGTTCCTGAACCCCGCCTTTACCAAGGTGTTCGGCTGGTCCTTGGAAGAAACCCGGGGCAAGCGCATCCCCTTCGTGCCCCAACCAGAGGAAGCCGCCACCATGCGGTTGATCGACGAGCTGTACCAGACCGGGCGTCCGGTGACCACCGCGACCCAGCGCCTGACCAAGGACGGCAAGCTGCTGGAGGTGATGATAAGCGCCGCCGCAGTGCAGGACGCCGAGGGGCGCAGCGTGGGCATGGTGGTCAACCTCCAGGATGTCACCGAAAGCAAGAAGCTGGAAGCGCAATTGCGCCAGGCCCAGAAGATGGAGGCCATCGGAATCCTGGCGGGAGGAATCGCCCACGACTTCAACAACATCCTGGCCGCGGTGATAGGGTACGCCGAACTCGCCGAAACCACGGCGCAGAAAGGCAAGGACAACTCGGCGATGCTCGCCAAGATACTGGAGGCCGCCGAGCGGGCGCGGAGGCTGATCCGCCAGATACTCGCCTTCAGCCGCAAGGTGCCCATGGAGCTGAAGCCCCTGGACCTCAACCACGAGGTGATGGAGGCGGTGAAGATACTCGAGCGCACCATCCCCAAGATGATACGCATCGAAACCCGCCTGGCCTCTGACGCCCGCTTGATAAACGCCGACAGCACCCAGATACACCAGGTGCTCCTGAACCTGGTAACCAATGCGGCCGACGCCATGCCCGAGGGGGGGCGCATCCTGCTGGAGACCACCAACGTCACCCTGGACGAACTATTCCAGCGGGAGCACCCAGAGGTGCACCCCGGCGACTACGTGCTGCTACAGGTTTCGGACACGGGCACGGGCATGGACCCCGACACCGTGGAAAAGGCGTTCGACCCCTTCTTCACCACCAAGGAAGTGGGCGAAGGCACGGGCCTGGGCCTGGCCACCGTGCACGGCATAATAAAGCAATCCCAAGGACACATCTTCTGCTACAGCGAACCCGGCCAGGGCACTGTCTTCAAGCTCTACTTCCCGACCCTGGTGGAGCAGGTGGACTTCCCGGCCGAGGCAAAGCGCGCCCCGGGCAAGATCCAGGGCGGCAGCGAAACCATCCTGCTGGTGGACGACGAGGAGGCCCTGTGCCATTTGGGCTCCCAGGCCCTGCGCTCCATGGGATACCAGGTCCTCACGGCGAAAAGCGGCGAGGAGGCCTTGCAGCTTTATCATGACAAGGGCGAGCTGATCGACCTGGTGATCATGGACCTGGGCATGCCGGGCATGGGAGGGCACCAGTGCCTCCAGGCCATACTGGCCCAAGACTCTGAAGCCAGGGTCATCATTGCCAGCGGCTACTCGGCCAACGGCCAGGTGAGGGCTTCCTTGCAGGCCGGGGCTCATGGCTTCATCGCCAAGCCCTTCCGGCGAGCCGACCTCTTGGCCAAGGTGCGGGAGGTGTTGGACGGCGACCAGGCCCCGCCAGCCTGATCCAGCCCGTCCCGTCCCCCGTCGCCCGCCCCGCGCGGGCGCTTGGTCTCAAAAAGCGGAGCGCCCCCGCCATGGGGAGCGCCCCGCAATCCAGGTCCGCAAAAAGGGCCGCCGGTTCAGCCCGCCATCTTCACCAGCAGCTCAGCCACGAGCTGCTGGCAGTTCTCACGCACCTTTTGGATGCCTTTCGCGTCAATGGCCTCCCAGTGCATGCCCGCCGCCACCACGACCTTGGCGTCCAGGCCTGCCGCCAGCCTCTCGGCCGCGGCCTTGGCCAGCTCGTCTTCCTTGTGGCCCACATAGCAGAACACGCTGGCCGTGGCGCTGGTGCGTCCGGCCTCGGCCAGGGAAGGCCGCGGCGTGGCCATGGCCACCGCGCCCAGGTGCGGCCTCTCCCCGCCCCAGATGCACACCAGCCAATCCTCGCCCACCAGCATCGCCTCGGCCCGGAGGTCATAGGCCCCGCTCTGGGTGGCGGCGGCCAGCCTGGGAAGGCGGGACGAGGGGGGCGCGGGGGGGGCGGGGGGGGCGGGGGGCGGAGAAGCCACCGGCCGGCCCCCTATTTCTCGGCGTCCAGGCGCTCGGCCACCAGCTCGGCCGCCTTTTCGCCGGAAAGCAGCATGCCGCCGAACACCGGGCCCATGCGGTAGGAGCCAAAGGTGGCGTTGCAGCACATCCCCGCGGTGAATACGCCGCCAAAGGCCTCGCGGGTGTTGTTCACGGTGTTGGTCTCGGCCACCTCGGCCCACAGGCTGCGCTCGCCCACCACCGCGCCGGTGGGGGTGAACAGCTCGGCATCCACCTTGCGGGCAATCACGTGCATCACCTCGGCCGCGTGGCCGGTGGCGTCTATGGTGTACTTGGCGCGGATGGTCAGGGGGTCGACGTGCAGGCCGGCCATCTCCACCGCGGTCCAGTTGATCACCAGGCCCACCACCCTCTTCTCGCGCACCATCACGTCCTCCACGCTCACCAGGTTGAAGATGGTGAGCCCGGCCTTGACGGCCTGGGAGCAGAGGGTGCTGGTGCAGAGCACGCTGTCGGCGGTGTAGTAGCCCGGTTCGAACTCCTGGGTGGGCACCTCCATCTCGTCCAGGATGCGCTTGGCCGCCTCCTGCACCACTATCTCGTTCATCATCATGCCGCCGCCCCACATGCCGCCGCCGATGGAAAGCTTGCGCTCGAACATGGCCACCTTGTAGCCGGCCTTGGCCAGCTTGTAGCCCGCCACCAGGCCCGCGGGGCCGCCGCCCACCACGGCCACGTCCAGCTCCAGGTTGCGATTCAGCTTGTCGAAATAGCGGCCGATGATGGCCCGGGTGATGGTGATTTCGTCTAGCATGTGTTCTCCTTGTAAAAAGCGGCCCCCAAAAACAGCCCGGGGCCGGCTTCGCAAGGCAAACCGGCCCCTGTGCCAAACAGAGCGCCGGATTGCTTCCCTGCGTTGGAATTACCCGAACAGGTTCCAGGGGTCTACGCCACTACGGCGTACTCTCAGCGGTTAGGCTCCCCCAGCAATCCTGGCTATGTACAGCGGCGCCTTCCCTCCGCCGCCCTCCCCCAAACCCGTACTATCCCGCCCCCCTGTTGTCAAGGTGTTTATGGGCCTTGAGCCGGAAGCGACCGGCCAAGCCGCTTGTCCCTGGGACGGCCTCTTGCTATATTCATATATACCGTCCCGTACCGGATCACGCTGGGAGAAGCAGGCTATGGACAATCGTCGGCGGCGTACCCGTGTGCCCTTCCAGACCCAGGTGGACGTGCAAGCCGCTGGTACCATGCTCCGCGATCTTCAGACCCGCGACTTGAGCCACAAGGGGGTGTTCCTCCTGGGCGAGCACCCCTTGAAAGAGGGCCAGAGCTGCCTGGTCACCATCCACCTGCCCGGCGACCAGGCGACCGCACCGGTCCTGCGCATGGAGGGCAAGGTGGCCCGCGTAACCGAGCAAGGCACGGCCATCGACTTTCTGTCCATGGACCCGGACACCTATATTCACCTGCGCAACCTGGTGCTGCTCAATGCCGAGGATCCGGAAAAAGCCGCCCAGGAATTTGTCCAGCCCGCCTTTGACGCTGCCGACGAAGGCGACAACAGCTAGCCACCTGCACTTGACAGCGCCTCGTTGCGGCGATAATGATATGCACCCAATGCCGGGGGCGAGTCAGCGCCCTCGCCGGCGCCCTCAACCCGCCTACCATGGTTCAGGAGGCTTGCCATGAAGCTGTGTGAAAAGTTGCAGAACATCCAACCTTCGCCCACCTTGGCGGTGAATGCCAAGGCAGCCGAGCTGCGGGCCCAGGGCGCCGATATAATCAGCTTCGGAGTGGGCGAGCCGGACTTCGATACTCCGGCCCACGTGCGCCAGGCCGGCATCGAGGCCATCAACCAGGGCTTCACCCGCTACACCCCGGTGGACGGCATCCCGGAGCTGAAGCAGGCGATCGCCGACAAGTTCAAGCGCGACAACGGCCTGGACTACGACCTGGACCAGATCACGGTGAACTGCGGGGGCAAGCACTCGGGCTACCTGGTCATGCAGGCCCTGCTCAATCCCGGGGACGAGGTGATCGTGCCGGCGCCCTACTGGGTCTCCTATCCCCCCATGGTGATCCTGGCCGGCGGCACCCCGGTCATCGTGAACACCAAGGAAGAGAACGATTTCAAGCTCACGCCGGCAGACCTGGAGGCCGCCCTGACCAGCAAGACCAGGGCCATAATCATGAACTCGCCCTCCAACCCCACCGGCAGCGTGTACACCGCCGAGGAGCTGAGGCCCCTGGCCGAGATGTGCGCCGAGGCGGGGGTGCTCATCATCAGCGACGAAATCTACGAGAGCATCATCTTCGACGGCCTCACCTTCACCGCCACTGCCTCGCTCTCGCAAAAGGTCTACGAGCACACCGTGACCCTCAACGGCGTGTCCAAGACCTATGCCATGACCGGCTGGCGCATCGGCTACATGGCCGGGCCCAAGGAGCTGATCAAGGCCTGC
>CAZUHP010000068.1:0-11767 GCA_964620595.1 uncultured Desulfarculaceae bacterium | reverse complement strand
CTCAACTCCAAGGAAAAAGTGCGCTGCCCTGAGTGCTCCTGCAAGGGTGTCACCCGCCTGATGAGCGGCTTTGCCCACAAGAGCGAGGGCGGCAAGCTGGTTTCGGCCAACAGCGGCTGCGCCTCCTGTTCGGGCGGCACCTGCTCCACCTGCCACTAGCCGCCGACCCGCTCCAGGCCGCCATGAGCCGCATCGTCATCGCCACCCGCAAGAGTCCCCTGGCCTTGGCCCAGGCCCGCTGGGTGGCCCAGCGCCTGCAAGCCCACCAGCCCGGCCTGGAGGTGGAACTCAAGAAGATCGTGACCCAGGGCGACAAGATCCTGGACGTGGCCCTGGCCCAGGTGGGGGGCAAGGGACTCTTCGTGAAGGAGATCGAGGAGGCCCTTCTGCGCGGCGAGGCGGATCTGGCGGTGCATTCCATGAAGGACGTGCCCGCCGAGTTGCCCCCCGGCCTGGTCATCGCCGGGGTGAGCCAGCGCGAGGACGTGCGCGACGCCCTGGTCAGCCGCAAGGGGCTGGGACTCGCCCAACTGCCCCAGGGGGCGCGCCTCGGCACCAGCAGCCTGCGCCGGGGGGCCCAGCTTGCGGCCCTGCGGCCCGATTTCGAGATAATCAGCATCCGGGGCAATGTGCAGACCCGGCTCAGGAAGATGGAGGAGTTGGACCTGGACGCGGTGATCCTGGCCTCGGCCGGGCTCAGCCGCCTGGGCCTGGCGGAACTCATCACCGAGCGCATCCCGGTGCACACCCTGCTGCCTGCGGTGGGCCAGGGCGCCTTGGGCCTGGAATGCCGGGAGGACGACCAGGACACCCGGCGGCTGGTACTTGGCATCAGCGACCCGGCCGCTGCCGCGGCGGTGGAGGCGGAGCGCGCCTTCCTGGCCCGCCTGGAGGGCGGCTGCCAGGTACCCATCGCGGGCTACGCGGTGGTGGAGGGGGCGGACCTGGCCTTCAGCGGCCTGGTGGCCAGCCTGGACGGCAAGCGGGTGATCCGCGGCCAGGGGCGGGCCAAGCGGGAGCAAGCCGCCAACCTGGGCCGCCAGGTGGCCGAGGACGTGCTGGCGCGCGGCGGGCGGGAGATCCTGGCCGAGGTATACGGAGAGGGGCCGGCATGAGCGGCAAGGTATATCTGGTGGGCGCGGGGCCGGGCGACCCCGGCCTCCTCACCCAAAGGGGCGCGGCCTGCCTGGGCCGGGCCCAGGTGGTGGTCTACGACTTCCTGGCCAACCCGGAACTCCTGGCCCTGGCCCCGCCCGAGGCCGAGCGCATCTACGTGGGCAAGAAGGGCGGCCAGCACACCATGAGCCAAGAGGAGATCAACCGTCTCCTGTGCGAGCTGGCCGCAGCGGGCAAGACCGTGGTGCGCCTCAAGGGGGGCGATCCCTTTGTGTTCGGCCGCGGCGGAGAGGAGGCCAGCGCCCTCGGCCAGCGCGGCCTCGCCTTCGAGGTGGTGCCCGGGGTGACCAGCGCCATTGCCGCGCCGGCCTATGCCGGCATCCCGGTGACCGACCGCCGGGCCACCACCGAGGTGGCCTTTGTCACCGGCCACGAGGACCCCACCAAGCCCGGCTCCACCATCAACTGGGCCTCCTTGGCCGGGTTGGGCACCGTGGTCTTCCTGATGGGGGTGAAGAACCTGCCCCACATCTGCCGGCAGCTCATGGCCCACGGCAAGGCGCCGGACACCCCGGCGGCGGTGGTGCGCTGGGGCACCACTCCCCGCCAGCAGACCGTCCGGGGCACCCTGGCCGACCTGCCGGACAAGGTGCGGCAGGAGGGGATCAAGCCGCCGGCCATCACCGTGGTGGGCAAGGTGGTGGACCTGCGCGACCAGCTCGCCTGGTTCGAGCACCTGCCCCTGTTCGGCCGGCGGGTGCTGGTCACCCGCACCCGGGAGCAGGCCTCCCGGCTGTCGGCCCGGCTCAAGGACCTGGGCGCCGAGGTGCTGGAGATACCCACCATCAAGGTGCAGCCCCCGGCCGACCCCGCTCCCCTGGCCGAGGCCTGCGCCAACATCGAGGTTTACGACTGGCTGGTCTTCACCAGCCCCAACGGGGTGAAGGCCTTTTTCGCGGCCCTGGAGGCGGCGGGCAAGGACTGCCGCGCCCTGCATGGGGCCAAGCTGGCCGCCATCGGCCCGGCCACCGGCCAGGCCCTGGCCCGGCGGGGGGTACGGCCTGAGGTGGTGGCCAAGACCTTCGTGGCCGAGGGGCTCCTGGAGGCGCTGGGCGCCCACGACCTGGCCGGCGCCCGGGTGCTGCTGCCCCGGGCGGCCCAGGCCCGGGAGGTGCTGCCCCAGACCCTGGCCTCCCGGGGGGCCCAGGTGGAGGTGGTGGCGGCCTATGAGACCGTGGCCCCGCCGGAGTCGGCCCAGGCCCTGGCCCTGGCCCTGGAGCAGGGCTTGGACGCGGTCACCTTCACCTCCAGCTCCACGGTGGCGAACCTTCTGGCCCTGCTGGACCAGCCCGGCCGGGAGGAGTTCGTGCGCCGCAGCCAGGACGGCCGCCTCATCGTGGCCAGCATCGGCCCCATCACCAGCCGGACCGCCCGCGACCAGGGCCTGGCCGTGGCGGTGGAGCCCGCGGCCTACACCATCGACGCCCTGGTGGAGGCCCTGGCCGGCCATTTCGCCCGCGCCGTCTGATGCCGGGCGACCTCTTCACAGAACCCAGCGCGCTCAAGGGCCTGAACCAGGCCCAGCGCCACGCGGTGTCCCTGGGGCAAGGGCCCATCCTGGTCATCGCCGGGGCGGGCACCGGCAAGACCCGCACCCTGGTGCACCGGGTGGCCTTTTTGGTGGAGGAGGGCGTGCCGCCCGAGGCCATCCTGCTGCTCACCTTCACCCGCCGGGCGGCCGAGGAGATGCTCTCCCGGGCCCGGGCCCTGCACCCGGCCTGCGCCGCCGTGCCCGGCGGCACCTTCCACTCGGTGGCCCACCGCCTGCTGCGCTCCTATGGCGAGCGCATTGGGCTGAGCCAAGGCTTCACGGTCATCGACCCGGCAGACTGCCAGCAGATAATCAAGGGCGCGGTGGAGGAGCTGGGGCTCAAGCAGGCCGGCGAGCGCCGCTTCCCCAAGAGCCGCACCATCGTGGATCTCATCTCCAAGAGCCGCAACCTGGAGCTGGACCTCTTGGACACGGTGGATAGGTACGCCTCCCACCTGTTGGACTATGGCGACCGCATCCAGGCCGCGGCCCGGGCCTATGAGCAGGCCAAGCGCGGCCAGCACCTGGTGGACTACGACGACCTGCTCTTTCTCTGCGAGAAGCTCCTCAGCGAGCACCCGGACCTGCGCGAGCGGCTCACCCGGCGCTGGCAGCACCTTTTGGTGGACGAGTACCAGGACACCAACGCGGTGCAGGCCCGCCTGGTGCAGCTCTTGGCCGGGCCGGAGAAGAACGTGATGGTGGTGGGCGACGACGCCCAGTCCATCTACGCCTTCCGGGGAGCCCGCCTGGCCAACATCCTGGAGTTCCCCCAGGCCTTCCCCGGCACCCGCCTGGTCAAGCTGGAGCGCAACTACCGCTCGGCCCAGCCCATCCTGGACTTGACCAACGCGGTGATCTCCCAGGCCCGCCAGCGCTATGACAAGCGGCTCTATTCGGAACACAGCCAAGGTGCCAAGCCCGAACTCCTGCGGGCCCGGGACCAGCGCGGCCAGTCGCGCCTGGTGGTGGAGCGCATCCAGAAGCTCCTGGACCGGGGGGTGGGGCCGGAGCGCATCGCGGTGCTGTTCCGGGCCGGCCGCGACTCCTTTGACCTGGAGAACGAACTCAAGGCCGAGCGCATCGCCTTTGTGAAATACGGCGGCATCCGCTTCGTGGAGCTGGCCCACGTGAAGGACGCCCTGGCCCACCTGCGGGTGGTGGCCAACCCCCAGGACTTCCTTTCCTGGCAGCGGCTGCTCATGCTGCTGCCCGGCATCGGCCCCAAGACCGCCCAGCGGATCATCGCCCACCTGGTGGCCGAGGGCGATCCCACGGGCTACATCTCCCGCCTGGCCAGCGCCCCCCAGGCCGGGCGCATCGCCGAACTGGCCGAGGCGGCCGCCCTGCTGGAATCGCTGAACCAGCCGGGCATCAGCCCGGTGAAGGCGGTGGAGGAGGTACTGGACTACTACACCCCCATCTGCCAGCAGGCCTACGAGGACTACCCCCGCCGGCTCAAGGACCTGGAGGAGCTGCCCGCCCTGGCCAGCCAGAGCCCCAGCCTGGCCGAGTTCATGGCCGAGGTGGTGCTGGACCCCCCCGAGGCCCCGGGCGAGGAGGCCCCGCCCCGGGGCGCGCCCATCACCCTGTCCACCGTGCACTCGGCCAAGGGCAAGGAGTGGGACCACGTGTTCGTGATCTGGGCGGCCGAGGGTCGCTTCCCGGCCTTTCCCAGCCTGGAGGACGACGACGCCCTGGAGGAAGAGCTGCGCCTGTTCTACGTGGCCTGCACCCGGGCGGCCAAGGAGCTGGTGCTGGTGGCGCCCCGCGAGCACTACTTCGAGGGCGCCGGCTGGCGACCGGTGCCGGTATCGCGCTTCGTGGACGGGCTGCCACCCTCGCTCCTGGAGGAGCCGGCCCAGGGACCGGTGTTCCCGGTGCCCGAGCCGGAGGCGGCCCCCGCCTCCCGGGGCGGGCGGCGCCAGGACCGGCCCTTTCCGGTGGGCCAGCAGGTGAGGCACCAGACCTTTGGCCGGGGCAAGGTCATGGGCTACCAGGGCGACAAGAAAATAATCGTTTACTTCGATAAGTTCGGGCTTAAGATACTCCTCATGGAGTTCGCCAATCTGGAGCCGGCCTGAGCCGCGCCACCTGCGGGAATTGAAGATGGACGCCTACGCCAAGGCCTTGGATCGCCTTTACGCCCTGCAAAAGTTCGGCATCAAGCTGGGCCTCAACTCCACCCAGAACCTCCTGGAGCGCCTGGGCAACCCCCACCAGGGCCTGAAGTGCGTGCACCTGGCCGGCACCAACGGCAAGGGCTCGGTGGGCGCCGTGCTGGAGGCGACGCTCCTGGCCGCGGGCATCAAGGTGGGCTTCTACACCTCGCCCCACCTCATCCATTTCTCCGAGCGCTTCCGCCTGAACGGCAAGGAGATAACAAAGGCCCGGGTGCTGGAACTCATCGAGCGGGTGTGGGAGGTGTGCGACCAGCGCGAGCCGCCCACCTTCTTCGAGTTCGTCACTGCCATGGCCTTCCTCTACTTCGCCCAAGAGGGCACGGAATGGACCATCATGGAGACCGGCCTGGGCGGCCGCCTGGACGCCACCAACGTGTGCTGGCCCCAGGCGACCCTGATCACCAACATCGGCCTGGAGCACCAGGAGTTCCTGGGCAACACCCTCAGCGACATCGCCTTTGAGAAGGCGGGCATCATCAAGCAGGGCGTACCCCTGGTGCACGGGGTGCAGCAGGCAGCGCCCCGCCGGGTGGTGGAGGAGCAGGCCCGGCAGATGGGCGCGCCCGTCATCCGCCGGGGGCGGGACATAAGCTTCCGCCGGGGGCGGGACGGCGACTTCAGCCTCAAGGGCCGGCTGTGGTCCCTCAAGGGCCTGACCACCAACCTCAAGGGCCGCCACCAGCCGGGCAACGCCTGCCTGGCCCTGGGCGTGTTGGAGGTGATGGCCGAGGCCGGCGCGCCGGTGGGGCCGGATCATCTACGCCAGGGCCTGGGCCGGGTGTACTGGCCCGGCCGCCTGGAGCAGTTCCCCACCCCTCCGGGCAGGCCCACCCTGTGGCTGGACGGGGCCCACAACCTGCCCGCGGCCCGGGCCCTGACCGAGAGCCTGGACCTGGTGCGCCAGGGCCGCTCGCCCCTGGTCATGGTGGTGGGGGTGATGGCCGACAAGGACCTTCCCCGCATCCTGGAGGCCCTGGTGCCCTCTGCCGACCGGGTGATCTTCTCCCGGCCGCGCTACTCCCGCGCCGCCGAGCCCGCCGTCCTGGCCGCGGCCGCACCCCAGGGGGGACCGCCCCACCAGGTGGAGCCGGACCTGGCCCGGGCCATTGAAAAGGCCCAGCGCCTGGCGGGCAAAAAGGGGGTGGTGCTGGTCACGGGCAGCCTGTTCACCGTGGGGGAGGCCCGGGCCATACTCAGCGGGGACACCACAAGCGACTTGCCATAGCGGCACCCATTTGTTAGGGTGCGCTAGCAGGAAATTTGAGCGCTCTCATGATAAGTCGGGAGAGGTATGTTGGCTGGGTGCGGTCGAGCAAGTAGGCTATGCGGCTGGGTTTTCTGCCTGGGGGCCCTCTTGGGGCTCTTGATGCTTCCCACTCCGACGCTGGCCCAGGGCGAGCTGATCCGGGTGGAGGCCAAGGGTCCGGTCTATGTGCGGGCCGACCGGGTGGAGTATGACGAACGCCAGCTCTCCTATCTGGCCCAGGGCGAGGTGGAGGTGACCCGGGGCGAAACCCGGCTCATGGCCGACCGGGTGACGCTGAACTCCCAGACCCTGGTGGCCGAGGCCGAGGGCAAGGTGCGGCTCACCATGCCCGGCCAGGTGCTCACTGGAAAACGCATGATCGTGGACCTGCAATCCGGCGTGGGCAAGCTCTACCAGGGCCAGATATTCATCGAGGCATCCCACTACTACCTGCGCGGCGAGGAGATCGAAAAGACCGGGCGCGACACCTACAAGGTGCATCAAGGCGAGTTCACCACCTGTGACGGCGCCAACCCGCCCTGGGTGATCAGGGGCCAGGACGTGGAGGTGGACCTGGAGGGCTACGGCACCGCCAAGAACATCACCTTCCGGATCAAGGACTGGCCGGTCCTGTGGTCGCCCTACGCGGTGTTCCCGGCCAAGTTCAAACGCCAGTCCGGCCTGCTGACTCCCCAGTTCGGAAGTTCCGACCGCGACGGCTACGTCTTCTCCATCCCCTACTTCCAGACCCTGGGCGAAGACCAGGACATGACCGTGACCCTCACCTACATGAGCAAGCGCGGCCTGGACCTGGGCCTGGAGTACCGCTACCACCTGGCCCCCGGCTCCAAGGGCATGTTCATGATCGACTACCTGCCCTCTGACGGAGCCTCCGACGACCTCTACAAAGAGGGCCGCCTGGCCGAGGCCTATGGCAGCCGCTACTGGTTCCGGGGCAAGGCCGACCAGGACCTGTTCGACAACACCATGCGCCTGACCCTGGACCTGGACCTGGTGAGTGACCAGGACTACACCCGGGAGTTCAGCTTCGGCAACTCCGGCTTCAAGCTCACCGACGACCGCTTCAACCGCTGGTTCGGCCGCGGCCTGGAGCCCGACACCTCGCTCCTCCGCAAGAACCGCCTGAACCTGCAACGGAACTGGTCCGCGGCATCCTTCAACGGCGAGTTCCTATACTGGGACGACCTCTCGGGCGACAACAAGCGCACCCTCCAGGAGCTGCCCACCCTGAGCTTCAGCGCCACCCGCCAGCCGGTGGGCAACACCGGTCTCTATTTCCAGATGGACTCCCTCTACCATTACTATTCCCGGGAGGAGGGCTCCACCGGCCACGTGAGCGACGTGACCCCCACCGTCTCCCTGCCGCTCAACTTCAACGACTACCTCTACCTGGAGCCCAGCTTCACCTATGCCCCGCGCTTGTTCGCGGTCACCCACGACGACGGCGAGGACCCCAACCACCGCCAGAACGGCATGACCCATCTCTGGGCCGTCAAGGTGGACGCTTCCACCTACCTGTTCCGGGTGTTCGATTTCGGCAGCGCGGCCGATCCCTTCAAGATCAAGCACGGCCTGCGCCCCTTCCTCTCCTATGAGTTCCGGCCCCAGGCCCAGGAGGACGACATCGCCGACCTGGCCCGGCGCACCCAGAGCCGCCAGAACACCTTCTCCTACGGCATCGAAAACGCCTTCACCTACAAGATAATGGGCCAGGACCCCACCACCGGCGAGGTGGTGCCCATCTACCGCGAGTTCCTGCGCCTGAACCTGTCCCACAGCTTCAACCTGTACCAGTACCGCCGCGACAGCGAAAACGGCCGCTACTGGGGAACCGTGGACGGCCGCCTGGAGTTCGAGCCCACTTCCTATCTCTACCTCCAGGCGGACAGCTCCTGGAACCTCTACAACAACCGCTTCGAAACCATCAACGCCCGGCTGGTGGCCTCGGACAAGCGGGGCGATTCCATCAGCATCGACTACCTGAACACCTATGACAACACCCACCAGATCAACACCAAGCTCAGGCTGGCCATCACGCCGGAATGGTATGTCGGCTGGATCAACCGCAAGGACCTGCGGGAGGAAATCGACTTCGAGCAGACCTATGAGCTGGGCTACGAAGGCCAGTGCTGGGGGGTGAAGCTCATGTACGTGGACAGCCATTACCGCCAGCAGGGCTACTGGGTGATGTTCTCCCTGGGCGGCTTTGGCGAGCTGTTCGGCTTCGGGCAGATGGAGAACCAGGGCGGCTAGGCACCAAATGGGGCCCCGCCCCTTGACAGATGCCCGACTCTCCCCTATAAATACAGCTTCGACTTCGGATAAGGCCCGTAAATACCGTTACCTATTTTGCGAAAAGGCCTGGGTTTAGGACCATGAAGACCTACGTGGCAAAACCGGAAGATTTCAATCGCGACTGGTACCTGGTGGATGCCAGCGACCAGGTGCTGGGCCGCTTGGCCAGCCAGATCGCCCAGCGGCTGCGGGGCAAGCACAAACCCGTGTACACCCCCCACCTGGACACCGGCGACTTCGTCGTGGTGATAAACGCGGAAAAGGTGCGCCTGACCGGCCGCAAGCTCGACCAGAAGACATACTGGCGCCACAGCGGCTACCCCGGCGGCATCAAGGGCGTGAGCGCCCGGCGCCTGCTGGAGAGCAAGCCCGAGGAACTGATACGCCAGGCAGTGCGCGGCATGCTGCCCAAGAATCGACTCGGCCGCAAGCTGTTGAAGAAGCTGAAGGTCTATGCTGGTGCCGAGCATCCGCACCAGGCTCAACAGCCTCAAGTCTGGTCTCTGGAAGGTTAAGGGAGGGCTGTAATGAGTGAGACCCGCTACTACGCCACTGGCAAGCGCAAAACCTCCGTGGCCCGCTGCTGGCTCATCCCCGGCGGCAACGGCAAGGTGACCATCAACAACCGGCCCATGGAGGACTACTTTGGCCGCGAAACCGACCACAACCTCCTCCGCCAGCCCCTGGTGCTCACCGAGACCCTGAACCAGTTCGACGTGATGGCCACCGTGCGCGGCGGCGGCACCTCCGGCCAGGCCGGCGCCATCCGCCACGGCATCGCCCGCGCCCTGCTGGAGTTCAACCCCGAACTCCGCCAGACCCTCAAGCGGGCCGGCTTCCTGACCCGCGACGCCCGCAAGAAGGAGCGCAAGAAGTACGGCCAGCCCGGCGCCCGCGCCCGGTTCCAGTACTCCAAGCGCTAGCCTCTTTCGGCGGCTTGCAAGGTTTGGGAGGGCCCCGGCGGGTCCTCCCTGCTTTTTGGGGGAAGGGGGCGGGGCGACGGGGGGGCTACCGGCCTCCGCCCTTGCCGGCCTGGGCCGGGCTTTGTTAAGGTTTGGCAGCCAACAGCTTTTGGGGGAGGCAGCGCATGATTCCCGTAGCCATCATGGGAGGGTCGGGCTACACCGGGGTGGAGCTGATGCGGCTCATCGCCGCCCATCCCGAGCTGGAGCTGAAAGCGGTCAGCTCCCGCCGCCATGAGGGCCAGCCCGTGGCCAGCCTGTTTGGCGCCCTGGAAGGGGCGGTGGATCTGGCCTTCTGCGCGCCGGAGCCGGCCGCCCTGGCCGCCGAGGCCGAGCTGGTGTTCCTGGCCGTGCCCCACCAGGCCGCCATGGCCGTAGTGCCGGCGCTCCTGGAGGCAGGGGCCAGGGTGGTGGACCTCTCCGCCGACTTCCGGCTCCGCGACCAGGCCACCTATGAGCAATGGTACGCGCCCCACACCGCGCCCCAACTCCTGTCCGAGGCGGTCTACGGCCTGTGCGAGCACTACCGCGACCAGATCGGCGCCGCCCGGCTGGTGGCCAACCCGGGCTGCTACGTGACCAGCGTGCTCATGGCCCTGATCCCGCTCCTGAAGCGCGGGCTGATATCGCCCCAGGGCATCATCGCCAACAGCGCCTCGGGCGTGTCCGGCGCCGGCCGCAAGGCCGCCGAGGCGCTCCTGCACGGTGAGATCGCCGAGAACTTCAAGGCCTACTCGGTGGCCGGCCACCGCCACACCCCGGAGATGGAGCAGGAGCTTTCCCTGGCCGCGGGCCAGGAGGTGCGGCTCACCTTCACCCCTCACCTGCTGCCCATGGACCGGGGCATCCTCTCCACCATCTACGTCAGCGCCCTGGACGGGATCGGCGAGGACGAACTGCGCGCCGCCTGGCTGGAGGCCTACCAGCAGGAGCCCTTTGTACGGGTGCTGCCCCCGGGCAGGCTGCCGGCCACCAAGGAGGTGCGGGGCACCAACCGGGTGCAGCTCGGCCTGGCCGTCGATCCCCGCAGCGGGCTGGTAAAACTGTTTTCCGCCCTGGACAACCTGACCAAGGGAGCCAGCGGCCAGGCGGTGCAAAACGCCAACCTCATGCTGGGGCTGGCGGAGACCGCCGGCCTGACCGAGCTGGCCCTCACCCCCTGAGCCACGGGCCGCAGATGCAAGGCTCACCCCTTTGGCCGGCCCTGCTGGGCGAGTTCCCGCCCCACGACGTGCCGTTTACAGAGCCCGCCGACACGGGCGGCGAGCGCCGCTTGGCCCTGGTGCTGGCCTACGAGGGCACCGGCTTTGCCGGCTGGCAGCTCCAGCCGGGCAAGCGCACCGTGCAGGAAGAAGTGGAAAAGGTGCTCTCCACCCTGTGCGACGAGCCGGTGCGGGTGGAGGCCAGCGGCCGCACCGACGCGGGCGTGCACGCCCTGGGCCAGGTGGCCAGTTTCAGCACCAACAGCAGCCTGAGCCTGGAACGCATGCGCCGGGGAATGGCCTCGCTCCTGCCGGAGGACGTGCACCTGCGCGAGCTGGGTCCGGTGCCTCCCAGGTTCCACGCCCGCTTCGACTGCCAGGCCAAGACCTACCATTACTACCTCTGGCCCGGGGCCGAAGCGCCGCTCTTCTTGCGCCGGCGGCTGTGGGCCCTGGCCCAGCCCCTCTCGGCCCCGGCCCTGGCCGCGGCCCTGGCCCAGGTCATCGGCGAACACGACCTCAGGGCCTTTGCCAGCCGCCTGGGACCGGTGGAGGAAGGCTCCACCGTCCGGCGGGTGCTGGCCGCGGACCTGGAGGCCGCGGGCCCGGTGTGGCGGGTGCGGATCACGGGCAGCGGCTTCTTGCGCCACGTGGTGCGCAACCTGGTGGGAGCCTGCGTGCAGGTGGGGTTGGGGCGGCTGGAGCCCCGGGCCATCGGCGAGATGCTGGCCGCGGGCAAACGGCTCTACGCCGGGCCCAAGGCCCCGGCCGGGGGGCTGTACCTGAGCCGGGTGTTCTACCGCAAAAAGGGTTAGCCCTTCTTCTCCACGGTATCCTTGACCGCGCGGTATATCTGGGAAAACGTCTCGCCAAAGGCGGCGGCGGACAGCCGTCCCGTCTCGATGAACTTAACGGCTATCTCCTTGGAAGTCTTGAGATATGCCTCCTCGCGGGGGGTGAGGCGGTCCGCCTGGGTGGTTTCCTTCTTGGCCATGGCTCCTCCTGGGGTGCGATGGGCCCCTGCCGGAAGGAAGAAGGCACAACTCTTGGTCCCCGGCAGGGGCCGGCCCGCCCGAAGATAAACCTTTGGGGCCCATCCCCGGCGCGGCTAACCATAGCAGATGGCCCGAGCCCCCCGCAAGACCGTGGCC
>CAZUHP010000067.1:0-12209 GCA_964620595.1 uncultured Desulfarculaceae bacterium | reverse complement strand
TGTTGCGGTAGTCCTGGTCCACGCCCATGTGGGTGCGGTGCATGATCTCCACGATCTCGCGGTCGATGCCGCGGGGCACCACGTCCAGGTCCTTCCAGAGCTGGTAGCGGGCCTCGGGGGCGCGCTTGGCGAAGTAGATCTCGCCCTCCTGCTTGCCCCACTCGGCCAGGGCCTTCTCGCCCACCTCGACCGCGATCTCGTAGATATCGCGCTCCTGCTCCTCGCCGTCCACGATCACGGTGACGGGCACGTCGAAGTCGGGGGCGATCTCAATGAGCTTTTCGGTGTCCTGGATCTTGTAGTCCTCGGTTTCGCGCCGGGCCGCGGCCAGGAAGACCTCGGCCACGCCGCGGCCGTGGTCGGAGTGGGCCGCCGCGCCGGCCGCCACCATGCGGGCGAAGTTGCGGGCGGCGATGGTTTCGGGAGTGGCGCCGCACAGGCCCTTGCGCTCGTCCTTGCCCTCGATGCCCTTCTTGGGCAGGGGCAGGCGGCAGGGGCCCTGGGAGCAGTTCTTGCAGCAAGTGCCCTGCTCGCCGATATTGCAGGGCTTCATGGTAAGGGCACGGTCAAAGATAGTCTCGCAGCCGTCCGCCTGGGCCTTGGCCAGCATCTGCTGGCTGGCCACGTCTACGCTGACCTCCTTGGGATTGGCCACCTTCTTGGGCTTGGGCGCGGCCTTTGCCTTAATCTCGTCTGCCGACATGAGAGGTTCCTCCTCTTCTGTTAGGGAAACTAGCCCCCTCTCGCTGTTTCGCTTGGCCGCCGGGATACACTAGGCCCGGCCGGGTATATGGGTTGACCCTTTTTCCTCCCCGCCTCTGCCGGACGCCGTGCCTCACGCTGCTGACTCGGCTGGGGGCCGCTGGTGATGCGGGGCCTGTCCGCCCCTCGGCTCTCGCCCTTGGCTCTCACCCTGGCTCTCGCCCTCGGCTCTCGCCCTTGGCTCTCGCCCCTGGCTTTCGCCCTCGGCTCTCGCCCCTGGCTTTCGCCCCTAGGCTTTCGCCCTCACCCCTTTCGCCCCTTTGCCCTTCGCCCTCCGGCGTCCGTGTCGGGCGGTTTCCCCTCGTGGGAAAGCGCCCTTTTGTTTGGGTTCTGGGCTTTCGGCCCCGGGACCGGCAGCCCGGCGATAACGCGCCTCGCCGCGCTTTCCCGGGGAGGGAGCGCGGCGAGGCCTTTTCGGCTTGTTACTTGATGACCCCTTCGCCACGGAGGCGCCAGCGCTCCAGGGAGCGCAGGATGTAGACAGCGTTGGGACCGGCGACGCCTGGCTCGCGCGGCTCGCCGTACTCCACGCCCTCCTTGGGGGCCTTTGCCTGGGCAGCCTGCTCGGCCATACGCTTCTCCTTCTCCGCGCGGCGCTTGGCACGGAGGGCCTGCAGTTCGGCCAACTCCTTTTCCTTGCGCTCGCGCCGGGCTTTCTCCTCTGCCTCTGCCTTGGCCTTGGCCTCAGCTTCGGCCTTGGCCTTGGCCTCTTCCTCTGCCTTTTTCTTGGCCTCAGCCTCGGCCTTGGCCTTGGCTTCGGCCTCTGCCTTGGCCTTGGCCTCTGCTTCGGCCTTGGCCTTGGCGGCGTCTTCGGGGGCGGGCGCCGGCGCAGCCGCGGGCTCGGGCTTGGGCGGCGCCGGGGCCGGCTTGGGTGCTTCGGGTTTGGGCGGCGCAGCCGGTGCAGCGGCGGCGGGCTTGGGCGGCGCCGGGGCCGGCTTGGGCGGGGCGGCGGCGGGCTTGGGCGCGGCGGCGATGGGCTCCACCTTGCCATGCTCGCCGGAGACCTTTTCCACCCGCTTGGCGGGTTCGGCCAGCATCTGGTCCAGGAAGCCCTTGACCAGCTTCACGGTGTCGGGGTGGCGCAGGATGAGCAGGTCGCTGCCGGCCAGGAGCAGGGCTACCGCCTCGGTGGCCTCCATGAGGACGCCGCGCCAGTCGCTGTCGCCCAGCTCGGGGGCCTCCTCGTTGGAGAGCTTGGCCTCCTTGGACTTCCACACCTCGTTGCCCACGTTGTTGATGAAGGGCAGGACCAGCTTGTCGTCCTCCTGCACCAGGGCGGCCATGCGGATGCGCTCCATCACCGAGTAGCCGTACTCCATGCCGTAGCCCAGGCCACCGGTGGTGGGGTCGATGATGATCTTCTCCATGGGCACGCCCAGGTTACCCAGGAGGATGTTGAGCTGCTTGGCCAGGTTCACGTCGATGGGGCTGGAGGCGATGATGGACTGCTGGAAGCCCAGGGCCGCGGCGCCCACCTGCTTGTGGTTGTCCTCGTCCACCGGACCGAGCAAGAGGTTCTTGCCCTCGTGGTCCTCGGCGATCTTCTTGAGCACCTCGGCGTCCTTGTTGGCATTGGCCGAGCCCCAGACGATCACCGGCACGCTCACCGCGTCCAGGACCTTGCCCACTGCCTCGGAGGCCGCCTCGGGCGGCGCGTCCTGGCCGTTGGGGTCGGTGGACTTGAGCTGCAGGACAATGGCCTCGGCGCCGTATTCGTCCACGCACTTCTTGGCCCAGGCACCGGGGTCGCCCAGCACGCCCTCAAAGGGCTTGGAGCAGGCGGCCGGCCAGTCCTCGGGCTCCATGTCCCACACCTCCATGGCCACCACCGGCCGATGGGGCATTTCGCCCTCCCAGGTATGGAAGGGGTAGCAGGTTTCGCCGCCCACGGTAAAGGCCTTATCGCCCTGGCCGACGGTTACCTCCAAGATTTTCCCGGAGTAGGAGATTTTGGGAAGTTCAAACGCCACAGCAACTTCCTCCCGAGTTAATGAGGTTTGTCACCCTGATTATTGAGTGAGTACCACCACCACAGGCGGCCGCCGATGCCTCGCCCGGCGGCGGTTCTTAAAGGGCGCCTCTTGTGAGGGCTGGTACATGATCCGCCGAAAAAAAAGTCCTCTTACCTACTTATGGTAGAAATCGACCACACGCTAGTACAAGTCGGCTGGGGTGTCAAGAAAAAAGGTTTTAATTGCACATTATATCACCCAACCGACCGTTTTATAATGCTATTACTACTAAACCCCCAAAACTACCCGGTCAAAAATACCATAGGCCGCCTGGACTACGGGATTATCGGCCGGGAGCTGGCTGATGGGTTTGCCGCCAAGGTCCCAGCCGGCCAATTCTTCGTCGTCCGGCAACCAGCCGGCCAGCTCCAGGCCCAGCTCCTCCACCGCCTTGAGCAGCTCGGGCGAGGGCTCGCCGCGCACCATGCTGAGCACCAGGTAGCAAGGGCCGGCCAGCACCTTCATGTCCCTAGCCAGCTCGGCCACCCGCTGGGCCGCGGTGAGGGCGCGGCGGGAGGGGTCGGAGATGACCAGCAGCAGGTCCATGCGGGCGGTGGTCACCCGGCTGATGTGCTCCATGCCGGCCTCGTTGTCGATGACCAGGTACTTGTAATTGTCGGCCAGCTTGTCCATGCAGGCGGTGAGGAGGTGGTTGGCCGCGCAGTAGCAGCCCGCGCCCTCGGGCCGGCCCATGGCGATGAGGTCAAAGCCCTCGGCCTCGACCAGGGCTTGATTGACCTTTATCTCAATGAACATGTCCTTGGTCATGCTGGGGTTCTGGGCGGAGGTGGACTTCATCTCCTCCCGGGCGTCGCCCAGGGTGGATTCCACGGTCAGCCCCAGCACCTCGTTCAGGTTGGCGTTGGAGTCCGCGTCCACGGCCAGGACCGGAGTCTCGCCTTTTTCCACCAGGTAGCGCACCAACAGGCCGGCGGTGGTGGTCTTGCCCACGCCACCTTTGCCGGCCACCGCGATGTTGAATCCCAAGGCTGTCTCCTTTTGGTAGGCTTTCAGAGCCGGCCCCGGCGATTCCTTACCAGGGCCAGGTACTTTAAATACTTGGTAATCTTTATCATAACCTTAGGCCAAACCCGCCAAGCTGTCAAGCGGTTTGCCCGCGGCCCAAAAGAACCGGCCAGCTAAAGACTTGCCATGGCGGGGTGGGGGGCGATATGATAATTCTGAAATCAAACCCGCCAGTCACCTGCCATACACCCTGAATGGGGGGGCGAACCGTTTTGCCGCCTGAGAGCAGCCAACACGGCTCCGGGGGAGGCGCGGACGAGCGCGCCGAGCGCCTGTGGTCCGAGGTGAGCCAGCGCCTGCGCGCCGGCATGAATCCCCAGGAGTTCGACACCTGGTTCCGACCGCTGGGGTTTCGCCTGGAAGGCGAAAAGGCGGTGCTGGTGGTGCCGAACCACTTTTTCAGCGAATGGATCAAGGAGCGCCACCAGGAGACCCTGTGCCGGGTGCTTTCCGAGGCCGCCGGCCGCGACCTGGGGGTGTACTTCACCCTGGCCGAGGGCGACGGCTCCCCGCCGCCGGGGCCGCCAGCCCAGAGCGAAACCTCCTCCCTGGCCATGGAGCCCAAGGACCAGGAGCAGGCCAGCCCCTTGGCCGTGCGCTACACCTTTGCCAACTTCGTGGTGGGGCCCTGCAACGAGCTGGCCCACGCCGCCTGCCAGGCAGTGGCCGACCAGCCGGGCCGCCTGTACAACCCCCTGTTCATCTTCGGCGCCGCCGGCCTGGGCAAGACCCACCTGCTCACCGCAGCGGGCAACCACCTGTCGCAGCGCTTCCCCAGCCACAAGATCGTGTACTGCTCCACCGAGACCTTTGCCAACGACCTGATCCAGGCGGTGCGCTACGACGGCATCTCCGCCTTCCGCGACAAGTACCGGCAGGTGGACAGCCTGCTCTTGGACGACATCCAGTTCCTGGCCGGCCGCGAGCGCACCCAGGAGGAGTTCTTCCACACCTTCAACGCGCTCTACGAGGCGGGCAAGCAGATCATCCTCACCTCTGACAAGATACCGCGGGACATCCCCGGCCTGGAAAAACGCCTGCGCACCCGGTTCGAGTGGGGGCTGCTCACCGACCTGCAACCCCCGGACGAGGAGACCAAGGTGGCCATCCTGCAGGCCAAGGCCGCGGAGCGCGGGGTGGAGCTGTCCCGCCAGGTGTGCTTCTACTTGGCGCGCCAGCCGGAGAGCAACGTGCGGGTGCTGGAGGGCTACCTGACCCGCATCATCGCGGTCAGCCGCTTCCAGGAGGTGGAGATAACCCTGGACCTGGTGCGCCGGGTGGTGGGGCCCATGGTCTCCGGGCGCCAGGTGAGCCTGGAGGAGGTGCTGTCCACGGTGGCGCGCCACTACGGGGTCAGGGTGTCCGACCTGAAGAGTTCCCGCAAGACCCGCGAGGTGACCCACCCCCGCCAGGTGGCCATGTACCTGGCCCGGCGGCTCACCCGGGCCTCCTTCCCGGAGATCGGCAAGGCCTTTGGCAACAAGGACCACTCCACCGTGGTCAAGGGGGTGAAGCGGCTGGACCGGGTGCTCCAGGAAGACCCTGAGGAGGCGGAGCGGGTGCGCACGGTGGAAAGAATCCTCCGGGAGGGGGTGAACTCGACAGAGGGACTGGGCACAATCGGTGGATAACCGGGCCGGCCCGCGTCCCGGCGGTGGAAAAGCAGGATACCCGGTGGAAAACCGGTGGCAACGCCAAGGCGCATGGATGGGGGGCAGATGGAGAGGGGAGGGTGGTTTCCACCGAATCAGCCGGGTCTATGTATTGCTACTATTAAAGAATAAGGAATAGTTCTAGTATAGAGACCGGCTGAAAGCGCCGGCCCCTGAATACCCCAACACCCCACCGGACAAGAAAAGATCAGGGAAGGTAAAGGCGATCTAGACCACCGTCCATCCCAATCCCTGGCCCATCATTTCAAGGCATATCAGGAATAAGTCTGTCTTCACCATGAGTTAGTCCATATCTCCCTCCCGCCGGCTCCTTTGTCCCGTCCTGAAACCCTTTCCGCCGTTTCGACTGTCTCTGGTGTCTCCCCTCAAGTCCCTCCAGCGAGGCATTATGAGAAACAGTCTCAAAGATAGACCTCTTACAGACTTCCATCCTAGAGATATCTATTGACAAAAACGCAATTTACTCCCATTATGGCTGAAACATGGTGCCCCCCGCACAAATCAACTCTGACTTCCTCTTCCCAGGGGGGACCCTGGGCTCCCGCAGCCAGATATATCATTCAGGTCCGTGGGATCCTGATAGAGATGACAAGGAGGCATGGGCCGGAGCGTCCACGGCCCTATTTTGTCTTGCTGTCATGTCCCTCTGAAGGAGCGACGAAATGAAGTTGAGCCTGCGAAACAAGTTTCTGCTTCCCACCTTGATCCTCATCGTGGTGGGCCTGGGGCTGGCCACCCTGGTCGGCTACTACAACGCATCCGGTGCCTTGCACAAGGCATATCTCACCCAGGTGCGCCAGATCGCCGACTTTTCGGCAGGGCAGATAGCCTCCTGGATCGCGGACCGCAAGATGGAGATCAAGCTTCTGGCGCGCAACACGCTCTATGGCACCGCCACCCTGGAATCGGCCCGCATGGCCCAGAAGGTGGTGAGCCGGGAGCTGACCGCCTACAAGAAGGCCAAGCCCTACTACGAGATAATGGTGCTGGCCGACGACAACGGGGTGTTGCGCAGCGCCTCCAACGAGGCGGTCCTGGGCAAGGTCAACATCTCCGACCGCGAATACTTCAAGAAGGCCATGAAGGGCAAGCTGAACGTCTCCCAGCCCATCCGGAGCAAGTCCACCGGCAGGCCGGTGGTGTCCATCGCCTCCCCGATCTTCAGGGGGGAAAACGTGATGGGGGTACTGGTGGGGGTGTTGGACCTGACCGAGTTCGCAAAGCAGTTCGTGGACCCGGTCAAGGTGGGCTCCTCGGGCTACATGTACCTGATCTCCGGCAAGGGCATCATGCTGGCCTATCCGGACAAGAAGCAGATAATGCGGCTGGACCTGAGCAAGTATGACTTTGGCCGCGAGATACTCTCCCGCAAGAAGGGCATGATCCACTACCAGTTCAAGGGGGTGGAGAAGATGGCGGCCTTTGCGCCGGTCAAGGGCCTGGACTGGATAGTGGTGGCCACTGCCGACCAGGAGGAGTTGGTGGGGCCGGCCAAGCGGCTGGGGCTCATCAACCTGGCCATCGCCTTGGGGGTGCTGCTCCTGGCGGCGGTGGTGATCTACTTCGTGGCGCGGTCGGTGACCAAGCCGGTGGACAGGATCATCGCCGAGCTCACCCAGGGCTCCCACCAGGTTTCCGGCGCTGCGGACCAGGTGTCCACGGCCAGCCAGTCCCTGGCCCAAGGCACCAGCGAGCAGGCATCCTCCCTGGAGGAGACCGCGGCGGCCCTGGAGGAGATCGCCACCATGACCAAGCAGAACGCGGACAATGCCGGCCAGGCGGACGGGCTGATGCGCCAGACCGCAGAGGTGACCGAGCGCGCCTCCCTTTCCATGGAGGAGATGGTCAAGTCCATGGAGGAGATCAACCAGGCCAGCGAGGAAGTATCCAAGATCGTTAAATCCATCGACGAGATCGCCTTCCAGACCAACCTGTTGGCCTTAAACGCCGCGGTGGAGGCGGCCCGGGCCGGCGAGGCGGGGGCCGGCTTTGCGGTGGTGGCGGACGAGGTGCGCAACCTGGCCATGCGCGCGGCCGAGGCGGCCAAGACCACCGAGGGGCTGATCGCCGGCACCGTGGCCAAGGTCAAGCAGGGCAGCGAGATCCTGGAGCGCACCAACAAGGAATACCAGGAGGTCAGCCAGAACGGGGTGAAGGTGGGCGAGCTGGTGGGCGAGATCGCCGCGGCCAGCAAGGAGCAGGCCCAGGGCATCGAGCAGGTGACCACCGCGGTGGGCGAGGTAGACACGGTGACCCAGAAGAACGCGGCCACGGCCGAGCAGTCGGCCGCCGCGGCCGAGCAGCTCTCCGCCCAGTCCGCGGTCATGCTGGAGGTGGTGGAGCGCCTGGCGGCCCTGGTGCAGGGCGGCAAGGATGGCGATGAGTCCTACCAAGGCTACCAGGAGGGCTTTGCGGAAGAGGAAGAAGGGCAGGAGGAGGACAAGAAGCGGCTCCTGCCCTGGCGCCGGTAGGTTTTTCCTCCCCTTCAGGGGACGGGGGAAGGGCCTTGCCTTCACGCGCGCCCGGCGGATGCCGCCGGCGCGCGCTCTTTTTGGGATGAAGGGCCGGGCCTTGGCGGGGGTGCCGGCCGCTTGCCAGGTCCCCTGTTTCTGGGGTATGGTACGCACTCAAAGAGGTACCATTAAACGAGGGGTGAAGACTCCATGGAATTGACCGTAAAGAAAGACGACCTGGCCAAGGGACTGTCCAAGTCCCAGTCCGTGGTGGAGCGGCGCACCTCCATGCCCATCCTCTCCAACGTGCTCTTGGAGGCCGAGGGCGACAAGATCACGGTCACCGCCACAGACCTGGAGACCAGCTTCGTGGGCTCCTACCCGGCCCGGGTGAGCAAGCCGGGGCGGCTGACGGTGCCGGCGCGCAAACTGTACGAGATCGTGAAAGAGCTGCCTTCCGACGAGGTGTACCTCAAGGAGAAGGAAAACAACTTCCTGCACATTTCCGGGGGCCGGGCCAACTATGACCTGGTGGGCCTGCCCGCCGACGACTTCCCCGAGCTGCCCCAGGTGGACGAGATACCGGAGCTGACCTTTGACGGCGATCTTCTGGCCGAGATGATCGAAAAGACCATCTTCTCCATCAGCCAGGAGGAGACCCGTTTCAACCTGGCCGGCCTGTACGTGCACAAGCGCCAGAAGGACGAGGGCCCCCGCCTGCGCTTCGTCTCCACGGACGGACATCGCCTGTCCCTGATCGACCGCGAGGTGGCCGGGCTGGAGGAGTTCAACCTGGAGGAGGGAGTCATCATCCCCCGCAAGGGCGTGGCCGAGATGCGCAAGCTGGCCGAGGAGGGCGGCGAGGTGGTCCTGGGCCTGAGCCAGAACTTCGCGGTGGTCAAAAAGGACGAGGTGCTTCTCATCCTGCGCATGCAGGAGGGCTCCTTCCCTGACTACGAGGTGGTGGTGCCCAAGCACACCAAGAAGCAGGCCGTGGTCAACCGCCAGGCCTTTGCCGACGTGCTACGGCGCATGGCCATCATGGCCACGGACCGCTTCCAGGGGGTGCGCCTCAACTTCAAGGAGGGCCTGCTGGAGGTGGTTAGCCAGAGTTCGGACCTGGGCGAGGCGCGGGAGTCCTTGGAGTTGGACTACGAGGGAGAAAGTTTCAGCGTTGGCTTTAACGCGCGCTACTTCCTGGACCTGTGCGGCGCCATGCGCTCCGAGGAGATCAGCCTGGGCTTTGTGGACGAGCAGAACCCCTGTGCCATCACCGGCGAGGCGGACACGGGCTTCCTGAGTGTGATCATGCCCATGCGGCTGTAGGCCCCCGGCCGGGCCAAAAGCATAAGGGCCCCTTTCCGCGAAGCATCGCGGGAAGGGGTTTCCTCTTGGCGGGGCGCCTTAAACTATTTACTATAATAAACTGTAGGGCTTCATGCGCTGGGCCCACTCGCTGGAGGGGTAATCCCTGACCATGCGCTCTTGGGCCTTTTTCAGGATGCTGGCGTCTTTTTCCAGGCGGTAGCGGCAGACCGCGCCCAGGTACACCGCCTCGGGTGCGGCAAAGGTGCCCGGGTTGTCTTTGAGCAATCGCTCGAACCAATCCAGGGCCTCGGCAAAGCGGGCGCGGGCAAAGAGGGTCTTGGCCTTCATGAGCTTGAGGGTGGCCAGGAACTCGTCCGGCTCCAGAAAGCCCACCAGGCGGTGGTGTTCGTGGCCTTGGGGGTCCAGGATCAGGATGGTGGGGGTCCAGCGCAGGTGAAAGGAGTCGGCCCGGTCGCCCTCGGTGGGCAGGCGCAGGGGGACTAGCTCTTCCTCTATGAAGCGTTTGACTTCGGCCTTGGGGTACGTGACCGCACCCATCTGCTTGCAGCCGATTCACCCGGGCAGGAAGAAATCCACCAGCACCGGCCGGTCTTGGCCGGCAGCCCGCTCCAGGGCCTGGTCCCAATCGGTCAGCCACTCTATCTTTTGGCTCATGATGCTCCCCGGCGGTTTTGGCGGGCGGCCTGCCGCGCCGAAAAAAAATCACCCCACGCCAAATTTTTTCTTGACTAGGGTAAGGACAACGGCTTACACTCGGGGTTTAGCGTCTGATGCCCCTCTCCCCACGGGGGAGGGGCTGAAGTTTCCGCTGCCTCGAGCGGGGCGGCAGCGCCCCCAGCGGCGGAGAAAGGCGAGACCCACTAGGGGCGATTTCCATGTGTGAGGCCAACAATACCATAGAAGCATATGAGATGCTAGCCGCTCACATGGACGAGGCTCCCTTGGGCGCTCCCTACACCAAGGAGCTGGTGGATATACTGGCGGCCCTGTTCAGCCCGGAGGAGGCAAGGATCGCCGCCCGGCTTCCCTTCAAGCCGGTAAGGCTGGATGAGCTGGCCCGGGAGCTGGGCAGGGAAAAAGAGGAACTGGCCGGGATATTGACCGGCCTGGCGGACCGGGGGCTCTTGTACCAGAACAAGGAGCGCTTCGGCCTCCTTCCCCTGGTGCCCGGCATGGCCGAGACCCAGTTCATGAGCGGCGAGGCCAGCCCCCACAAGCGGCACCTGGCCCAGCTCTTTGCGGATTACTACCGGCCGGGCATCGGCCTGGCCCTGGTGAGCCGGGAGCTGCCCTACAGCCGGGTGATACCAGTGGGGCGGGTGGTGGAGAGCCGCCAGGAGATACTGCCCCACGAACAGGCGGCCGAGGTGGTGCGCGCGGCCGGTTACCGGGCCCTCACCAACTGCTACTGCCGCCAGGAGGCGGAGCTCCTGGGGCACGGCTGCGGCCACCCCAAGGACGTGTGCCTGCTCTTTGGCCCCTTTGCCCGCTACGTGGTGCAAAAGGGCTGGGCAAGGGAGGTGGACGAGGCAGAGGCGCTGGAGGTCCTGGACCGGGCCGAGGAGGCCGGGTTGGTGCACGTGACCGACAACGTGGCCCAGGGCGCCAACTTCATGTGCAACTGCTGCGGCTGTTGCTGCCTGTTCCTCAAGACGCTCACCCAGCTCAAGAGCCCGGGCGCGGTGGCGCCGGCCGGGTTCGTGGCCGAGGTGGACCGGGCCGAATGCACGGCCTGCGGGGCCTGCGCCGAGGCCTGCCAGGTGGACGCCATCCGCCAGCAAGGCGATGAGCCGGCCGTGGTGGACCCGGATATGTGCCTGGGCTGCGGCCTGTGCCAGGGCGCCTGCCACTTCGGGGCCATGAGCATGGAGCGCCGGGACAAGGCCGAGCAGCCGCCCGCCGACTGGCGCCAGTTGACCGGCCGGCTGATGGCCGGCAGGCAAAAAAGCTAGGTTTATAAGCCCCTAGGGACTTGCCCTCGGGGAAAGCGTGATTAGGTTACTAGATAGTCGAGCCCTACTTGGCCGCGCCAAGGGGGGCCGGGAAAGAGGGGGCAGTCAAGGCCCTGTAAATAAAGACCAAAAGGCGAAAAGGCGGCCAGAGCCCAAAAGGGAGCCAGGAAGGCCCCACTGTGGCGAGAGTAAGGATCGGGGCTGCACGGCCGCCCGAGCGTCTTGACCAGGGAGAAGGATTCTCCAAACCGACCGGCTGACAGGAGCGGCGCAAAAAGGGGACCAAAAAACAAGCCCCTACGATGGTCCCAAACCAAAAAGCCAGACCGCGACCCAGCCTTGGCCGGCGGGGGGAAAAAAGCAGAACCACAATCGATCTCGTGACTCATCAGGGTGATCAGCCTGTTGCGGGGTTGATGAAATGCCGAAGGAAGAGAACGTCATGGCTGAAATAGCAGAACGCTCCAGCGATCTCAGCCTGGACACCCCGGTCACCTACTTCAAGGAAGTGGAAGGCCGGGACTTGCTCACTCCCGAGCGGGAGATAGAGCTGGGCCAGACTATACTGGAAGGCCGCGAGGTCATCCTTAACAAGAGCCTGGAGATAATCCGCAAGGACAAGCACTCCAAGGACACCTGCCAGCGCATCGAGTACTGGCTGGAGGACAGCCACAAGTCTCCGCTGTCGGTCGAGGACATCATGGCCGAGGCCAAGGAGAAGGTGTACCAGTGCGCCAAGCGCCTGCGGCCCACCAAGAAGATGGCCAAGCTCATCGACGAGATCGAAAAGACCAGGGCCAAGGTGGAGACCGCGGTGCAGGAGATGGTGGAGGCCAACCTGCGCCTGGCGGTCAGCATCGCCAAGAAATACACCTTCCGCGGCCTGAGCTTCGCCGACCTCATCCAGGAAGGCAACATCGGCCTCATGAAGGCCGTGAACCGCTACGACTACCGCACCGGCTACCGCTTCAGCACCTTTGCCTCCTGGTGGATCCGCCAGAC
>CAZUHP010000066.1:0-13402 GCA_964620595.1 uncultured Desulfarculaceae bacterium | reverse complement strand
TGGCCAGGCAGGTGTCCAGGCCGATGAGGTCGGCCAGGGCCAGGGGTCCCATGGGGTGGTTCATGCCCAGCTTCATCACCTGGTCGATGTCCTCGGGCAGGCCCACGCCCTCCATCACGCAGTACACCGCCTCGTTGATCATGGGCATGAGGATGCGGTTGGCGATGAAGCCCGGGTAGTCGTTGGCCGGCACCGGAACCTTGCCCATCTTCACGGCGAGCTCCCGGGTGAGTTCATCGGTCTGGTCCGAGGTGGCCAGGCCGCGGATGACCTCCACCAGCTTCATCAGGGGCACCGGGTTCATGAAATGCATGCCGATCACCAGCTCGGGCCGGCCGGTCGCCCCGGCGATCTTGGTTATGGAGATAGAACTGGTGTTGGAGGAGAGCACCACCTCCGGCTTGCATATCGAGTCCAGCTTGCGGAATATCTCCAGCTTCAGCTCCACCTTCTCGGTGGCCGCCTCCACCACGAAATCAGCCCCGGCCATGTCGCCGATATCGGTGCTGAGCTGGATGCGGCCCAGGATGGCCTCCTGGTCCTGGGCGGAGAGCTTCTCCTTCTTCACCAGGCGGGCCAGGCTGCCCTTGATGGTGTCCAGGCCGCGCTGGCAGAACTCCTGGCTGATGTCGTTCATGATGACCCCGAAGCCCGCCGCGGCCGCCACCTGGGCGATGCCGTTGCCCATCTGGCCGGCGCCCACCACACCGATGGTCTTTACTTCCATGTGCTACCCTCCTCGTGAATCCATGCTGGGCGGGGGCGATCCCCACCCGGCGCCGCAAACCGTGTCTACCGGCAACCCATCTGGCCCAGAAGGGCCTTGGCCTCGACCATCTTGGGATTCAGGGCCAGGGCCTGCTTGAAGGCGGCCGCGGCCTTGTCCTTGTAGCCGCCTTCCCACAGGGCGCGGCCCAGGTTGAACCACAGGTTCTCGTCGTCCCGGGCCAGTTCCAGGGCCCGGCGGTAGTAGGTGATGGCCTCCTCGAACATGCCCAGCTTCCTGAGCTGTATGCCGCACTCGTTGAATATGTGCTTGTTGCTGGGGTCCAACACCGCGTCGATGTTGGCCAGCTTGCCGAAGGTGTCGCGGGCCTTGTCCGTCTCGCCCATGGCCAGGTAGGTCTTGCCCAGGCCGAAGCTGGCCCGCACGTTCTCCTCGTCCAGCCGGAGCGCGTTGTTGTATTCGAACTCCGCGGAAAGGTACTCCTGGTTGGCCAGGTGGCGGTCGGCCCGGGCGGTGAGCTTGTCCGCCCTTTCCTTCTTGGGGTCGCGCTTGCGGGGTTGCCAACCTTCCACCAGGTAGAAACGGCCCTCGAACTCCTCCAGGTCCACCACCTCGCTGTAGCCGCTGGGCTGGTCGTTCAGGTCCAGCAGCTCCATCTTGATCCTGCCGTCAGGCAAGGGCTCGGCGCGCCAATAGTTCTCCATCACCGCCCTCTTGGCGGTGTCGCCGGTGCCCACCCGCGACTTTATGCGCTCCAGATATACGCTACCGGGCACAACCTGGCTCTCGGCCATCTCCGCTGTCCCTCCCTCAAGCATAGGCCCCGCGGGCAAAATCTCGAAAATACAAAACCTCGGCCACCACTCCCAACGCGAGGGCCACCCAGATATTGACCCAGGCGAAACCAATGAGCCCGCCCCACCCGGCCCAGGCGCCCACCACCACCAGGCCCAGGGCGCTGGCCAGCCAGCCGGTCTTGAGCTTGCCCCAGCGGTTGGGCTCCACCTTGGGCGGCGGCCACAGGGGGCGCCCCTGGCGGCGGCGGCGCAACATGGCCAAGGCCGGCACCAGGACCGTATGCACCTCGGTGACCAGGATCAAGAGCAGCAGCCAGTGCTCCACCAGCCCCCGCCGCCAGAGGACGATCACCAGCACCAAGGCGAAGAGCTTGTCGCCCAACGGGTCCAGGAAGGCGCCCAGCCGGGTGACCAGCCCCCGGCTGCGGGCCAGGGCCCCGTCCAACAGATCGCTGAACCCGGCCGCCAGGCCCAGGATGATCATCCAGCCCAAGCCGCTCTGGCGAAACTCCAGGGCCAGGATACCCAGGGAACAGGCCATGCGTAGAAAGGTGAGCTGGTTGGGGGTGACCCATTGGGGAAATAGCCCCACCAGCCGCTGGCCAAAAGAGGCGCGTCTCTCTGCCCTTGGGGTCATGGCCTGGCCCCGGGCCGATATGGTCTGGCGTGCCAGAATTCTAGCCAAAGCCCCTGGCGGGGGCCAGCAAAATTTACCACAATGTATTTTCCTTTCCCGCGCAGCCGGCAGTGGGGGTGGAAGGCGCCTGCCAAGACGCAAGCCCCACAGCAAGGGAAGTCCCCCGGGCCCCGGGGAATATAGCCCAGCCGTCCGCCAGGGGCAAGGCGCAAATCAGCCTAGGCCTCCGGGCCGCCGGGGGTGCGTCCCTGGGCCAGGCGGTGCAGGTGCAGGCTGAGCACCGCCAGGGCGGCGGGGGTGACCCCGGAGATGCGGCCGGCCTGGCCCAGGTTGAGCGGCCGCACCCGCATGAGCTTCTCCTTGACCTCGCGGCTCAGGCCGGCCAGGGACTCGTAGTCCATGTCCGGCGGGATGGCCACCTGCTCGCGCTCGCGGAAGCGGGCCACCTGCTCGCGCTCGCGCTCCTCGTAGCCCGCGTAGTGGGCCCGTATCTCCACCTGCTCCGCCGCCGGGGCGGGCAGCTCGGCCAGGGGCGCCAGGGAATCGTGCAGACCGGCCACCTGGGCCAGGCCCAGCTCGGGGCGGCGCAGGATTTCGGCTGCGGACAGGGGCCGCTTCAAGGGAGCGCTGCCCAGGCGGGCCAAGCGGTCGTTCAGCGAGGCAGTGGGGTTGAGGCGCACCTCGCCCAGCAGCTCCCAGGCCTGCTCTATGGCCCGGCGTTTCTCGCAAAACGCGGCCCAGCGCTCATCGTCCACCAGGCCCAGGTCCCGGCCCAGGGGGGTGAGGCGCAGGTCGGCGTTGTCCTCCCGAAGGCTCAGGCGGTACTCGGCCCGGGAGGTGAACATGCGGTAGGGCTCGTTGGTGCCCTTGGTCACCAGGTCGTCGATCAACACCCCGATGTAGGCCTGGGAGCGGTCCAGGACAAAAGGCTCCTCACCCCGCAGCCAGCGCACCGCGCCCACCGCGGCCACCAGCCCCTGGCAGGCCGCCTCCTCGTAGCCACTGGTGCCGTTGATCTGGCCGGCCAAGAACAGGCCGGGCAGCTTGCGGCTCATCAGGTCCGGGCCCAGGTCCTGGGGATCGCACATGTCGTACTCGATGGCATAGCCCGGCCGGGCGATGAAGGCGTTTTCGCAGCCAGGCAGGCTCCTGACCATCTGCTCCTGCACGGCCAGGGGCAGGCTGGTGGGGATGCCGTTGGGATAGACCAGGCCGCTGTCCAGGCCCTGGGGCTCCAGGAACACCTGGTGGGAGTCCCGGTCCGCGAAGCGCACCACCTTGTCCTCTATGGAGGGGCAATAGCGCGCGCCCACCCCGGTGATGCGGCCGGCGTACATGGGCGCCTGGTCCAGGTTGGCGCGGATGATCTCGTGGGTGGCCGGGGTGGTGCGGGTTATCCAGCAGCACACCTGGGGCAGGGGCGGCTCCCCCTGGCTCATGAAGCTGAAGAGCCGCGGCCGGGGGTCGCCCCACTGCTCGGGCAGGCCCTTCAAATCCAGGCTGCGCCGGTCCAGGCGGGGGGTGGTGCCGGTCTTGAGCCGCCGCAGGCAAAGGCCCAGCTCCCGGAGCTGGTCCGAGAGCGCGTTGGAGGGCGGGTCGCCCATGCGCCCGGCCGGCCACTGGTTGAGGCCGATGTGGATCACCCCGCGCAGGAAGGTGCCGGTGGTGAGGAGCACCGCCCGGCCGGCCAGCTCCTGGCCCCGCTGGGTGACCACCCCCGTGGCCCGGCCGCCGCGCACCAGAAGCGAACGCACCTCCGCCTCCAGCAGCCAGAGGCCCTCCTGCTCCTGGCATACCCGGCGCATGCGGCGGGGGTAGCGGTCCATGTCCACCTGGGCCCGGCTGGACCACACCGCCGGACCCTTGCCCCGGTTGAGCAGGCGGAACTGGATGCCGGTGGCATCGGTATTCCTGGCCATCTCCCCGCCCAGGGCGTCTATCTCGCGCACCAGGTGGCCTTTGGCCGGGCCGCCCACCGCCGGGTTGCAGGAAAGCGCGGCCAGGTGGTCCAGGTTGAAGGTAACCAGGCACACCGCCGCACCCAGGCGGGCGGCGGCCAGGGCGGCCTCGCAGCCCGCGTGGCCCGCGCCCACCACGATCAGATCGAATATGTCAGGAGCCTTGACGGTCACTTGAGCCCCAAGTAGACGTGGCCGATATCGCCCACCGAAAGCGCCCTGCCCTCGGCATATAAAGGAATCAACAGGCCCGACAAATAATTATCATGGGGCCCGGCGGCTTACAACAAGCAGCCGGAGCAGGAACTAGGCAGCGGGCCGGGCCGGCAGGTCCTTCAGCGCGGTCATGCCCCCCAGGCTGGTAGCGCTGGCCACGGCCCGCATCACCGCCCGGCAGAAGCAGTCTGCCGCCGCCCGGCCCAGCTCGTTCAGGGCCTGGGCCTGGGGCGCGGCAAAGAAGCCCGGGGTGTCGGGCAGCTCCCTTGTGCCCGTGGCTAGGCAAAAGATGGTGTCGCCGTCGAACATGGTGTGGGAGGGGCGGATGGCCCGGGCCAGGCCGTCATGGGCCATCTGGGCCAGCTTGCGGGCCTGGGCCTTGGTCAAGACCGCGTCCGTGGCCACCAGGCCGATGGTGGTGTTGCCCCCGGCCTGGGCCTGGGGCGGGCTGGGCAGGACCACGGCGCGGCGCGCGGCCTGGCCCAGCTCGCCGGCCAGCTCCAGGCGCGCCTCCCAAAGCAGGCCCGAGTCCGGGTCGATCACCGAGCCCAGGGAGTTGACCGCCACCAGGGCGCCCACGGTGATGCCCATGTCCAGCCGCTCCGAGGCCGTGCCCACCCCGCCCTTGACGCCGCCGGCCAGGGCGCCGGTGCCCGCGCCCACCGAGCCCAGCTCCGGCGCTTCGCTGCCGGCTGCCTGGCAGGCCAGCCGGCCCCACTCCGGGCCGATGGGCGGCAGGTATTCCCGGCCCCGGCCCAGGTCGAAGAGCGCCGCGGCCGGCACGATGGGCGCCACCTGGCCCTGCTCCAAGGGAAAGCCCCACCCCTTGGCCGAGAGCCAGCCCACCACCCCGTCCACCGTGGAGAGCCCGTACACCGAGCCGCCGGTGAGCACCACGGCCTGGGCCTTTTCCACCAGGTTGGAGGGGTCCATGAGATCGGTCTCCCGGGTGCCCGGGGCCGAGCCCCGCACGTCCACCCCGGCCACGGCCCCTTCCGGGCACAGCACCACGGTCACCCCGCAGGCCGCCTCGGGCTGGCTGTAGTGGCCCACCAGCAGGCCCTCCACGTCGGTGATCGAGTTTTTGGCTCCAGGTGCGGACATGGCTTGCTCCTTCAGGGTGAGAGCCGCAGCAGGGCGTCCTCCAACTGGCGGGTCTCCAGGTAGTGCAGGTACTTGCGCAGGATGTGATAGCCGGGGTGCTTCGGCTGGTCAAAGCTGAGTTCCACCCAGCAGGAGCGGCCCCGGACCAGGCAGGACAACACCCGGGCGGGCAGGTCCTGCAGCCGGCCGTGCTCGGGCAGGTCCCAGGAGAGCGCAAGCTCCGTCCCCACCTCCAGGGGGCGTTCTGTCTCCAGCAGGGCCCCGCCCTCGGAGAGGTTCAGGATGAGGCCCTGGCCCTCCCCGGCCGCTTGCCGGCAAAAGACCGCGTCCAGCATCACGGCGTATAGCTTGCCCTTTCGCAGGGAGATGGTCTCCACCTCGCGGGGGTAGGAGAGGAAAAGCAAGGGAAACGGCAGGAAGGTGCGGCCCAGTACCTCGGCGGCAAAGCCATAGACCTGGGCCTGGTGCATGAGGCGGAGCACGCACTTCATGCCCACCTCCAGCTCCAGGGAGCGGCCCTCGTGCATGGGAGTGTCCAGGATCAGGTAGGACCCCTTGCAAAAGCCCCGGAACTCGGTGGTCACCCGGGGAAACAACACCAGCGGGGTGTCCAGGACCACCCGGTTGCCGGGAAGAAAGATGTCGCTGTCCATATCGCCCCCCCCTTTCGCTCCTCTATCGCCCCTCGCCGCCCCCCGTCGCCCCGTCGCCGCCCGTCGCCGCCCCCCGTCGCCCCCCGTCGCCGCCCCCCGTCGCAGGCAGACCTAGCCCGCGCCCGCAGCGGCAAAGGCCTTGGCCACTATCTCCTGGGCCTCGGCCTGGATGGCCGCCAGGTGCTCCGGGCCCTGGAAGCTCTCGGCGTATATCTTGTAGATGTCCTCGGTGCCCGAGGGCCGGGCCGCGAACCAGCCGCTCTGGGCCACCACCTTGAGCCCGCCGATGTCCGCGCCGTTGCCCGGCGCCTTGGTGAGCTTGGCGGTGATCTTCTCGCCGGCCAGGGTGTCGGCGCTCACCATGTCCGGCGAGAGCTTCTTGAGGGCCGCCTTCTGCTCGGGCGTGGCCGGCGCGTCCAGGCGCTCGTAGATGGGGTCGCCGAAGCGCCGGGTGAGCTCGGCATACACCTCGGCCGGGTCGCGCTCCAGCCTGGCGGTCATCTCCGCGGCCAGAAGGTCCATGATGATGCCGTCCTTGTCCGTGGTCCACACGGTGCCGTCCAGGCGCAGGAAGGAGGCAC
Organism: uncultured Desulfarculaceae bacterium; assembly: GCA_964620595.1. Classification (GTDB taxonomy): domain Bacteria; phylum Desulfobacterota; class Desulfarculia; order Desulfarculales; family Desulfarculaceae; genus Desulfocarbo. The sequence continues at coordinate 6,729 of CAZUHP010000066.1, read as the reverse complement.
CGGCGCTCTCCTCGCCGCCAAAGCCGTAGGACCCGTCGATGAGCCCGTCCACGAACCACTTGAACCCCACCGGCACCTCGGAGAGCCGGCGGCCCAGATGCGCGGCCACCCGGTCGATCATGGAGCTGCTCACCAGGGTCTTGCCCACCGCGGCCTGGCTGCTCCACCCGGGCCGGTGCTGGAAGAGATACCACACCGCCGCGGCCAGGTAGTGGTTGGGGTTCAACAGCCCCGCCCCCCGGGTGACGATGCCGTGGCGGTCGTAGTCCGGGTCATTGCCAAAGGCTATGTCAAAGCGCTCCCTGTGGGAGATCAACCCGGCCATGGCATAGGGCGAGGAGCAGTCCATGCGGATCTTGCCGTCCTTGTCCACGGTCATGAAGCCGAAGGTGGGGTCCACCGCCTGGTTGACCACCTCGATGTCCAGGCCGTACTCATCGGCGATGGGTTCCCAGAAGGCGATGCCCGAGCCGCCCAGGGGATCCACCCCGATCTTGAGCCCGGCCCCGGCAATGGCCTCCATGTCCAGGATATTGGCCAGGTCCTTCACATAGGGCCCCACGTAGTCGTACTCATGGGTGGTGGGGGCCTTCAGCGCCCGGGCCAGGGGCATGCGCCGCACCTGGTCCACCCCCTGGGCCAGTATCTGGTTGGCCCGGTCCTGGATGGCCTGGGTGGTCCGGGTGTCGGCCGGGCCGCCGCTGGGGGGGTTGTACTTGAAGCCCCCGTCCGCCGGCGGGTTGTGGGAGGGGGTTATCACCACCCCGTCGGCCAGGTGGTCCTTGCGGCCCCGGTTGTAGGTGAGGATGGCGTGGGACACGACCGGGGTGGGGGTGTAGCTGCGGCCGGCCTGGATCATGGTGGTGACCCCCTGGGCCGCGAACACCTCCAGGGCGGTGGCCAGGGCCGGCTCGGAGAGGGCGTGGGTGTCCATGCCCAGGTACAAGGGGCCGTCAATGCCCTGGGCCTGGCGATGTTCGCAGATGGCCTGGCTGATGGCCAGGATGTGCGCCTGGTTGAAGCTGGCGGCCAGGGAGGAGCCCCGGTGGCCGCTGGTGCCAAAGGACACCCGCTGGGCCGGGTCCGCCGGGTCGGGCGCATAGGTATAGTAGGCGCTCACCAACCGGGGCACGTTTACCAGAAGTGAACGGGGCGCCGGCTTGCCGGCCAGCTCATGCACTGCCATCGCGTAAGCCTCCGTTTGTTGCGATTCACCCCCGGCCCCCCGGGGGGCCGGCCCAGGCGGCCAGGGCCCTACTGGGCGAGCTTGGCCTTGGCCTTCTCATAGGCGGCCTCTAGCTCGGCCAGGGCCTGGTCCAGCCTCTCCTTGGCCGCCTGGTAGGTCTCGGCGCTGGCCTCTTTCAGCTCCTGGTAGCGCTTGGCCACCAGCGCCTGCTTGGCCCGCAGCTCGGCCTCGATCTCCTTCCACTTCTCGCCCGCCTTCTCGCCGGCCTGGTCCGCCTTTTGGCCCAACTCCGTCTCGAGCCGGTCCACGTCCTTTTCCAGGGCGCTCCAGCGCTGGTCCAGCTCCTGGAGCAGCTTGTCCTTTTGCTGCCGGCTGTAGGCCAGGGCCGTGTCCAGGGCCTTTTGGGCCTGCTTCTTCACGTCCTGGGCCGTGGTCTTCTTTTCCGGCTCAGAGTCCCCGCAGGCCGCGGTCAAGCCCAGGGCCAGGGCCAGGGCCAGGGTCAACATGATCTTGAGATAACCGGGCATGGCATTACTCCCGCTTGGGTTTGCGTCCCGCCGGCCGGACAGAGGGCAGTGGGGGGGCGAGGGGGGGGCGAAGCGGGCCGGCTCAGGACAGTATGAATCCCATTATATAACGCCCGGCCACGTAGAGCAGCAGCCCGGCCAGCATCACCTTTATATAACCGGCCGGCACGAAGCGCTGGCAACGGGCGCCCAGGTACATGCCGGCCAGGCCGCCCAGGCCGAAGAGCGCGCCCAGCAGCCAGTCCGGGGCCACCACCATGCCGGCGTACCAGGGGGCGATGAGCTGGTAGAAGGCCACCCCGGCCACCGAGGTGATGAAGGTGCCCATGAGGGCCGCGCCGGCCACGGTATGCACCGGCAGCCCGTAGATGGCCACGAAAAAGGGCGCGATGATGGCCCCGCCGCCAATGCCATACACCCCGCCCACCACGCCCACGACCAGGGACAGCAGGAAGATGCCCAAGGTGGCGCAGGTGTAGTCCTGGCCCTGGAAGCGGTAGGAGAGCCGGGTGAGGCTGAACTCCAGGATACGCACCCGGAACTCCCCCGGCGACGGGGGGGGCGACGGGGGGGACGACGGGGGGGACGGGGATGGCGAGCGGGAGGCGGCGGGGGACAGGTCCCGGCCCGGGGCCTGGGCCGCCTTGGCCGCGCGCCGGGCCTTGATCACGTCCACCACCAGGCGCGCGCCGATGTAGAGCAGCACGCAGCCCACAAAGGCCTTGAAGGGCTTGGGGTCTGGCAGCCAGTGCAGGCGCACGAAGCCGCCGCCGATCACCCCGGGCAGGGTGCCGGCCACCACCACCCAGGTGAGGGGCCAGACCATGCGGCCTTCCTTCAGGTAGCGGTATACCCCGCTGGGGATGGCCACGATGTTGTAGACCAGGTTGGTGGGGCTCACCGCCGGGCTCACGAAGCCCAGCACGCTCATCTGAAAGGGCAGCAGCACAAAGGCGCCGCTCACCCCGGCCATGGAAGTGAAAAAGGACACCACAAAGGCCACCAGGGGCGGCAGCCAGACAAAAGTCTCAACCCCGGAGACCGGAAATATCATGCCAAGCTCCTACCGGAATCAGGGACCGCATGGCATCTCCGGTCCAGGAGCAGGGCCTGGAGGCGCTCCAGTGCCTGGTCCAGATCCCGGCTGCCCTCTCCGGCCCCCTCCCCGCCGGCCCGGTCTCCCAGGATGAAAGCCAAATCGAACCGCAGCCAGTCCAGGTCCGGGGGCGGACCCAGCCTTTGGGCCAGGTCCAACTGCTCCCGGGCCGCCTGGGCCGCGGCGGCAAGGTCTCCCCGGGCCAAGCGGAGCCGCAGGAGCAGATGTCCCGCCCGAAAGGCCCGCCAGGACACCGGCTCCACCTGCCCGAGCTGGGCCCGGGCGGCCAAGAACCGACGTTCGGCCCGCTGCCAGCGCCCCCGGGCCACGGCCAAGAGCCCCTCATCTATGAGCTTGTCCGCATCCTTGGCCGCGGGCAGCCTGGGTCCGCGGGGTTTTTGGGCGCTGTCAAAAGTCATAGTCTAACCATAGCACATCGGCCTGCGCGGGAAACCAGGGCCGGCAGGGCCCGTCAGGCACCCCCCCCGCCCCCCTCGCCCCCCGCGCCCCCCGCGCCCCCCTTGGTTCCCTTGGCCTTGAGCGCGGCCTGCATGGCCTTCACCGCCTGGTAGTGCTCGGGCGTGGCCATGGCCCGCTGGAAGCAGCCGATCTCAAAGCCCAGGGTGTCCTCCAGCCCGTTCTGGGCTCCGTGGCGCAAGAGCGCCTTGGCCATGCCCACCGCGGGCCGGGGGTAGGACGCGATGAGTTCGGCCACCTGGCAGGCCCGGTCCAGCAGCTCCCCGGGCTCGCACACCTGGCTGACCAGGCCCATGGCCAGGGCCTCGTCGGGCAAGACCTCCCGGGCGGTGAGCACCAGCTCCAGGGCCCGGCCCAGGCCGATGATCCGGGGCAAGAGCGCCGAGGAGCCGAACTCCGGGGTGACCCCCACCCGCACGAACCCGCAGGAAAAGCGGGCCTCGCGGGAGCACAGGCGGATGTCGGCCAAAAGCGGCAGGGTGAAGCCCCAGCCCACGGCCGGACCGTTTATGGCCGCGATCAAGGGCTTGGGAAAGGCCGCCACCGCCCGGGGGAAGTCCAGGTCGGTGAAGCGCTCCACCGCGCCGAAGTCCCCTTGCTCGAAAAGGGCGGCAAAGCGCTCCAGGTCCGCGCCCGCGCTGAAGGCCCGGCCCGCGCCGGTGATGACCACCGCGCCCACGGCCTGGTCATCCTTGGCCGCGGCCAGGGCGGCCATGAGCCCGTCCTTCATGTCCTCGTTGAGCGCATTGAGCCGCTGGGGCCGGTTCAGGGTGAGCACCCGCACCGCGCCCCGGTCTTCCTGCAAAACCACCTGCTCTGCCATGGCCTGGCCCCTCCTTTTGGTTCCCCACCCTATATCCCAGGCAACGGAAGCCTGTCAAAGACCTTGCCCCCGGCGCAGCCGGGAGGTATGCGGTTTTTGGTTGACAAAGACCGCCATCTTCTGCGAAATAGTTACAACATAGCTATAATAAAGTTACAAAAGCACTAAGGGCCGAGGCTGCCGCCCCCTTGCGAGTCAGCGGGTCCGCACCTGGGTGTACAGCAAAAAAGATCGTAAGGAGAGACAGTTACATGCGACTCAAAGGCAAAAAGGCCATTGTGACCGGCTCCTCCCGCGGGGTGGGAGCCTCCCTGGCCCTGGCTTTTGGCCGGGAGGGGGCCGACGTGGTGGTCAACTACTCCTCCTCAGAGGGCCCGGCCCAGGAAGTGGTCAAACAGATTCAGGACATGGGCCAGAAGGCGGTGGCGGTCAAGGCCGACGTGGCCCAGGCCGAGGGCTGCCAGGCCCTGGTGGACGCGGCGGTGAACGAGCTGGGCGGCCTGGACATCCTGGTCAACAACGCCGGCTTCACCCGGCCGGCCATGCTGCACAAGATGAGCGAGGACCAGTGGGACGCGGTGCTGGACATCCACCTCAAGGCGGTGTGGCTCATGACCAAGGCCGCCCATCCCCACCTCACCCAGAGCAAGGCCGGGCGGGTGATCAACGTGACCAGCGTGGCCGGGGTGGTGGGCACCGTGGGCCAGGTGAACTACTCCGCGGCCAAGGGCGGGGTGATCAGCCTGACCAAGAGCCTGGCCCGGGAGCTGGCGCGCTACAAGGTGTGCGCCAACGTGGTGTCCCTGGGCATCGTGGCCACGGACATGACCGAGAAGATACGCACCGACGAGAAGCTCAAGGAAATATACATGAACCGCATCCTCTTGAAGCGGTTCGCCGAAGCCGACGACGTGACCCCCATGTTCGTGTTCCTGGCCTCGGACGAGGCTTCCTACATCACCGGCCAGCTCATCTGCGTGGACGGCGGCTACGGCATGATCTAGCCCTTGCCGCGGCCCCAGCCGGCCGCGGCCAGTCTCAGCGGCCGGCCCCCGGGCCGGCTTGCAGGAGGAATAAATGGCAGGTATCCCGGACAAGATAGAAACCTGGCAGATGGTGCAACCCACCACCAAGGAGGCACCGGGCAAGCTGGAGCGCACCAGCATACCGGTGCCCGAGCTGGGCCCGGACGAGGCCCTGGTGGAGGTGGCCGGCTGCGGCGTGTGCCACACCGACCTGGGTTACTTCTACGACGGCGTGCCCACGGTGAACAAGCCGCCCCTCACCCTGGGCCACGAGATAGCCGGCACCGTGGTGGCCGGCCCCGACGGGCTGGTGGGCAAGAACGTGATCGTGCCCGCGGTGATGCCCTGCAACAACTGCCCCATCTGCGAGGCGGGCCGGGGCAACCGCTGCCTCAACCAGAAGATGCCGGGCAACTCCCTGGGCATCTACGGCGGCTTTTCCAGCCACATCCCGGTACCGGCCGGCGACTTGTGCGTGATCGACGAACTCAAGCTCCCCCTCAGCCACTACGCGGTGGTGGCCGACGCCTGCACCACCCCCTACCAGGCCGCCATGCGCGGCGAGGTGGGCGAAGGCGACCGGGTGATCATCACCGGCGCGGCCGGCGGAGTGGGAGTGTACATGACCCAGGTGGTCAAGGCCCTGGGCGCCCAGGTGGTGATCGGCATCGACGTGGTGCAGGCCAAGCTGGAGCGCTCCCTCCAGTACGGGGCGGACTACATCATCAACGCCAAGGGCAAGGACCTCAAGGCCATCAAGGGCGAGTTCAAGGACATCGCCAAACAGGCCGGGGTGCCCGGCAACTGGGGCTGGAAGATATTCGAGTGCTCCGGGGTCACCCCGGGCCAGGATATCGCCCTGGGGCTGTTGTCCTTCGTGGGCAAGCTCATCGTGGTGGGCTTCAACCCCAAGCCCAACACCTTCATGATAAGCAAGCTCATGGCCTTTGACGCCGAGATGATCGGCACCTGGGGCTGCCTGCCCAAGTACTACAGCAACGTGCTGGCCATGCTGCAGGACGGGCGGGTGCAGATAGAGCCTTTCCTGGAGACCAAGCCCATGAGCCAGATAGAGCAAGTATTCGAGCAACAGCACGCCGGCCTGTTCGACAAGCGCCAGGTGCTGGAGCCGGACTTCTAGGCAAAAGGCCCACACCCACCGCCGGGCCCCGCCCAAGGCGCCACGGCAGAGAGATTATCTCAGAGGAGGATTGCAACATGGCACTGGAATGGATGCCCAGAGAGCACGAGCTCAAGAACCACCTTCTGTTCGAGGAGGACATGGTTCAGGGCCGTTACTGGGGCACCGACAGCGACGCTCCCTGCGTGGTCTACACCAAAAAGCCCCTGACCAACCCCTACACCGGCGAGGAGGTGCCCGACCTGTACGTGGCCGAGGTGCGCCTCAACAACCCCCGCCAGTACAACTCCTACACCACCACCATGGTCAAGGGCGTGATCGCCGGCTTCTGGGCCGCCTCGGGCGACCGCTCGGTGGTGGCGGTGGTCTTCACCGGCAGCGAGTACAACGCCTTCTGCACCGGCGGCAACACCAAGGAGTACTCCGAGTACTACTCCCGCCGTCCCAACGAGTA
>CAZUHP010000065.1:0-13975 GCA_964620595.1 uncultured Desulfarculaceae bacterium | reverse complement strand
TGCGCCCGGATCGAGCGTGTGCGAGCCGCCCGGCGGGCTGCTGCCCGGCGTTTGGCCGGGGAGGCAGGGCCCGCCCCCTGCGTTAGCGCGCTCGCAGCAGCCGGCGCACCGCCAGACGCGCCGGCGTGGGTCCGGGCAGGGGCGGCAGGCCGGCCATTCGCCGGCACTTCGGGCAAGCGGGAAACCCCGCGGGTATCGGCGCGGCCACCCGTTTGGCCCTGGTTCCGCACAGCGTCCGGCCCCACCGCCCCGGCCGGCCGGGCCACCTCATCACATGCACCTCGCCCGCCGGCCCGCGCAGGCCGTAACAGAGGTGCCGATGGTTCTCTGTCCACCTCAATCGGATTCTCCAACTTCTCGGCACCGGGGCAGTCCCGGCACGGAGCCACGCCCAGGTCGTGGGGTCGCCGCTCCGCCAGCCGCCGCCGGAGATCGCACACCTGGGCATGCATGAGCAAGGTACCGCTGTGCCGGCAGCGATAACGGTACTGTGCGGCCGGGCTCACGGTGCGCTCCGCACGACCGCGTTTAGCACGGCCCACCACAGCACCACCGCGGCAGCCACGGCCACCAGGGCGTCCAACAGCAAGCCGCCCAGCGTCTTCACGGCCTCACCATCCCAGCCAAGTCCGCGCAGACCCAGGCCAGCGTGCCCACCGCGCCCAGGGCGGCGGCGGTGAGCAAGCTCAATACCCAAGCGGCAACCAATCGGCCCATGACTCATCCCTTCTCGGCCTGGCTCGTCAGGGCGGGTAGGCCGCCTCCCGCCGAGGCCGGGTCCCGCGCGGCGCCGGGGGGCCCGGCGACCCGCCGCGCGAAACCCGGGCCTTTCGCCTATGGTTCCTTGGCGGCTCCGAACAGTGGCAACGCCGCCGTTTCGGATTGCCGCCCATATACCTGCCCGCGCAGCTTGGACACGTAGCGCTCGGTCACTCCCGCCTCCTGCGCGATCTGGCGCACGCTGAGGTGCCCCTCGCGCAGCAGGTCCAGCACGCGCTCCCGTTTGAGCCGGTACTCACCCTTGGGCAGGGTGAGGCGGGTGCCGCCGTAGTGGGCGCACAACCGCTCCCACGCCTCCAGGCCAATCAGGCCGGCCCAGGGGTGGTCCGGCCGTGGCCGCTGCGGGACATAATGGCTGATACCGCCGTAGGCCCGGCACAGCTTGAGTGCCGCATCCTTGCCCACCACCGCGCAGATCTGCTCGATACCGCTGCCGCTCATTTCCCCCCCCGCTTGATTTGCAGTAGCTCCAGGACCGCCTGCGCCTGCAGCAGGTGGGTGGGCGCGCACCGCTTGCAGAGATCCGCGCCCTGGTCCACCGGGCAGCGCTGGCAGGCCGCCTGCCGAATGCACTCTTCTACTTCGGCCAGCGAGGGCAAGTCCACGTCGTCACCGGCCGCCTCCAGGGCGGCCATGATGCGCCCCAACTGGCGGGCCGTGTTGCCGGCATAGGTGCCGCGTAACACCTGGTAGACCGTGGTGCGGTTCAGGTCCGGGTGGGCCCGGCAGAATGCGTGCACGGTGCCGTAGCGCGCCGCCACCGCCTGGGCCGCCTTTTCGATCTCGGTCACCACGGCCGGGGGTCCAATCCCCGCCGTTGGCAGCGGGTGTACAGGTCCTTGGTCAACGTCTGCAGATCGTCCTCGTCGTGCAGCCAGACCAACTTGGCCACCCCGAACTGGCGCTTAACGCGGATGTCCAAGGTGGCCAGGGGGTAGCCCAGCTTGGCCCACAGCGCGCAGATATAGCGCTTTTGGCGGGCATAGGGGGTGCCGTCCGGTATGCGGTAGTAGCTGCGGTGGCTCTTGCGCGGCCGCCGGAATTTCACCCCTTGGGACCGGAGGTACTCGCACATGTCGGCCAGGTCCGCATCACTCAAGGCCGCGGCGCTGGCCGCCCCGTAGCGGCTCTGAAGGATCTGGCGGTAGGTGTCCTCGTCCCACCCCATGGCCGTCTTGCCAATATGGATTTTGGCCAAGAGATTTTTCCGGTTCCGTTCCATACGCTGTCTCTGGCTGCTCATCAGGCCCGGGCCGCCACACCCGGACGACCGGCCCGAAAGGCCGGTTTCGCTCCTAGCTCCTAGCGGTTCAGTGCCTCCTTGATCCTGCGACTGGCCTTGAAGTGCACCGCCTTGCGGTCGGGCACCTCCATGGTCTGGCCGGTGTTGGGGTTGCGGGTGATCCGGCCCTTCCGGCCGCGCACCGTGAAGGTGCCGAAGCCCTGTAGACGCACAGGCCCGCCAGCCTCCAGGGCCGCCCTGATGCTGTCCAGTACCGCGTCGATTGCGCGGGAGGCGGCGGCCTCGGATGCCCCGGCCAGCCTGTCTCTCACCAACAACGTCAACTGCCGCTTGTTCATGCCAACCTCCTTGGCTATTCGCCGATCTCCTCGGCTTTCAGTTCGATGAAAAACTCGTCGGTCACCTTGCGCTGCATGCCCACGATCTCCAGCCGCTCGTCGGGCCAATCACGCATGGCGTCCTTGTCCACGCTCTCCTTGGTGCGGATAGCGTCCGTGAATCCATATTCCTTGAGCTTCTCCAGGACTATGGCCAGGGTCAGCTTGGGCCGGGTCACCAGCTTGGTGGCGCGCCGGAAGCCTATGGTTCCAAAGGCCAGTTCGCGGCTCTTGCGACGGCTGAACAGCTCACCCTTGTTGAGTTGGCCAAAGGTAGCCAGGGCGCTCTCCAGCTCCTTGCGGCGGGCTGTCAAGGGCTGGGCCTTGGCGGCGGCCTCGGCCTTGAGCCTGTCGATACCCTCGTTCATTTCGGCCTCCACGGCCGCCAGGTCGCGCTCCAGCCGGGCCAGCTCGCCCAGGGCAGCCTCGGCCTCCTTCAGATCGGCGATGACCACCGCCGTGGGTTTCCTTCTAGGCATGTTCTCCTCCCTCGCCGAACCGCTCCAGCAGCGTCCGGCATTCCGTGACGATCCTCTCGCGTACCCCGGGCCGGCCGGGGTCCATGTCCATGAGGCAGCGCACCAGGCGGCAGGCGGCCGCCCGCGCTCCGCGGTAAGGGTCCGGCTGGCGGCGCGGTGGATAGGGCGTCTGCTGGCGCGCCCTGGCGGCGGGGGTGGCGCGCCAGAGCCGGGTGTTGCCCCGGCGGCCGTGGGGGACGATGTAGCCCTCGCTGCGCAGCCAAAGGCAGTACTTGCGGACCATGGAATAGCTCATGCGGGTGACCTGGGCCAGCTCGTGCATGGTCCAACCCGGCCGGGCACTGCGCAGGGCCCGCCACACCCGCTGATATCCCACGCTATCCCGCCGTTTCACCGCGTGTTCCGGCCGATACTGGAACACTCCCGGCCGCACCCGGATCAGCTCCCCCCGTCGCAGCATGTCCCGCAGCCGGCCGCGCAGGCGGGCCTTCTCGGGCTCGGTGTTCAGGTTGAACAGTTCGTACAGCCGGGCATAGGTGATCTGGTCGCTGGGCGCCGGGCAAAGCCCCTGGATGATGCGCCGGATCACGGCCGTCTCGGGCACGCTCATCGCTGGCCCCCCTCGGCCAGGCGCCGCACCATGGCTTCATCCAGCTTGTGGGTTTCGGCTGCCTTGGCCATCTGCTCCAGGCTGAGCACCAGGTTGTGGGCCCGCCGGAAGTTGCCGCGGCACAGGCGGTGCACCTCGGCGGCGGCGCGGCCTGCCAGCTTGAGCCCCGCGGCCTCGAGGGCGTACAGGCTGATGTCCCGGGGAGTGATAGGCTCGAACTTGATGCGGTACTCGGCCGGGATACGGTCGTCGATGCGGCTGCGTGCCGCCACCCGGGCGGTGAGGCCCAGCTCGCCGATAAGCACGATCGGTGCGCCGGTTTCGTCGTGGATGTCCCGCAGGTCTTCCAGCCGCCGCACGTCCAGCCGGTCGGCCTCGTCCATGTAGATGGTGCGGGCCCCCTCCGCCCGGCCCAGCGCCTCGATGATCCGCACCTTGCAGCGGTTGGCGCCGTGGGGCCGGCTGCCGGTCACCTCGAAGCACAGTGCTTGGAGGAATGCGGCCTGGGTCCACCCCTCCCAGGCGCGCAGGTATACCCCCCCGCCCTCGGCGTGGGCGTTGCGTGCCGCCAGTGTTTTGCCCAGCCCGGCCACGCCGTAAGCCATCAACATGCCGGGCCGGCCGTCGTCGATGTCCCCCGCCAGGGACACCGCCTTCCTAAAGCGCGTAACGTTGCCCGTTTCGATGAATACGCCCTTCTTCAAGCTTGCACCTCCTATCCGTGGTCAGCCTGTTCCATCTGTGCGGCGCTCAAGCGTCTGAGCTGCTCGAAGCGGCGCCGGACTACAGCCCACTCCGGGCTGCCCTCGTAGCGCCGCATGAACTCCTCGTCCTCAGGCAGCAGTTCCACCCCCTCGAACTCCCGCAATTCGAATAGATAGCTGTAGCGGTCCAGGGGGGACGCGAACTCCGGGCGCTCGTAGGGCGGCTCATGCGCCTGGCGCTCCTCCCAGCGTCGCTGGGCCTCCTCGATGGCCAAGCGGTCCTCGTCGCTGAGACGGGGAGAGCGCGGGGGGCGGGGGGGGCGGGGAGTGCCGCCAGGATCTGCGGCGAGTTGGGGTGCCGGGGTGGACAGAGGCACGCGCTCGGGGTTCATCCAGGGCAGCACCGAAATCACCTCGTCGGATGCGCCCGCCTCCCGGGCCAGGCGTAGCGTGCGCGCCTTCAGTCGGGCCTGGCGCTTGTTGGCCTCCTGCACCTTGATCAGGTCGATCTCGTCGCCCAGGTGCCGGGCCACCGGATGCAGGGCCTCCACCGGCCGGGCCACACCCAGGTAGTCCCCGCGCAGGGTGTAGAGGTGTATCTCGCTCATGTCCGCCCAGGCGAACATGGCCAGAATGTGCTGGTTCAGGCCGTAGAGGGCGTCGCTCTCGTAGTCCACGCCGGCGATCCGCACCCGGCAACGTCGCGGCTTGACCTGCTTGCGCCAGAGGAAGTCCCGGGTCAACTCCTTGGTGGGTATGCCCGGGCCGCGCCCGGCCGCGAATACCTCCAGGGGCCGCCGCCCCTTGAGCCCGTCATGCTCCTGCATGCCGTACCAGCCCACGTACTCCCGGAACATGTCCACCACCTGGGGGATGGTGGGGATGAAGGTGTTGTGCCGGGCGCGGTGGAAGCGCTCGTTTCGGCCCAGGTAGGCGGGTTTATCGGCCACCGACGAACCGCGGTGGCTGGGCAGCAGGCGGGCGCACTGGGCGTCGAACGTCCCAAAGAATCGCTCGACCAGCTTGGTGCGCGCCTTGTAGGGGCGGCTGAACTGGACTGCGATGCCCAGGCGGTGATAGAGCCCGGTGAGCTGCGCGGGCAGCTCGTCCTCGACAAGATGGGTAAAGTAGCGACCCCGAAAAGCCTTGCCGTTGTCGATGTAGACCACCTTGGGCTTCTTGCCCAGGTTCTTGATGGCCATGTAGAGAGCGGAGGAAATGGCGATGGTGTTCTCCTCCGGCATTACCTCCCAGCCCACCGGCATCCGAGAGGCCCAGTCCATCCACAAAATCAGGGTCATCCGCGCCGGGCGGCCGGTGACGGGATGGATGGCGTCGAAGTTGAGCCGGTGGCCGTCCGCGAACAGCACGTCGCCGACCTCGAGCTGGCCGTCGTCGCGGGTGATGTACGGGCCCACCCGGTCCTCGAGCGCCTTCTCGCCGTCGCGCATCAGCACCACGATGTCGTGGTTTTGGGCCTGATAGCGGGACACGAAACGGTAGGTGCTCCGCAGGCTGGGCACAGGCAGGCCGCGCTGGGTGAGCACCGCGCACATGGCGCGGTAGGCCAGGGCCACGGACGGCCGCTGGGGCGTGAGCCATATCTTTAGGAAGACGCTCTCGGCCTCCGGGCCGATCTTACCCTGCACGCCCTCGGCCTGGGCCCAGCCGCGGTGGTCGCAGAGCACGCGGTAGTCGTCGCCGTGCTCCCGAAGCTTCTTATTCCAGGCGTACAAGGCGCTCCGGCTGACCCGGCCCAATATCTTATATATGGATGGGTGGCTCTGGCCGGAGTTGTACGCCAGTAGGAACGCCTGGTTGGCATCCGCCGCCCGGCCTTTGTAGCTGCGCCGAAACCGCCGCCAGTCGGCGTGCAGCCTGTAACGCGCCAGGCCGGTCTGGCGGGCTCGCTCGGGTATCACCTTGTCCTCGCGGTATGGACTGGCTGGCGCGGGTTGGTGGCGGGCGCGCCACGCCGTCACCGCTCGGCGGATGTCGTCTGGCAGATTGGAAAGCGAATAGAGACGTAGCGGGTGGCCAGGATGGGGAACCTCTTGGTAGGGCCAATGTTGACGCTTAGCACGTTTGGCCACGCTCTGTTTTCTGATCCCCAGCGCTGCGGCCAACTCGGCCAAATCGGTGATGGGTTCCTCAATTGAGCGTACCTTGCCACTTGGCCCGGCCATCACGCCCTCTTTCTTAAATACTGCTTAAGTGCCCTTTTCTGTTGCCTAAGCTCTGCTTCCATCTGTTCTATCCGGCCCAGTTCGGCCAGTAGCGCCTCATCACCCACCAAAACCTTGCATCCGCGCATTTTGGCCAGTAGATGGGTCAAACAGTATGATCCGGTGGCTGCCTCGAACGCAGCCGCGTACCGGAAGGGGAAGTTGTGATCCGATCGGCTCTCCGCCGTATAGGCGTCCAGCATGTATTTGCTGATCTCCCGGCCGGTGAGGCGGCTCATCTCTGCTGCCACCGCCCATCGGTCCAGATCGCTGTGTTTAAGCGCATCAGAGAGCGCAGCCCTCAACGGAAAGTCCAAGTCAAGGTTGCCGGCCACTGAAGACGCCGGCGTGGGAATGTTGAATAGATCTAGCGTCAGGGTGTCCCGGACTCGGCGGGCCATTGTCTATATTGCCCCCTTATTGTTTCCGTTGCCGGCGCCACCTGGTGCTGTGGTATGCTTGAAAGGTACGTGGGGCCCGCTTTTATGGGTGGGGGCGCCGCCCACACCACGCAGCGGTCGCCGTCCGTCGTAGCGGCTGGGCCAGATTTCCTCCGGGCGGCGGCCGATGGCGTCGGCTATCAGCCTTTCCGCATGAGGATAGGGCTGGCGCAACGCCTTGGTGATCATTGTGGGGGTGTAGCCATGATGGGCCGCCAACCGCCGGCAGCTCCAACCAGCCTTTTCTAGGGCGGCCTTGATATCAGCCGGATGCCAGTCTTGTGGGAGATTGACCTTTTTTGACTGTATGTGTGTTTTCATGGTGTCATACACTAAACCCTTTATAGTGGGTTGTCAACAGTTAAATATGGGTGACGCTGGCAAGGGCTCATCCCGAAACGCCCCGCCATATATAATATGTTGAATTGGTTAATAAAAACATCGGGTACTTATTGTGAAAGACGACTTTAATAAAGGTTGCGCTAAAGGCGACGTTGTCCCGGAAGGCAGCGTCGCCCTCTCAAAAGGGTTTCGGCAACGCTTAAAGGCTGCTCGCGAGCACCTAGGGAAAACCCAGCGAGAGATGTGCACTCTGTTGGGTTTGGGTAAAAATTCGTGGCAAAACTACGAGAGTGGTAGGCAGGTGCCTGGAGGCAAGGTGATCGCTGGCCTCGTGCGCCAAGGATTCAACGCCAATTGGTTGCTAACGGGTGATGGCCCTATGCTCCTCCGCGCCAACGAAAACGAAGACCTACTCGCAGAACTCAACGACCTGCGCGGTCAGCTCGCAGAGAAAAGCATCGACCCTGAGCGGGACTTCATCGTGCCAGTAATAAACCTCGCTGAATCTGGCATCAAAGGATGGAAGGTCCGGTCATCATCTACGGCCATGTATGTGGCCGCTCCACCGGATATAGCAAAAGCAGGCGGATTCGCCGTGGTGGCCGCAGGGGAATCCTTGGCACCGGCCGGAATTCCTCCGGGATGTCTCCTATTCTGCTCCCCCAAGCAGACGCCGATCCCTGGCGACATTGTTTATATAGAAAAAAAGAATGGCCACGTCACCATCAACCGCTACGTGGGTGAGGTGGGGCAAAATTTCGCCTTGGTCTTGGAGGGCTGGCTGCCCCGGCGCGATCACTCCACACCGCCACAGTCATTTAGCCTGGAGGTCAAGACATCCACGATCCAACAGATCGCGCCGGTTATTTATGTCAAGCGCCGACTCTAGTAATCCCGTTTCGCGTGGCAACGTCGAGCAAATTTCGAGGCGGCGTCCAGTTTTGTTTTTTGCGGCCGCCGGCGCGCCCAAAATACTCTAAGCCCCCACCAGTCCTACATTAGTCCGACGTTGGTCCGACGATCCAACCAAATTACGCCCGTCCAGCATCATGTGGCAGGGGACACCCGCGCCGCCATGGTGGGAGGTAATCGCCGAACAGGGCGGGGCCGCCCCCTGGCGAGGCGGCCCCGTTCTTCTCCTTGGCGGGTTTGCCCGCTGGTCTATGGTTTTTTCTTGCCTTGCCCCAGGTGGCGGCGCATGGCCGCTTCATAGGGCCGGCCCTCCAGGAAGCGGCCGATGAGCAACAGCCCCATGAAGCGCTCCTTGTCCTGGGCCAGCTTGGGGCCCATGTCGCCCACCGTGCCCCGCACCACCCGTTCCTTGCCCGGGTAGCCGGCCCAGAACACGCAGGCCGCGGGCATGTCCGCCGGCAGGTAGCGGCCCAGGGTTTGGAATAGCTTCACCGGGTCCCTGAGCGCCATGTACAGGACCAGGGTGTGCTCGTACTTGGCCAGGTCCTCGAGCACCTGCCGTCCCTTCTCGCTGTTGGGGTCGAAACCCATGTCCGGCCTCGCCTTTTGATCCAAGAGGAAGAAGGGGGCCGACTGCACCAGGAAGCGGACGCCGTGGGCCGGGATGACGCTGCGCTTGAGGGCGGCCATGGCCGCGGCGGCGCACCCCATGCCCGGGATGATCACCACCTCGGACGGGTCCATTTGCTCCACATACCAATGGCTGGGCCCGAACAGGCAGGGGTTGCCCGAGTCTAAAAGGCCCACGTCCTTGCCCTGGGCCAGGAGCTTTTTGATCCTGGCCAGGTTCCGGTCCCGGACCTTGAAGCGCTCCACCCGGAACTGGGCCATCTCCTGCTGGTTGAGCCGGGAATAGGGCTTGCCCTTGTAGTCCCACAGTCCCTGCCAGGGGTCAAAGAGGACCGGCGTGTCGCCTATGTAGTCGGCAAAGAGCTTGGCGTGCTTGGCCGGGGCCACGATGGCGTCCATTCTCTTTATGGTCTCCAGGGCCTCCAGGGTGGCGGTGCGGGGGCCGGCCGGGCCGGTGCCGATCACGTACAAGGCGCCCCGGCCCCAGGCGCCGGCTCGGGCGGGCGCCTGGGCCAGCACCAAGGCCGCGGCCAGGCAGAGCGCGCCCCAGAGCTTCAGGCTGGTCGTTGGTTTGGCTTTTCCCATCTTCGCCTCCTCAGAACCGCGCGCTCAGGCGCAGGCCGTAGACCTGGCGGGGCATCTGGTAGCCGGCTTGCTCCTGATACTCCTCGCCCAAGAGGTTGTTCACATAGGCCCCGGCGCTGAACTCCACGCCTCCCAGGTGGAAGCGCTGCTCGAGGCCGGCATCCAACACCAGGTAGGCGTCCAGGGTTTCGCCCTTTTGCGCCTGGCGCTCGCCCATGAAGCGGCCGGAGAGCTGGAGGAAGCCGTCCTTCCATATCTGGTAGCGGCCCAGGAACTTCACCTTGTGCTTGGGGAGAAGCTCGGGCAGGTAGTAGGTCCACTCGCTGTCATACCTGGTCCGGTCCGCGTCCACCTCCTGGTAGACATAGGAGGCAGTGGCCCGGAAGCGCCGGCCCAGGCGCAGGGATGCCTCCAGCTCCAGGCCGTACAGGCGCACGTGGGGGATGTTGTACAGGCAGTCCGAGCCCAGGCCGCTGCCCGGGGCGGTGATGCCGTTGTCGTTTATGAAGTCCTGGATGTCGTAGTAAAAGGCGGCGGCCCGATAGGTCACCGGCTTCCAGTCCTGAATGATGCCCAACTCGTACTCCCAGGCCGATTCCGGCTTCAACTGGGGATTGTCCTCGCGGGCGCACCGCGCCCACCAGTAGTAGTCTCACGGGCAGGGCAACCGGTAGGAGCGGCTGATCGCCGCGTACAGGGCGGTGTCCGCGGTGGCCTGGTAGTCCACCTTGAGGCTGGGGTAGAAGCCGTCATCCTCCTGCTGCTTGCCGGCCACCGGCCAGGCCGGCTTGTCCTTGCCCTTTTCGAACCAGGCGTAGTAGGTGTCCATGTCCACGTGGTAGTAGCGCACCCCGGGAGTCAGGGTCCACTTGCCGTAGCGCATCACGTCCTGGAGGTACCAGGAGGTGACCCGGTAGATGGCGTTGTCGATCCTGGGCCAGCCTATGGTCTGGTTTTCCCGGTTCGGGGTGCCCAGCTCCTGGTACTCGGCCCCCAAGGTGAGGCTGTGGTGCTGGCCCAGCCTCAGGTCGCTCATCTGGGCTATGACCCCGCGGGTGAGGTCGTCGGAGAAGTCCTGGATGAACTTGTCGCCCCGGTAGTAGTGGTTCCAGCGCTTGCCCTCGGTGGAGAAGCCGTGCAGCTTGAATTCCGCGCCCGCCACCGGCGCGGTGAAGATCACGTCCAGGTAGGTCACGTCCCGGTTCCAGTAGGGCGCGGGCGGGCCGGGAAGCTGGGCCACGGGCGGCAGGTGCCGGAGTTGGTCGGCGGTGCCCGTGAAGGTGGGGTAGCTGGGGTCCCAGTCCGGCCGGGAAGGGTCGTTGAGCACCGGGTAGCCGTACTCCACGTTGGAGTGCTTCACCCCCAGGCTCAGCCGCATGTCCCGGGGAAGGTAGAAGCTCAGGTGGGCGTTGATGCCCCGGTTCTTCTGGTAGTTGTTGCGCAGGTACCCGTCGGTTTCGCCCTCGGACACCGAGAGGTTGTAGCCCAGCCAGTTGCCGGCCCCGCCGTTCACCCTGGCCGTGCCGAAGCGGGTGTCAAAAGAGCCGTAGCCCCCCTCCACCTTGAGGTCCGGCTTTAGCTGGTCGGTTTTCTTGCCCTTTTTGGTGATGATGTTTATCACCCCGCCGATGGCAAAGGGATGCAGCACCGAGTGGCCGCCCCGGATGATCTCTATGCGCTCCACGTCGTCCAGGTTCAGGGTGGACCAGTCCACGATGTAGCGGCCGAAGTGGCCGGTGTGGTTGATGCGCCGGCCGTCTATCTCGATGACCATGCGGCCCTCGTTGAGACCGCGGATGGACACCTCGTCGCCAGGGCTGGCCATGAGCGGGTTTATGCGCTGCACGTCCACCCCGCCGATCTCCACCAGCACGTCGGTGAGGGTGCGTACTCCGGCCGGCCGCTGGAACTCGTCCAGCTTGATCACGGTCTTGTCCGGCGTGATCTCCACCCCGGGCTGAGTGGAGATCACGGTTATCTCCTCCAGCCGGGTCAGGTTCTTTTCCGCTGCTCCAGCCGGGACCGCGCCCAGGGCCAGGCAACCGGCCAGGAGCAGGCAAGCCGCCACGCGGAGCGGCTTTTCCGAAAACCAGGTTCTCATTGCTGTTTCCTCGCTCTCCCGACAAAAAAAGCCACCAACCGCCCCCCGCCTTCAGGCGGGCTCGAGCCGTTCGTGGCGTGTTTTCGTCTGTTTCAGCAGGGAGTTACCCTGCTAAAGCTGTTTTCGGTTCAATTGTGACTGGGAATCAACCAGGAGCATTCATTCGTTGAATGCATTATATCCCTACGATCGCGGGACCATTATGCCGGATCAGAACCCCAAGTCAAGCAATATTGGAAACGCCCGCCTTTTGGGGCCGGGTCTGGGGCGAAGGGGTCCTGTTTCCAGTCCACCTGAGCGCCTGCGATCGTCTGCCGGGTAGCTCGACAAAAAACAGACTATATACGGCAATATTGCCGCCTTTTGGCCTGGGCCTTGCCCAGCCCCGGAACAGGACCCTGTCAGGGGGTGTCGGGTTTGGCTGGCATAACAGGCGGGTGCCCGGGCAGCTATGTTAAAAAATGTCTTGACACTAAGTACGACTTAATGCAAAAAGGCAATGGTTGCCTATTAAGTATCACTAATCGATAAAGCATATAGTTCATTTGTATTAAACGAAAGATGGCCGCGGGCGCGCCGGGCCGGGTACGCCAAGGAGGGCCGGACCATGCCTCCCCCCCCCCCCCCCCTCCGCCCGCTCACCACCCTTACCAAGGAGAAGGAACCATGAACCTCCATACCCCCAATGCCAACGAGGCGCTCCTCACCAAGAACCGCTCCCGCTCCGTGGCTCCCCAGTCGGGGATCTGCGCGCGCTGCGTGGATGGCTGCAAGGGCAACTGCGACCTTTTCAACGCCACCTTCCGCAGCCGGGAGCTTCTCTACCCCATGCCCTTTGGCAGCATCACCGCGGGCAGCGACAAGGACTACCCGGTCGACTACTCCCACCTGAACATCATGGGTTATGCCCTGGGAGCCGCCGGCATCCAGGCCGACCCGGACTATGCCACCTTTCCCGCGGTGGACACCGAGACCGCCTTTGGCGCCGGCGATGACAAGATCAAGATGCGGATACCCATGTTCACCGGCGCCCTGGGCTCCACCGAGATAGCCCGCAAGAACTGGGAGCACTTTGCCATCGGCGCGGCCATCACCGGCATCAGCCTGGTTTGCGGGGAGAACGTCTGCGGCATAGACCCCAAGCTGAAGCTGAAGAAGAACGGCAAGGTGTACGAGGCGCCCGACATGCGCCGCCGGGTGGAGGAATACCGCCGCTACCACGAGGGCTACGGCGATATCCTGGTTCAGCTCAACGTGGAAGACACCCGGCTGGGGGTGGCCGAGTACGTCATCGACAAGCTGGGCGTGGAGACCATCGAGCTGAAATGGGGCCAGGGCGCCAAGTGCATCGGCGGCGAGATCAAGGTGGACAGCCTGGATAGGGCCCTGGAGCTGCAAAAGCGCGGCTACATCGTCACCCCCGACCCTTCCAACCCCGCGGTGCAGAGCGGTTTCAAGGAAGGCGCCATCAAGGAGTTCGAGCGTCACTCCCGCCTGGGCTTTGTGGACCAGGACAGCTTCATGGCAGAGGTGGAGCGCCTGCGCGGCCTGGGCGCCAAGCGCGTCACCCTCAAGACCGGCGCCTATCCCATGCGCGAGCTGGCCATGGCCATCCGCTGGTCTTCCGACGCCAGGATCGACCTGCTCACCATAGACGGCGCCCCGGGCGGCACCGGCATGAGCCCCTGGCGCATGATGGCCGAGTGGGGCATCCCCGCCATCTACCTGCACTCCATGGCCTACGAGCTGTGCCGGCGCCTGGAGCGCAAGGGCGCCTGGGTGCCGGACATCGCCTTTGCCGGCGGCTTCAGCTCAGAGGACCATATCTTCAAGGCCCTGGCCCTGGGCGCCCCCTATTGCAAGGCCGTGTGCATGGGCCGCGCCCTCATGATTCCCGGCATGGTGGGCAAGAACATCGAGCGGTGGCTCAAGGGCGAGGACGGCGGCCTGCCCTCCACGGTCAGCAAGTTCGGCTCCACCAAGGAGGAGATCTTCGTGTGCTACGAGGAACTCAAGGCCAAGTTCGGCAAGGAGGTGGAGAACTTCCCCCTGGGCGCCATCGGCATCTACTCTGCCGGCGAGAAGCTGCGGGTGGGCCTGCAACAGCTCATGGCCGGGGCCCGCAAGTGGCGGGTGGACCTCGTCAGCCGCGATGACCTGGCTTCCCTTACCGAAGAGTGCGCCATGATAACTGGCATACCTTACATCATGGATGCCTACCGCGAGGAGGCCCTGGACATAATCGACGCCGTCTAGGCTGCCTGCCCGGCCGGCGCTGGTTTGAACCACGGGGAGCCCGTCCGGGCTCCCCGTGGTCTTGGAAGGGGGCTGGCAAGGGATTGGCCGGGCCGGGCGTATGCGTCTCGCCACTCAGGGGGGGCGGGGGCGACGGGGGGGCGACGGGGGGGCGTGGGCGACGGGGGGCAGGGGCGACGGGGGGGCAGGATTTGGCCCAGCAGGCGCTCCAGGCTGTCCGCCGCTCAGGGAGCGACGGGGGCGACGGGGGGCGGCGGGGGGGCGGGGGGGGCCCGGAGTTGGCCCAGCAGG
>CAZUHP010000064.1:0-13989 GCA_964620595.1 uncultured Desulfarculaceae bacterium | reverse complement strand
CGCATCGGCATCGCCGCCCAGTCGGTGGGCGTGGCCCAGGCCTGCCTGGACGAGGCCGTGGCCTACATGCACGAGCGCGAGGCCTTCGGACACCCCATCAGCGACTTCCAGGGCCTGCGCTGGAAGGTGGCGGACATGGCGGTGGAGATCGAGGCCGCCCGGCTCTTGGCCCTGAACGCGGCCAGCCTCAAGGACCAGGGCAAGCGCTTCACCCAGCAGGCCTCCATGGCCAAGCTCTTTGCCTCGGAGATGGTCAACCGGGTGGCCGGCCAGGCCATCCAGATTCACGGCGGCTACGGCTATTGCAGCGAGTACCCCATGGAGCGCCACTACCGCGACGCCCGGGTGTTCACCATCTACGAAGGCACCTCGGAAATCCAGCGCCTGGTGATATCCAACAACATCCTCGGTCCCTCCGGCCTGCGCTGATCCCCCGGCGCCCCAGGCAACACCTTTTCGCCCAGCCCCTTTTGGGACCGGGCGTTTTCAGCACCTGCCGCTTGCCAGCGGCCCCTAGAAGGTGAAGACCTTGCTCTCCTTGGCCAGGGCGATGAGGGTCTTGCCCGTGGCCAGCTCCGCGCCCTCCACGAACTCGTCCGGGTTCATGAAGCGGTTGTTGGCGCAGGGGGTGCACACGTAGATGGGAGTCTTCTCCTGGATCAGGTAGTCCAGGTAGGGCTTCAGCTCGTCGCTGGTGGGCGCCTTCACGTGCTCGGCCGCGCCCAGCCGGGCGAAGATCACCCCGTCGTCGATCAGGAACACCGCCACCTCGTTGCCGTCTTCCTTGGCCAGCTTGGCGAACTGGAAGCAGCGGGTGGCCCGGGTGGGGTCTTCCAGACCCCGGCTCAGCACGAACAAAAACTTGGCCATGGCCTGCTCCTTGCTGAAAGGGATAAAAGGACCGGATGTTTTGGTTGTTAACCATGGCAGCAGGCACTCGGGCTGTCAAGACGGGGGGCGGAGGGGCGACGGGGGGGCGACGGGGGGCGACGGGGGGCGGGAGGATGTGGGGGGATTCAGCACGAGCCTCCGGAGAACCTCCGGCAGGGCAAAAGAGTAGGGCTGCTGCTCTGTCGCAAGCAGCAGCCCTGATAGTTACGCTAAGGGCGGCGCCTGCCCCGCGCAATCGCTCCCGGTTGACAGAGGGCCCTGACCAGGAGCGCTGAATAAATTATAGGGCGCGAGACCATGGAACTCAACCTGGAAGCAACCGCCGCCACCCCGGCCGAGGTGCGGTTGGACGGCCCTTTTGCCTTGAGCGCTGGCTGGGCGGAATGCTACTTTTTACAGAGAGCCCGGCGCTTTTCTGCCCAGCCGATTCACGGGTACAGCCTCTTCCGCCCCCCGGAGGGTGGAGAGGTTTTTTGATTTGGTCCAAGACCGTGTAGGGGGGAACGGGAAGGGCGATCATACCTAACTGGGCAGCAACCCAGGCCAGCGCCCATGGAGGGCCGATGGCCGGTTGGCGAGAAGGGGAGCATGATCACCTTCGGCCGGATCAGGTGCCTTTGGGGGGAGAAGCAAAGCCGCTTCCCCTATGCCAATACCATCTTCGTGGACGACGAGGTGCGGGCGGTCATAGACCCCGGGGCCGGGGCCGCGGCCCTGGAGCCCCTGGGCCGGCGCGGCGTGGACCTGGTGATAAACAGCCACTATCACTTCGACCACATCCGCTTCAACTACCTGTTCCTCCGGGGCCGGGTCTGGGTGAACCGCCTGGACCGGGAGGCCCTCAGCGACCTGGGCCGCTTTGCCGCCAAGTACGGCGCCCTGCGGGTCAAGGGCGCGGCCTGGATAGATGAGCTGGCCGCCAGGCTCAGGGACGGGGGAGGCGATGGGGGGGCGGGGAGGGGCGGGCGAGCCTCCTTCACCTATGACCAGGGTTTTTACCGGGCCATCGGCAAGGTGGACGCCACCTATGGGGAAGGCGCCAGGTTTTCCTTTGGCCGGGAGTCCCTGGAGGTGGTGCACCTGCCCGGCCACTCGGACAGCATGTGCGGGTTCTTGTTTCCCCGCCACTCGCTGTGCTATGTGGCCGACTACAACGTGCTCTCCGACTGGGGCCCCTGGTACGGGGGGGCGGACAGCGATATCGCCGCGCTCTTGGCCAGCGCCCGGAAGCTGGTGGAGGTGGGCGCCCGGCACTATCTAACCGCCCATGACCAGGTGGTGCTGGACCGGGACGAGTTCCGCCGGCGCTTGCAGGATTTCCTGGCGGTCATCGACCAGCGCAACCAGCGTATCCAGGAGCTGATCAGGGAGGGCCTGGACTTTGGGGAGCTGGCTGAGCAGGGGCTTTTCTACGAGCCCAAGTACTTCCGCATCCCTTGGGTCAGGATCTGGGAGACCACCATGCTGCTCAAGCACCTGGAGTACCTGGGCGAGACCCGCCTCATCCCGCCGGAGCTGAGGGAGTAGCCCCAGGGCGACGGGGGGGCGACGGGGGGGGCGACGGGGGGCGACGGGCGACGGGGGGCGGGTGGCTGGGCATTGCAGGGGCGCCGGCGCCTTGGTGCCTGGCGCGCTCCGGTTTCACGAAGGCCGCCGCCCAGGCCGGGGGGCGACGGGGGGCGACGGGGGGGCGACGGGGGCGGACGAGGGGGGCGGACGAGGGGGGCGGACGACGGCGCGGCGCGCTGCCTCACTCGCTGGACAGCACCGGCTCCACCACCGGGTGGCCGAACAGGGCGTTGACCGCCTCGGTCAAGGCAGGGGAAGGGTCCACCCGGTAGGTGTCGGGCAGGGCCAGCACCGCCTCGCCCTTGCCGGGCACGTTCAGGTGCAGGCTCACCCGGCAGGGGCCCTTGTGCTTCTCCAGGGTCTGGCGGAGCTGCACCAGGGTGTCGCGGGTCAGGCCGGTGGCCTCCAGCTTGAGGCGCAGGCGGGTGGTCATGGCCTGGGCGGCCTGGTCCAGGGGCGCGATCTGGGAGGCCTTGAGCTTCACGCCGCGCTCGTCCTTGTCCACCACCCCCTTGACCAGCACCGGCCGCTCGGTCTGCAAGAAGGCGGCGGACTCGGCAAAGCAGTCCGGGAACACGATCATCTCCAGGGAACCCTTCAGGTCCTCCAGGCGCACGAAGGCCATGCGGTCCCCTCTTTTGGTGATCTTCTCCTTGACCTCGGTGGGCAGGCCGGCCAGGCGCACCTTCATGCCGTCCGAGGCGGCCTGGATGGTCACCGTGTCCACCGTGGAGAGGCGCTTGATGTCCTCCTGGAAGGCCGCCAGGGGGTGGCCGGTGATGTAGAAACCCAGGGCCTCCTTTTCGTAGGCCAGCTTGTCGTTCTCGCTCCACTCGGGCAGGTTGGGCAGGGAGGCGGCCCGCGAGGCGGACTGGCCGCTGTCCATGAGGTCGAAGATGGAGCCTTGGCCGGCCTTGCGGTCGCGGCCCAGGCGCTGGCCGTGCTCCATGGCCTCGTCCAGCACCGCCATGAGCTGGGAACGGTGGGCCCCGGTGGAGTCGAAGGCGCCGCACTTGATGAGGCTCTCGATCACCCGGCGGTTCACCTTGCGCAGGTCCACCCGCTCGCAGAAGTCGAACAGGTCCTGGTAGGGTCCGCCCTCCTGGCGGGCGGCCAGGATGGCCTCCACCGCGCCGCCGCCCACGTTCTTCACCGCGGCCAGGCCGAAGCGGATGGCGTCGCCGTCCACCGTGAAGTCGTGGCCGGACTGGTTGATGTCCGGCGGCAGCACCGGGAGCTGGTGGTCGCGGCACTCGGCGATGTGCAGCATCACCTTGTCGGAGTTGTTCACCTCGCTGGTGAGCAGGGCGGCCATGAACTCCAGGGGGTAGTGGGCCTTGAGGTAGGCGGTCTGAAAGGCGATGAGGCCATAGGCCGCGGAGTGGGACTTGTTGAAGCCGTAGCCCGCGAACTTGGCCATGAGTTCGAAGATGTCCGCCGCCTTCTTGGGGTCGATCCGGTTTTCCTTGGCGCCCTGCATGAAGCGCTCGCGCTGCTGCTCCATGACCTCGGGCACCTTCTTGCCCATGGCGCGGCGCAGGATGTCGCCCTCGCCCAGGGAGTAGCCGGCCAGCACCCGGGCGATCTCCTGCACCTGCTCCTGGTACACGATCACCCCGTAGGTCTCCTTGAGCACCTTCTCCAACTGGGGCAGGGGATAGACCACCTCCTTCTGGCCGTGCTTGCGGGCCACGAAATCGTCCACCATGCCCGACTCCAGGGGGCCCGGCCGGTACAGGGCCACCAGGGCGATCACGTCCTCGAAGCATTCGGGCCGCATCTTGGCCAGAAGCTCCTTCATGCCCGAGGACTCGAGCTGGAACACGCCGGTGGTGTCGCCGGCGGAAAGGAGCTGGTAGGTCTTGGGGTCCTCCAGGTCGATGGAGGAGATGTCGAAGTCCGGGTCGCGGCCCTGGCGGATCATGCGCACCGCCAGGTCGATGACGGTGAGCGTCCTGAGGCCCAAGAAGTCGAACTTGATGAGCCCGGCCTTTTCCACGCACTTCATGTCGTACTGGGTGACGGTCTCGTCCTTGGGCCCCTTGTACAGGGGCACCACCTCGGAAAGCGGCACGTCGCCGATGACCACCCCGGCGGCGTGGGTGGAGGCGTGGCGGGGCAGGCCCTCCAGGGCGCGGGCGGTCTCCACCAGGCGGCGCACCGTCTCGTCCTGCTTCATGCGCTCGGCCAGGCGGGGCTCCTTTTCCAGGGCCTTGTCCAGGGTGATGCCCAGCTCGGCCGGGATCAGCTTGGCCACCTGGTCCACCTCGTTGTAGGGGATGCCCATGACCCGGCCCACGTCGCGGATCACCGCCCGCGCCTGCATGGAGCCGAAGGTGATGATCTGGGCCACGTTGAGCTTGCCGTACTTTTGGCTCACGTATTCCAGCACCTCGCCGCGGCGGTCCATGCAGAAGTCCACGTCGATGTCGGGCATGGACTCGCGCTCCACGTTGAGGAAGCGCTCGAAGATGAGCTTGTAGCGCAGGGGGTCCAGGTCGGTGATGCGCATGGAGTAGGCCACCAAGGAGCCGGCGGCCGAGCCGCGGCCGGGGCCCACCGGGATGCCGTGGTCCTTGGCCCAGTTGATGAAGTCCGACACCACCAGGAAATAGCCGGCAAAGCCCTTCTGGATGAGGATGTCCAGCTCGTAGGCCAGCCGGTCCTCGTACTGCTGGCGGTCGAACTCGTAGCCGCGGCGCTGGAATTCCTGGTAGCGGCGGTCCAGGCCGCGCCGGGCCTCGGCGCGCAGGCGGCTTTCGGCGGTCTCCCCGTTTTCCAGGGGGAACACCGGGAAGCGCAGCCGGCCCAGGGGCAGCTCCAACTCGCAGCGCCGGGCGATCTCCAGGGTGTTCTCGATGGCGCCGGGCACCTGGCCGAACAGGGCGGCCATCTCCTCGCCGCTCTTGAAGTACAGCTCGGGTTGCAGGCGCATGCGGTCCGCATCGGCCAGGGTCTTGCCGGTCTGGATGCACAAGAGGGCGTCGTGGGCCTGGTGATGCTCCCGCAGCAGGAAGTGGCAGTCATTGGTGGCCACCAGGCCCAGGCCCAGGCGGTCGGCTATGTCGATGAGCCCGGGGTTGACCTGCTTCTGCTCCTCCAGGCCCGCGTCCTGCAGCTCGATGAAGAAGTTCTCCGGCCCCATGATGCCGGCCAGCTCCCGGGCCGCCTCCAGGGCGCGGTCCTCCCGCCCGGCCAGGAGCAGGCTGGGCACCTTGCCGTGCAGGCAGGCGCTCAGGGCGATGAGGCCCTCGTGGTGTTCCTTGAGCAGCTCCAGGTCTATGCGGGGCTTGTAGTAGAAGCCCTCCAGATAGCCGGCCGAGACCAGGCGCACCAGGTTCTGGTAGCCGGTCAGGTTCTTGGCCAGGAGCACCAGGTGGTGGGCCACGGGCACCCCGGGCTTGGTTTCCTGCTGGCGGCGGTCGCCGGGCGCCACGTAGACCTCGCAGCCGATTATGGGCTTCAGGCCCGCGTCCCTGGCCTTGAGGTAGAAGTTGACCACCCCGAACATGTTGCCGTGGTCAGTGATGGCCACCGCCTCCATGCCCAGCTCCTTGGCGCGCTGCATGAGGTCGGGCAGCCTGATGGCGCCGTCCAGGAGGCTGTAGGCGGTGTGGGTGTGCAGGTGTACGAAGTCGATGGGCATGGATCCCGCCTGGGTGGTCAATGGGTTTTGTGCCAGGGCGAGGGCCCGCGTTCGCCAAAGATGAACAGCCCGGTCACCTCGCCGTCGTGGGGGTCCTTGTAGATCAGGTAGAGGCGGTCGCCGGGAGCCGGCTCCACCGCCCGCTCTATCTCCGCCCTGAGTTCGCTCACCACCTCGCGCTGGTATTCATAGAACAAGGTGAACAACCCGCCCGCGCACTCCTTGGCCTCGTGGGCGGCCAGCCAGCGGTGGAGCGCCTGAAAGGCCCGGCTGGTGGCCAGGTCGGCGGAGAGCCAGATGCGGTCACGCATGGCCGGCCCTCACGGGGTGGGCGCGCCGTAGTCGGGCCCCTGGTTGTCGTCGGGCAACTGGAACGACACGTCCGGCGCCGCCACCGTGCCGCAGGCGGCAGCCGCCAGGAGGAAAAACGCCAGCACAATAAGGGCCAACTTGGACATATCCGCACGCACCTTGGTCAAAGGGTTGGAACGAGGGGGGGAGGGGGCGCGGCCCTGGCAAGGCCTACTCCCACTCGA
Organism: uncultured Desulfarculaceae bacterium; assembly: GCA_964620595.1. Classification (GTDB taxonomy): domain Bacteria; phylum Desulfobacterota; class Desulfarculia; order Desulfarculales; family Desulfarculaceae; genus Desulfocarbo. The sequence goes on along the minus strand of CAZUHP010000064.1, from coordinate 7,347 downwards.
TGGTGGCCGGCGGCTTGGAGGAGATGTCGTACACCACCCGGTTGACCCCCTTCACCTCGTTGATTATGCGGGTGGACATCTTGGCCAGCAGCTCGTAGGGCACCCGCGACCAGTCCGCAGTCATGGCGTCCACGCTGTCCACGATACGCAGGGCGATCACGTCTTCGTAGGTGCGCTCGTCGCCCATGACCCCCACGGTCTTGACCGGCGCCAGCACCGCGAAGCTCTGCCATACCTTGCGGTAGAGCCCTGCGTTCAGCATCTCCTCCTGCACGATGGCGTCGGCCTGGCGCAGGGTCTCCAGCCTGGCCCTGGTGACCTCGCCCATGATGCGGATGGCCAGGCCCGGGCCGGGGAAGGGCTGGCGGGAGACGATGTTCTCGGGCAGGCCCAGCTCGCGGCCCACCTCGCGGCACTCGTCCTTGAAAAGCTCCCGCAGGGGCTCCACCAGCTTGAGGCGCATCCTTTCGGGCAGGCCGCCCACGTTGTGGTGGCTCTTGATGGTGGCGCTGGGGCCCTTGAAGCTCACCGACTCGATCACGTCGGGGTAGAGGGTGCCCTGGGCCAGGTAGTCCACCTTGCCGATCTTGGCCGCCTCCTCCTCGAAGACCTCGATGAAGGTGTGGCCGATGATGCGGCGCTTCTCCTCCGGGTCGCTCACGCCCTGGAGCTTTTGCAGGAAGCGCTCCGCCGCGTCCACCACCACCAGGTTCATGCCGAACACGTCGCGGAACACGCCGGCCACCTCGGACACCTCGCCGGCGCGCAGTACCCCGTTGTCCACGAACACGGCGGTCAGGTCGGTGCCGATGGCCTTGTGCAGAAGGAGCGCCACCACCGACGAGTCCACCCCGCCGGACAGGGCGCAGAGCACCCGGCGGCCGGCCAGGCGCTCCTTGAAGTCGGCTATGGTGGCCTCCACGAAGTTGTGCATGGTCCACAAGGGCTGGCAGCCGCACTCGCCCAGCACAAAGGAGGCCAGCATGGCCGCGCCCTGGGGGGTGTGGTGCACCTCGGGGTGGAACTGCACCCCGTAGAACCGGCGCTGGGGGTCGCCCATGGCCGCCACCGGCGAGTTGGCCGATTCGGCCATGGCCTCGAAGCCCGGCGGCATCTGCTCGATGCGGTCGCCGTGGCTCATCCACACCTGCTGCTCCTCGCTGATGTCCAGCTCGCGGAAGGGGCCGGCCGCCAGGTTGATGGAGAGCTTGGCCGGGCCGTACTCGCGCCGCTCGCCCCGGGCCACCTTGCCGCCCAACAGGTGGGTGAGTATCTGCATGCCGTAGCAGATGCCCAGGATGGGCACCCCCAGCTCGAAGATGCCGGGGTCCACGCTGGGTGCGTCCGGGGCGTATACGCTGGCCGGGCCGCCGGAGAGGATGATGCCCTTGGGGGCGTATGCCTTTATGTCGGCCAGGGGCATGGTGCAGGGGTGTATCTCGCAATAGACCCTGGCCTCGCGCACCCGGCGGGCGATGAGCTGGGTGGTCTGGGAGCCGAAGTCCAGGACCAGCACCTTTTCCTGGTGGATGTTGCTCACCTGCCTGATCCTCCTGCCGGGGTTGAAATCATGCCGCCGGTGGGCTAGGCCCCTTCCACCCGGTAGTTGGGGGCCTCCTTGGTTATGATCACGTCGTGCACGTGGCTCTCCCTGAGGCCCGCGGCGGTGATCTGGACGAAGCGGGCCTTTTCCCGCAGCTCCTGCAGGTTGGCCGCGCCCACGTAACCCATGCCCGAGCGCAGGCCGCCCACCAGTTGGTACACGCTCTCGGAGAGGGGACCCCGGTAGGGGACCCGGCCCACGATGCCCTCGGGCACCAGCTTGTCCGCGTCTTCCTGGGAGTAGCGGTCGGCCGAGCCGTCCTTCATGGCGTCGATGGAGCCCATGCCCCGGTATATCTTGTAGCGCCGGCCCTGGAAGAGGATGGTTTCGCCGGGGCTCTCCTCGGTACCGGCGAACAGGGAGCCGATCATGACCACCTGGGCCCCGCCGGCCAGGGCCTTGGTCAGATCGCCGGACCACTTGATGCCGCCGTCGGCGATGAGGGGCACGCCCGCGGCCTGGGTCACGGGCACCACCTCCATGATGGCGCTCATCTGGGGCACGCCCACCCCGGCCACCACCCGGGTGGTGCAGATGGAGCCCGGGCCCACGCCCACCTTCACCGCGTCCACCCCGGCCTCGATCAGGGCCTTGGCACCCTCGGCGGTGGCGATGTTGCCGGCCACCAGGTCCACCTGGGGGTAGGCTTTCTTGAGTTCGCGCACCGTGGCCAGCACCCCCTCGGCGTGGCCGTGGGCCGAGTCCACGCAGAGCACGTCCACCCCGGCGTCCACCAGGGCCGCGGCCCGCGCCAGGCCGTCCCCGCCCACGCCCACCGCGGCGCCCACCCGCAGGCGGCCCAGCTCGTCCTTGGCCGACAGGGGGTACTTGCGTACTTTTTCGATGTCCTTGATGGTGATGAGCCCCTTGAGCTTGCCCGCCTCGTCCACCACCAGGAGCTTTTCTATGCGGTGCTGGTGGAGGATGGCCTTGGACTCCTCCAGGGTGATGCCTTCCTTGACGGTAACCAGGTGGTCCTTGGTCATGACCTGGGACACGGGCTGGTCCAGGTTGGTTTCGAAGCGGAGGTCGCGGTTGGTGATGATGCCCACCAGCTTGTTGTCCTCCACCACCACGGGCACCCCGCTGATGCGGTAGCGGCTCATCACCTCCATGACCTGGTGCAGGCTGGCGTCGGGCGGCACGGTGACCGGGTCCACGATCATGCCCGACTCGGACTTCTTGACCTTGGTCACCTCCAGGGCCTGGGCCGAGATGGGCAGGTTCTTGTGGATGAAGCCCAGGCCGCCCTGGCGGGCCAGGCTGATGGCGGTGTCCGCCTCGGTCACGGTGTCCATGGCCGCGCTCACGATGGGGATGTTGAGCTTGATGCGGCGGGTGAGCTGGGTGCTGGTGTCCACCTCCTTGGGCAGCACCCGGCTGTAGCCGGGTTTGAGCAGCAGGTCGTCGAAGGTGAGGCCCTCGTAGATTTCATAGGGGTTGTTCGGCATGTAGGCTCCCCGTCAGGCTTGGGCCGCGTGCTCCAGGAGGATGCCCTCCAAGAGCCCCGCGTCCATGGTGATGAAGCGGTCCAGCTCCAGGCCGGTGACCAGTCCCTTGAGGATGGCCAGGCCCGCCACCAGTATATCCGCCCGGTCCGGCTCCAGGGTGAGCACCTGCCTGCGCTGGTCGAGGGGCAGGGCGGCCAGGCGGTGGTACTCGGCCGCGAGCTGGTCCCGGGTGACTGTCAGGTTGTTTATCTCCTCCGGCTCATACACGGTCATGCCCAGCCGCAGGGCCGCCAGGGTGGCGGCGGTGCCCGCGGTGGCCACCAGGCGGCGGCAACTCCGGCCCAGGATGGGGGCCAGCCCTTTTGCCACCGCGGCCTCCAGGGCCTCCAGCTCGCCGGCAGTGGGCGGGTCGTGGTGCAGGTGGGCCTCGGTGAGGCTCACCGCGCCCAGGGGCAGGCTCTGGACCGGCGCGTCCGGCTCGCCCAGGTCCATGACCTCGGTGGAGCCGCCGCCGATGTCGGCCAGCCAGGCGCCACGCCCCTTGTTCCGCCCCCTGCTTGGCCCCCCGTCTTGCCCCCCGTCTCGCCCCCCGTCTCGCCCCCCGTCCTGGAGGCGGCTGAGCACCCCCCGCCGGGAAAGCGCGGCCTCCTCGGCTCCGCTGATCACCCGGGCCGAGTCCAGCTCCAGCTCGCGGCCCAGCTCGGCCACGAACTCGGCGCCGTCGGCTGCCTGGCGGCAGGCCTGGGTGGCGGCCAGGGCGATGCGCTCGGCCCCTAGGGCCCGGGCGCGCTGCACAAAGCGGGTGGCCGCCTGGCGCGCTGCGGCCTTGGCCCCTGGCGCCAGGCGCCCGCCGGGCTCCAGGCCCCGGCCCAGGCGGGGCGAGGCCAAGCCGCGGTCCAGGGCTTGCCAATCTCCCTGGGCCACCTCTGCCACCAACAGGCGCAAGGTGTTGGAACCCAGGTCCAGCGCTGCGGCCCTCACTGGAGATAAACTCGCATAAAAGTTGTTATATCAAATCCTTGGCGCAATTGCTCTCGCCCCGGCTGCCCTGGAGCTCGGTTCCAACTGTTCTAACAGACCACAGTTGGCTTGACAAGACTTTAGCCGGGCCGGGGATGGTGCCTGCGGCCCTGCCCTGTGCTAAGATGCAAGGCCATGAAGGGACTGAGCATCAACGGGGTTTGGGCGCGCCTGGCCCGCTCGCGCATGGCCAGCCGGGTGGCCGAGAGCCTGGGGGGCAAGGAGGCCCAGGAGGCGCTCCTGGCCCAGGCCGGTTACCCGGGCCAGCCCGCGGGCCTGGCCGCGCGGCTCATGGTGGAGGTGGGCCGGGCCCTGCCCCTGGCCCTGGACGCCGCCTCGTTGCGGGGTTTCGGCGCGGTGCTGGCCGGCGAAGAGGTAATGGCCGCGGCCCGGGCCGAGGCGCTCTCGCGCTATCCCGGCGGCAAAGGTCCCCCCCTGCCGGCCAGCCAGGTCAGGCTTAGTCCAGAGGAGGAGGCCGCCCTGTGGCCCTGGACCAGCGGCCAGCGCGCCGCCCGCCTGGCCCGGGCCTTTGCCCTCACCCGCGACGCGGACCTGGCCCAGGCCGCGGTCCAGAGCCTGGCGGAATTCTGCGCCCACAATCCCCCGCTCATGGGGCCGGGCTGGGCAGACGAGCAGGCCACTGCGATACGGGTGGTGAACTGGCTGTGGTGCCTGCGCTTCCTGGACGACCCCGCCACCCTGCCCCCGGAGACCCTGCTGGAGCTGCTGGTGCAGATGCAGGTGGCGGGCCAGCTCCTGGCCGAGGCCCTGCGCAGCGCCTCCGGGCCCGCGCCCTTGCAGGCCGGGCCGGCCGCGGCCCTCTTGCACCTGGGCCGCGGGCTGGGCTTCTTGCCCGAAGCGGCCGCCTGGCTGGATCTGGGCGCCGCCCGCCTGGGCCCGGCCCTGCGCTCGTGGTCCCGGTCGTCTGCGTCATCCCCGTCCCCCCCGCCCCCCTCGTCGGCCCCCTCGCCCCCAATGCCCCCCCCAGCCATGGCCACCACCTGGGCGCCGGTCATGCTGGAGTGGGGGGGGCTCGGCCTGTGGCTGGCCCAAAAGGCCGGCCTGGCGCCCGAGGGGGTGGTGGCGGGCTTGCGCACCTTGGGGCCCCTGGTGCGGGCCATGGCCCCGCCCTGGGGCGCGGGCCTGGCCTGGGGCTGGAGCCCGGCCGTCTCTGTGCTGGGCCTGGACCAGGGCCGGGTGGACCCGGCCACCGGTGCGGCCAACCTGGCGGCGGTGCTGCTAACCGACCCGGACTTGCGCGCCGGGCGGGTGATGGACGAGCGCCTGTACTGGCTGTACGGCCGGCCGGCGGCCGAGCAGCTCCGCCAGTTGGCCGGCGGGGCGCCTCCCCCGGCCCAGGAACTCCCCCCCGCGGGCCTGGCCGTGCTCTGCGGCCGTACCGCGGGCCGGCGGGTGAGCCTGTGGCTGCGCACCGCGCCCCACAAGGCCGACCCCCCGGCCGGGTCGGTCTGGTCGGCCCAGGCCCTGGCCCTGGGCCTTTGCCTGGATGGCCGGGGGCTTTTGGTGCCGCCCGGGCCGGCCGGTTCCGGCCCCCTGGCCCGCCACCTGTCCAGCCGGGCGGCCTTCAACGCGGTGCGCCTGGACGGGGCCGAGCCCCGGGGAGGGGCGGTGGTCCTGGAGGCGCTGGAGGAGGACGAGCGCAGCGCCTTTGTGGCCGCCTCCTATGACGGCTATGCCCACCTGCCCGATCCGGTGCGGCTCCGGCGGCGGCTGTTCCTGGACAAGACCGCCGGCCTGGTGCAGGTGGTGGACCAGGTGCAGGCAGAGGGGGAGCATGACTGCGAGGTGCTGTTCCACCTGCCGGCCGGCTGCCAGGTGGAGCAGGCGGGCGGTGGTGCGCTCTGGTTGGGCGGCCCCTGGGGGCGGGTTCTCATGCGTCCCGAGCCCAAGGCCGCGGTGGAGGTGGTCATCGGCCGCTCCAAGCCGCCCTTGGGCTGGTTGGCGGGCCAGGGAGGCGTGGGGGGCGGGGGAGGCGAGGTGCAGGCGGCGCCGGTGGTGCGGCTCTATGCCCGGGTGGTGGGCAGCGCCAGGCTGACCACCTCCCTGGTCCTGGCGCCGGGCCCGGCCCCGTAGCCTTGTAAATTGGTAGGATATGCTTTAGAGTAAACCGCGAATGCGGCAAGAACAGGTCCCCGGCCGGTCGCCGGTGTCCCGGCCAGGAGCCTCAGCACTGAAGAGGCCAGAGAAGGAGGGAATGGCTCCCATGGCGGAAAAGTTAGGTATTTTCGTGTCATCCGACAAACACCTGGATCACCTGCTGGGCATAAGCAAGGCGGCCAAGAACGCCGGTAAAGAGGTGATCGTGTTTCTCACCAACCGCGGCGTGCTCCTTACCAAGCATGAGAAGTTCCCGGAGATCGAAGGCTGGGCCGAGGTGAGCCTGTGCAACGTGAACTTCGAGGCCTTCAAGCTGGAGAAGCCGGTCCCGGTGGTGGCGGAAAAGGACTTCGCCACCCAGGCGCGTCACGGCATGATGATCGAAGACTGTGACCGCTACATCGTGCTCTAGGAGGTAAGCCACATGGAAGGCGTGAACAAGGTAGCGATTCTGATCAACCAGCCCGAGAACTCCTGGGAGGGCCTGCGCTCCAGCCTGGGGCTTTTGGTGGAGAACATGTGGGTGGCGGCCTTTTTCATTGATACCGAGGTGGCGCTGCCGGCCGCGAAGACCGAGGAGGAGTTCGAGGAGAACCTGGAGATGTTGGACGACCTGGAGGGCGAGGTGTACACCAACGTCCAGGCCAACGTGGACAAGTGGGGCTATTTCAAATACCTGTCCCTGGAGGACATGGTGGCCAAGATCAAAGAGTACCAGCTAGTGGTACCGTTCTAGGAGGCGGCTCATGAAACTGCTCAATATCGTGAAGACCGAGCCCAACCAGACCACCCAGTTTCTGATCGACGCCCTCAGCGAGGGCAAGGAGGTCACCCGCTGGAACCTCTACGAGAACACCGACTATGACAAACTGGTGGCCGAGATCTTCGCCCACGACGAGGTCATAAGCTGGTGGTAGGAACCCCGGCGCCTTGGCTGCGCCGGCAATGAGACAAGAGCAAACGGCCCGGCCGCGAGCTGATGCGCGGCCGGGCCCGGTTTTTGGGGCGGGCCTGGGCCGGCGGGGCTGGTTCTACTCGGCCGGCCTGGGGGCCTTGCCGCTGGCGCGGAGCCGGGCGCTCACCCGGCGCAGGGCGTTTATCAGCGCGGCGGGCGGCTCCCGCCCCGGCTTGGGGGGCAGGGCCTGGAAGTGCTTC
>CAZUHP010000063.1:0-14000 GCA_964620595.1 uncultured Desulfarculaceae bacterium | reverse complement strand
CCCGGTATTGGGGGCTGGAGGTCAGTATGGCTTGGCTTTGTTGAAGAAGAGCCGGTGCCCGGAGGCCGGGCGATGGGACCAAGGGTAGCGGTGATCTATCTCGGGAATCGGGAGAAGGCCTCGAGGTCCCCTATGTTGATAATGCTCCTCACGTCCCTCTCAAGGTAGGTTTGGACGTAGCCGGCAAGCCCTTGGCGGCGCGTTCCAGGATCGTGGCGAGGGTTCGTTTGATCACCGCAATCCCCTGTACGATTGAACATCGTATGTTCAATCGTACAGGGAGCAGGAGCCGCCCGGTCACCCGCCGCAGTCAAACGTACGGTCGTGGTTATATCCAAAGTCAGTGGGATGTAAGCGGCAAGAGCAAGCGTGGAGGCGGAGGGGGGCCGTGACCTAGCAGCTCTCGTGCTCGAGATGATGGCCGTCTTTTGCGGCTGAGAGCGGGCCCCCTCTTATCCCCAAAATCGCGTAAAAAGGATCATGGCTGGAACCGGGCATGGTCAACGGCTCACCCAGGTGGCTTGGGTGGGAGGAACCGGCCGCGCGGCAGCGATTATGGTTTCAATATTCTGAATGTCGGGTGCAACTTTTTGAAATGAAGGCTTCAAAAAATTGAAAATAATGGTGTAAAGATTGTGAAAAAGTTATTTGCAATTTCTTGAAAATTTGTCTCCTGGATCAGTTTCAATTTTTTGCAAACCGAAATGTAAGAATCGGCGTCATGCCTGAAGTAGGACTTGAAGTAGTTTGATTGCAAAATCACGGTGATATGCTAAATACCCTTGGCTACCAGGAGTTCACCAAAAGGCGGTAACTAGCGGGAATATAGGCGGTTTCGCATGGTTATCAAATAGTTATTTTAACGGGTAATTTTTTTTCAGTATACGGCTTGATTCTACTATGCTGCTGCCTTGGGCCGGAGACTTTTTCCGCCCCGCGCAAAAAGACGGGGCAGAGGGTGGAACGCGCCGCGCCGGCCCGGCTGCCGGCCGCGGCGGCTCAGCGGGCCCCCTCCAGGAACCTCTTGTGCCACAGGGCGGCGTTCATCAGCGCCCAGAGGAGGTGGTTGTGGTTGTGGGTGCCGGCCAGGTGCTCCTGCATGAGGCGCTCCACCTCGGCAGGCACCAGGAAGTCCTTGACCAGGGGGCTCTGGGTGAGCAGCTCCCGCATGAGGGGCTGGAGCTGGGCGGGGTCGCGCAGGAGGTTCTTGACCGGCAGGCTGTAGCCCTGCTTGCCCCGCCAGGCCACCCGCTTGGGCACCAGGCCCTCTATGGCGTGGCGGAAGATGTACTTGGTGGTGAAGCCCTTGAGCTTGAACCAGCCGGGCAGCCGGGCGGAGAACTCCACGAACTCGTGGTCCAAGAAGGGCACCCGCACCTCCAGGGAGGTGCTCATGGACATCTTGTCCACCTTCATGAGCACCGAGTCGGCCATAGTGAGCTTGAGGTCCGCGTACACCTCCCGGTCGAGCGGCTGGCTGCTGTTGCAGTGCCGCAATACCTCCCGCAGGGGTGCGAAGTCGTCGAAGTCCAGCTCGGCCGCGGCCTCGGGCCGGAAAAGGGCCCTGGCCTGGCCCGGGGCCAGGAAGTACTGCCAGCGCAGGTGCAGGCCCTCCGGCGAATGGCGCAGCCCCTCGGCGATGCGCTTGAACACGTTTATGGCCCCCTTCTTCTGGGGCCGGTCGGGCAGGCGGCGGGCAACGGCGTTCATGAGCGCGGCTGCCCCGGGAATCCGGTCCAGGCCCAAAAGGCGCACCGCCTTGGAGACCTTGAAGCGGTCGTAACCGCAAAAGACCTCGTCCCCCCCTTCGCCGGAGAGCACCACGGTCACCTTCTGCCGCGCCTTGCGGCAAATGAGCATCAGGGGAATGGCCGAGAGGTCGGTCATGGGCTCGTCCAGGTGGTAGACCGCGGCCTCCAGGTCCTCCAGGGTGAGCCCCTGGATCATCAGCACCTCGGACTCGGTGCCGTAGTGGCGGGCCATGTCCTGGGCGTACTCCAGCTCGCTGAAGCTGGGGTCCGGGTAGGCGATGGAAAAGCTCTTGATGTCGCCCACCCCCAGCTCCCGCATGCAGGCCACCACCGTGGTGGAGTCCAGGCCGCCGGAGAGGAACACGCCCAGGGGCACGTCGCTCATCAGCCGGCGCCGCACCGACTCCTTGATGAGCACCCGCAGGTCCTCCACCGCCTCCTCGGGCCGGGTATAGGCGGGCTCGAAGCGCAGGTCCCAGTAGCGGTGCTCGCGCAGGTGGCCGCTTTCCAGGTCGAACACCGCGTAGTGGCCCTGCTTGAGCTTGTTCACGCCCTGGAACAGGGTGTCTGGGGCGGGCACGAACTCCCAGCCCAGGTAGCGGTACAGCCCCTTGAGGTCCACCCGGCGCTCCAGGCCCGCCCAGGCCAGCAGCGCCTTGATCTCGTTGGCGAAAATGAGCTTCTTGCCCTGGTGGTGGTAGTAGAGCGGCTTTATGCCCAGGCGGTCGCGGGCCAGCACGATGCGGCGTTTTGCCGTATCCAGCACCGCAAAGCAGAACATGCCCGAGAGCCTCTCGCAGACCCCCTCGCCCCACTGTTCATACCCGTGCAGGATTGCCTCGGAATCAGAGCGGGAGCGGAAAACGTGGCCCGCGGCCTCCAGCTCCCGGCGCAGGTCCAGGTGGTTGTATATCTCGCCGTTGGCCACCAGAAAGACGCTGCCGTCCTCGTTGGCCAGGGGCTGGCGGGCCTTTTCGGAGAGGTCAATTATGGACAGCCGCCGGTGGCCCAGGCTGGCCCCGCCGCCCACCTGCTGTCCCCATTGGTCCGGGCCCCGGTGACGCAGGCGCTCGCACATGGCCCTCACCAACCCCTCGTCCTGCCAACTGAATCCACATATGCCGCACATAATCGCTTCAATCTTCCCAAGGGAGGGCCACCCCAGGGGGCCGAAGACCGCCCCCCGGGCATTATCGCCTTAAATCAAGGCGTTGCGCTGCCGGACCCTGGAGCCCGCAGCCCGCAGGCTTTTATACCATGAAGCCCCCTGCCAGTAAAACAAGCCGGCCAAACGGCGGCCTGGAAAACCACGGGCCCGGGTCGCCGCGCCCCAGCCACGGCCCCCCATCCGGCGCTACCAGGGGAGCCCTTGGCTTGGGGGCCCATTGTATCTATAATGCCATTGTGGGCAAGCGGCCGCCGGCCGGACGCAGGCCGCCACGCCGGGGTTGGGCTCATATCCAGCAGCCTGCCGCGGGTGGCGGTTTCACGCCCCTGGCCGGTGAACCCGCCTGGCAGCCGAGCTGGAGCCCGAACCACCTGGGTAGAACCAAGACCAACAGGAGCGCCCATGTCCCAGGACCAAGACCGTTTTTGCAAACGCTGTTCCGTGAGCAGGGTCAACGCCCTGTGCGAGGCCTATGAAAAGGCCCACCAGCCCGGGGGCGAAGCCACCCTGAGCAAATTGCGGAACATAATCAAGCTGGCCACCCAAAAGGACTATGCCATGGCCAGCCGCCTGCTGACCCCCGGCCTGAAGCCCCAGGAGTTGCGGGCACTTTGCTTCAATGTCTCGTCCTTTTTGACGGACGAGGACGTCAAGCTGATACTGGGCTAGGAAAAAGCCTGGGAGTCACGGGGAAAAATGGTAAGATAATCTAACAATAAGGTTAGTGATATTATATAAATCAAGTGCCGGACCCGTGACGCGGAACCCTTCCCAGCCGGAAAGCCAGGGCCAACAGTCCCCCCGCCCCCCCCGCCCCCCCCGCCAGGTGGTGGGGGACGGGGTGTTGGTGCTGGACCGCGGTTTCAAGGTGCTGGGCTGCAACAATGCGGCGCGCCGCCTGCTGGCCAAGTCCCCGGCCAGGGGCGAAGTCCTCTTGATCGAAGAGATATTCGTGGGACCGGACGCCGGCGCGGCAGTGGCGGCCATGGACTCGGTGCTGGAGGGCGGCGCCGCGGTGCAGAACCAGACCGCCCGCATGATCGACTCCCTGGGCCATACCTACCGGGCGGAGTATTCGATCCACCCCCTCTCCGGCCCCAGCCAGACGGTGGCCGGCCTCATATTCACCTTCCGCGACCTGGACTTCACCACCCTCAACGCCAGCCGGCTGGCCCCGGCCGAGGGGCTGCTCACCCCGCCCCGCATGGGCTACCAGGCCCTGTTCGAACACCTGGCCGAGGGCATCTTCACCATCAACACCCGCTGGCGGGTCACCTCCTTCAACCGCACCGCGGAGCGGATCACCGGCTACCGCCGGGAGGAGGTGCTGGGCCGCCACTGCTGGGAGATATTCCGCTCCGACCTGTGCGAGACCGGCTGCCCCCTGCGCACCACCCTGGAGCGCGGGGTCACCCGCATGGACCAGGACGTGCGCATGCTGGCCAAGGGCGGCCAGCGCTTCACCGTGCTGGTGAACACCTCGGTGGTGAGGGACGGCGGCGGCAAGGTGGTGGGCGCGGTGGAGAGCTTCCGGCCCCTGGACATCCTGGAGGACCCCCAGGCCCAGGCCGGCCATTCCTTTGCCGACATAGTGGGCAACTCGGCCCCCATGCGCCGCTTGTTCGAAATGCTACCCGACCTGGCGGCCTCGGAGGCCAACGTGTTGATCCAGGGCGACAGCGGCACGGGCAAAGAACTATTCGCCCGGGCCATCCACCACCACAGCCCCCGGCGGCACGGCCCCTTTGTGGCGGTGAACTGCTCGGCCCTGGCCGAGAGCCTGTTGGAGTCCGAACTCTTTGGCCACGAAAAGGCCGCCTTCACCGGCGCGGTCACCTCCAAGGTGGGCCGCTTCGAACTGGCCAAGGGCGGGACCTTGTTCCTGGACGAGATCGGGGACCTGAAGCCGGCCTTGCAGGTGAAGCTGCTGCGGGTGCTGGAGCAAAAGGTGTTCGAGCGGGTGGGCGGCACCAGGGTCATCCCCATGCAGGCCCGCATCATCAGCGCCACCAACCGCGACCTGAAACAGGCCCTCAAGGACGGCTCCATGCGCGAGGACCTCTTTTACCGCCTGCGCACGGTGCCGCTGTACATCCCGCCCCTGCGCGAGCGGCGCGACGACATCCCCCTGTTGGTCAACCACTTCATCACCAAGCTGAACCGCCAGTACGGCAAGGAGGTCCGGGCGGTGGACCCCAAGGTGATGCGGCTGTTCATGGAGTATCCCTGGCCGGGCAACGTGCGCGAGCTGGAGCGGGTCATGGAGCACGCCTTTGTCTTTGTCAAGGGCCCGGTCATCTTCCTGAGCAACCTGCCCGCCCTGGACGAGTTCCTGGCCGAGCGCCAGGAGGAGGAGGCCGGGGAGCCCCTGGCCCAACAGGATCAGCGCCGGGCAGTGCTGGAAGCCCTGCGCCGTAGCAAGGGCCGGCGCCAGCAAGCGGCTGATCTATTGGGCATAAGCCGCACTTCCCTTTGGCGCCGCATGAAGGAGCTGGGCCTGGCCTGAGTTTATGTTTCATTGTGTTTCACCGCCTGAAACGTCATGAAACGTAAATGATATTTTCTTTTGTTTTGGGATATTAGGCCCGCCCTGCCCCCCTTTGTCTCGGCTCGACACAGCCCTCCTGAAACAATTGTTGTTTCAGGAGGGCTGCTTTCCCTGGGGGCCGCCCCGCATAGATTCCGTTATTTCAACTGGATAGCCCTGTTGGCCCCTCCCTTGCACCAAGCGGGGCAAAGGCCGGGGACCAGCGTCCCTTGGGCCAAGGAGGCAGCCAACCATGCCCAAAGGAGGCTATCGTGAGTCAAGAATCTTCCAAACCAATTGACATCGATGAAATAATCGATAGATACCCCAGCGATCCCCAATACCTGATCTTTCTCTTGCAAGATATCCAAGCCGCTTTCAACTACATCTCGCCCGAGGCATTGTCCCTGGTCTGCGACCACACCGGGGTTCCCTTGAGCCGGGCCTATGCGGTGGCCACCTTCTACCAGTCCTTCAGCCTGGAGCCCAAGGGCGAGCACGAGATCCGGGTGTGCCAGGGCACTGCCTGCCACCTCAAGGGCTCCCCGCGCCTGGTGGAGGACCTGGAGCGCCGCCTGGGCATCGAGGCCGGCCAGACCACCGAGGACCTGTTGTTCACCCTGGAGACGGTCAACTGCCTGGGCTGCTGCGCCCTGAGCCCGGTGGTGGTGGTGGATGGAGAGTACCACTCCCGGGCAACCGCCCGCGAGCTGGGCAAAGTTCTCAAGCGCCTTGAGGCCGAGTAAGGGAGGTTTGCGATCATGAGCAGTTCGAACGTGGCCCAAAACCTGGCTGGACAGCGGCTGGGTTCAGTGGAAGAGCTTGCCACCCTTCGCCAGAGCCTCGTGGAGGCCAAGGACCCCGAGCAGGCGGAGATAATCGTTTGCTACGGCACCGGCTGCCTGGCCGCCGGCGCCACCGAGGTGGAGGCCGCCCTCAAGGCCGCTTTGGAGGAGGCCGACCTGGGGGAGGTGAAGGTCCGGCCCCTGATCAAGACCACCGGCTGCCGGGGCTTCTGCTCCCGGGGCCCGTTGGTGGTGATCCAGCCGGAAGGCATCTTCTACCAACGGGTGCAGGCGGACGACGCCGCCGAGATAGTGCAGAGCACCATCATAGAAAAGAAGCCGGTGGAGCGCCTACTCTACACCGACCCCCAGACCGGCGAGCCCATCCCCCTGGAGAAGGACATCCCCTTCTACAGCCTGCAGCAGCGGTTGGTGCTGGGGCGCATCGGCGCGGTGGACCCCACCGACATCAACGACACCATCGCCGCGGGCGGCTACCAGGCCCTGGCCAAGGTGCTGACCGGCATGAGCCCCGAGGAGGTGGTGAGCGAGGTGGAGAAATCCGGCCTGCGGGGCCGGGGCGGGGCCGGCTTCCCCACCGGCCGCAAGTGGCGCAGCGCCCTCACCGCGATCAAGAAGAAGGGCCGGCCGGTGTACGTGGTGTGCAACGGCGACGAGGGCGACCCCGGCGCCTTCATGGACTGCATGATCATGGAGGGCGACCCCCATGCCGTGCTGGAGGGCATGATAATCGGCGCCTATGCCCTGGGCTCTGACCAGGGATACATCTACGTGCGGGCCGAGTATCCGGTGGCCATCAAGCACCTCAGCCTGGCCATGGACCAGGCCCGGGAGCTGGGCCTTTTGGGCGAGAACATCCTGGGCAGCGGCTTCAGCTTCGACATCCGCATCAACCGCGGAGCCGGCGCCTTTGTCTGCGGCGAGTCCACCGCCCTGTTCACCTCCATCGAGGGCCGCGCCGGCGAGCCCCGGCCCAAGTACGTGCGCTCGGTGGAGGAGGGCCTCTGGGGCCGTCCCACCGTGCTGAACAACGTGGAGACCTGGGCCAACGTGCCCCAGATCATAAACAACGGGGGCGAGTGGTTCGCCGGAATCGGGGTGCCCCACAGCACCGGCACCAAGGTCTTCTCCCTGGTGGGCAAGGTCAACAACGTGGGCCTGGTGGAGGTGCCCATGGGCGTGCCGCTCAGCCACATCGTGGAGAACATCGGCGGCGGGGTTCCCGGCGGCAAGCCCTTCAAGGCGGTGCAGACCGGCGGTCCCTCGGGTGGCTGCATCCCCTACAAGCTCAAGGACACCCCGGTGGACTACGACTCCCTGACCGCGGCCGGCTCCATGATGGGCTCGGGCGGCATGATCGTCATGGACGAGCGGGACTGCATGGTGGACGTGGCCCTCTACTTCCTGAACTTCCTGGAGGAGGAGTCCTGCGGCAAGTGCATACCCTGCCGGCTGGGGCTCACCCGCATGAAGGAGTTCCTGGAGCTGTTCAGCAAGGGCGAAGGCACCGAGGAGGACATAGAGGAGCTCCTGAGCCTGGCCGCCGCCATCCAGGACGGCTCCCTCTGCGCCCTGGGCGGCAGCGCCCCCAACCCGGTCATAACCACCATCCGCTACTTCAGGGAAGAATATCTGGCCCACATCAAGGACGGCAAATGCCCGGCCGGGGTCTGCAAGGAACTCATCACCTACCAGATCGACCAGGACAAGTGCACCGGCTGCATGTCCTGCGCCCGGATGTGCCCCCAGGACGCCATCAGCGGCAAGAAGAAGAAGCCGCACACCATCGACGAGAGCAAGTGTATCCGCTGCGGCATCTGCCTGGAGACCTGCAAGTTCGGCGCGGTCATGGTGTCTTAGCAATTTTCTTCAGGCCCACTGAAAGCCAAAGGGAGCGATATTAGCATGGTCAAGTTCAAGATAAACGGCCAGGAAGTCAAGGCCGAAGAAGGTTGGACCATCCTGGAGACCGCCCGGCAGTACGGCATCCACATCCCCACCCTGTGTTTCCACGAGGCGGTGGAGCCCAGCGGGGCCTGCCGGCTGTGCGTGGTGGAACTCAGGGACGGCGACTGGTCCAAGGTGGTCATCTCCTGCATGTACCCGGTGGCCGAAGGCCTGGAGGTCCACACGGACAGCGACCGGGTGAAGAACGTGCGCCGCTGGATACTGGAAATGCTCCTGGCCGAGTGCCCGGCCAGCCCGGAGATAAGGGAACTCGCCAGCCAGTACGGGGTCAGCGATACCCGCTTCAAGGTACACGACCCCGAGGGGGACTGTATTCTCTGCGGCCTGTGTGTGCGGGTCTGCGCCGAGGTGGTGGGCGCCAACGCGGTGTCCACCGTGGGCCGAGGGGTTCACAAAAAGATCGGCGCGCCCTACATGGTGCCCAGCCAGGACTGCGTGGCCTGCGGCTCCTGCGTGACGGTGTGCCCCACCGGCGCCATGAAACGGCGCCTGGACGCGGTACGCGGCGAGCCCAAAGTGGAACTGGCGCGCTAGGCCTTGGCAGGAAGAGGAGAAGATCAAATGAGTCCTAAGAAAACCAGCGCAAAGAACCGGATCGGCGTCTTCCTCTGTGAATGCGGCCAGCAGATAGCGCCGCTAGTGGACCTGAAGTCCCTCCAAAAAAAGATAAAGGACGATCCCCTGGTGGCCTACGCCGGGGTGGAGCCCTTTGCCTGCCTCAAGCCGGGCCTGGAGAGCCTGAAGAAGGCCATAAAGAAGAACAAGCTGAACCGGGTGGTGGTGGCCGGCTGCGAGTCGCGCATCATGCTGCCCAAGATGGAGCGGGAGCTCAAGGAGGCCGGCCTGCAGCAGGGCGAGATCGACATCGTGAACCTGCGCGGCCACGTGGCCCAGGTGCACGACATGGAGCCGGATGAGCTGGCCGACAAGGGCCTGAAGCTCATCAAGGCGGCGGTCGCCGGCCTGGAGGTCCTGGAGTCCACCCCCACCACCAAGGTGGAGATGAACGGCCCGGTGATGATCCTGGGCGGCGGGGTGGCCACCTATGCCGCGGCCCAGGAGCTGATCCGCCGCGAGGTGGAGTGCATCATCGCGGTGCAGACCGACAACTACTGGGACGAACTCCGCATGCTGCACGAGCACTACCCGGGCGAGCGCCACTACTACGACCGCCTGGAGAAGATCATGCAGGAGGTGGACAACAGCCCCCTGGTGCGCCGCATCACGGTGGGCGAGCTCTCCGGCCTGGTCGGCCGCACCGGAGACTACCAGGTCACCTTCTCCTTCCTGGACGACACCCCTCCCCGGGTCTTCCAGGTGGGGGCCATCATCGCCTGCCTGGACGGCCAGATGCTCAACCAGGGCTCCGACTTCGGCCACGACGGGGTGACCGTGATGTGCCACACCGAGGCCGAGGAGCACATCTGGACCAAGGGCGTGCCCGAGGGCAAGGTGGTGTTCTGGATCAACGACTACGAGGCCGGCACCCCGGAGTTCGCCTATCTCTCCAGCCGGGCGGCCTGGTCCATGGCCCGCTACATGGTGGAGCGCTCGCCCAACACCGAGGCCACCATCCTCTACAACCACCAGATGGCCATTCCCCTGTCCGCGGGCGAGCGCCGGCTCTCCCGCCAGTTGGGCATCAAGTGGATCCCCTATGACGGCGCCCTGCGGCCCACGGTGCAGGCCGGCTTTGTCACCTGCTGCGACCCCCAGAGCCACATCGAGATGGAGGTGCCCTACGACCGCCTGATCCTCTCCCCCAAGCGCTCGGTGGGGGTGGAGGCCTCCAAGGTGGCCCACCTGCTGGGCCTGGAGCAGCCCGAAGGCAGCTTCCTGGAGGTCCATCATTCCCGGGTGCGGCCCGAGCAGCAGGGACGCGACAAGATGTTCCTGGCGGGCAGCGCCCGCTATCCCTGCGACCTGCACGAGGCCCTGCGCCAGGGCCGGCGGGCGGCCACCAAGACCGCCGAGCTGATGCTGGCCGCCAAGAAGGGCGAACTCTACGCCCCGCGCATGGTGTGCACCGTGGACCCCGACAAGTGCATCGGCTGCGGACTGTGCAAGGAGATCTGCGAATGCGGCGGCATCGAGCCGGTGGAGGGCCACGGCGGCAACATCCCCCGCCACGTGGACCCCATGGTCTGCACCGGCGGCGGCACCTGTGCCGCGGCCTGCCCCTACCACGCCCTGACCTTGCAGAACAACACCTCTGACCAGCACGAGGCCCGGGTGGCCGCCCTGGCCCGCCAACTGAAGGCCGAGGAGGTCCTGTCCTTTGGCTGCGTGTGGGGCGGCCTGGCCGCGGCGGACAACGCCGGGGTCAAGGCCATGAAGTACGACCCGCGGCTGTACATGCTCAAGGTGGGCTGCATCGGCCAGTTGGACCCCTCGGTGCTGGCCCGCGCCTTCCTGGAAGGCGCCAACGGCCTGCTCCTGGTCGGCTGCCCGCCCGAGGCCTGCCACCACTCCTACGGCCTGGACCACACCTGGAGCCGGGTCAACCTGATCAAGAAGCTGCTCTCCCTGTGCGGGATCGACCGCCGGCGCATCGCCCTGGCCCATGCCGATCTCAACCTGCCCGAAGAATACATCAACACGGTGGAGAACTACGTGGCGCTGATCAACGAGCTGGGGCCCATCGAGCGCACCCCCGAGAACCAGGAAAAGCTCCAGGGGCTCTACAGCACGGTCAACAACGCGCGGGTGCGCTGGGTGCTGGGGGTCAGCCTGCGCCGGCCCTGGGAAGACGTGTATCCCGGCAACCAGCGTAGCGCCCTGGCCTTTGACCGGGACCTCATGGGCGTGGTCACCGAGGAGTTCATCCGCAGCCGGGTGGCCAACCTGCTCCAGCGCGAGCAGAAGGCCTTTGACCTGCACCAGCTCAGCGACACCCTGAAGGAAGACGAAACCCAACTGATGGACTGCCTGCGGGAGATGGTCTCCGAGGGCCTCCTCAGCCGGGTGCACAAGGACGGCGTGGCCCACTACATGCTCCAAGCTTGAGCGTAGCGCGATACAGGCTAAGGGCGGGGTCCAAGCGGCCCCGCCCTTGGCCTGCCGGACGGAGCACCGGTGCCAGGGTCCGGCTCGAGGTAAAACCGCTTGTTATCATCCCAACTTGCCCCCCTGCGATTGACAGGCGGGGGCCGGAGTGGTAAATACAAACCGCCGTCGGGACGTGGCGCAGTATGGGAGCGCACTTGAATGGGGTTCAAGGGGTCGCTGGTTCAAATCCAGTCGTCCCGACCACTGAAAACAAGGGGTTGCGGCTTTGGGCCGCAACCCCTTTTGTTTGAACCCGCCGCCCAAAAGTAGCCGCGCGGGCATTTTTTGAGCATGCCTCAATAGCCCCCCAAAGGGGGTCCATATGCCAACCGGTTGATAATATAAGCAGTTTGGGGCGCAGGCCCTTGCGTCGCCGCCTGGAATAATGTTGCTTCGCGGTTGCATTTCGCCAAACAAGTCTTATACTATTTAAGAATGAATATCCAAAAGGAGATAGCTTCAATGCGCCCCGTCAGGAAAATAAACCTCCACCCAGGTGCGGTCTTGGCTGTCCTGTTGGCCGCAGTTCTCTTGCTTCCGCTCGCCGCCTCTGCCAGCACCATCACCTTTGACTACAAAAGCGGAATCCAGGACACCATGGTCACCAATTACCGGCCCAACACCCCGGGCGGCAAGTGGCGGGGCACCTGGAGCTACAACCTGGGGCGCTTCCAGAGCCAGTCCCTGTTCCGGTTCGACAACCTCTTTGGCAACGGGACGGGCCAGATACCCTTGGGCAGCACCATCCGCAAGGCCACCCTGCGCCTGTACCTGTATGGCTACCGCGCCTATGGCAACCGTTCCAGCACCATGAGCCTGTACGACATGACCCGGGACTGGAACGAGTCTTCCGCCACCTGGAACTCCCTGGGCGGCGGGGTGCGGCCCGGGATGAACGCCGCCACCCAGCCCACCACCTCCCAGACCTTCTATGGGCCCCGCAACCACGGGTGGGTGGAGCTGGCCGTGGCGCCTTCCCTGCAGGCGTGGGCCAATGGCAAGCCGAACTACGGCTGGGCAGTGCTGCCGGATGTCCATTTCTCGGCCTTCCAGTTCATCACCTCCAATGGCTCGCACAAGCTGCGGCCCACCCTGAGCGTGGATTTCGTCTCTGCCGCGGCCACCCCGGAACCCGGCACCCTGCTCCTTCTGGCCTCGGCTTTGGGGGTGGGAGCCTGGTGGCGACGCCGGCGCGCGGCCTGAAACCACTCCCCCCGTCACAACGGCGAGCAAGCAAACCCCACCCCGCGCCGGCCCTAGCGCGGGGTGGTTTTATTGGCAACCCAGCCTGCCCAAAAGCACGCGGAGCGAATCATGCCCATACCAGGCAACCTCTTGACCACTGCCATGGCGGTGATGCCTCACACCGAGGCGGACCGCGCCCTGGAGACCGCCCTCAGCCTGGACGTGCCCTTCTGGCCCCAGCTTCCCCGCCTGAACTACTACGAGGACATGTACGTGCAGGCCTCGGAGCACTTCCCGGGCATCGTGCTGGACCTCGAGAACCAGACCCTGGCCTTTTCCCACGAGCGCTTCTACACCGAGTTCGAGGAGACCATGGCCCACCTGGAGGAGCCGGAGTACTTCGACATCTCGCCCCAATACTCGGCGGTCTACCACAAGTTCCTGGCAATGGACCTGGCCGACCGCCCGGCCATCCACGGCCAGTTGGAGGGGCCCATCAGCTTCGGGCTCAACGTGAAGGACCAGGACGACCGCCCCATCCTGTTCGACGACACGGTGCGGCCCTTCATGCTGGAGGTGATGGCCAAGCGGGTGAACGTGCAACTGGCCCGGCTCAAGGGGATGAACCCCAACGCCTTCATGTTCGTGGACGAGCCCGGCTTGCAGTTCATCTTCAGCGCCCTTTCGGGCTACAGCGACACCAACGCCTTTGCGGACCTGGAGGGCTTCTTCGCGGCCATAGAGCGGCCCCGGGGGGTGCACCTCTGCGGCAACCCGGACTGGGACTTCCTGCTCAAGCTGGACCTGGACATCCTCAGCCTGGACGTGTACAGCAATGGCGAGGTGTTCGCCTCCTACGCCAAGTCGGTCAAGCGCTTCCTGGAGCGGGGCGGCCGCCTGGTGTGGGGCCTGGTGCCCACCAACTTCGAGCCCTTCGGCCAGGAGGACCAGGACTCCCTGGAGGCGCGCCTGTATGAGATCTGGGACGCCCTGGAGAGCCGGGGGGTGGACCGCGAGCTGATGCTGGCCCGCAGCATGCTCTCGCCGGCCACCTGCTGCCTGGTCAACCCGGACGGCGAGAAGACGGTGGAAAAGGCCTTTGCCATGGTGCGGGAGCTATCCGCCCGGCTGAGAGAGAAGTTCAACCTGGCCTGAACGGCCCTGCAAGCAAGGAGACGGGTGATGACCGAACTCATAAAGAACCTGGCAAAAGGCGAGGTGCTGGATCTGGCCGGCCAAGTGGAGTACCAGCCAGGCCAGGTGGTGAGCCGCACCCTGGCCCAGAACAACGCCCTCAGCCTGACCTTGTTCGCCTTCCCCCCCGGCGAGGGCATCAGCGCCCACACCGTGCCGGCCGACGCCCTGGTCTATGTGCTGGACGGCGAGGCCCGGGTCACCATTGACGGCCAGGCCCACACCGTGGCCGCGGGGCAGGCCATTGTCATGCCCCAGGGCAAGCCCCACGCCCTGGACGCCATCCAGCGCTTCAAGATGCTCCTCATCGTGGTCAAGGCGCCCCAGGGCATGGACACGCTCTGATCCCCCCC
>CAZUHP010000062.1:0-15622 GCA_964620595.1 uncultured Desulfarculaceae bacterium | reverse complement strand
CCTCGGTGGTGATCGTGAACCCCGCCGGTACCGGGATCCCAAGATTCGTCATCTCCGCTATATTGGCGCCCTTGCCGCCAAGCAGATCCTTCATGTCCGCCCGGCCGTCCGCCTTCCCGTTACCAAAAAAATAAACGAATTTACGCTGTCTGGTTGCCACCAGTATCCTCCCCATGGACCCGCTGCCCCAAAACCTCCCTGGGAGCGGCTCATCGTCTTTTTGGATTCAAGCAGGGAAAACCTGTCCAGGCCCCCTCCCGCAAGGGACGTCCGTA
The DNA here is from genome assembly GCA_964620595.1 of uncultured Desulfarculaceae bacterium. Lineage (GTDB taxonomy): Bacteria > Desulfobacterota > Desulfarculia > Desulfarculales > Desulfarculaceae > Desulfocarbo. Next base: position 15,347 of record CAZUHP010000062.1, on the reverse strand, counting down.
GCCATAGCCGGCTCCAAGCACGTGGTGTCTGATCAGGGCCGCGGCCGTCGTTTTGGACTATCGTGTCAAACTACCCTTACTCAGGCTCCAACCCGGCGGTGCCGGGCCTCTTGTGCTCATGCCGCGGCCGCCTTCATTTTTTTGCGCTCATGAATGGGCAAGGTGAGAGAGGGGTCGCGCTTGATGCGTACCTTTTGCATGAAATAGACCAGGCCCCACAGGGCGATGCCGATGAAGTCCACCGCCAGCTTGGGCACCGGCGTGTGGTTGGAGAGAATCTCCGGGAAGAACAAGAGCACCGTGGCCACCGCGGCTATGATCCACTCCAGGATGGAGGTGGGGCACAGGAAATAGCCCATGGTCAAGGAGCCGAAGGCGATCGTACCCAAGGTTATGGTGAAATAGGCCATGATTATCTGGTACCAGGGCCCGCCCAACAAGAAGCCGGGATCAAAGGCAAAGAGGAAGGGCCCCACGTAGAGCATCTTGGCGAACTTGAAGCTGGTCCAGCCTGTTTTCCAGGGGTCGGAGCCGGCGATGGCCGCGCCGGCATAGGCCGCCACGCACACCGGTGGCGTGATGTTGGAGTCCTGGCTGAACCAGTACACGATCATGTGCGAGGCTATGAGCACCCAGGCCACGTAGCCCCCCCGCACCAGCTCGCGGGTTATCTCCATGTCCTTGAAGGACATGCCGAAGTGGCTCTGGGCGATCATCTCGCTGAGCGCGCCCACCGCCAGCACCGCGGTGATGAGGTAGGCCGCGGTCACCGGAACCCCCATGCCCAGCACCAGCGAAGCCAGGCCGATGAGGATGATGGCCAGGGGCAGGAAACCAGAGGAGAGATCGATGATGATCTGGGAGAACTTGAGCCCGATGCCGGTGAGTGCGATGGTGCCCACGATGATGCCGATCACGCCCACGGTGGCGCCGATGATGAGGGTGTTGCGCGCGCCCTCGATCATGGCGTCCAGTATCTCCCGCCAGCCCATCTTGTGGTCCGGGGTGGTCCAGGAGACCACCACGCATACCACCGTGGCCCAGAAGGCCGAGTATCCCGGCGAGTAGGCCATGAGCATCAAGACCACGATGGTCACCAGGGGCAGGGAAAGGAGCCACTGGCTCTTCAATATCTGCCAGGCACTGGGCGCGTCATCCTCGCGCACCCCCACCAGGCCGTAGCGCTTGGCCTCGTAGTGGATCATCACGAACACCGAGAGGAAGTAGATGATCGCCGGGAACACGGCCATCTTCATGATCTCCACGTAGGGAATCTCGGTGAGTTCGGCCATCAAGAAGCCGCCCGCACCCATGATGGGCGGCATGAACATGCCGCCGATGCTGGCCGCCGGTTCGATCGCCCCGGCCACGTGGGGCCGGAAGCCGGCCTTCTTCATCAGGGGAATGGTGAAGGCGCCGGTGGAGACCGTGTTGGCAATGGCCGAACCCGACACCGAGCCGAAGAAACCCGAGGCTATCACCGCCACCTTGGCCGGCCCGCCCACGGTGCGGCCGGCCAGGGCCATGGGCAGGTCCAGGAAGAACCGGGAACAGCCCGAGGCCTTGAGAAATGAACCAAAGAAAATGAACAAGATGACGTAGGTCACCAACACGTCGGCCATGATGCCGAACACGCCTTCCTGCTTCAGGAAGATGTGGTTGATGGCCTGCTTCATGGGGAACCCCTGGTGGGCAAAGGCATTGAGCACCGGGATGGGGTCCAAGAGGTCGCCCCAGAAGGCATAGGCCAGAAACACCAGGCCCACGATGGTCATGGCCCAGCCCAGCACCCGCCGCGCCACCTCCAGGGAGATGACCACGCCGATGACGCTGGCTATGGTGTCGTAAATGTTCTCCGCGCCCATGCGGTAGTTGAGGTTCTCGAACTCCAGGACCCAGTAGCCCACCGCCGCCGTGGCGATCACGGCCAGCACCACGTCCCAGAGGGAGGGGCGGTTGTGGGGGCTCTTGCGCCACAAGGGGTAGCAGAGGAACACCATGACGTAGGTGATGAGCACGTAGATGCCGCGGTGATACTGGGCCGCCACCGGTGATACGCCGGCGTTGTACAAATAGAAAAGCACCATGAAGATGCCCAGCAAGGAGGTGAAATACAGCCAGAAGCCGCTCAATTGGCGGCCGGCCTTGGCGTCCTTGCGTACTATCTCCTCCAGCTTTTCCTTGTCCGCCGCACTTTGGGGAACTTGCTCGCTCATGGGGTTCCTCGCCTATGGCGTTGCCTTGAATCATGTTGGCGGGGGGAGCCTTCCGGCTCCCCCCGCCTGGCGTGGGTCTTAGTCGATGGGCTTCAGGTTGGCAGGAATGGTCTTGCCCTGCTCGGCCCAGAACTTGGCCGCGCCCTTATGCAGGGGCACGCTGGCGCCGCGGAAGCCGTTCTCCAGGGTCATGGCCTTGAAGGTCTTCTTGGCCGCCACCATGGCCGCCATGCCCTCCTTGGACCACAGGGCCTTCATGACCATGTACACCAGGTCCTCGGGCTGGTCCTTGTTGGTGGTCAGGATGGTGGAGTCCTGGAAGGTCTTGCACTCGGGCATGCCCTTGCCATAGGTGCCCGCCGGAATGGTGGTGGGGGAGTAGGCATAGGCCTTGTAGAAGCCAGTCTTCTCCGCGTCCACGCCCACGTCGATCAGGCGGATGTCAACCTGCACCGAGGCCTCGATGACCGAGCGGTTGGGATAGCCCACCAGCACCCAGAAGGCGTCGATCTTGCCGTCCTTGAAGGCGTTGGCCGCGGCGGAGTAGCCCAGGAACTGGGGCTTGAACTTGTCCCACACGCCGATGTGACGGAAGAAGCGCTCGGCCGAGGCCGCCGCGCCGCTGCCGGCGTTGCCCACCGCCACCCGGGCGCCCTTGAGGTCCAGGGCGCTCTTGTACTTGCTGTCCTTACGCACCACCAGCTGGGCCGGCGCGCCGTAGAGATAGCCCATGGAGCGGATCTTGTTGTACTTGGTGGGGTCCTTGGGCAGCTTGCCGGCATAACCCAGGGCCGAGTCCACCGCGTAGCACAGGCCGAAGTCGGACTGGCCGTTGTTGACCCGCTTCACGTTCTCCACCGAACCGCCGGAACCCACGGCGCTGGCCTTGACGTTCTTGTAGACCTTGGGCACGTACACCGCCATGGCGTTGGCAAAGGTGTTGAACGTACCGCCGGTGGGGCCGCCGCCGATCTTGATCTTGTAGTCTTTGGCCATGGCCGCACCCGGGAACATACCCAGGCCTACCACCAGCGCGGCCACCAGGCCGAGCAGCAGAGCTTTCTTCATCTCATACCTCCCTAAATGCTTGGTTTAACACCAGTCTTCACCCCCAGCCACGCGGAGATGATCAGCCTTCAAGCTGAGCTGACGCCTATATTGCCTGCCTGCGGGAAGCGCGGCGACTCACGCCGCCGCCACCGGGCTCCCAAGCCCGCCCGCAGGTCTTGTAGCTCCGGCGGTCGAAACCACGGCCGTATCTATCAGCTTAGATTTTTCGTGGGCCAGGCGTAAATTGGAGACACACTGATTTTATTGTAAGGTTTTTTTGTACAAGCCGCGGAAACTTTTTTCCTATTCGGCTTCAGGGTTTTATGAGGCCGGTCTGGATCGCGAACCGGCTCAGGTCGGCATTGTTGCGTAAATTCAACTTCTTGAGCAGCCTGAAGCGATAAGTGTCCACCGTCTTGACGCTGATGTGGTAGTTCTCGGCTATCTCCCGGTTGGTCTGGCCCAGGGCCAAGGCCCGCAAGACCTGCATCTCGCGATTGGACAGGGAATCCAGGGGGGACTGGCCGCGCTCGCCCCGGGCCAGGCGCAGGGCCAGAAGCTCGGCCGCCTCGGCGCTCAGGTAGCGGCCGCCCTGGTGGAGCTGGCGCAGGGCTTTGACCAGTTGCTCCGGGGCCGAGCGCTTGGTGATGTAGCCCCGGGCCCCGGCCGAGATGGAGCGCACCACGTACTGCTCCTCCTCGTGCATGGTCAGCACCAGGATGGGCAGCTCCGGCAGGCTGGAGTGGAGCTGGCTGATCACCTCCAGGCCGTCCATGCCGGGCATGGAGATGTCTATCACCGCCACGTCGGGCCGGGTCTTCAAGGCCTGCTGGATGGCCTCGTGCCCGTCGGCGGCCTCCACCACCACCTCCATCTCGCCGGTGTCCTCGATGAGGCTGCGCAGCCCGGCGCGCACTATGCTGTGGTCATCGGCCAGCAGAACCCGTATCAAGCCGCTTCTCCGATCTGGTGGTGCAGGGGCAGGCTCAGGTGCACCTCGGTGCCCTGGCCGGGGCGGGAGCGTATCTCCAGCCGGCCGCCGGCCAGGCTGGCCCGCTCCCGCATGCCGGCGATGCCAAAGCTCTTGTGCTCCGAGAGCCTTTCTACCTCGAAGCCGCGGCCATTGTCCACCACCGACACCACCAGTTCCCCGTCCCGCACCCGCAAGGTGACGTCCACGTTGGAGGCCCCGGCGTGGCGGGCCACGTTGGTCAGGGCCTCCTGGGCCACCCGGAAGGCAGCGATGGCGGTGTACTCGTTCAGCTCGGGCACGTCCTGGTGGGTGAGCACGCAGGCGATGCCGGTGCGCTTCTCGAAGTCGGTGGTGTGCCACTCCAGGGCGTCCACCAGGCCCAAATCGTCCAGCACCGGCGGCCGCAGGCGGGTGGCGATGTGGCGCACGTCGCTGATGGTGTTGTCGATCAGCTCGCACATGTTCTGCACCCGGTCCGCGGCCCTCTGGTCGTCCGAGCGCCGGAGCCGGTCGCGCAGCCACACCGCGTCCAGGCGCAGGGCGGTGAGCACCTGGCCCAGCTCGTCGTGCAGCTCCCGGGCGATGGCGGTGCGCTCCTTCTCCTGGGAGGCCATGATGCTGCCCGAAAGCCGGCGGAGCTGGTCCTGGGCCTTTTTCAGGTCGGTGATGTCCACCGAGATGCCGCACAGGCGGCTCACCTGGCCCTGCTCGTCCAGCACCGGGAACCGGACCGACAGGTAGGTGTGCAGGGAGCCGTCCTGGTGGGGGAACAGCTCCTCGGCCTGGTAGGGGCGCTTGTTGCGGAGCACCTGCAGGTCGTTGCGCCGGAACTGGTCGGCGGTCTGGCGGGGAAACACGTCGTAGACCGTCTTGCCCCTGGCCTCCTCCTTGCTCATGCCGAAGATCTCCTCCCACCGGGAGTTGAGCAGGATGTAGCGGCCGCGGTGGTCCTTCATGTAGACCACCGCCGGCGTGTGCTCGATGAAGGCGGTCACCTCCCGGGTGCGCTGGCGCACCTGGCGCTCCAGGTCCTTGGAGTACTGGCTCAGCTTCTCCTGGGCCAGGCGCAGCTCCTCCTCGGTGCGCTTGAGGGCGGTGACGTCGGAGAGCACCGCCAGGGAACGCACGATGTTGCCCTCGGCGTCCCTTTCGGCGATGGCCGAGAGCAGGCCCTCCATGACCTCGCCGTCCTTCTTAACAAAGCGATGGGACACGTTCTTGGCGGTGCCTTTCTGAAAGAACTCCGGCAGGGTGTGCTTCTCGGCCCTCTGGCGGGATTCGGGGGTCAGAAAGTCGGTCAGCTTGCGGCCGATCACCTCGTGGGCCTGGTAGCCCAGGGCCTCGGTCCAGTAGTCGCTCACGCTGACCAGCCGCCCCTGGGTGTCTATGGAATGCAGGAGGGCGGGGGTGTTGTGGTACAGGACGCGGTAGCGCTCCTCGCTGGCCCGCAGCTCCTTCTCCGCCGCCTCGCGGCGGGCTATCTCCCGCCGGGCCTTGCGGTTCAGGAAATAGACCGACATGCCCAGGAACAAGCACAGGCCCAGCACCACCAGCCCGGTGGTGCGGGCCAGGGGCCGGATCATGGACTCGGAGATGGCCCGCAGGCTGCGCAGGTGGATCACCTTCCAGTTGTCGTACTGTTCGATGTTGTAGGAGTAGAGCAGGTAGCGGTTGCCCTGCCGGTCCACGGCCAGATGCTGGTCCTCCAGGCTGAGCCCCACCCAGGGCCAGGGGCCCTCGCCGAACTGGCGGCTGGCGCGCACCTCCTTGAGTTCCTGGGGCGTCTTGCGCCACAGGGTCTTGAACAGCCAGTCCGGCCGGCTGGAGCTGAAGATCACGTCAAAGGGGCCGGTGAGGATGGTGATGCCCTCCAGGGGCTGCAACACGCTCTTTTCCAGGAGCCGGATGGAGGCCTTGATGACCGCCACCCCCAAGGGCTCGCCCTCCGGGCCCAGCACCGGGTGGCTGTAATAGGCGCCGCGCTTGTGGGAGGTGGTGCCCAGGGCCAGGTACTTGCCCGGCCGGCCCTGGATGGCGCTCTGGAAGTAGGGGCGGAAGGAGAAGTTCTGGCCCAGGAAGCTGTCGTCCTCCCCGCGGTTGCTGGTGGCCACCACCAGGCCGGTGTGGTCCATGAGGTAGCACACGTCCACCTCCAGGGAACTCTGGAAGTGGTCCAGGATGCGGTTAGCCCGGGCCAGGGCCCGGGGGTCCCTCTGGACCAGGGCCGCGCGCAGCTCCTGGAGCCCGGCCAGGGCCTTTACGGTCTTCAGGTTCTCGGTGAGGTGGGTGGAGAGCTGGTTTCGCACCAGCTCGGCCCGGGAGGCGGTCTGGCGCCGGGCCACGGCGTACTCGTACTCGCGCAGGGAAAAGAAGTAATAAAAACCGCCCACCGCCGTGGAGACGATGGCCATGAGCGACAAGACCAGGAGTATGGTACGCAGCCTCATGTGCCCGGCCCCTGGGAAAAGGTAGCTGGCATGACTTGTAATTTATCACATGGCCGTGCACTTGGCAGGCGGGATCGCCCCTGGGGGGCCGCTCTCAGGCCGCCGGCCGGGAATGGTTCAGGCACAGCTCCACCAGGCGCTCGCTCCTGGCCGTGCCGGCGCAGACCACCGTGTCGGCGCCGCCCCAGTATATCTTGATCTCCCCGTCCGGCTCGGCCACCGCCCCGCAAGTGAACACCACGTTGTGTACGTAGCCGGTGACTTCCCAGGGGTCCTCGGGCTGGAGTATCCACTCGTCAGCCACCCCCAGCAGGCGGGAGGGGTCCTGCAAGTCGTGCAGCGCCACCCCCAGCCGGTACACCGCGCCGTCCATGGTCTTGAACACGCCGTGAAACAGGTTCAGCCACCCGCGCTCGGTCCGCAGGGGGGTGGCGCCCGGCCCCACCTTCATCTCGTCCCAGTGGTAGGCCAGGGGCTTGATGAGCACCTCGGAATCACCCCAGTGCACCAGGTCGGGGGAATAGGATATCCAGATCGACCAGGGGGCTATCTGCGAGTGGGGGCGGTCCAGGCGGGCGTAGCGGCCCTGGAACCTGGCGGGAAACAGCACCACGTTACGGTAGTCGGCCTGGGTGATCAGGGCCACCCGCTCCACCTGCCTGAAGTCCCGGGTGCGGGCCAGGGCCACCCTGACCCCGTGGCGGGAGTAGGCGCTGTAGGTTATGAGGTACTCCCCTTCCAGTTCGCAGATGCGGGGGTCCTCCACCCCGTACTCCTCGTAGACCGCAAAGGGCCCCTCCTGGGCCGGGGTCAGGAACGGCCGGGGCCGCACCTTGAACCGGAAACCGTCCCCGCTCTCGGCCAGGCCGATGATGGAGCGGCCGTTGCGAAGGTGGGAACGGAAGAGCATCACATAGCGGTCGCCCAGCTTGACCACCCCGGCGTTGTGCACCGTCTCCACCGGGTAGGGAACCTGGTCCCGGGTCAGGATGGGGTTGGCGGAATGGCGTTGGACCAAGGGCTCAGGCCGCCCGGCCATAGTCGTCCTCCCGGCGCTCTATGTCGTCCTCGCCAAAGTAGTCGCCGGTCTGCACCTCGATGAAGACCAGCTCCTCCTCGCCCGGGTTGTGGACGCGGTGCCAGGCTCCCCGGGGCAGGTCCACCCCCTGGCCGGCCTCCAGGACCAGCTCCTCGCCGTCCCTGGTGACCACCGCCCTGCCCTGCACCACGAACCAGTGCTCCGCCCGGCGCTGGTGGCGTTGCAGGCTGAGGCGCTGGCCGGGGAGCACCACGATGCGCTTGACCTTGTGGTCCGCCTGCTGGTCCAGCACCTGGTAGCGGCCCCAGGGGCGATGGTCTCGGCGGGAGGTCTGCCCCAGGATCCGCCGGTACACCCGCAGGTAGTCCTCCACCATGCGCCCGGCAGTGAACCGGCGCTCCACCCACCTGCGGCAGGCGGCCCGGTCCAGCTCCTCGACCCGGGATACCGCCTCCACCGCCTCGTCCACCGTGTCCACCAGAAAGCCGGTCTCGCCGGGGGCCACCACCTCGGGCATGCTGCCCTTGTTGAAGGCGATCACCGGGGTGCCGCAAGCCATGGCCTCCACCACCGACAGGCCGAAGGGCTCGGCAAAGTTGATCGGGTGCAGCAGGGCGTGGGCCCCGCCCAGGAGCCGGTCCCTCCGCTCCGGGCCCACGCTGCCCACAAAGACCACCTGCTCGCCGTCCAGGTGGGGCTCCACCTCTTGGCGGAAGTACTCCCCGTCCTGCACGATGCCCGCCATGACCAGGCGCCTGCCCGAGCGGCGGGCTATCTCGATGGCCTCCCGGGCGCCCTTGTCCGGATGCATGCGGCCGAAGAAAAGCAGATACTCCCCACCCCGGGGGTCGAAGGTGAAGCGTTCCAGGTCTATGCCGTGGTGCACCGTGGCCAGGTAGTCCAGCTCGGGGCTGCGGTCCGCATCGCTTATGGACACGTAGAACACCCGGCCGTTGTACTTGCGGTACACCGGCAGGATGTCCGGCGAGGAAAAGCCGTGGATGGTGGTGAGCACCGGGGTGGTGGTCATGGCCGAGTAGGTCAGGGGCAGAAAATCGAAGTGGTTGTGGATGAGGTCGAACTCCTCGCCCCGCTCGAAAACCTCGGCTATGTGCAGGCACTCCCACACCTTCGGGTTGAGGGAGCGGTCCTCTTCATAGCCCCGAGGGCAGACCGAGGCCAGCTCGGCGCTGGTCAGGGAATCACCGGTGGCGAACAAGGTGACCTCCACCCCCCTTGCGACCAGGCCCTCGGTGAGCAGGGAGACCACCCGCTCCCAGGGGCCGTAGTGCCGGGGGGGCGTGCGCCAGGCAATGGGCGCCAGCATGGCTACGCGCATGGCCTTCCTCCCCGGATGGAGTTGTTCTCCTTGAGCCAGGCCAGCAGGGCGGAGACCCGGGCCGTGGCCAGGGCCAGGCAGGTGTCGGCCCCGCCGTAATAGAGCCGCAGCCGGTCCCCTTCCCTCACCCAGCCACAGGGAAACACCACCTTGTCCACGTCGCCCAGCAGCTCGTAGTCCTTTTCCGGGCCGAACACCCACTGGTCCGAACGGGCCAGCAGCCGGCAAGGGTCCTCCAGGTCCAGCAAGGCCAGACCCAGCCGGTAGATGGCGCCGCTGGCCGTGGTGCGGACCCCGTGGTAGAGGACCAGCCAGCCCTCCTCGGTCTGCAGCGGCGGCGAGGCCAGGCCCACCTTGTGGGCGTCCCACCAGGCGCCCTTGCGGGCGGGGATCAGGATGCGGTGGTCGCCCCAGTGGCGCAGGTCGGGCGAAAAGGAGATCCAGATGTGGGCCCCGGTGGTGGCAAAGGTGGACACCGGCCGGTGGATCATGGCCCAGCGCCCCCCAAAGCGCACCGGGAACAGGGCGGCGTCCTTGTCCTCGGGCGGCATCACCGGCCCCAGCCGCCGGAACTCCACGAAGTCCCGGGTGCAGGCCAGGGAGACCAGCGGCCCGCCCTTGGAATAGGCGGTGTAGCACACCGCCCACTCCTGCTTTTGTTCGAGATAGGTTATGCGCGGGTCCTCTATCCCCCATATCTCCTCGGGGTGGGTGGCCGGGCTGGGCAGCAGGGTGGGCTTGCGGTCGAACACCCAGCCGGAAACCCCGTCCCGGCTCCGGGCCACGGTGAGGTGCGAGATCCCCCGCCGGTCCTCCACCCGCAACAGGAGCACCGTCTGCCCGTCCACCTGGGCCGCCCCGGCGTTGAACACCGAGTTGGCCGGATAGGGCAGGTCCTGGGCGGTTATCAGGGGATTGGCCGGATGCCGCTCGAAAAGCTCGGTGAACTGGTTGCGCTCGCTCATGGCTGGTTCTCCCCGCTTGGGCGGTCAGAGGGCGGCCTTGGCCCGCTCCAGGGCCCCTTGCACCAGTTCCTGGATCTCCTGGAGGCGCTCCTGGCTCTGCGCCTCGAACCTGAGCACCAGGACCGGGCTGGTGTTGGAGGCGCGCAGCAGGCCCCAGCCGTCCGGGAAAACCACCCTCAGCCCGTCCACGGTGATGAGCTGGTGCTCCCGGGCCAGCTCCTCCTTGACCATCTCCACCAGGCGGAACTTGTGCTCCTCCGGGCAGTCGACCCTGATCTCCGGGGTGTTGAAGGTGGGGGGCAGGTCCGCCAGGTATTGGGACAAGGGCTCCTGCCGCCGCGACACTATCTCCAACAGGCGGCAGGCCGCGTAGACGGCGTCGTCATAGCCGAAGTAGCGGTGGGCGAAGAACAGGTGCCCGCTCATCTCCCCGGCCAGGAGCGCGCCCTCTTCCTTCATCTTCTGCTTTATCAGGGAGTGGCCGGTGCGCCACATTATGGCCTGGCCGCCATGGGCCTCGATGTCCTGGTACATGAGCTGGGAGCACTTGACCTCGCCGATGAACTTGCCGCCCGGGCATTCCTTCAATATCTCGCGGGCGAAGATCACCATCAGCATGTCGCCCCAGATGATCCGGCCCTTCTCGTCCACCACCCCCAGGCGGTCCGAGTCGCCGTCAAAGGCCACGCCCAGCTCGAGGCCCTCCCTGACCACCGTCTCCCGCAGGGCCTCCAGGTTCTCCACCACGGTGGGGTCGGGCTGGTGGTGGGGGAAGTTGCCGTCCGGGTCGAAGAAAAGCTCCCTGAACTCGCAGCCGAGCCGCTTCAGGACAGGGCCCGCCACCATGCCGCCGGTGCCGTTGCCCGCGTCCACCGCCAGCCTGACCGGCCTGGCCAGCTCGAGGTTGTTCACCAGGTGGTCGCAATAGGGGGTGATTATGTCGTACTCCTCGGCCTCGCCCCGGCCGCTGGCGAACACGCCCTTTTCGACCAGGCGCCTGAAGTCCTGTATCTGCTGGCCGAAGATGGTGTCCGGCCCCAGGCAGACCTTGAAGCCGTTGTACTGCGGCGGATTGTGGCTGGCGGTTATCATCAGGCCGCCGTCCGCCTGGAGGTGGCGCAGGGCAAAGTAGAACACCGGGGTGGGGCACAAGCCCAGGTCTATCACCCTGGCGCCAGTGGCGGTCAGGCCCTTTACCACCGCCTCGCGGATGGCGGGCGAACTCAGGCGGCAATCCCGGCCCACCACCGCCACCCTTCCGCCGTGGTCCTTCAGATAGGTGCCAAAGCCCCGGCCCAGGGTTTCCACGTCGGCCAGGTCGAAGTCCTGGTCCACGATTCCACGCAAGTCGTACTCCCGAAACATCCTCTGGTTCATGGCCACGGTTCTCCTCCTGGTCGCGTTCGGCTAGAATTCGCGGTCCAGCACCACGGGCCTGCCGGTGCGCTTGGCCTCCCGGGCCAGCTCATAGGCCTGGTTGTACTGGCGGGCCACCACCTCCCAGGAGACCACCTCGTCCAGGTAGCGCTTCAGGTTCTCGCCCAACTCGATACGCAGTTCCTCGTTGCAGGCCAGCTCTATCACCTTGTCCCGGAGCATCTTCTTGGTGGTGAAGAGCAGCCCGCCCTCGCTCTCCAGGGTCTGGGCGGTCAGGCCCTCCATGGGGGCCGTGGTTATGTAGGGCTTGTTGAGGGCTATGATGCGGGCCAGGGTGCCCGACTGGGTCTCGTCGGTGGAGGGCAGCACCACGAAATCGCAGACCGCCATCATCTTGTAATACAGCTCGCCCCGGGGGATGAACTCGTAATAGTGCGCCAGCCCCTTGCGCTCCAGCTCGATGGCGTGGTTCTTCCACTTCTCGTACTCGGCCTTGTGCTGGGGGTCCCGCATGGCGCCAGCGGCCAGCAGGTCCCAGTCCTGGCCGGTGCGCCGCTTTATCTCCCCGCGGACCTCCTCCCACATGGACAGCAATATGTCCCAGCGCTTGTTGGACTGGATCCAGCCGATCATGCCCACCAGGTGGTCGGCCAGCCCCGCCCGGTCCAGGCCCAGCTCCCGGCGCAGGGCCGGTATCTCCGCCACGGGCCAGCGCCGGTCGGGCCGGGCGCCGTGGGGCACCACCATGATGTTGCGGGGGGTGGGCCAGCCATGGCCGGAGAAGGTCCAGTCCAGCCGCCATTTCTGGTAATGGCACTTGAACAGCACCAAGTCCGCCCGCTGGCAGAGCTGGTAGATGAAGTTGGCCTCCGCATCGCGCAGGCGACCATGCACGGTGTGGGGCTCCACCACGGTGGGATGGTCGCTGATGGCCTCCAAAAGGGTCAGGAAACCTTCGTTGCCGTCGCCTATGCCCCGGTGGTCATGGTACTCGTAGAGCCCGTACTCGTGCTCCAGGTGCACTGCAAAGGGATGCAGCTCCTGGATCAGCTCCGCCACCGGCCGCCACCAGTCGTGCCGGGAGATGTCCATGACCGGGTAAACCCCTTCCCCGCGGCCATCGCTGTGGCTGACCACCAGCACCGGCCGGCCGGGGTTGGCCTTTTGGATGAACTCCCTGGCCTCCTCGGCAAAGGTGGCGATGCCGCACAGCCGGGGCGGGTAGGAGCTGACTATGACGATGGGGTCCAGGCTCATGCCGCGTTTTCCACCTCGGCCGGCCGGCCGGCAGCGCTGGAGATGATCGAGCGCAGGCTGTGCATGTTCAACAGGGCGAGCAACCAGGCCAGGGTGGACTCGGCCCCCTGGTTGAAGTTCACCCCGTCTGGGGAGAGGCCGTCGCAGCAGCCGCCGGTGGCGTAGTCGTAGAGCGGGGCGCCCAGGTCGTTGCGGCCCAGGAACCATTCGAAGCAGCGCCTGGCCTCCTTGATCCACTTCTGGTCCTGGGTCAGGTTGAAGGCCTCGATGCAGGCCTCGATCAAATCCAGGGCCTCAAGGGGCTGCTGGTCGAAGCGGGCCTTTTCCCCCTGGCGCGGGAACCAGCCGCGGTTGCCCACGGGCACGAAATGGCCCCTGGGGTCGGTCTGAACCTTCAGCAGCCATTCCAGGGAGCGCAGCCCGGCCTGGACCATCTCATCCCGCTGGAGCCACTGGCCGGACAGGAGCAGGGCGTGGGGTATCTTGCCGTTGCCATAGGTGACCACGTCCTCTATCCAGGGCCACTCCTCTGAGGCCTTGGCCTGGTACATGTTGAATATGCGCTCGCCCAGTTCCTTGCACAGCCGCTTGATCTCCCGGTCGCCGCTGAAGCGCCGCAGGTAGGCGTGTATCCCGATCAGGCCGAAGGCGCAGGTGCGGGGGTACTCGAAGCCGTGCATGGCCGGCAGGGCCTTTTCAAACAGGTTCAGGGCCACCGCGGTCAGGCTGGGGGAGCGGGACAGGGCCACCGCCATGCCCAGGGCCCACACCGCCCGCCCGTGGCTGTCCTCGGAGCCCTGCTCCTCCAGCCAGCGGCGGTCGTAGCTCATGAAATTGCGGAAGCGCCCGTTGGCCTCGTTGAAGGCGTGCAGCAAGAAGGCCAGGTAGGTGCAAGCCAACTCATCGAGGCCGCTGTCGTCGCTGAGCAGGTCCTGGGCCATCAGGGCCGCGATCAGGGCGCGGGCATTGTCATCGGTGCAGTAGCCGTGGTCGCGGTCGGCCACGATATACTTGGCGTGCTGCAGGATGCCCACCTCGTCGGTGAGGCGGCGCAGGTGGTCCAACCGGGGCTTGGGCACCTCCAGGGGGTTGGCCTGCAGGGTGCTGGCCTGGAAGACCGCCCGCGGCCGGTGCTCCCTCTCCTCCTTCACCTCCTTGAAGAGCTGCAGGAACTTGCGGGCCACCTCCTTCCAGACCATCTCCCGGCAGAAGGTGTAGGCCCGCTTGCGCATGGCGTGGCGCTCCACCTCGTTGTCCAACAGATGCACCACCTCCCGGGCCAGGGCCTCGGGGTCGTTGAAGGGGACCAGCCGCCCCCGCCCATCGGCCAGCATCTCCTCGGCGTACCAGTAGGGGGTGGAGATGGTGGCCTTGCCCGTGCCCAGGGCATAGGCCAGGGTGCCGGAGACGATCTGCTCCTTGTTGAGGTAGGGCGTCACGTACAGGTCAGCCGCCCCCAGGAACTCGCACAGCTCCTGCAGGGTGACGAAGCGGTTGTGGAAGACCAGGTTCTCCTCCACGCCCTGGTCGCGGGCGCGGCGGTACAGGGAGTGGCGGTAGGCTTCGCCCTGCGCCTGCTTCACGTGGGGGTGGGTGGCGCCCAGCACGATGTAGGTGGTCTCGGGGAACTCGCGCACGATGGCCGGCAGGGCGTCGATCATGTGCTCGATGCCCTTGCCCGGCGAAACCAGGCCGAAGGTGAGGATGACCTTGCGCCCCTCCACCCCGAACTGGTCCTTGTAGAAGTTGGGGTCCACAAAGGGGACGTCGGGGATGCCGTGGGGGATGAAGACTATCTTCTCCTCCGGCACGCCGTACACCTCCCGCAGCAGGTCCTTTGCCTTGTGGCTCATGACCACCAGCCGCGCGGAGATGCGGCCGATCTCCTGGAGCACCGCCTTCTGGGCCTGGTCGGGATCCTTGAGCACCGTGTGCAGGGTGGTGACCACCGGCATGCGCAGCTCGCGGATCATCTCCAGCACATGCGCCCCCTGCCGGCCGCCGAAGATGCCGTACTCGTGTTGCAGGCACACCGCGTCCACCTGCTTCATGTTCAGGAAATCCTGGGCCAGGCGATAGTCGGAGAGGTTCTTCTGGGAAACCTCGAACCGGACCTGGGAGGGGTAAGGGTAGCCCTCCGCCACATCGTTCATGGCCACCACCCAGAAATCGGTCTCCGGCGCCTCTGCCTGCAAGGCGTTCAAGAGGTCGGTGGTGAAGGTGGCTATGCCGCACTGGCGGGGGAGGTGGTTGCCGATGATGGCTATGGTGTTAAGACCCGCTGACTGCAATCCAACAACGCTCATGGCCGCATTCTCCTGGCAAGGCATGGCGGGGCACGATTGCGCAGGGAGAATAACCGCTGCCTGGTCTATGGCATTGCCTTACCCGAGCCTCGCTCTTACCTCCTGAAAAAGATATGGCCCAAAACCAGGCGTATTGCCTGGCGCCTGCTTGGGGGGCGCTATTGACGGAAAGCGAAATCAAAAAACACCTTGCCCCACCCCGCCTCCCCGGCGGTCCCGCGGCTGGCCGCAAGGCCTTCCCCGGGCGCGGGACGAGGGGGGCGAGAGGAGGGCGGCCGCCCGCCCGGGCACGGCGGGCGGCCGCGCCTGCGCTTAGTCGAACTCGCCCATGCCGCCGGGCATGCCGCCGGGCGCGCCGGCCTTTTCCTCCTTGGGCTT
>CAZUHP010000061.1:0-16787 GCA_964620595.1 uncultured Desulfarculaceae bacterium | reverse complement strand
TTGGGCTCGCTCTGGCGGCTGAAAGCCAGGATCTGGCCCACCAGGTCCCGGGCCCGCTCGGAAGCCTTGAGCACGCTCTCGAGATCCTCGGGCGCCGGCTTGCCCGCCCGGGCCTGCTCCAGGGCCAACTCGGTGTGGCCGGTTATCATGGCCAGGATGTTGTTGAAGTCGTGGGCGATGCCCCCGGCCAGGGTGCCGATGGCCTCCATCTTCTGGGCTTGCAGGAGCTGGCGCTGCAAAGAACGAAGCCGCTTCTCGGTCAGCTTGCGCTCGGTCACCTCGCGGCCCGACCCGGAGATGTAGGCCGGGCCGTACTGGGGCCGCACCAGGGCGCTCCGGTACTCTATGTAGTGGCGCTGGCCCTGCTTGTCGAAATAGAGCGAGAGGCCCGCGTACTCGCCCTTTTCCTTGAGCGTGGCCAGGTACTCGGTGTCAAAGGCCTCGCGCAGGTCGGGCCGCATGAACTCCGCGGCCCGGCGGCCGATCAGCTCCTCGCGGGCATAGCCGAAGACATTGGCCATGGCCCGGTTTACGGTGAGGAAGCGTCCCTCCAGGTCCTGGGTGTAGATGAGGTCGTTGATGGAGTCGAACAGGTCGCGGTACAGCTGCTCGGACTTGCGGAGCGCCTTTTCCGCCCGCCGCCGCCGGGTCACGTTCACCCCCAAGGCCGCGATGACCAGGCTCTGGGCCAGGAGAAAACCGACCACCAGCCAGATGAGAAGGCGGTAGCGCTGGTAAAAGCTCTGGGGCCGGTTGAGTATGACGCTGGTCTGGGGCAGCTTGCGCAAGGGAATGCCGAAGCGTTGCAGGGCCGCGAAGTCGAAGGTGGGCAGGTTGGGGCTGCCGGTGATCACCGGTATCTGGTCCGCCGGCTTGCCGTGAAGGATCATCAGGGCCAGCCGGGCGGCCTGCTTGCCCTGCTGGCGGCCGCTGGTGACTATGCCGCCCACCGTGCCGTAGCGGATCATTTGGTCCCAGAGCGAGTACACCGGCACCGGGCTGGACCGGGTTACGATGCGCAGGCCTTCCTTGAAGTCAAAGGCGCGGCCGGTGGCGTCGCGCCAGAAGGAGAGGTTCAACACCAGGCTGTCCGGGGGCAGGCTGCGCAGGCGTTTCACCAGCTCCCCGGCCGAGAGCCCGGCCAGCTCCACGAACTCCACCCTGCCCGAGAAGCGGGGCATGACCGCGCGCATGCGCCGCAGGTTGGTCTGGCCGGTGGGCGTCACGTCGCTGACCACGGCTATGCGCCTGGCCCGGGGATGCAGCCCCAGCATCAGGCCCACGGTGCCGGCCAGGTCGAAGTCCTCGACCACACCGGTGTAGCCCTCTTTTCCGGCGATGCGCTGGGGGCGGTAGTCGTTGATCCCGCAGAACACCACCGGCGTGCCGGGAAAAAGCCGGTCGCGGTAGGCCAGCATGAAGTCCAGGGCATTGTCGTCGCTGGTTATGATCACCGACAGGGGCAGGTTGCGGTACTTGCGGGCCAAGAGTTCGGCCATCTGGGGGAACACCTCGCGGCAGGGGTGCCGCTTGCTGTCCAGGTATTCCACGTACAGCTCGCAGTTCAAGTCAGCCTGGTCGAACACCTCCCGGATGCCATGACCTATGTAATCGGTCCACAAGTACCCCTGGTGGTAGGAGTGCAGCACCAGCACCCGCAGCGGCCGGCCGGCCGGGGCGGCCGGCACCGGCCACAGCCACAGGCAGGCGGCCAGCACCGCGGCCCACCACCAGGCGCCCCGCCGCCCGGCCTGCCGGGAAAAAGCAAGATGCCCCTGTATGTCCAAGCCCTATCCCCCCAATCGAACCATGGTGAAAGGCTTCCTCCTGCCGGCGGCGCCGGCCATATCCGGCGAGCATGATAGCACAGGCCGCCGCGGGTATGGAGAGACGGCCGCCCTTCCCTTCAGCGGGCGGCGTTCTCCAGGCGCCGGCGCTGGTCGCGCAGGCGGCCGTCCCAGGCCTGGCGGGAATGCAGACGCAGCCAGGCCTGGTGATGGTATTCCAATGCCTGGGAGGGATTGCCCTTGCTCAGCCAGGCCTCGGCCAGCCAGTAATAGGCGCGGCCATTGTCCGGGTTCAGGCCGGTGGCCCGCTCCAGGAGAGAGATGGCCTCATCCACCTGGCCGCCCAGGAGCAGGCGGCGGCCCTGGCTGGTCAGCTCCAGGGAGGCCTGGGCCCGCGGCCCGGGCCGGTCCGCAGGGGGGGCGGGGGGGGCGGGGGGGGCGGGGACCGGTTCCACCTCCAGGGTCCGGCTCTCCTTGGAGGGCGCAGAGGGTGCGGGCCCGGCCGGGCCGGGCGGAGGCGGCGCCGGATAGGGCGAGGTGATCAGCGAACAGCCGCCCAGCGCAAGCGCCACCAGGATGCACAGCCCCAGGCGCCCGGCCGGACGCCGCCACCCCCTAGTCGAACAGATCGCGTATGGCATTGCCCAGAGACCTCAGCATGTCACCCACGGGATTCTGGTCACGGTGCAGGGGGCAGGGCTCCGTGGGCGCCCGGCCCTCCAGGAAAACCTCTTCCTTCACGCGGGGGCAGGCACTGGTAGGGGCCTGGCCGCTCTCCGCGCAGACCGGCGCCCGCACCACCCCCGGCGGCCGGGTGAACCAGCGCTTTGAAGTGCGCCAGGGAATGGCCTTCACCAACTCGGCCCAGATGGGAAGCGCCGCGCCCGCCCCGCTGAAGCCAGTGGGGCGGCCGTCGTCAAAGCCCACCCACACCAAGGCCACTATATCCGGAGTGTAGCCCACGAACCAGGCATCGCGGTAGTCGTCGGTGGTGCCGGTCTTGCCGGCCACGGGAATACCAACCCCCAGGCGGGCCAGCCCCCGGGCCGTGCCCTGGGTCACCACGCTCCGCAACAGCGAACACATGAGATAGGCCTTGGCCGGGGTGGTCACGCTCTTCTTGCTCACGTGCCGCCGGTGCACCACCTGGCCCTTGTCGTCGGTCACCCTGTGCAGGCTGAGCGGATAGGGCAACACCCCGTCGGCGGCAAAAGCGCAATAGGCCCGGGCCAGCTCCAGGGGACGCACCTCCAAAGCGCCCAGGGCCAGGGCGGGATAGGGACGGCCCGGTATCTTGAAGCCAAAGCTCCGGGCCACCGCCGCCACCCGCTCCAGCCCCACCCGCATGGCCAGATCCACGGTGGGGATGTTCAGGCTCAGGGCCAGGGCGGTGCGCAGGCTCACCTGGCGGGCGTCATAGGGCTTGTAGTTGTGGGGCTGCCACTTGCGGCCGCCCGCCTCGTAGGTGCGCGGCTGGTTGGAAAGCAGGCTGGCCGGGCTGAACTCGTCCAAGGCGGCCAGGTACACGAAGGGCTTGAAGGTGCTGCCCGGCTGGCGCAGGGCCTGGGTGGCGCGGTTGAACTGGCTCTGGCCGTAGTCGCGGCCGCCCACCAGGGCCAGGATGTTGCCGGTCTGGGGCTGCATCACGATCACCGCGCCTTGCAGGCGCCCGGCCGGCTTCACACCTCTCTTGGGGGGGCGGATCCTCTCCAGGCGCTTCAGCCCGCGCCTCAGGGCCCGCTCGGCCGCGGCCTGCACCTCCAGATCCAGGGTGGTATAGATGCCCAGCCCCAGGCTGGCCAGCGCCTGGCGGGGGTACAGCTCGCGCAACTGGCGGGACAGGTAGTCCACGAAGTACGGCGCCCGGCGGTGGTAGGCGCGGTAGGGCCGCACGCCCAGGGGTTCGGCCCGGGCCGCCTTCAGCTCCGCCGGGGTGAGCCAGCCCTGCTTGGCCATGGCGGCCAGGACCTGGTTGCGCCGCTGCAGGGCCCGCCGCGGGTGGCGGTAGGGCGAGTAGTAGTTGGGGCCCTTGATGATGCCGGCCAACAGGGCGGCCTGGGCCACGCTCAGCAACTCGGCCGGGCGGCCGAAGTAGAAGCGCGCCGCCTCCCCCACCCCGTTCACCGCCACCGAGCCCATCTGCCCCAGGTACACCTCGTTGAGGTATATCTCCAGGATGGTGTCCTTGTCGTACTTGCCCTCCAGCACCAGCGCGATGACGATCTCCTTGAGCTTGCGGCCCAAGGTGCGCTCCGGAGTGAGGAAGTAGTTCTTGGCCAACTGCTGGGTGATGGTGGAGCCGCCCTGGCGGATGCCGCCGTGGCGGAGGTTGACCCACAGGGCGCGCAGCATGCCCAGCACGTCCACGCCCGGGTGCTGGTAGAAATCCGCGTCCTCGGCGGCCAGCACCGCGTGCACCAGGTGGGGAGGTATCTGCCGGCGGGAGACCAGGAGCCGCATCTCCCGCTCCGGGCCGAAGAAGCGGGCCACCAGGCGGGGCTCCAGCTCCACCACCCCCGGCGCCGCCCCGCCCCCCAGGCGCCGCATGGAGCGTATCCCCCGGGAGTCAAAGGCAAGGCGCAGGCCCAGGGCCTCGCGCTCTCGGCCGGGCAGCTCGAGCCGGCGCAGGAACACCTCCAGCCCATCTGGCCGGGAACGGTATTGGCCCGGCTTCCGGGGCAGCCCCCTCACCCGGCGGTAGCCCAGCTCCTCCAGGCAGCGCTGCACCTGGCTCCGGCGGTAGGCCTGGCCCGGAAAGAGCAGCATGGTGTCCGCATAGACCTGGGAAGGCAGGCTCCACAGGCGGCCGGCAAAGCGCGACTCGATGTCCGCTGAAACGAGCCACACATACACCCCCCCGGCCAGGGCCAGGGCCAGCAGCACCGCCAGGACCAGCCACAACCCGGACCGGCCAGCTGGGCGTTGGGATGAGTGGCGCCTGGAGCGGGGCTTGTCTTTAGAACGGCCGGGGCTGCGGGGCATGGCTGCCTGGTGAAGCTGGAGGTTGTCATTGCCGGCCCCTTGGCCGGGGGCCGTTAATGCAATATACCAGAATCCCTGGGCTTGGGGGTGGATTGCCTGCCCCGGGCCGGCCTTGGGGCCGCACACCCGCCTGGGGGCGGATACTGCCCCTGGCCCGCTGGTTTGGGTTGCGAATTGGCAGGGGTTTGTTATAATCCCCTTCGTCCCGCACGCCGGGGCTAATAACGCGCCCGTAGCTCAGCTGGACAGAGCGCCGGACTACGAATCCGTAGGCCGGGTGTTCGAATCACCCCGGGCGCACCAAGAAAAACAGGGGGTTAGGCCGAAAGGCCTAGCCCCTTGTCACTTCCTGGTGGGAGATGGTTGGAAATTATACTCCAGCCAGCTCCTGGGAAAAACAGGGGGTTAGGCGATTCGCCTAACCCCCTTGCCTTGCGCGGCGGGGGGGCGACGGGGGGCGGGGCGAGGGGGGGCAAAGGGGCGGAAGTATTACGGTGAAAGCCAGCGCCTTGCCGGCGTCATATAAACCACCTACCATCATCATCACTTGACCGGGCCGACCCGCCCGCGGCGCGGGGTGGCACCCCGGCAAGTGCCGGCATCAGCGGGCCGGGGAAGGTCCGCCCGAGGAGCAGCGGCGCGATATTGCGGGGAGGTAGTTCAAGGCGCACGGAAAACCCGGCGGTCGGCTGCAAGGCTATTGCCCCCCGGCCCCCCAGCCCAGCCCCCCGCCCCCCGTCGCCCCCCGTCGCCTCCCCGTCGCCAGGGCATCCCGGCAATAACCCTCAACCCCGAACCAGGAGAACGCGATGGTACAAGGCAAGGCCAGCTTCCTCAATGGCATGGACGCCATCTGCCGTTTCACGGGCTACAGCCCCAACACCCTGAAGAAGCACAAAAGGAGTTATCCCGGCATGCCGATAAGAAAGCTGGTCAACGGCACCTGGGTGGGCAATCCCGACCTCTTGGACCAGTTCTACAAGGACCTAGCCGCCGGCCACATCGAGCCGTGGGCCCAAGGCCCCCGGCCGGACTCCAGGCATGTTGACAGGGAGATGGGCACAAGCTAGGGTGGGGCGATAGGGGCCGCCGTCTGTACCATGGGCGTGTAGGTCTTTGGGGGGGGACATGAACATTTCCATAGATTCATCCGATATTCCCGCAATATTGACCTGGATGGGAACTCATCCCTTCCTCGCCGCTGTTATCTTGGCAGTCATTGCTGCTGTTTGGCTTCTTATAAGAAAGCGGGGATCTTCCCCAGCAATGAAGGCAACGATCAAAGATGATGGCAAGGGGGTGATCCTGCAAAAATCTACCAGCGGTGATATCAAAATTGGAAATTCTGCGGAGGCGGGCAGACTCTCTGATGGGGCCGGCAAAGGGAACCAAGAGAAGGAATGAATGAGGGCAAAGATCTCAGATAACGCCAGGGGGGTGATCCTCCAGAACTCCGAAGTGAAGGGCGACATCTTCTTTGGCATACCTCACGACGAATTAGACAAGCTGCTCGAAAACGCCAGTAAGGGTGATCGCCAAGCGCTGATCGAGCTTGCCAAGCAACAAGGCGTGACAGAGCATCTCTTGCGCCACCTTCTGGAGCGCATGGGCCATGAAAACCTTCCCCGTGAAAAGTGGGCCAGTGCCCTGGACAAGGTGGTGGAGGACTACCACGCGTTCCAGGAAAAGCTGCACCTCCTGGACCCCAAGGACCCGGAAACCAAAAAGCTGGTAGATTCCGCCAGCAAGCTGGCTGACCAAGGAAAGCTTGACCAAGCCAAGAAGCTGCTCGCCCAGGCCGAGGAGCGGGAGCTGGCTGCGGCGCGGGAGCTGGCGGACAAGGCCAAGGCCAGGTTCCTGAACGCCGCCAAGATCCAGGCGGCCCGGGCAAAGTTGCTGGCCAGTGAGTTCAAATACCAAGAGGCCGGAGAGCTTCTGCAAGGCGCGGCCGAGCTGGTCAAGGAGTGGGACGAAGACGCCCGATTCTACCTTTTGAACGAAGCGGCCCTTGTCTTTTCCCGCCAGGGAGAGGAAAAGGGCGACCCGCAAGCCCTGGAGAGGGCCATACACCTGTGGCGGGAAACCATCCTCCCTCTTGTACCCCGCCACCAACCCCCCCTGGACTGGGCCGGAATTCAAAATAACTTGGGCGTCGCATTGCGAGCCTTGGGTGAGCGGGAGAGCGGCACCAGACGACTCGAGCAGGCGGTTGCAGCACATAAAGAAGCGCTGAAAGTGCATACACGCAAACAGGAACCCCTCCGGTGGGCTATGACCCAAAACAACCTGGGCGTCGCATTGGGGGCCCTGGGAGAAAGGGAGAGCAGCACCGGTCGGCTTGAGCAGGCAGTCAATGCATTTGAACAAGCGCTAAAGGAAAGAACACGCGAGAGGGTGCCTTTGGATTGGGCCACGACTCAGAACAACCTGGGAAATGCATTGTTCCGGCTTGGCGAGCGGGAGAGAGGCACCGAGCGACTTGAGCAGGCAGTCGAGGCGTATGAAGAAGCGCTCAAGGAATATACACGCGAGAGGGTGCCACTGGACTGGGCTGCAACCCAGAACAACCTGGGAAACGCATTGGCGGTCCTTGGCGCGCGGGAGAGCGGCACCAGACGACTCGTGCAAGCGGTCAAGGCATATGAACAAGCCTTAAAGGAATGGACACGCGAGAGGGTGCCTATGCAGTGGGCCATGACCCAGAACAACCTGGGAAACGCATTGGCAAGGCTCGGCGAGCGGGAGCAAAGCAGCAAACGCCTGGAGCAGGCCGTAGAAGCATATCAAAACGCATTGGAGGTCTACGAGGAAGCCGGCGCTCAATATTACATCGATTTGGTGAAAAGCAACCTGAAAGCGTGTCAGGACCTGCTGGCAAGGTTCCGCGCGGCCGGCCAGGCCGGCTGAGGGCCCCCGCCCCCCTCCCCCTCTCCCGGGCGGCACGTCCCGCCGCCCCCCCAGGCCCCCACACCCGCCCCCCCGTCGCCCCCCCCGTCCCCCTGTCAAGCTTAAAAAGCGTCCATCTTCGGCAAAGACCGGCAAAACCCGTCAAACACCGTCAACTATCGTCAAAAAGCAAAACCGCCGAAATCCGGGTGTAGGCTCCTCCCCAACAACGGGAGGTTCTGATGCCCTTTACCAACTGGACTGATTCCCACCCCACCCTGCTGGCCGATCCGGCCGGTGCCGCCCAGCAGAGCCAAGGGCGGCAAACCACCCGCCCCGGCAGTGACGGATCCAAGCAGCCGGCTCTCCCCGAGGCCCGGCCCCTTTGCCGGGCCGGCCAGACGCCAGCCCGCTAGCGCACGGACTCCCCCGAGAGGTTCATTCCCAGATGATCAACGAACTCACCAAGGCCCTGCAGGATCACCTGACCACCGCCCTGAGCCACCTCCTGCTCCGGGCGCCCAGCGCCGGCGGCGGCGAGGAATACGCCCCTCCCTCGGTGTACCTGGGCGCCCTGCCGCCCAAGGAAAACCCCGAGGACCCGGAGCGGGCGCCCTACGTGGTGGTGCGGGCCGCCGAGGGCAAGCTCGAGGAAAAGGACGGCCTTTGCTTCCAGAGCGTGGTGGTGTCCCTGGCCTGCGGGGTGTACTCGCCGGAAAGCCTGGAGGCCGGCGAGCAGGACAGCGCGAACCTGGTCCGCTGGTGCGTGGCCGCGCTGAGCCAGGCGCGGGTCCTGGAAGGCCGCTTCGAGTTGCTTTCCCTGAACTGGCTCAAGCCGCAGGAACAAAACCCGCCCTACTACCAGGCCCAGGTGGACACCCGCTGGCGGTTCCCCGAGCCGCCGGCCAGCCTGGACCCGGACACCACGATCGAGATCTATGGCTCGGGGTACTGAGCGCAAGGAGCGCAGCCGACCGGCCGGCCGCCGGCCCGCCGGCATCGGCTCCCCCCTGGCCCGGAGCGCCCGGGCCCTGGCCCAACGTCACCCAAAGGAGTAAGCCATGAGTGGTTACAAGCACGGCGTCTACATTCAGGAGCAGCCCACCGCCCTCCTGCCGCCCCGGCGCATCTCCGCCGGGCTGCCGGTGGTGGTGGGCACCGCCCCGGTGCACCTTCTCGAAGGCGAGCAGCCGGTCAACCAGCCCGAGCTGATCCACGACTACCAGGAGTTCGTGAACACCTTCGGGCAACACGAGGACCTTTCCGCCTACACCCTATGCGAGTTCGCCCGGGTGTTCTTCGGCCTCTACGGGGTGGCCCCGGCGGTGTTCGTGAACGTGTTCGACCCGGCCGTCCACAAGACCGCGGTGACCGGCGAGGAGCAGACCTTTGCCGACGGCAAGCTCACCCTGGCCCACCCCGGCCTGGTGGCCGAGCCCACGGTCAAGAGCCAGGACGGCCAGACCACCTACACCAAGGACACCGACTACACGGTGGACCCGGGCGCGGGCCTGATCACCCGCCTGGAGACAGGCGGCATCGCGGCCGGCGCCACGGTCCAGGTGGACTACGAGTACGGCGACCCCGGCCAGGTGGCCTCCAGCGACATAATCGGCGGCGTGGACGGCACCACCGGCGCCAAGTCCGGCCTGGAGCTGGTGGCCGAGGTGTTCCCCCGCTTCCGCCTGGCCCCCGGCCTGGTCCTGGCCCCGGGCTGGTCCCAGGACCCGGCGGTGGGCGTGGTGATGGCCGCCAAGGCGGAGGACATAAACGGCTGCTTCAAGGCGCTGGCCGTGGTGGACGTGCCGGTGGCCGGCGCCGGCGCGCCGGTGAAGTACAGCGAGGTGCCCGCCTGGACCCAGGCCAACAACTACACCGACCGCCAGATGGCGGTGTGCTGGCCCAAGGTGACCCTGGGCGGCCAGGAGCACTGGCTCTCCAGCCACTTGGCCGGGCTCATCTGCCGCACCGACGCGGACCACGACGACGTGCCCTACAAGTCGCCCTCCAACGAACGGCTGGAGATCGACGGGGTGGCGCCGGTGGACGGCCAGGAGGTCTGGCTGGGGCCCACCGAAGCCGCCTACCTGAACGGCCAGGGCGTGGTCACCGCCCTGAACTTCGCCGGCGGCTGGAAGGCCTGGGGCAACCGCACCGGCGCCTACCCCGGCTCCACCGACGTGAAGGACACCTACCTCCCCATCCGCCGCATGTTCAACTGGGTGGGCAACACCCTGGTGCTCACCTGGTGGCAGCGCCTGGACTTCCCCATCACCCGGCGGAGCATCGAGACCATCGTGGACAGCGTCAACGTGTGGCTCAACGGCCTGGCCGCCCGCGAGTACATCCTGGGCGGCCGCCTGGAGTTCCGCAGCGACGAGAACCCGATCACCGACGTGATGGACGGCATCATCCGCCTGCACCTGTACATCACGCCGCCCAGCCCGGCCCGCGAGATCGATTTCATCCTGGAGTATGACCCGGCCCAGTTGCAGGCCCTGTTCGCCTAATCCGGATAAGGAGGAGTTTTCATGCCTATCAACCCGATCCCCGAAAAGCTCATCGCCTTCAGGGCCTACCTGGACGGAGTGGATCTGTTGGGCGTGGCGGACGTGGACCTGCCCGACATCGAGTTCATGACCGAGACCGTCTCGGGCGCCGGCATCGCCGGCGAGCTGGACAGCCCGGTGCTGGCCCACACCCAGAGCATGACCCTGAGCCTCAACTGGCGGGTGATCACCGCCAACGCCACCGCCCTGGCCGCCCCCAAGGGGCACCACCTGGACCTGCGCGGGTCGGTGCAGTACCACGACGCGGCCGAGGGCGAGCTCACCCCCCGGCCGGTGAAGCTGGTGGTCAAGGGGCTGCCCAAGAAGACCGGCCTCGGCAAGCTGGAGACCGGCAAGCAGATGGAGACCGCCACCGAGCTGGAGGTCTACTACCTGAAGCTCCTGGTCGACGGCCGGGAGCGGATGGAGATCGACAAGCTCAACTACAAGTTCGTGGTCGACGGCGTGGACTACCTCAGGGCGGTCAACGACCACCTGGGAAGGTGACAAGGGAACGTTTCATGCGCAACAGGACGATCCTTTGTTGCCTGGTCACCTTGGTTCTGGCCAGCGGCTGCGCCACCCTGGACGCTGGCCAGACCACGGTGGCCAACGAGGCCCGCAAGAGCCAGGCCGCCAAGCTGGGCCAACTGCTCGAGCTGATCGGCCAGGGCAAGCTCCGTCTGGGAGACGAGATGACCGTGGCGCCCAGCGACCCCCGAAAGCCCATGGTCAACGTGCGGGTGTCGGTGCGCCGCGCCCCCGACGCCCGGGTGATGCTGGCCCTGGTGGGCCTGGCCGACATGAGCCGCTACCAGGACCCGGCCACCATCGCCGACGTGCTCATCGCCTTGATCGGCGGGGCCAAGGAGGTGGCCATCAAGGGCCTGGACCAGCTTCCCTGGTTCTGGGGGTTCGACGCGCTCAAGACCGCGCTCGACCAACGGGGCTACCAGGTCCACGCCGGCGACCACGGCACCATCGTGCTGGGCAGCAGCCAGGTGGACGCCGCCAGGGTCACCACCGGCGACCACGGCACCGTGGCCCTGCACAGCACCGACACCCGGGCCCACCACCTGGGCCGGGACTACAACCAGGGCGGGCAGAGCGGTTCCGACCGCGACAAGGCCCCGACCCAATCCCAACCCTAACCGAACGAGGTGTGGCATGACCACCAAGCTGACCTTGAAGCATCCCCTGAAGCTGGCCGAGGGATCGGTGTCCGTGCTGGAGCTGCGGCGCCCCACCGTGGCCGACGTGCTGGCCATCGAATCGCTCTCTGACCTGGCGGACTACGAAAAGGACGTGGTGCTGGCCTCCCGTCTCTGCGGCCGGCCGCGCGAGGACATCGAGCAACTGGACGTGGCGGACTTCATGCGGGTCCAGGAGGCCCTGAGCGGTTTTTTCTCCTGAGCCCGGAGGCCTGCCGGCAGATGGTGCTGGACCTGGCCCGCCACGCCGGCGGGGGGCCGGCCGCCTACCTGGCCATGACCTGTGAGGACCTGGCCGCCTGGCATTCGAGCTTGACCCACTGGCTGAAAAGGACCAAATGAGCGAACGCCTCAGCAACAACCAACTGGATATCACCGTGGTGGTGTCCCCGGCCCTGCGCAAGATCCTTGCCCGAGCCGAGCGTCTCTGCCAGCGGCTGGGGGCGGCCTCCCCCCAGGGCGCCGCCCGCCCCGACGGCCAGGCTCTGACCGCGCAGGTCACCAAGCACTGCGCCGCTGCCAACCGCGGCGGAGCCGGGGCCGCCCTGGCCGCGGGCAACGGGGTGATCGCCACCCTGCACGCGGTGGGCAAGCTGCAGGAGCGCCTTGCCCGCCTGGGCAGCCAGGCCAACAAGAGCCCCGAGGAGATCCAGAAGCTCACGGACGAGTTGTTCCGGGCCGCCAGCCAGAAAAACATCCGGGTGGCGCCCGACCGGATCCTGGACGCGATCGAAAGTATCGTGGCCAAGACGGGCGACCTGGACCTGGCCCAGCGCAACCTCCAGAACATCGGCCTGCTCATCCAGGGGGCCGGCATGCGCGGGGAGGACGCGGGCGCCCTGGTGGCCGAGCTGGCAAAGGGCTTCGACCTAAAAGGCGGCGAGGACATGCTGCGGGTCATCAGCGCCCTGGTCAACCAGGCAAAGGCCGGCTCCCTCTCCCTCCGCAGCCTGGCGGCCCAGGGCAAGGGAGTGATCGCGGCTTACACCGGCCTGGGCCGGGTCGGCCCGCAGGCGGTCAAGGAGATGGGGGCCCTGCTGCAGGTCTTCAACCAGGGCCTGGGGTCACCGGAGCGGGCGGCCGGCGCGGTGGAGGCGATGATCAACAACCTCGCCCAGAAGTCCGGCGAGCTTCGCGGGCTGGGCGTGGAGATATGGGACCAGGACGCCCTGGCCCAGGGCAGGCGCGTGTTCCGCTCGGTGCCGGCCATCCTGAGCGACATCGTGGAGGCCACCGGCGGCGACCTCGCCAAGCTGAGCGGCCTGCTCGGCAACAATGCCGCCAAGGTGCTGGTGGCCGAGTACCAGAAGCAGGGCCGCCTGGCCTCCCTGGACAGCCTGCTGGCCGTGAAGGACGACCCCGGCAAGCTCCTGGGCGATTCCGGCCGGGCGGCGGGCGCCTTGAACGCCTCCCTGCAGAGCCTGGAGACCGTGTGGCAGCGCTTCGCCCAGAAGCGGCTCACCGGCCCCCTCCAGAGCCTGGCCGACCTGGTGGCGTTGGCCGGCGACGACACCATGGACCTGGTGTTCGGAGCCGGCACCATCGCGGTGGGCGCCGCCAGCGCGGTGGGCACCATCCGCAAGGTATACCGCGAGATGTCCGGCCTGGGCCGGGCCTGGCGCGGCGGGGCGGCCGGTGGCCGCGGCAAGGGGAAATCCCGCCTCGCCCGGCTCGGCTCCTGGCTCATCGGCGCCGGCCAGGACGTCCAGCCGGTGGAGGTGGTCAACTGGCCCGACGGCTTCGGGTCGGGGGGCGACTCCTGGCTGCCTGAAGGCGGCGAGGGCGACGGCAAGAAAAAGAATAAAGGCAAAGGCAGGAAAAAAGACAAGCGGGGAGCTTCCCGCCGCGGCAACAGGTCCCGTGGCAGAAGCGGGAAGGGAAAATTCGGGAGGCGGTTCGCCCCCTCGCGCATCTGGGAAAAGATCAAAGGCTTTGGCCGCCGCATCAGAAGCATATTCCCCCGCGGCAAGGGCCTGCTCTCTCGCTTTAGGAACATCATCCCCCGCGGCAAGGGCCTGTTCTCCCGCTTGAAGAACATCATCCCCCGCGGCAAGGGCTTCGGAGGCATGCTTTCCGGCCTGGCGGGCATGGTTCCCGGCCTGGGGCGCGTGATGCCCAGCCTCAAGAGCGCGGGCTCCCACCTGGCAGGCGCAGGCTCCCGCCTCCTGCA
Organism: uncultured Desulfarculaceae bacterium; assembly: GCA_964620595.1. Taxonomy (GTDB): domain Bacteria; phylum Desulfobacterota; class Desulfarculia; order Desulfarculales; family Desulfarculaceae; genus Desulfocarbo. The sequence continues at coordinate 3,202 of CAZUHP010000061.1, read as the reverse complement.
GCATGCGGGCGGAGGAATCCTCAGCAAGGTCGGCGGCAAGGCCACCGCCAAGGCCGCCGGCAAGCTAACCGCCAAGGTCGGCGCCAAGATCGCCGGCAAGTCGGTGCTCAAGGGCCTGCTCAAGAAGATACCCGGTGTCTCCCTGGTGGCAGGGGCGGCCTTTGCCGCCCAGCGCGCCATGTCCGGCGATTGGCTCGGCGCGGCCGGAGAACTGGCCAGTGGACTCCTGAGCACCATCCCCGGGGTGGGCACCGCCGCCTCGGCGGCCGTGGACATCGCCCTGGCCGCCCGCGACATGGCGAACGCCTCCCAGGAGCAGTCCTCCGGCGAGGAGCAGCCTGCTCCCCAGGAGCGCCCCCTGCCCGGGGACCAGTCCCTCCGCGAGCAACCGGGCCTCCCCCCGGCGGCCTCGGAAAGGATCGACGTGAACATCAACCAGGTGGTCAACCTGGCGCCCGGCGCCACGGCCCAGGGCCTGGAGCAGGTGCTCACCCAGTCCCGGGAGCGCCTGCGCCGCGAGGTGGAGGAGATAGTGCGCGACATGTTCCATCGTCAACGGAGGGTCAGCTTTGGCGCGGTCAGCGGTTAAGACCTACACCACCAGCCAGGGCGATGCCTGGGATCTCATCGCCAAGCGCGAGCTGGGCAGCGAGATGTTCATGCAGGCGCTCATGGCTGCCAACCCCCAACACCGGAACCTGGTCTTGTTCCCGGCCGGCAAGAGGCTCGTCCTGCCCGAGGTGAGCCCCCGGCTGGAGGAGGTGCCCCCGCTGTGGAAAGAACGCTAGCCAGGAGAGCCAAGCTGGAGCTGGTCTACCGGGGCGTGAACCTGGACCTGCAGAGCGAGCGGGTCAGCTACACCGACTACGCCCAGGCCCAGCTCGACGAGCTGGAGGTGCGCCTGGAGGACCGCGACGGCCTGTGGCGCGGGCCCCACTTCCCGGGCAAGGGCGAGCGGGTGCAGGCCCGTATCATCTGCCAGGATTGGCACAGCCCGAGCGGAAAGAACTTGCTGGACTGCGGCGACTTCGAGATCGACGAGGTGACCCTGGAGGGCCCGCCCGACATGGTGAGCATCAAGGGCTTCACCGCCCGGATCACCCGCAACTCCCGCACCGAGCGCAAGGTGAGGGTCTGGGAGTCGGCCGACCTGCACAGCATCGCCGGCGACATCGCCGAGCGGGCCGGCCTGAAATTGATGTGGGAGGGCAACAACGCCACCTGGGAACGCAAGGAGCAGCGCCAGGAGGGTGACCTCAACTTCCTGCTCCGCCTCTGCAAGGACACCGACAACCTGCTCAAGGTGGCCGGCGAAAAGCTCATCGTCTATGCCAACGGCCGCTGGGACAGCCGGCCCCCCTCCGCCCGCCTGGAGCGGGGAGTTTCCTGGATAAAGCGCTACAGCTTCAAGACCCACGCCCACGACGTGTACCGGGCCGCGGTGGTGAGCTACTGGGACCCCCGCCACCGCAAACTGCTCCGCTACGAGCACCACGCCCCCGGCGCGCCCCCCACCGGCGAGGTGCTCCGCATCAACCAGCGGGTGGAGAGCCTGGCCGAGGCCAAGAAGGTGGCCGCGGCCCGCCTGCAGGCCAAGAACCGGGCCGAGGTGGAGGCCCACTTCACCCTGGTGGGCGAGCCTTCCCTGCACGCGGCCACCACGGTGACGGTGAAGGGCTTCGGCCTGTTCGACGGCCTCTACTTCGTAGAGACCGCGCGCCACGAGCTGGACAGCCAGGGCGGCTACACCACGGAACTGACTCTCCTGAAAAGGCAGGCAAGCTGATGCTAGAGGAGTTGACCGCGTTGGAATCGCGCCTGGACGCCTTGGAGCGGCGCCTGGACCAGACCCTGCGGCTGGGACTGGTGCAGCAGCTCTACCCCGAGCTGGGCGCCGTGCGGGTGCTCATGCCGGACAGCCAATGCCAGACGAGCCACATCCTGCCCGTGCTGGCGCCCAAGACCCGCTGTGACAAGGGCTACTGGCTGCCCGATTTGGGCGAGCAGGTGCTCTGCGTGTTCCTGCCCTTGGGCCTGGAGGTGGGCTTCGTACTGGGTGCCCTGTACAGCCTCGCGGATGTGGTGCCCGTGGCCAGCCCGGACAAGGCCCACCTCCGCTGGCAGGACGGCGCCTGGGTGGAGTACGACCGCGGAAGCGGCGAGATGCAGGTTCACTGCCGGGGGAGCCTGACCCTGGCGGCGGAGGAGATCGTGCTCAAGGCGGGGTCGGTCAAGATGCCCGACCCCATCATCACCGAGCCGGGCGAGCCCGAGCTGAAGCCGGTGGAGCCGCCCAAGGAGGATAAACCGTGTCCATAGGCTCCCTGGGACCGGTGGTGTTCGAGACCAGCCAGGAGTTGGTGCGCAACTTCCAGGAACTGGAGGAACGGCGCCACGCCCGCTACGCCACCCACGACGTGCTGGGTCTGGAGCAGAAGCTCCAGTTCCTGGGCCTGGACCTGACCGAGGTGAATCTGCAGATGCGCTTCCACCACCGCTTTTGCCGGCCCCGCCGGGAACTGGAGCGCCTGCAGGGCCTGCTGGCCGGCCACGAGGCCCATTGGCTGGTGATAGACGGCCGGCCGCTGGGCGTGTTCGTGCTGGAGGAGGTCAAGGCGGTGTGGCGGCACCTGACCGACCTGGGTGAGCTGCTGTTCGTCCAGGCCGACGTGTGCTTGAGGGAGTATCGCTGATGGAGATGTTGATCGTGGCGCAGCGGGGCGAGGTGGTCATCGCCCCGGAGGACGAGATGCAAGAGGTCGTCCAGAACGTGCGCATGATCCTGACCACGCCCAAGGGCAGCGTGCCCCTGGACCGGGACTTCGGGCTGTCCTTCACCGTGCTGGACCAGCCCACCCCCCGGGCCCAGGCATTGCTCGCCGCCGAGATCATCGACCAGGTGGGCCGCTACGAGCCCCGGGCCAAGGTCGTCCAGGTGGACTGGGAGCCCAGCGCCAGTGACGCGGCCGACGGCCGTATTATTCCCCGCGTCAGCTTGAGGACCGAAGTATGAACGTCAACTTGCCAGAGATAGATTTCTGCGAAACCGACACCGAGGCGGTGGAGCGGCAGATCATCGAGAAGTACCAGCAGGTGGCCGGCCGCACCCTCTACCCCGGCGACCCGGTGCGCCTGTTCTTGGAGGCACTGGCCTATCTCATCGCCCAGCAGCGGTTCATGATCGACTTTGCGGGCAAGATGA
>CAZUHP010000060.1:5535-16859 GCA_964620595.1 uncultured Desulfarculaceae bacterium | reverse complement strand
GGTTTGGGCGGCAGGGACCGGAGCGGCCTCTAGCCCTCCTGTTCCACCGGGGGCAGGGCCTTGGGCTCCTGGGCCGGGGCGGCGGTATCCTGGCCGGGTTCCTCGGCGCCCTGCACCAAGGCCACCAAGTCCTCCACCAGGCCCTGCATGGTGGCCACCTGGGCGGCCAGCTCCTCGCCGGCCGCGGCGCTCTCCTCGGCATTGGCCGCCACCTGCTGGGTCACCTTGTCCATCTCCAAGGTGGCCTGGTTGATCTGCTCGATACCCTGGTCCTGCTCCTGGGAGGCGGCGGCGATCTCGGCCACCAGCTCGGCCACCTTGGCCGCGTTGGCCTCCACCTCGCTGAAGGCCTGGTCGGTGCGGCTGACCAGTTGGGAGCCGGTGTCTATGTCCCGCAGGTTCTCCTCTATGAGGGCGTCGGTGTTCTTGGCCGCCTCGGCGGCGCGCATGGCCAGGGAGCGCACCTCGTCCGCCACCACCGCGAATCCCGCCCCGGCCTCGCCGGCCCGGGCGGCCTCCACCGCGGCGTTTAGGGCCAACAGGTTGGTCTGGAAGGCGATTTCGTCGATGGTCTTGATGATCTTGGCCGTCTCGTCACTGGCGGCGTTGATCTTGTCCATGGCCGTCTTGAGTTCCTCCATGGAGCGGTTGGCCTTGCCCACCACCTCCATGGCCTCTTTCATCAAACTATCGGCCTGGCGGGCATTGTTCGCGTTCTGCTTGGTCATGGAGGACATCTGCTCCATGGAGGCGGAGGTCTGCTCCAGGCTGGCGGCCTGTTCAGAGGCGCCCTGGGCCAAGGTCTGGCTGAAGGCGGAGACCTGTTCCGAGGCGGCGGCGGTCTGCCCCACGCTGGCCCGGAGGCCGGAGACCACCTGGTTGACGCCGCGGGTGATGCCCCGGGTCAGGAAGAAAGACAGCAAAAACCCGATGACCACCCCCAGCACGGCCGCGGCCAGGGAGGCGTTGCTGGACCAGGCAGCCACCTCCCGCATGGAGCCTTGGGAGCGGTCCAGGTCCTGGTCGAGCAGGTCCATCACCGCGCGCAGCTTGGCTTGGATGGCGGCCAGGGCGGGCAGGGTCTGCTTCTCGAATATGCCCCTGGCCTTGTCCTGGGCGCTGTCCAGTTGGTGCTCCATGTCCTGGGCCTTGTCGAACAGGGCGGCCAGGGCGTTCAGCTCGGGGATGGTCTTTTGGACGTATATCTGGATGCGCACGTCGGGCCATTGCGCGGCCTTGATCTCGCGGGCGCCCTTGTGCAGCCGGTCGTGGTGGGCGCGCATTTGGGCGATGAGATCGCCGAAGGCGGGCCACTTCTTGCCGAGCCGCCGGGCCTGCTCGCCTGCCAGCCATTTGCCCAAGGCGCACTTTTGGGGGTCCAGCTCCACGGTTATCTCTTTTTCGGTGAGGAGCGAATCCACCAGGCTGCCCGCCCAGCGGCGGTGGTCGGCAAAGCGGGCGGCCAAGGTCATGGCCAGGCCCGGATGGTTGGGCTTCCAGGCCTTGCGGATGGAGGCGGCCGACTGGTGAAGCCGCAGGTGGGGCGCCTTTATCTCTTGCAGCAGTCTTGCCAGGCCGGGGTTTTCCGCGGCCATGCGCTTGGCCTTCTCGCCGTACAGGAACTCGCCCAGGCCGCACTTGCGGGGGTCTATCTCCACCTTCAGGGTGGGCTGGTTCTTCAGGAAGAGGTCCTTGACCTCGTTTATCCAGCTCAAAAGGGCGCTTTCCTTTTGGGAGATGAACCGGCTTTGCGCGCTCGCCTGGAGGGCCTGGTTTCCGCCCGTGACCACCTGCCGGAGCGAAATGAAGGCTATGGTGCCGACCAGGGCCAGGAGCAATACCACCACGCCAAAGCCCAGGTATAGTTTGGTGCCAAGCTTGAGACTACGCATGGGGCTATTCCTTTCCGCTATGCAAACCCGCAGGCAAAGCCGGCGCATCCCTTTCCGCACCGCGCCACGGACAAGGCTCTTGCCAAAAGGCGGGCGCCAGGGCGATCAGGCATCGGGTTTTGTCCTGCGGGCCGTACTCCTCGCCACAGCCGGCGCGCGCGGGCCGTGCCGTGGCTCCCGGGGCAGGCAGGCCCCTTTGTCCTCGTATTATCCGGGATTTACATCCCAGACCGGACCCCGCTTCTCCCTGGCGACCGCAAGAAGACCTCCTGCTCCCGCCCAAAGAGCAAACCATCGTTGCCCGGAAGGGCGATAAATGGCCCTTGCTGTTTTTCCGTTCGCCAGAGCGTTTCAGCCGCAAGTTATTTTAGTATTGTTTAACTGCTTTTTGCATTATTTTTTTGGATTGGTGTTTATGAAGTTCACACTTTATCGGCGATTGTTGTATTTATACAACAATCGCCGCGCGAGTGGTTATCGCTTTGAATCGTGGGCGTTTCTAACTAGTAAACGAGGTAACCCTGGACTTTTTTTGGGTACAAAAAACACCACTCCGCCTCGAGAGGCGGGCGACGGGGGCGACGGGGGGCAGCGACGGGGGACGGGCGACGGGAGGCGGGGGGGGGGGGGGGGAAGCAGGACAGGCGCGGGGCCTACAGCCCTTGGGGGCCGCCGTACTTTTTGAGCTTGCCGCGCAGTTGGTGATAGGTGAGGCCCAGGCGCCGGGCAGCCAGGCGCTGGTTGAAACGGGCCTCCTCCAGGGCGCGCTTCAAGAGCCTCCGCTCCAGGGCGGCCATGGCCTCCTGGAAGGGCAGCTCCTCCAGGCCGGCGGCCAGCCCGGGCCGGGCCCGGGACCCGGCCGCCGCCTCTTCGTCCGACCCGTCCGGGGGCGCCGTGGTCTCTGTCTCGGCTTGCCAGCTTCCCCAGGCACGGGTGGCGGCAAAGGGGTCGAAGTCCACCGCCTCGATCACAGGGCCGTCCGCCCGGTACACGGCCCGCTCCACCAGGTTCTTGAGTTCGCGCACATTGCCCGGCCAGGGGTGGGCCATGAGCGCGGCCTCCACCTGGGGCGTGAAGACCGGGGTTTCGGCGCGGCCCAGGTGCACGGCCATGCGGGCGGCGAAGTGGCGGGCCAACAGCAGCACGTCCCGGCCCCGGGCCCGGAGAGGGGGCAGGGCCAGCACCTCGAAGCTGAGGCGGTCCAACAGGTCCTGCTTGAAGCGGCCCGCCCGGGCCAGGGCGGGCAGGTCGGCGTGGGTGGCGGCCACGATGCGCACGTCGACCTCCACCGGCTGGGTGCCTCCCACCCGCTCGAACCGGCCATACTCCACCACCCGCAGGATCTTTTCCTGGGCGGTGAGGGGGATGTTGCCGATCTCGTCCAAGAACAGGGTGCCGCCGTGGGCCGCCTCGAAGCGGCCGGCCCGGCGGCCGGCAGCGCCGGTGAAGGCGCCGGCCTCGTGGCCGAACAGCTCGTCCTCGATCAGGCCGGGGGCCAGGGCCGCACAGTTCAGGGCCACCAGGGGCGCCTGCCAGCGGGGGGAGAGGAAGTGCAGCTTGGCAGCGGCCAGCTCCTTGCCCGTGCCGCGCTCGCCGATGATGAGCACCGGCCGGTCCACCTTGGCCACCCGGGAGAGGGCCTCGGAAAAGGTGAGGAAGGCCTCGCTCTGGCCCAGGGCCTCGCCCGGCGGGGTTGTCTGGGTGCCGGCAGTCATGGCTTATATTACTAACTTTTGGCAGAAAAAGCCAATGCTTAGTTTCATATGCAAACAACCGGCCCGCCAGCCCCAGAGGCCAAAACCATACAACCAGCCGAAAAGAAAAGCACATCCGCCCCGCCGTCAAACTTGGCCCAAGGATTGCTCCCTAACCCAGACCAAGGAAGCAGCCCCCAAGGCCGGGGGCAGAGCCAAGGGAGGCAAGACCATGGGCATCTTCACCCGCTTGAGAGACATAATAAGCTCCAACATCAACGCCATGCTGGACAAGGCCGAGGACCCGGAAAAGCTGATCCGGCTCATGATCCAGGAGATGGAGGACACCTTGGTGGAGATCAAGGCCTCCTGCGCCGGGGCCATGGCCGAGGCCACCAAGATCGCCCGTCAAAGGGAGGCGGCCGAGGAGCGCGCCGCCCAATGGGGCCAGAAGGCCGAGCTGGCGGTGGACAAGGGCCGGGAGGACTTGGCCCGCGAGGCGCTGCTGGAGAAGCGGCGCTTTTTGGACCGGGCCGCGGCCCTGGACCAGGAGCTGGCCGAGGCCCAGTCCCTGGTGGAGCGCTACCAGGATGATATAATGCAGCTCGAGGAGCGGCTGGCCGCGGTGCGCGAGAAGCAGCGCCTGCTGATCCAGCGCCACATCCACGCCCGCCACCAACGCCGGGCCCAGGAAGACATCCGCCGGGCCGAATCCTCGGAGGTGTTCCTGCGCTTCGAGAAGTTCCAGAACCGGGTGGAGCGCATGGAGGCCGAGGCCGAGCTGGTGAACTTCGGGCGCAAGCCCGACCTGGAAGAACATTTCGCCCGCCTGGAGGAGGACGAGGAGATCGAGCGCGAGTTGAACGCCCTCAAGGAACGCAGGGCCAGGGGCCGGGCCGGGGACACCTCCGCCCACACCTCCGCCCCCCCTGCCGCCCCCCCTGCCGCCCCCGATCCCCCCGTCCCCCCCGTGGCCGAGCCCAAGGAGTAAGGACTTGCCCGGTGTGTTTGGTGCCATCCTGGCCTTCATGGCCCTGGTCTTGGCCTTGTTGGGGGGAATCGCGGTGGCCATCATAAGAGTGATCAAGGGCAGGGGCGGCGGCCAGGACCAGGAGGACCAGGCCGAGGAGGCGCGGCTCATCCAGGAGCTGCACCAGGACCTCAGCCGCATGGAAAAGCGTATCGAAGCCCTGGAGACCATCCTCATGGAGCGCCAGGGCCCGGGAAAGGACCAGTCATGAGAATCCCCACCCTGAAAGGCGGCCTGTATCGCGCCCGCGACGGCGTGTTCCTGGGCGTGTGCAAGGGCCTGGCCCAATACTTCGATTTTTCGGTGTTCTGGGTGCGGGTGCTGGCGGTGGTGGCCTTTGTTTTCACCGGCCTCTGGCCAGCCGGCCTTTTGTACCTCATAATGGGACTTATTATGAAGCCTGCCCCGGTGGTGCGCCCCAGGGACGAGGCTGAAGAAGAGTTCTACCACTCCTATGCCGACAGCCGCACCATGGCCTTGAACCGCCTGAAACGCACCTTCGACAACCTGGAGCGCCGGCTGCGCCGCCTGGAGGACGCGGTCACTTCCCGGGACTTCCGCTGGGAGCAGCGCGCGCGCTCCTGATCCGGCCAAACGCGATATATTGCGGTAACATATTGACAGGACCGCAATATAAGCCATATAGTTGGCCGAACCGCGGGGAGTCGCCCATGCTGGTGCAGCAGTCGTCGGCCTCCATAAAACAAGCCTGTCTCATCCTCTTCGGGCCGGAGGTGGAACCCAGCCCGGATTTCCTTTCCTATTTGCAGCCCGAGGGCCTGAAGGCCGCCTTCCGTTCCAAGGCGCTCTGCACCCATCCCGACCGCGCCGCGGTCACGGGCCAGGACCGGGACCAGCTAAACGAGCAGTTCCTCAAGGTGGTCTGGGCCTACGAGCAGCTCAAGGGAGCCATCCTGAATCCCGGCGCCGCCCTGGCCGCTTCCCGGCCGCGGCCCCCGCAAGGCGGCTTCACGAACGCGCCCCGCTACTACCGCGGCCGGGTTCCCAGCCGGGTGCTGCGCCTGGGTGAGTTCCTCTACTACTCGGGTCTCATCTCCTGGCAGGATTTCACCGCCTCCTTGTACTGGCAGCGGCGCCAGCGGCCGGCCTTTGGCGAGATAGCCCGGCAGTGGAACCTGCTCAGCCAGGAGGAAGTGGCCCAGGTGCTGGCCAGCCGCCAGCTTCCCGAGCGCTTTGGCCAGGCGGCCCGGCGCCAGGGCCTTTTGAGCGACTTCTGGGTGCGCACCATCCTGCGCCGCCAGGCCAAGATGCAGCCGCTGTTGGGACGCTACTTCGTGGAAAAGGGCCTGCTGGAAGCCGAGCAACTGGCCCGGATGCTGGTGCGCCTGCGGCTCCACAAACCACCGGGTGCTCTCCCGCTACCACTGAGCCCCCTCGCCCGGGCACGCCGCCGCACCGCCGCCCGCCGCCTTCTCTCGTCACCCGCCCCCCGTCGCCCCCCCGTCGCCCGCGTCACCCGCCCCCCGTCGCTACCGGGGCGGGCCCAGGGTCAGCTCCACCCGGTGCTCCGGGGCCAGCACCTTGGCCGCGGTGGCGCGCACTTCCTCGGCGGTAACAGCCTGTATCTCCTGGGGATAGCGTAGGTAGTAGTCGTAGCCCAGGCCCAAGAGTTCGTTCATGGCCAGGTTCATGGCCTGGGCGGTGTACTTTTGCAGGTCAATGGCCTGGGCGCCCAGCAGGTAGGCCTTGGCCCGCTCCAGCTCCGCGGGGCTGGGCGGCTGTTGGCGCACCGCCTCCAGGTTGCGGGCCAGCCCGGCCAGGGCCTCCTTTTCCTTGCCCGGGCCCACGGCCATGTACACGCCGAAGCCGCCGCCATGGGCGCTGAGGGAGACAAAGGGCTGCACCGCGTAGGCCAGGGAGCGCTGGTCCCTGAGGTCACGGAACAGCCGGCCGCCCTGGCCGCCCAGGATGGCCTGGATGAGATGCAGGCGGAGGCGGGCCGGGTCCCGGGCCGGGGGGGTGACAAAGCCCAGCACGATCTGGGTCTGCTTGGCCTGGGGGTCGCTCATGGCGCGCAGCCTCGGCTTGGCCGCGGGCCGGGCATCGGCCACCGCCGGCACCTGCACCTTGCCCTTGACCGCGCCGAACAGGCGCTTCACCTCCTGCCGCACCTGGTCCGGCTCCACGTCGCCCACCACGGTGAGCACCACCCCGCCCGGCCCCTTCACCTTGGCATGGGCGGCCACCAGGTCGGCGCGTTTCAGCCGGGCCAGGCTCTGCGGGGTGCCCAGGGGATTGTGGCCATAGGGGTGGTCGCCGTAGAGCAGCTTGCGGAAGGCCACGAAGGCGCGGCCCACCGGCGAGTTCTGCTGGGCTCTCAGTTGGGCCAATTGCTGGGCCTTGGCCCTTTGCACCTGCTGGTCCGGGAAGTCAGGATGCAGCCACACCTGGGCCAGGAGATCCAGGCCCCGCCGCCAGTCGCCGGCCAAAAAGGAACCGCTGAGCCCGCAGGTGCTCTTGCCGGCAAAGCCCACCAGGCTGGCGGCCATGTCCTCCAGCTCGGTGGCCAGCTCCTGGTAGGAGCGGCCCGCCGCGCCGCGGGTGAGGGTTTCGGCCCACAGGCGGTAGAGCCCGGCCTGGGCGTCGGTTTCGTTCTCCTGGCCGCCGGGCGCGGCCAGGGTGTAGGCCACCAGGGGCAGGGCCCGCTGGGGCTTGATGATGAGCACCATGCCGCCCGGCAGCACCTCCCGGCTGGGCCTGGCCGCCCTTGGCCGGGGCGGCTCGAGTCCCTTGGCCAACTCGGTCGCGGCCGCGGCCAACGCCTTCTGGTCCGGCGCGGGCGCTCCTTCGGGAAGCTGTACCACCAGGCACAGCCGCTCGGGGGTGAAGTAGGCGCTGGCCGCCTGGGCCACCTGGCCCGCGCTGGTGGCCTTGAAGCGCTCCAGGTAGTCGAACATCTTCTCAAAGCCGCCGCGGAACATCTCGAAGTAGCCCAGTTGCCGGGCCTGGGCGGCCATGACCTGGCGGTCGCGCACGAACTCGGCGCTGAGCTGCACCCGGGCCCGCTTCAGCTCGGCCGGGGTGGGCGGCCGGCTCACCAGGGAAAGCGCCTCGGCCAAAAGGGGTTTCCAGGCCCGGGCCACCTTGGCGGGCGCGGTCTGGGCCGTCACCTCGAACAGACCCACGCCCCGGGGGGTATAGGAGTAGGCATCCACCGAGTCCACCAGGCCCTCTTTCTCCTTGAGCCGCGAGTAGAGCCGGCTGGTCTCGCCGCCGCCCAGCACCTCGGCCGACATGTCCAGGGGGTAGACCTCGGGGCTGGGCAGGCCGGGAGTGAGCCAGGTGAACACCAGGGAGGCCTGGCGCACCTTTTCGCGCAGGACCACCAGCCGCGGTCCCCGGGGCGCCTTCACCGGCGGCAGCTCGAAGGCGGGCGCCGGGTGGGTGGGCAGTCCCTGGAAGGCCCTCTCGATGAGGGGCAGGAGCTTGCTGCCGTCAAAGTCGCCCACCGCCACCACGATCATGTTGGGCGCGGTGTACCAGCGGCTGCGGTAGTCCAGGATGTCCTGGCGGCTGATGGCCCGCACCGAGGCGATACTGCCGATCACCGGCCGGCCGTAGGGGTGGTCCTTGCCGAAGGTTTCGCGCATCACCGTCCAGGACAGCCGCCGGGCGGGGTCGTCCAGGTTCATGCGTATCTCCTCCACCACCACCTCTTTCTCGCGCTTCAGCTCGGCGGGGTCGAAGGAGGCGTTCACCACCGCGTCGGCCAGGAGTTCCAGGACCTGGGGAGCAAAGCGGCTGGCCGCGCTCACGTAGTAGTTGGTGTGGTCATAGGTGGTGTAGGCGTTCACCTCGCCGCCCAGGCCCTCTATGGTGCGGGCCATGGTGCCGGCCGGGTGGGCGGGGGTGCCCTTGAAGATCATGTGCTCGATGAGATGGGTGATGCCGTACTCGCCGGGCCGCTCAAAGGCGGAGCCCGCCCGCACCCAAACCTGGAAGGCCGCCACCGGCGCCTCGTGGTTCTCGTCGATGATTACCGTGAGCCCCGAGGGGAGCAGGTGCCGCTGGGGCGCGGCCAAGCCGGCCACGGCGCTGAGGAGCACCAGGACCAGGGCCAAGGAAAGGCTACGTAGCTTCATAGTGGGGATCACTCTCCGCAAAAAGGTGACCTGGGCCGCAAAGGGGCCCGGGGTTGGCATGCATCTATATAACCTTAAGCCCGGCCGGGCCCGGCGGCAAGCCGCGCGGCCTAGGCCAACACCTCCACCAGCTCGTCCAGGCGGGAGATGCGGCCCGCCACCCCGGGCACCCGGGGCGGGGGGCCGGATAGGCTGATGAGATAGGTGGCCAGCCCGGCGGCAAGGGCGCTCCGGGCGCCGGCCGCGGAGTCCTCCACCGCGATGCCCCGCTCCGCCGGGATGCCGGCCCGGGCCAGGGCCAGCAGGAAGGGCTGGGGGTGGGGCTTGCCCTGGGTGACGCTTTCCGCGCCCACCACCGCAGAGACATAGGAGGCCAGGCCGTGGGCCTCCAGAAACCCCTGGGCCACCTGGGCGGGGGAGGAGGTGACCACCGCCACGTACACCCCGCGCTCCCGGGCGGCGGCCAACAGCTCCCGGGCGCCGGGGGCCGGGGCGGCTTCCTTCTGGTAGCGGGAGCCCACCGCGGCCAGGTAGTGGTCCACCATCCGGGCCGGGTCGGCGGCCAGGCCGTAGCGTTTCTTGAGCAGCGCCATGATCTCTGGGATGCGGTAGCCGGCCAGCTCCTTGAACTCGGCCGGGTCGGGCCTCAGGCCGTAGGCGGCCATGAAGTCCTTGAACACCGCCTTCAACAGGGGCACGCTGTCGGCCAGGGTGCCGTCCAAATCCAGGAAAAGACCACCTATTCTACCCATGAGTCGCCTCCCACCCCTCCCCGAGAGCCTACCGGCCCCGCCGCCCGGGCGCAAGGGCGCGCGCCCCGCCTCCCCCCAGGGGCAGCCACCGGTTTTTCGGGCGCTGCTCCTGGCGAAAATGCGCCTGCTGCCGTAAACTTGGACCCGGAAGGCCCAGGACGGGGGGAGCCTTGCGCTCCTTGACTTTGAATACCCGGTATGTCTATAGTTACCCCAATATGATGGGATAGTGTACGCATGCACAACTATATCTTGGGATTTCTGGCTGATTTGATGGGTGGCGGGGCGGCCTGGGCAGCCCAGGCGCCCCTGGGTGCGGGCCGGGGCACCGACGTGTGGGAGCTGGTCATCAGCGCCGGGCCGGTGGTGCAGGTAGTGCTGTGGCTGCTGGTGCTGTTCTCCATCCTGTCCTGGGGAGTCATCTTCACCAAGTTCAAGGTGATACATTCGGCACGCAAGGAGAACCAGCAGTTCGAGCACCTCTTTTGGCAGGCGGGCAGCCTCTCCACCGCCTACACCCAGACCAAGAGCCTGACTCAGAGTCCCCTGGCCAACGTGTTCCGCCTGGGCTATGCCGAGCTGGGCAAGGTGATGCGCCTTTCCGGCGACAGCGGGCTGCCGCGGGAGGTGGTGGACAACCTGCGGCGGGCCATGGCCCGGGGCCAGGCCTCGGAGGTGACCCGCCTGCACAAGGCGGTGACCTTCCTGGCCACCTGCGCCAACACCGCGCCCTTCATCGGGCTGTTCGGCACGGTGTGGGGCATCATGGACTCCTTCCGCTCCATCGGCGCCACCGGCGCGGCCAACCTGGCCACCGTGGCGCCGGGAATCGCCGAGGCCCTGGTGGCCACGGCCACCGGCCTTTTCGCGGCCATCCCGGCGGTGGTGTTCTACAACCACTTCAACCGGCGGCTCCAGGTGCTGGAGGCGGAGATGGACTCCTTCAGCCAGGACTTCCTGAACCTGGTGGAGCGCGACGTGATGCGCCGCCAGGGACCGCCGGTGGAGGCGGTGCGCCCCGCGGGCGTCCAGGGAGGGGCCCAGGGGGTCTCCTGAAACAAGCGTCGGGAGGCGACGGGGGGCGACGGGGGAGGCCGGGCGACAGGGGCCAACGGGGGGCGACGGGGGCAACGGGGGGCCGGAGGGCCCCACACGATGAACACAGGGCGATAGGAAAATGGCAGGCGTATCCACGGGCAAGGGCCGCTTCATGGGGGAGATCAACGTGGTCCCCCTGGTGGACGTCATGCTGGTGCTGCTGATCATCTTCATGGTCACCGCGCCCATGATGGTCCAGGGCCTGGACGTGAAGCTGCCCGAGACCGACGCCGGCGCCCTCAAGCAGGACGAGCAGCTCTTGATGCTCACCGTGACCAGGGAGGGCAAGCTCTACCTGGACGAGTTCCCGGTGCAGATCGAGGGCCTAGCCGACAAGATCAGGAACATCGTGGCCCGCAAGCCGGGTACCAGGGTCTACCTGCGCGCCGACCGGGAGGTTCCCTATGGTGTGGTGGTGCGGGTCCTGGCCCAGACCCGCAAGGCGGGCGTGGAGAACCTGGGCATGGTCACCGAGCCGGAAAAGGTGGCCCCGCCCAAAAAGAAGAAGAAGTCTTGAGCGCCACCCTGACCCAATGGCGTATGCCCGAAGGGGGCGAGCAGTTGGGCTGGGGCGTACTGGTCAGCCTGGGCCTGCACCTGCTGCTCTTGGCGCTGCTGGTGTTCTGGCCGGGCTGGGGCCCCACCCGCCGCCAGATATTCGCCCCGGTCTACAACGTGAACCTGGTGGGTGCGCCGCCGCGGCTCAGCGCACCCCGACCCAGGCCCGCGCCCCCGGCCACGGCCAAGCCCAAGCC
>CAZUHP010000060.1:1487-5435 GCA_964620595.1 uncultured Desulfarculaceae bacterium | reverse complement strand
GGCCAAGCCCAAGCCCAAACCCAAACCCAAGAAAGAGGCCATTGCCACCAAGAAGAAGGCGGTCAAGCCCAAGCGCCTGGCGCGCAAGAAGAAGGCTTCGCCCCGGGTGGACCAGGCCAAGGAGCTGGAGCGCAAGATACGGCGCCTGCGCCAGAAGGTGGCCGAGGAGCGCGCGGTGGAGAGCGCCATCAGCCGCCTGGCCAGCCGGGTGCGGAGCCGCGGCGGCCTGGCCGGGGCGGCCGGCCAGGCGGGCAGCAGCGAGTTAAACCTGCGCTTCCAGATCTACTACACCCAGATATGGGAGCGCATCCGCCAGAACTGGGTGTTGCCCGAGGCCCTGGTGGGCAAGCACCGCGGCCTGGTGGCGGTGATCGTGATGCGCATCCGCCGGGACGGCAGCCTGGAGCGGGTGTGGCTGGAGAAAGGCTCGGGCAACAGCCGCTTCGACGCCTCGGCCCTGCGTGCGGCCGAGCGGGCCGCGCCCTATCCCCCCTTGCCCGCCGGCCTGCGCCAGCGGGTGCACGAGGTGGGGGTGCGCTTCCGGGCCGAGGACATAACCGGCTAACGAGGAAACCATGCGACGCAGCATCCTGATACTGATGGCGGCCCTCATGATCCTGGGCGTCCTGGCCGCTCCGGCCCGGGCCCGGGTGTATATCGACGTGACCCAGCCCTTCTCCCGCCGGCTTCCCCTGGCCCTGCCCGAGTTCCAGCCCCTGCCCGGCGCCGCCGTGGACCCGGTGGGCTCCGAGGGCGCCGACATCCTGGGCCGGGCCCTTTCCTTCACCGGCCTGTTCGACCTCTTGGATCCCAAGAGCTTCATCGGCCCGCCCCGGCCGGGCAGCATCAACTACGCCATGTGGGCCAAGGTGGGGGCCGAGCTCCTGATCGCCTGCTCCTACCAGGCCAGCGGCGACGACCTCACCCTGGAGTGCCGGCTCTACGACGTGGTGGAGCGCCGGCTGCTCACCGGCCGGCGCTACGACGGGGTGCGCGCCGATCTGCCGGTGATGATGTACCGCTTCGCCGACGAGGTGATGCTGGCCATAACCGGCGAGCGCTCGGTGTTCTCCACCCAGATCGCCTTCGTGGGCGCCCGCCAGGGCGAAAAGGGCGCCATCAAGGAAATCTACTTGATGAGCTTCGACGGTTCGGCGGTGAAGAGGATAACCCGCCGCGGCGACATCACCCTCTACCCGGCCTGGTCGCCGGACGGCAAGCTGATCGCCTACAGCTCCTATCTCAAGCGCCGGCCCGCCGTGTTCGTGCAGGCCCTGGCCGGCGGCAGCGGCAAGCTGGTCATCAACAAGCCCGGGGTGAACCTGACCCCCGTGTTCCAGCCGGGCACCGGCAACCTGGCGGTGAGCATGAGCCACACCGGCCGCACCAACATCTTCCTGGTGGACCTGGCCGGCCGCATACTCAAGCACCTGACCCACGGCTGGGGCATCGACGTGGCGCCGGCCTTCAGCCCGGACGGCAAGCAGATGGCCTATGTCTCCGACCGCGGCGGCTCGCCCCAGATATATGTCATGGACCTGGCCTCGGGCCAGCAGCGGCGGCTCACCTTCGGCTTCAAGTACTGCGCCGCGCCGGACTGGTCGCCCCGCGGCGACCGCATAGCCTTCCAGGCCCAGGTGGACGGGGTGTTCCAGGTGGCCACCATCAAGCCGGACGGCTCGGACGTGCAAATCCTCACCCGCGGCTACGGCGGCGGCGAGGACCCCAGTTGGTCGCCGGACGGCAGGCTCATCGCCTATGCCAGCCGCCGCACCGGCCGCTATCAGATCTACGTGATGACCGCCAACGGCCAGCCCATCAAGCGGCTGACCAACCTGCCCGGCGAGCAGACCGACCCGGCCTGGTCGCCCCGGGGCGTGGGCCGGGCGGTGGACTAATAAGGTATGCCGGCGCCGGACTGGCCGGCCAGGCCGGCGCCTCGAGCAGGAAAACAACAAAGCGCGAGGAGGCGATAACGTGAAAAAGTATCTGGTGTGGGTTGCGGTGGGGGCCTTGATCCTGTCTCTGGGCCTGGCCGCGGGCTGCGGCAAGGAACAGGTGGCCGCGCCGGGCGGCCAGCTCAGCGCCGAGGAGCAGGCCCGGCTGGAGGCCGAGCGCCAGCGCCGGCTGCGGGAGGCCCAGCTCAAGGAGCAGGAGGCCCGCGCCGCCCAGCTCCGGGAGGTGTTCGTCAACCAGGACATCCACTTCGAGTATGACCGCTACGACCTTTCCGCCGAGGCCAAGCAGATCCTCAACGAAAAGGCCGAGTACATGCGCAACAACCCCGGCCTGATGGTGATCGTGGAGGGTCACTGCGACGAGCGCGGCTCCAACGCCTACAACATGGCCCTGGGCGAGAAACGGGCCAAGGCGGCGGCGGCCTACCTGGAGGCCATGGGCATCGCGCCCCACCGCCTGGAAACGGTGAGCTACGGCGAGGAGCGGCCCCTGGTCCTGGGCACCAGCGAAGAAGCCTACGCGGCCAACCGCCGGGCCCACTTCGTGATCAAGTAAATCCCGCGCCGCACCCGCGCCCGGCGGGTGCGGCGGCGCCCAGCCCCCAAGGAGGCAGGAGATCCATGCCCAAGACAATGCTGTGGCTGACGGCCCTGGCCCTGGCCGCGGCCGTGGCCGGCTGCGCCAGCGTCGAGCCCGACCAGTTCGCCGCCCTGCAGAGCCAGGTCTACCGCAACCGCCAGAAGATAGACCAACTGGAAAAGCAACTGCTGACCGCGCGCAAGCCCCAGGCCGAGATGCAGGCGGAGATAATGACCCTCCGGCAGGAGGTGGCCGCCCTGCGCGGCCAGGTGGAGGAGAACTCCCACCGCCTGGGCCAGGCGCCCCAGGCCTCCCTGGCCCAAAAGGCTGAAACCGAGGCCCTGGCCCGGCGGGTGGCCCGGCTGGAGGGGATATTGGACCTCAAGCCCAGCGGCGGGCCCGGCTCCACCGCCGCGCCGGCCAAGCCCGCCCCGCCTCCGGCCAGGCCCGCCAGCGCCAAGAGCCTCTATGACCTGGCCCACAAGCTGCGCAAAAAGGGCTCCCTAAAGGCGGCCCTGGCGCGCTTCGAGGAGGTGCGGAAGAAATATCCCAAGTCCAGGCTGGCCGCCAGCGCCCAGTACTGGATCGGGAACATCTATTACAGCCAGAAGCGCTTCGAGGAGGCCATCCTGGCCTTCAACCAGGTGATCAAGCGCTACCCCAAAAGCG
Organism: uncultured Desulfarculaceae bacterium; assembly: GCA_964620595.1. GTDB lineage: Bacteria > Desulfobacterota > Desulfarculia > Desulfarculales > Desulfarculaceae > Desulfocarbo. Next base: position 2,228 of record CAZUHP010000060.1, on the reverse strand, counting down.
GCAAGGCACCCGCCGCGCTGTTGAAGCAGGGCCTGGCCTTCCGGGCCCTGGGCGACAAGCGCACCGCCAAGATCGTGCTCCGCCGCCTGGTCAAGAGCTATCCCAGAAGCAGCCAGGCCAAGACGGCAAGGAAGATACTGAAAAAACTATAGCCGTCCCCGCCGGGGCGGCAGGAGCCGGGGGAGCGCCCCCGGCAGCGACAAGAGAGCAGGGCCCTTGTGGGGCTCTGCTCTTTTTGGGGCGCGGCACTCAGGCCGGGGGCCACTGGTCCTGCGCCTGGAGTACCTCCTTCAACACACCGAGGGCCTGGTTCACCCGGGGTACCCCGGCATAGGTGCCCACCTGAAAGATGGCCTCGGCAATGTCACCGGCCGGCAGACCCACCTTGAGCCCGGCGTAGATGTGCAGGCGCAGTTCCTCCAGGTGGCCCAGGGAGGCCAGGGAGGCGATCGCCACCAGTTGGCGGGTGGGGTGGTCCAGCTTGCCGTGGGCGTACAGGCGGCCGGTGATGAACAGGCTCATCTCCTTGGCCAGGTCCTTGTCAAAGGCGCGCCACAGCTCATAGGGCCGGGCGCCGTCATAGCCCGCGAACAGGGTCTCGGCGGTGGCGGCGGTCTTGGCCTTGAGGTCGTCGGACATGGGAGGCTCCAGGTCTGAAGGTTGGGCCGGGCCGCTCGGACCCGGCTGGATGCCCATATAACACGGCCGGAGGGTATTGCAAACCCCCTGGCCCGCCCCCCC
>CAZUHP010000060.1:0-1387 GCA_964620595.1 uncultured Desulfarculaceae bacterium | reverse complement strand
TCAGCGCAGGGTGGCGTCCAGCCAGTCGAAGACGGCGGCATTGCCCTGGAGCAGGGCGCCCACCTGGCAGTGCTGGCGGGCCGGGCTCTGAGGGCCGAAGGTGAGCAGGGTCTTGGGCGCGGTGAGCTTGTCGTAGAGCAGGCGCTGCTCCGCCGGGCCGGAAAAATGGTCGCCCGCGCCCACCACCACCAGGGTGGGGCACTTGATCTGGGCCACGATCTTGTCGCTCAGCCGGAAGCGGCTGAAGAACTGCAAAAAGGCCAGCGGCGTCTTGCGGCCGGTGGTGAACATGCCGTTGTTGATGAGCCAGCGGAAGCCGATGTCCCGGGCCATCTGGGCGCGCAGCTCCTGGTTGGTCTTGGCCGGGTCGCGGTTCATCTGGGCCCACTCGGCCGGGCTGGGCCGCTGGGAGCCCATCATGTCGTACTGGCCGGGGTTGGCCACCAGGGCGGCCAGCCGGTGCTCAAAGGCCGCGGCCCGGGGCGCCAGGTAGCCGCCCATGCTGAGCCCCATCAGGGCCAGGCGCCTGGGGTCCAGCTCCGGCCGGGCCAGGGCGTAGTCCACCACCGGGGTGACCACCTTCTCCCAGTCGGGCCGGAAATAGAGGTGCTCCTCGCGCAGGGCGCCGCCCTGGCCGGGGCCCTCGAACATGAGCACGTTGTAGCCGCGCTCCAGGGCATACCAGCCCACGTCCAGGTAGAGTTCCTCGGCGGTGCCGTCGAACCCGGTCATGAGGATCAGGGTCTTGCGCGGCTTCTTGGAATCGTCGGGCCTGGCGAGATAGCCGGGCAGCTTGTGGCGGGGGCCATAGGGTATGGCGATCACCTCCACCGGGTGGCCCATCAGCTCGGCCGCCCGGCGGAAGCAGCGCCGGCTGGCCCGCCAGGAACTCATGATGCGCGGGTCCTTGGGGTTGCCGTGCAGGAAGAACTCGGCCGAGCGGTGGTAGTTGCAGGCCCGCAGCCAGGCGCCCCGCGCCGTGGCCTGGTGGCCGGCGGCCAGGGCCTTGGCCGCCCGCTCCTCCAGCTCCACTGCCATCTTGTGCCAGGCCGCGTACCAGGAATCACCTTGACCGGGGGTTATGGCCTGGGCCGCGATCAGGCACTCGTTGATGTCCGCCCCGCCGCTGACCGTGTAGCTCATGGCGCGCTTCAGTTCGTAGTCATAGGAGGGGTCGGCGAAATGGAGCCGCATCACCGGCGCGGGGGGGGCGGGGGGGGCGGAGGACTTGGAGGGCGAGGCGGAACGGGCGGCAGCCGGACAGAACCCGGCCAGCAGGAACAACAGGGCCAAGAACGCGGGAGTCGTTTTGCGGATCATGATGAACCTCACAGCAAAGGACAGGGTCGAAAAAGATACTTTAGCACAGCAACGGGGGCGACGGGGG
>CAZUHP010000059.1:0-16969 GCA_964620595.1 uncultured Desulfarculaceae bacterium | reverse complement strand
TGCCCCGGTCGTATCTTCCAGCCCCCGTTGCCCCCCGCCGCCCCGCCGCCCCCGTCCCCCGTCGCCCCCCCGCCCCCCCTGCCGCGGGCGCCAACTTCTGCTACAATTCCCCGGACAAATCGGCCAAGGAGGACATATGCTGGACTGTCGAGGATTGGCCTGTCCGCAGCCAGTGATGCGGACCAAGGAGAAGATCGAGTCCGACGCGCCCGAGCGGCTGGAGGTGCTGGTGGACAACCAGGCCGCCAGCCAGAACGTGAGCCGCTTCCTGGAGAGCCAGGGCTATGCCGCCACGGTGGAGAGCCAGGGCCAGGACTTCGTGGTGAGGGGCGTGAGGGATGCCAGCCGCCAGCCCGCGGCCGACGCCCCCCCGGCCGAGAGCTACGCCTGCGAGCTGGGCGGCTCACGCCGCACCGCGGTGTTCATCACCGCCGACCGCATCGGCCGCGGCGACGACACCCTGGGCGCCGGGCTGATGAAGAATTTCCTTCTCACCTTGAAGGAGATGGGGCCCGACCTGTGGCGGCTGATCTTCCTGAACAGCGGGGTCAAGCTCTGCGTGGAAGGCTCCGAGAGCCTGGATACCTTGCGGGAGCTGGAAAGAAGCGGGGTCAGCATCCTGGTGTGCGGCACCTGCCTGACCTACTTCGACCTGCTGGATAACAAGGCGGTGGGCGAGACCACCAACATGCTGGACGTGGTGACCAGCCTGCAGGTGGCTGACAAGGTAATCAGCATCTAGCCCCGCAGATTCTTTATCCCTCCCTACAACCTTTCTTTGGCGTCATCCATAGACGAAATCCATAGCCGGACCCTTGGCGCATAGCATCGGTCTATGCCGGCTTGAAGCCGCGCAGGAGCATGGCGGGCGAACCTTCCTGCACGGGGCCCAGGTTCTCGGTCCGCTCCAGGCCGGCCCGGGTCATGAAGCGGTCCAGCTCCCGGGCGGTGTAGCTGCGGCCCGCCGGGGTGTTCACCAGCATGTTCAGGCTGAACAGGGCGGCAAAGGGATGCCCCTTGCCTTGGGGGTCCACCACGAACTCCTGTATCCACAGCACTCCGCCGGGGCCCAGGGCGGCGGCCGCCTTTTGGACCAGGCGCTGGCACTCATCCGGCCCCTCGCCGTGGAGCACCTGGCTGAGCCACACCACATCGTAGGGCCCGCCCAGCTCGTCCCGGCGGTAGTCGCCCTCCTGGAACTCCACTCCCTTGGCCCCGGGGTGGGCCGCGGCCTCCTGCTCGAAGTGGGGCCGGGCGCCGGGCAGGTCGAACACCGTCACCCGCAGGCCGGGCACCTCGGCGGCAAAGGTGTAGGCATACACCCCCGGCCCGCCGCCCAGGTCCAAGAGGCGCTGGCCGGGCTTCAGGCCCAGGCGGGCGGCCAGGTCCGGGGCCTGCTGGCGGGCCAGGTCGCGCATGGCCCGGTAGAAGTGCCGGCGCTGCGGGGTCTGCTTGTTGTACGGTTCCTGCTCCCGCTCCACCGGCTTGCCGGTCCGCACGCACCGATCCAGCTCGGCCCAGGTGGGCACCATGTCGGCCATGTGCAGGATGAGGTTGGAGAGGTCATGGGGCGAGGCGGGGTCGAGGAACGGCGCTGCCTCGGGGTTGAGGTGGTAGGCATCGCCTTGTTTGCCGAGGAGCCCCAGAGTCAGGAGCGAGGTGAGCAGGGGCTCCAGGCCGCGCGGGCTGAGGCCCAGGCGGGAGGCCAGGCGTTCCAGGCTGGCCGGTCCCTTGGCCAGCTCGGCGGCCAGGCCGGTGCGCACCGCCGCGTGCAGGGCGCAGGAGGACCAGTAGGCGTTGGCCAGGTCGGTGAGGCGTTTGGCGTCCCAGGCGTGGCTCATGGTATTCGCTCCCCTTTATCTGAATCTCCGGCTGGAGTATGCTGGTACTACCACAAGCCTACCCCGTGGCGGGGGAGACTGGCCAGTACCTTGCCCGCGCCCCCGGCTTTTGCTAGCCTGCTTCTGGCCCGTCCCGGGAAAAGCGAGGCCGCCATGTGCCCAGAGGAAGACAAGCCCAAAGCGCACCTGCTGGACAGGCCCCTGGACCGCTCGCGCTTCCGGGTGGATTTCAACCCCGCCGAGATGGGCCTGGCCCCGCTCTCCCTCCAGGTGCTGGTGCCGGGCCAGCCGGCGCCAGTGGACCTGTACCTCCCCCTGGTCAACAAGGAGACCAAGACCATCCGCATGGCCCTGGCCTGCGAGGCGGGCGAGACCTTCCGCGCCTCCTGGCGCGACCGGCTGATCCAGCAGGGCCAGAGCAAGATATTCGTAAAGGTGAGCGAGGGCGCCGCCCTCACGGCCTACTTCGACCGCTTTGCCGAGGAGCTGGTGGACAATCCCCACGCCACGGTCAAGAAGAAGTCGCTGGTGGTGCGCGAGATCGCCACCTTGAACCTGCGGCTGCTCTTTGGCAGTGACCTTTCCCCCCGGGCCCTGGAGGGGTCGGTCGCCCGGGCCCACGAGACGGTGGAGCGCATCGCCCACGACGCCCAGATACTCTCCAACCTGGCCGAGGTCCTCAAGGCCGACTATTCCATCTACACCCACTCGGTGAACGTATGCATGCTGGCCATGGCCTTTGGCCGCTACCTGGGGCTAAAGGACGACGTGGTGCGCGCCCTGGGCATGGCCGGGCTCCTGCACGATCTGGGCATGGCCAAGATGCCCCCGGCGGTGCTGGAGAAGCCCGGGCCCCTGACCGAGGAGGAGCGCGCCATCGTACAGAAGCACCCGGCCCTGGGCTACAAGCTGCTGACCCCCATCAGCGCGGTGCCCTACGAGGTGCTCATGGCGGTGATGCATCACCACGAGAACGCCGACGGCAGCGGCTACCCCGAGGGGCTCAACGCCCGCCGCACGCCCTACCTGGCCCGGCTGATCAAGATCTGCGACGCCTACGACGCCATGACCTCCGAACGCCCCTACCAGGACGCCAGGCCGGCCTTTGACGCGGCCTCTACCCTCATCAAGTCCATGAGCAACCATTTCGGCAAGGACCTGGTGCCCTCCTTCATCCGCTTCTTGGGCAGTCCCTTTTTCAGCGATTAGCAGCGCCGGGGGGCTGCCGGCCGGCTCAGGCCGCGGCCCGGCGGGGAGTGACCTGGTACTTGTGAACCAGGTGGTGGGGGTGGTAGGACTCCTTGGCCCGGCGCAGGCCGGGCAGGCCCAGGTCCTGCTCGCGGTTGATATAGGTCAGGTGGGACCAGGCTCGCTCGGCGAACATCTGGTTGATGGCCGCGTAGAGGCCGGGGATCTCGGGGTTGGCCTTTTCGATGTGGATGACCGCGGTGTCGGGGTTCAGGGGCTCACCCAGGGAGAAGGCCTCCACCACCCCGTTGACGACGATGGCGCCCCCGGTGTAGCCCAGGCGGTCGAAGTGGGTTAGCGCCTCGAAGATGGCGCGGTCCTCGTTCTGGAGGCTCTCGCTGGCGGCGCAGTCGCGCAGGGCGCACCAGTTCTGTTGCATCTCCAGCACACACTCCACCAGCTCCTGGTCCAGGGGCTTGTACTGGTATTCCACGGTCCGCTTGAAGCGGTTGAGGTGGTTCTTCTTGCCGTGGAAACGCTTGCCCGACAGCCGGATGAGGTCTGCGGTCAGGTATAGGTAGTCGCTGTGGTCGCGGTCCAAGCGGGCCTGGTAGCGCTTCTGGTCCAGGTATCGTTGCACGAACTCCTCGCCCACCCGGCAGGCCCGGGGCGCGGCGCCCATGGCCTCCAGGTCGCTCATGAGGGCCTGGAGCGCGGCCATGCGGTCGCCACCCGGCCCGGCCACCGGGGGCAGGGCAAAGGGCGCCTCGCCGCGGGGGCGCAGGATCAGGGCCAGGCAGCCGGCCGCCTTCCGCCAAAGGGGGCGGTAGAAGTCGCGCCATATGAACAGGTTGGTGAAGGTGAGTTCGCTGGTCTGGGGCGGGTCGGCCCGCAGAAAGGCCTGGATGTGGTCCTGGTGGTCCAGGCCGAGTTCCTGGTAGCCTTGGGGCGCTTGGTTCATGGGGTGTTGTCTCCGCGCATGGTGGCCGGGGCCAAGGGAAGTCGCCGTGCCTAAACACATACCGCAGAAGGGCCGGCTGCGCCAAGGAGCGGCAGCGGGCGGGATCCGGCTCCGCCCCCCGCCCCCGTCGCCCGCCGTCGCCGTCCCCCGCCTCCCCGTCGCCCCCCCGTCGCCCCCCGCCCCCCCGTCGCCCCCGCCCCCCCGTTGCGTTGACAGGTTCCAGGCCCTATGCCATATTAAACAGTCTTTGAACGCCTCCCCACAAGGATTTGCCATCATGGACGAGTTGCGCAAAATTGACCCGCAGGTGGCGGATTTGATCGACCAGGAGGCCCGCCGCCAGGCCTCCTGCCTGCGGATGATTCCCTCTGAGAACTACGCCTCAACCGCGGTCATGGCGGCCACCGGTTCGATCCTGACCAACAAGTACTCCGAGGGCTACCCCCACCGGCGCTACTACCAGGGCCAGGAGATCATAGACCAGATCGAGGACCTGGCCCTGAGCCGGGCCAGGGAGCTTTTCGGCGCGGAGCACGCCAACGTGCAGCCCTACTCGGGCAGCCCGGCCAACATGGCCGTGTACCTGGCCACCCTCAAGCCCGGCGGGCGGGTGATGGGCATGGACCTGGCCGCGGGCGGGCACTTGACCCACGGCGCCAAGGTGAGCTTTTCGGGCAAGTTCTTCGAGGTGCGCCAGTACGGCCTCAGCCGGGAGACGGGGCTCATCGACTATGACCAGGCGCGGGAGCTGGCCAGGGAGTTCAAGCCTGGCCTCATCTTCGCTGGCTGCTCCTCCTATCCCCGCACCGTGGATTTCGCCATCTTTGGCGAGATCGCCCGGGAGGTGGGCGCGGTACTGTGCGCGGACATCAGCCACATCTCCGGCCTGTGCATCACCGGCTGCCATCCCCACCCCTTTCCCCATGCCGACGTGGTGACCACCACCACCCACAAGCTCCTGCGCGGTCCGCGGGGGGGCATGGTGCTGTGCAAGAAGGAGTTGGCCGCCAGGATCGACAAGGCGGTGTTCCCCGGCCTGCAGGGCGGGCCCCACAACCACGTGACCGGCTCCATCGCGGTGGCGCTCAAGGAGGCGGCCGCGCCCTCCTATGCCGAGTATTGCCGCCAGGTGGTGAAGAACGCGGCCGCCTTGGCCGAGGGGCTCATGGAAAAGGGCTTCAGCCTGGTCACCGGCGGCACGGACAACCACCTGGTCCTGATCGACGCCTCGGCCATGGGGCTCACCGGCAAGGTGCTGGCCCAGGCCATGGACAAGGCCTGCATCGTGGCCAATGCCAACAAGATACCTTTCGATCCCCGCCCGGCCGACGACCCCAGCGGCGTGCGCCTGGGCACCCCGGCCCTCACCAGCCGGGGAATGAAGGAGCCCGAGATGGCCGTGGTGGCCGGGCTCATCGCCCGGGTGGCCCAGGCCCCCCAGGACGAAGCGAACCTGAATGAAGTGCGGGCCCAGGTGGCCGAACTTTGCCAGGCTTTCCCGGCCCCCGGAATCGAAATATAGCGGTATAACTTTTTGAACCGGCAAATGGGCAATAAATGCAACAGGTTGACCAAAACACCCCCTCCGGGGCCCTGGTGGCGGTTCAAATTTTTGAACCCAAGGCATGGGGCCACCCTTGCCGCCGGCCGGGGAGGGCCTTGGGTAACGTGTTGTATTGAAAGGGTTTATAGCTAAAATTCTCGCCCCGGCCAGACTTGGCATCCCAATTGCTACTACTTGGGGGCGACCAGCTTCTCAAAAAAACCCTTTTCTCCTTTCCTAGAGAACACCGGGCCGACCCAGCCCGGTGTTCTTTTTGTTGGAACCCCCTTGCTTTCTGTGGCCCCGCCTTCCGGCCCGCCCCCGGGTCCTTTGGGTCGAGCCCCTTGCCGCACTCTCCAACCCACATTCCCCTCACGGCTGGGCGACGGGGGGGCGACGGGGGGCGACGGGGGCGACGGGGGGATAGGGGGCGGGGGCAGGTATGTACTTGACAGAAGGCGCGCTCCTTGGTACGGACCCCAAGGCACCGGCGATTTCGGCATAAACCCAAAGGATGATCGACTTTTGGGGTCTGCGGCGCGATGAGGGTGCCTGGCCATGAAACGGCTGCCCGCCTGGGGATGGCGGGGTCCTGGGGTTCGGCTGTGAGGCAGTCCAACCCGGCGGTATATGAATGGAATTCATTTTTTGCAAAAAAAGCGTTGACACCGGGTCGGGGCCGTGCTACCAACTTGAATGAATCATCATTCAGTAACAGGCTGGGCCCCTGCTTTCTGAGGCCCGCCGGGACGTTAGAGCCGTGAAAAAGGACAACAAAAGGTCCAGCGACAAGCACCGCCGCATCATCCAGGCAGCCGTGAAGGTATTTGCCAAGAACGGCTTCTATAATTCCAAGGTAAGCGAGATCGCCCGCGCCGCCAATGTGGCCGATGGCACCATCTATTTGTACTTCCAAAATAAAGATGATATCCTCATTCGTCTGTTCGAAGAGGAGATGGCCGCCATCCTCCAGCGGGTCACCCAGGAGGTGCAACAGGAGAGCGACCCGGCCAAGAAGCTGGAGCGCTTTGCCCTGGCCCACCTCAAGCTGGTGGAGGAAAACCAGGAACTGGCCGAGATCATCCAGGTGGAGATACGGCAGTCCTCCAAGTTCATGAAGGAGTACAAGAACGTCCAGTTCCAGCAATACCTCAACCTCATCTCCGGCATAATCCGCGAGGGCCAGGCCAAGGGAGTGTTCCGTCCCGAGGTGGAGCCCGGCGTGTTCAAGCGCGCCTTTTTCGGCGCCCTGGACGAGATGAGCCGCTACTGGGTGTTGAGTTCGTCCCGCAAATACTCCATCACCAAGGCGGCCGAGGAGATAGCGGGCTTTTTCCTGCAAGGAGTGCTGGCGTCCTGAAAGCGCCGGCGTGGATGGTTTGCAACGAACGCCGGCCAGGGAGGCCGGTTGCACAGGTTACAACGGATACCCCGTTCCATCAGGTAGCGAGGAAAGGAGGGGCTTAAGGTGAACCTAGTGGTGTGCATCAAGCAGGTGCCGGACACCGAGACCCAGATCAAGATCGGCTCGGACGGCAAGAGCATCAATACCGACGATATCAAGTGGGTCATGAACCCCTACGATGAGTTCGGCGTGGAAGAGGCCCTGAAGATAAAGGAGGCCCAGGGTGGCGAGGTGACCGTGGTGGGCGCTGGCCCCAAGCGGGTGACCGAGGCCCTGCGCACCGCCCTGGCCATGGGCGCGGACAAGGCCATCCTCATCGAGGACGAGGACCTCTACGGCGCGGATCCCATGTTCGTGGGCAAGGTCTTGGCCAAGGCCATCGAGCCTCTCAACCCTGACATCATCTTCTTCGGCCAGCGCGCGGTGGACGACGACTGCGGCCTGGCCTCCAGCGCCGTGGCCGAGGCCCTGGACATGCCCCAGTTGGCCGTGGTCATCAAGCAGGAGATCGAGGGCGACACCATAAAGGTGCACCGTCCCATCGAGGGCCAGACCAACGTGCTCTCGGCCAAGCTGCCGGTGTGCGTCACCGCCCAGAAGGGCCTCAACGAGCCGCGTTACGCCAGCCTGCCGGGCATCATGAAGGCCAAGAAGAAGCCCCTGGAGACCAAGACCCTGGCCGATCTGGGCTTGGAGCGCGAGGACAAGATCGAGATCATCGCCATCAATCCCCCGCCGGAGCGCGCGCCGGGCAAGGTCATCGAGGGCGAGACCCCCGAGGAGCTGGCCGCCAACTTGGCCAAGGCGCTGCACGAGGAGGCCAAGGTCATCTAGGGCCGGCGCGAGGGCTTGAGCGACACGAATCAATCTTCCGGGAAGGAGTTTCGATATGGCGGGTGTTTGGATTATCGCGGAGCACCGGGACGGCGACTTCCGCAAGGTCACCTTCGAGGCGGCCAGCGCGGCCAAGGGCGTGGCCGACGAGCTGGGCGCCGAGGTCACGGCCGTGGTGCTGGCCAAGGGCCTCAAGGACAAGTGCGCCGAGTTGGGCAAGTACGGCGTGAGCAAGGTGCTCTACGCTGAGAACGATGTGTTCGAGAACTACACCACCGACGCCTATGCCGAGGCGGTGGCGGGTCTTGCCAAGGAGCAGGGCCCGGCGGCCATCATCTTCGGCGCCAGCATGCAGGGCAAGGACCTGGCCGGCCGCCTGGCCGCCAAGCTGGACGTGGGCGCGGCGGTGGACTGCACCGGCCTGGCCGTGGCCGACGGCAGGCTCAAGGCCACCCGGCCCATCTACGCGGGCAAGGTGTACGCCGAGGTGCTGCTCAAGGCCGATCCCCAGGTGATCACCCTCCGGCCCAACGTGTTCGACGTAAAGGAAGTGGGCGGCGAGGCCGCGGTGGAGGAGGTCTCCCCGGCGGTGAGCGAGCCCCGGGTCAAGCTGGAGGAGGTCATCAAGGAGGCCGAGGGCAAGGTGGAACTCACCGAGGCCGAGATCATCGTCTCCGGCGGCCGCGGCATGAAAGAGGCCGAGAACTTCAAGATCCTGGAGGAGCTGGCCGCGGTGCTGGGCGCGGCGGTGGGCGCCAGCCGCTCGGCGGTGGACGCGGGCTGGCGGCCCCACGGCGACCAGGTGGGCCAGACCGGCAAGGTGGTCACCCCCAACTGCTACATCGCCTGCGGCATCTCCGGCGCCATCCAGCACCTGGCGGGCATGGGCTCCTCCAAGGTCATCGTGGCCATCAACAAGGATCCCGACGCGCCCATCCACTCCAAGGCCGACTACAGCGTGGTGGCGGACCTGTTCGACATCGTGCCCAAGCTGACCGAGGAGTGCAAGAAGCTGAGCTAGGCTGGGCGACAACCGGCCGGTAAGGGGCAGGTCCCCTCCCGGACCGGACTACATACAGGGCCCGCGGCCCCGGTCTATGCCGGGGCCGCGGGCTTTTTCTGGGGCGGGAGGCTTTGTGCTATCATGGGGCCGCCTCGGCGCGGCCACTACCACGGCAAGGAGCATACTCATGTGGGACCAGCATACAGAGGGACGCGAGGTGGGACTTTCCCTGGGGGAGGAGGGCTTCGACCCGGCCCGGCCCAGCCTTCTCATGATCCACGGTTCGGGCGGCAGCGTCCGGGCCTGGCAGGCCCAGCTCAGCGGGCTGAGGGGGGTGAACGCGGCGGCCATAGACCTGCCCGGCCATGGCCGGACCCCCGGGCCGGGCAGGGAGCGGGTGGAGGACTACGCCGCCTGGCTGGCCGAGATCGTGGCGGCCGGTCCCCTGCGGCCGGTGCTCATGGGCCACTCCCTGGGCGGGGCCATCGCCCAGGTGGCCGCCCTGCAGAACCCGGAGCTTTTCCGGGGCCTGATCCTGGTGGGCACCGGCAGCCGGCTCAAGGTGCTGCCCGCCATCCTGGAGGGCATCCTGAACGACTACCAGGCCACGGTGAAGATGATCGTGCAGTACGCCTATGCCCCGGGCGCGGACCCGCGCACCCTGGAGCTGGGCGCGGAGCACATGCTGGAGTGCCCGGCCCAGGTGACCCACGGCGACTTCTCCGCCTGCAACGCCTTTGACCTCACCGACCGCCTGGGCGGCATAAGGCTGCCCACCCTGATGATCGTGGGCGCGGACGACAAGCTCACTCCGCCCAAGTACAGCCATTTCCTGGCCGAGCGCATCCCCGGCTCCCAGGTGGTGGTCATACCGGAGGCCGGCCACATGGTGGCCCTGGAGCAGCCCCGGGCCTTCAACCAGGCGGTCATGGAGTTCATGGCCAGGTTGTAGCCCCTGGCTGGGGCCGGGGGCAGGGGAACGGGGGGGCGGCTGCGGGGGCGGCTGCGGGGGCGGGTGCGGGTATGGGTGCGGGGTCGGATGGCGGCGCGGGTGGCGGGCGGCGGCGGAGGTCCATCGGCCCTAGCGGCCAGGGGCGCTCAAGCCGTGGAAAAAGGCCTCCTCGATCATCTCCCGCACTTGGTCCAGGCTGTGGAGCTGGGGCGCGGCCAGCCAGCGCATGAGGAATCCGTTGATGGTGGCGCGCAGGAACCAGAGCGCACTGTCCAGCTCCATGCGGCGAAGACTGCCCTGCTCCATGCCCTCCCACAATGCCTGGCGGGCCACCTCGGTGCAGGCCTGGAAACGGGAGCGCAGCTCCCGGGGCAGGCCCACCCCCAGGTCGAAGCCCAGGCCGGCCACCTCCCTGAGGTACATGGTCATCTCCCGGGGGTGGTCGCCATAGGCGCGCACGCTGGCGGCGATGTAGCAGCGGACCTTTTCCTCCGGATCGCTCGCCCCGGCAAGCTCCCGGGCCAGGCCCTCCTCAAAGGACTCCAGCACCCGGCGCTTGAGTTCGCGGTAGATGTGGTCCTTGCCGCCGGGAAAGAGGCGGTAGAGGGTGCCCACCCCGAACTCGGCCCGCTGGGCTATCTCCGCCACGCCGCTGGCGTGGAATCCCTTTTGGGCGAAAAGCTCCACCGCCGCCTCCATGATCTCCTCGCGGTTCTGGAATGCCTGGCGTTCCCGGCGGGAAAGCTTTTGGGGGACCATGGCAGCGCCCTCCTGGCTTGCGGAATTAATATTCTAAATTAGAACGCACATTCTATTATCCCCCCGCCCGGTCGTTGTCAAGGGGCTCCCCCTGTCCCCGCCCCCCTCGCGGGGGAGCGGGGACAGGGGAGGGGAGACCAGTCGGACGGTTGGTGTTTTTCAGCAGGCAGCCTGGGACGCGCCCCCCAGCTTGCCCTCCTGGGCGAGCTGGTGGATGGCCGCGGCGGTGCGGGCGCCCTCGGCCGTGGCGTCGCCCATGCGCGAGGGGCTTAGCGCGTCGCCGATGAGGTAGATGGCATCGACCTTGGGCTCCAGGGCCAGGAACAAAGACTCCCGGGGGCGGGCGCCCAGGGCGGTCACAAAGGTGTCCAGGGGACCCACGTCGGTGGACTGGCGGGTGCCGTCGGGCAGGATGTGCAGGAAGGACACGTGGTCCCGGAACAGGCGGCGCACCTGGGAGCGGATGTAGCGCCGGATCTTGTACTGGCCCAGCTCGCGCCGCAGCAGGTAGCGCCGGCCCGGGCCCAGGTCGTTGCCGATGCCCAGGCCCAGCTCGATGATGCACACCTCGTGGCCGCGGGCGGCCAGGTAGTGGGCCACCTCGGAGCCCAGGTTGCCGCCGCCCAGCACCGCCACCCGCCGGCCCACCTGGGCGCTGCCGTCCAGCACTTCGCGGGCGCTGACCATGGGCGCCTCCCCGACGCCGGGCAGTTGGGGCATCACCGGCTCCGAGCCGGTGGCCACCACCACCGCGGCGGGGTTGATCCGGCAGACCTCGTCCGCGGTGACCTTGGTGTTCAGACGCACCTCCACCTTGGGCAGCTCGGCCAGGGCGGCCTTGTAGTAGTCCACCAGGCGCAGGAACTCGTCTTTGCCCGGCGGCACCGCGGCCAACAGCAACTGGCCGCCCAGCTCGGGGCCGCTCTCGAACAGGGTCACCTGGTGGCCCACCGCGCCCAGGGCGCGGGCCGCCTCCATGCCGGCCAGGCCGCCGCCCACCACCGCCACCACCACCGGGTTGCGGGCCGGGGTCATGGCGTCCTCTTCCGCCTCGTGGCCCAGCCAGGGGTTGGCCACGCAGGTGATGGCCAGCCCCTCCAGCACCCGGTCTATGCAGCCCTGGTTGCAGCCGATGCAGGGCCGGGTGAGCGCCTCCCGGCCCTGGGAGGCCTTGACCAGCCACAGGGGATCGGCCAGGAAGGCCCGCCCGCAGGCCACCAGGTCCACCCGCTCCAGGGCCTTTTCGGCCTGGGCCGCGGTGTTGATCCGGCCCACCCCGGCCACGGGCACCTTGACCGCCTGCCGGACCACCTCGGCCGCGTCCAGGTGGGTGCCGGGCGGGGTGGGCAGGGGGGGCACCACCATGTGGGGAGTCTCGTACACCCCGCCGGTGACCGAGATCAGGTCCACGCCGGCCTTTTCCAGGAGCTTGGCCATCTCGGCCGCCTGGGCAGGGTCCATGCCGTGGCGCACGTGGTCGTTGCCGGAGAGCCGGAAGGCCAGTATCTTGTGCGGGCCCATCTCCCGCCGCACCGCGGCCGCCACCTCCAGGGCGAAGCGGGCGCGCCCCTCCAGGTCGCCGCCGTAGGCGTCCTGGCGCTGGTTGCAATAAGGGGTCAGGAACTGGTGCACCAGGTACTCGTGGGCCGCGTGTATCTCCACCCCGTCGAAGCCGGCCTGCATGGCCCGCTGGGCCGCCCGGGCGAAGCACTCCACCATGGCCTCTATCTCCAGGCGGGTCATGGCCCGGGGCGTGGACTTGGAGGTGGGCCCGCGCAAGGCGCTGGGGGCCAGCAGCTCGCCCACCAGCCGGGGGTGGGAGTTGCGGCCGCCGTGGATGAGCTGCAGGATGGTGACCACCCCCTGGGGTTTGATCACCTCCACCAGGCGCTGCATGCCCTCCAGGGTGCTGGAGTCGTGGCACATGAAGTGGCGCTCGATGACCCGGCCCGAGGGATGCACGCAGGCCGCCTCCACCACCATGAGCCCGGGCCTGCCCGCGGCGCGGGCGGCATAGTAGTCCAACATGCCCTGGGTGACCTGGCCCTTGGGGTCCGCCAAGTTGGACCCCATGGAGGGCATGATCACCCGGTTGGGCAACTCCTGGCCGCCCACCTTGAGCGGAGAGAATAAACGTGGATACTGGGGCATGGTTTCTCCTGATTTCATGGGGTCAATAGAGATTCATCCTATGCCAAAGAGATCCACCCTATGATAAGCCGAGCGCCCGGCCGGAGACAACCGGGGAAAGACCTTGCCCGCCCCGGGGGGCAGGGTGTAAATTGCCAGCCATGCGCGAGTCGTCCCCACCCATCCTGAGCGAAGAGCAGGCCATCCAGAGGCTGAAGCAGCGGCCGCGGCCCTGGGCCAAGGATTACCTGGCCATGTATTCCTCCCAAGCGGGGGGCATCGTCACCGAGCCCTGGCTCATGTGCGTGCCCCTGGACGACCACATGGTCCACCGGGGGGACGGGGTGTTCGAGGCCACCAAGTGCGTGGCCGGCCGCATCTACCAGTTCCAGCGCCACCTGGAGCGCCTGGCCCGCTCGGCCGCTTCCATCCAGCTCGAGCTGCCCCTCGCCCTGGAGGAACTGGAGGCCCTGGCCGTGGCGGTGGTGCGGGCCGGGGGGCAGCCCGAGTGCATGGTGCGCCTGTACGTTAGCCGCGGCCCCGGCGGCTTCACCACCAACCCCTTTGAATGCCCCGAGCCCGGCGTGTATGTCATGGTGGGCAAGCCCCACCCCCTCCCCGACCAGGCCTATGAACGGGGCGTGCAGATCGGCATCAGCCAGGTGCCCTCCAAGAGCGGCTTCTTCGCCTCGGTCAAGTCCTGCAACTACCTGCCCAACGTGCTCCTCAAGCGCGAGGCCCTGAACAAGGGCTGGGACTTCGCCATCGGCCTGGACGAGAGCGGCCGGGTGGCCGAGGGCTCCACCGAGAACATCGGCCTGGTGGACGACAAGGGCCGGCTGCTCCTGCCCCCGCCGGTGCATATCCTGGAGGGCATCACCGCCCGCCGGGCCATGGAGCTGGCCCGGGACATGGTGGCCGAGGGCCTGCTCAGGGCCGTGGAGCACCGGCCCCTGGCGGTGGAGGACCTCCGCCGGGCATCGGAGGTCATGCTCTTCGGAACCACCCTGGACGTGCTGCCGGTCACCCGCCTGGAGGGCCAGCCCCTGGGCAGCGGCCGGCCCGGACCGGTGGCCAGGGAACTCCTCAAGCGCCTGCGCCACGACATTCTGCACAACTTCGAGATGAGCACCCCGGCTCTGGTCTAAAGGCCGGGGGGGCGACGGGGGGGCGGGGCGACGGGGGGGCGGGGGCGACGGGGGCCCGGCGGGGTCAGTCTGCCTGGGAAAGAGGCGTTCCCCTGCGTCCTGCCAGACAGGGCCACGGGCGATCGGCCGGGGCGGCATGGTTTGGCCGGGAAGGGGGAACTCCCCTTCTCTGAAACTGGCGGCGCAGGGTGGCGGGGCCGGCCGGGGCTCAGCCCAGGTAGGTGGCGCGGCTGTCCTCGGACTCCCAGGCCGAGACCCGGGCCATCTCCACTCCCGGGGGCAGGAGCCCGGCTATCTTCTCGTATAGGTACTTGGCGATCAGCTCGGAAGACGGGTTCAGCCGGTCGAAGGGCTCCAACTCGTTGAGGTAGCGGTGGTCCAGGGTGTCCAGCACCTGGTTCATGGCGGCCTTGAGTTCGCCGAAGTCCATGACCAGGCCGGCCTGGTCCAGGGTTTCGCCGCGGACCACCACCTCCACCCGCCAGTTGTGGCCGTGCAGGGCCTCACAGCGGCCCTTGAAGTTGCGCAGGGAGTGGGCCGCGGCAAAGCGGCCGATGACCGTGAGTTCGTACACCGGCCTACTCCTCTCCTCCGGCCGGCCCGGCATAGGGCTTGCCGCACTCGGTGCACTTGCCGTCCGGGCCGATTATGCCGATGCACATGCCGTCGGAGCAGGCGATGCGCTTGTTGGGGTCGAACTCCACCGCGCTTTCGGCCTCGGCCTGCTCCGCCTGGGGGGCGCCGCAGTAGCGGCAAAAGGCGTCGCCGGTGTCCAGGCCCTGGCCGCACTCGGCGCAGGACACCCCGTGGCTGGGGGCGTCCTCGGGGGTCAGGGCGCTGCCGCAGGCGGGGCAGTACTTGTGGCGGCTGATGGTCTCGGTCCCGCAGGAGGCGCAGGTCAGGAGCTTGGGCTCCTCGCCGGCAGGCAACTGGTGGCCACAGTAATGGCAAAAGGCGGCGCCGGCGAGCGCCTTTTGACCGCAGCTCTCACAGGTGAGCGCGGGTAGTTCTTGCTGGCAATGGGGGCATTCCATGGTCCGCTCCCTGACAGGTGGTTGACATGAAACCCGCGCCCGCTTGGCGCAGGAGGCACCACTGGGGGTTGGCTTAGGATTCTCCTGCCCCCACGGGCGCTTGTCAACCCGCAAAAGCGCGGTGCTGGGGCTTGGTTGACAAGCCCCTACCCCCATGATAGCTTCCAAATTCAGCATGTTTAGGCGATCGAGCCTGCCCGGACCAGCCCCGGAGAGGGGCGGGAGGAAACAGGAAATGACGCGTTGCCGTGTACGCCGTGCGGCGCTGGCGCTTGTGGCGCTGGTGATGATCCTTGCCCTGGCCGCCCCCATCTTTGCCGCCGCTCCCCAGCGGGTGGTCATCCTGCCCTTCACCGCCAACGCCAAGGACGACATATCGTTTTTGGTCAAGGGCGTGCGTGACATGCTGGCCACCCGCCTGTCCTGGCAGGACAAGGTGACCGTGATAGAGCCCGACCTGGTGGCGCCGGTGATGAAGCAGATTCCGCCGCCCTACAACGACGTGAAGGCCCGCCAGGTGGGCAAGAAGCTCTCGGCCGACGTGGTGGTGTTCGGCTCCATCACCGCCCTGGGCAAGGCGGTCAGCGTGGACGCCCGGGTGGTCAAGGTGAAAGATCCCAAGGCACCGCCCCTGACCGCCTTTGTGCAGGCCGCCGACCTGGACCAGGTCATCCCCCGCATCAACGACTTTGCCCAGCGCATCAACGCCGACCTGTTCAAGCGGCCCGAGGCGGTGGCGGCCATCAAGAAGGCCGAGGAAAAGACCCGGGAGATGGCCCGCCTGGAAAAGGAGAGCCCCCAGGGCCGGCCCGGGCCCGCGGCGCGCTCGCCCATGGACGACCTGCCCGCCACGGTCAGCCCCCTGAACCCGCTCTTTCTGCGCAGCCTCTCCGGGGTGGATTCGGACCGCTACTGGCGCAGCCCCCGCATCGACGGCCATGTCACCTCCCTCGCGGTGGCGGACATAGACCTGGACGGCAAGAACGAGGTGGTGGCCCTGCTGGAGCACGGGCTGCGCATCTACCGGCTGGCGGGCCGGCACTTCGGGCTGGTCTACGAGCTGAAGAACGGCCCCACCGGCGAGTACCTGTTCGTGGACGCCGCGGACATAGACGGCGACGGCCGGCCGGAGATATTCGTCTCCAACCTGAACAACTACACCATCCAGAGCTTCGTGCTGGTGTGGGACCCCCGGGGCGGCCTGCGCTACCTGGCCAAGGACCTGCCCTACTTCTTCCGGGTGCAGCCCAACCCGGTGGGCAAGGGCAAGATCCTCTTGGGCCAGAAGAAGGATATCGTCGAGCCCTTTGTGGGGCCCATCTACTACATGCAGGCGGCAAGGGGCACCTATGTGCCCGTGCCCGGCAAGGAGGTGAAAAAGCCCACCCCCGCCGCCAACCTCTACAACATCCTCCTGGCCGACCTGAACGGCTCGGGCCGGGCCATGACCCTGATGATCGGGCTGAGCTACGACCTGATGGTGTTCGCCCCTGACGGCGAGCGCCTGTACCAGGGCGGCGAGGTGTACAACGCCTCGGCCAAGTTCATCAAGATGCCGCCGGCCAGCACCATGGACAACCCCAGCTACGAGGAGGGCTGGTACTTCCTGCCCACCCGCATGGTGCTCTCCGACCTGGACAAGGACGGCCGGGCCGAGGTGATCGTGGTACGCAACCGGGACCGCATGGGCGGCCTGCTGGGCAAGATGCGCATGTACTACCAGGGCACCATCTTCTCCCTGTATTGGAACGGCATGTCCATGGTGGAGAACTGGCGCACCCCGCGCATCAGTGGCTACATCACCGACTACACCGTGGCCGACGTGGGCAACGTGGGCCGGCCGGCCCTTGTCATGTGCCTGGCCACCAAGAGGCTGAAGGGCATGATCACCAAGGACCAGGGACACATCGTGGCCTTCACCCTCAAGCCCAAGGCGACCAAGACCCCCAAGAAGCCCAAGGAGCGCGGCCTGTAGAACGCGGCCGCTTCCCTGCTCTCGCAAAAGGAGCCCCGCTGGGGGCTCCTTTTTTTACGGGGGCGGAGTCCCGCTTTCCCTTTGTCCCCAGGCGCGGGCGCGACGGGGGGGGGCGGCGGGCGGGGCGACGGGGGGGCGGCGGGTGGGCGGCGGGGGGGGGCGGCGCGAAAAGGGCAGAGCGGACCTAGCGCTTGAC
>CAZUHP010000058.1:0-17709 GCA_964620595.1 uncultured Desulfarculaceae bacterium | reverse complement strand
GGCATACCCCCTTGGCAGCGAAAGGAGCGCGGAATGGGGAAGTATGAGGAGGTGTTTAAGAGGAGCATCGAAGACCCGGACGGTTTCTGGGGGGAGGCTGCGGAGAAGATATCCTGGTACAAGAAGTGGGACAAGGTCCTGGACGACAGCAACAAGCCTTTCTACCTTTGGTTCACCGGCGGTGAGTTGAACACCTGCTACAACTGCATCGACCGCCACGTGGAAGGCGGCCGCGGCGACCAGGTGGCCATAATCTACGACAGCCCGGTCACCGACACGGTACAGAAGATCACCTACCGGGAGTTCCTGGACCAGGTGAGCCGCTTTGCCGGCGGGCTCAAGAGCCTGGGGGTGGAAAAGGGCGACACGGTGGTGATCTACATGCCCATGGTGCCCCAGGCCCTGGTGGCCATGCTGGCTTGCGCCCGGCTGGGGGCCATCCACTCGGTGGTGTTCGGCGGGTTCGCGCCCAAGGAGCTGGCCATACGCATCGACGACGCCAAGCCCAAGGTCATAATCAGCGCCTCCTGCGGCATAGAGGTGAAGAAGGTGATCGCCTACAAGCCGCTTTTGGACAAGGCCATCGAGCTGGCCGAGCACAAGCCGGACAAATGCGTGATCCTGAAGCGGCCCCAGGCCGAGGCCGAACTCACCCCGGGCCGCGACCTGGACTGGG
The DNA here is from genome assembly GCA_964620595.1 of uncultured Desulfarculaceae bacterium. Classification (GTDB taxonomy): domain Bacteria; phylum Desulfobacterota; class Desulfarculia; order Desulfarculales; family Desulfarculaceae; genus Desulfocarbo. The sequence continues at coordinate 17,033 of CAZUHP010000058.1, read as the reverse complement.
ACCAGCTCGCGGCCGAGGCCCAGCCGGCCGACTGCGTGCCGGTAAAGGCCACCGATCCCCTCTACATCCTCTATACCTCCGGCACCACCGGCGTGCCCAAGGGGATCGTGCGCGACAACGGCGGCCACGCGGTGGCCCTGTACTGGACCATGCGCCACGTGTACGACGTGGACCCCGGCGACGTGTACTGGGCCGCCTCGGACGTGGGCTGGGTGGTGGGCCACTCCTACATCGTCTATGGCCCCCTGCTCTACGGCTGCACCACCATCGTGTTCGAGGGCAAGCCGGTGGGCACCCCGGACCCGGGCGCCTTCTGGCGGGTGATCAGCGAGCACGGGGTGAAGGTGCTGTTCACCGCGCCCACCGCCTTTAGGGCCATCAAGCGCGAGGACAGCCAGGGCGAGTACCTGAAGAAGTACGACCTGGGCAAGTTCGAGGCCCTGTACCTGGCCGGCGAGCGCACCGACCCGGACACCTATCACTGGGCGGTGAACATGCTCCAGCGGCCGGTGATCGACCATTGGTGGCAGACCGAGACCGCCTGGAGCATCTGCGGCAACTGCCGGGGAATCGAGCTTCTGCCCATCAAGCCCGGCAGCGCCACCAAGCCCGCGCCCGGCTTCGACGTGAAGATACTATCGCCCGAGAGCCAGGAGCTGGGCCCCAACCAGCCCGGGGTGGTGGCGGTCAAGCTGCCCCTGCCCCCGGCCTGCCTGCCCACCCTGTGGAACAACGACGAGCGCTTCCTGCAGTCCTACCTCAAGCCCTTCCCGGGCTACTACTTCACCGGCGACGAGGGCTACATGGACGAGGACGGCTACGTGTTCATCATGGGCCGGGTGGACGACGTGATAAACGTGGCCGGGCACCGGCTATCCACCGGCGCCATGGAGGAGGTGATCGCCACCCATCCGGCGGTGGCCGAATGCGCGGTCATGGGCGCGGCCGATGATTTCAAGGGCCAGCTCCCGGTGGGCCTGGTGGTGCTCAAGGCGGGCGTGAGCCAGGACCCCGAGGAGATAAAGAAGGAACTCATCCAGATGGTGCGGGAACAGATAGGCCCCATCGCCTCCTTCAAGTCCGTGGCGGTGGTGGCCCGGCTGCCCAAGACCCGCTCGGGCAAGATCCTGCGGGGCACCATGCGCAAGATCGCCGATGGCGCCGAGTACTCGGTGCCCTCCACCATCGACGACCCGGCCGCCCTGGACGAGATCGCCGAGGCGCTCAAGGCCATAGGCTACGCCAAGAAGAAGTGAGCCCCCCGGCCGGGGGAACCCGGCGCCGCGGCCCGCCAGGGCCGGGGGCTGGACAGGGGAAGGGCGCTCTCCGCCGGCGCGGGGGCGCCCCTCCCATTGGGATGGTCCCGGGGGGGCATTCCCCCTACCGGCCCGGCCCGCTTTTTTGCTACAATCAATCAACATCTCCACAAGTTGGATGGCTGCATGAAGGGCTCACCGTCTCTTCCGCGTGTCAGGTTGGAGCAGGCCGCTCGCCGGCTGGGGCGCATGTTCGCGCGCCCGGCCTTTCGGGTGTTGGTGTTCGTGGTGGCCATGGCGCTCTTTTACTGGCCCTTTCTGTCCCAGGCCTCGGGGTGGAGCGGTGAGAAGCTGTTCTTGTTCCTCTTTGGCACCTGGCTGGTGGTGATCCTTTTGCTCTTTCTGATGGGCATGAGCCTGCCCACCCGGCCGGACCGCCGGCCGGGTGAAGGGGGCGGCGCCGGTCCCGGGGAGCGCTGATGCTCTCCAGCGTATCGGTAATCCTCTTCTTTTGCCTCTACATGGGCCTGCTGTACGCCCTGGCCCAATGGGCCGAGCGCCGCGCCGCCGCCGGCCGGAGCCTGGTCAACAACCCCCTGGTCTACTCCCTGTCCCTGGCGGTGTACTGCACCTCCTGGACCTTTTTCGGCTCGGTGGGCCTGGCCGCCAACAACGGGCTGTTGTTCCTGGCCATCTACCTGGGCCCCACCCTGGTCATCATCTTTGCCGACGGGCTGTTGCGCAAGATGGTGCGGCTCAAGTCCGCCCATCGCATCACCTCCATAGCCGACTTCCTCTCCGCCCGCTACGACAAGTCCGAGGGCCTGGCCGCGGTGGTTACCCTCATCTGCCTGGTGGGCACGGTGCCCTACGTGGCCCTGCAGATGAAGGCCTTCTTGGCCACCTTTGCGGTCATCACCACCCACGAGGGGGAGATCGGCTCCTGGGTGGGCGCCCACGAGGGCCCCATCATGGTGGGGCTCATGATCCTGTTCACCATCATGTTCGGCGTGCGCCGCCTGGACCCCACCGAGCGCCACGAGGGCATGGTCATGGCCGTGGCCGTGGAGAGCATGGTCAAGCTGGTGTTCTTCCTGGCTGCCGGCATATTCGTGGCCTATGTGCTCTTCGGCGGGGTGGCCGACATCCTGGAGCGGCTCTCCCGGGTGCCCGGCCTGGTGCGGGGGGGGGGCCAGGGTGATTCGGCCGGCGGGGTCCTCACCTGGACCAGCTACCTGGTGCTGGCCGCCAACGCCATCTTGTTCCTGCCCCGCCAGTTCCACATCTCGGTGGTGGAGAACCAGAGCGAGGGCCACATCCGCTGGGCCATGTGGCTTTTCCCCCTCTACCTGTTCCTCATCAACTTCTTCGTCTACCCCATCGCCATGGGCGGGCTGCTCCTGGGCTACCCCGAGTACCAGGCCGACACCTTCGTGCTGCGCCTGCCCCTGGACTTCGGCTCGCCGGCCCTGGCCCTGGCCGTGTTCATCGGCGGCTTTTCCGCGGCCACCAGCATGATCCTCATCAGCGCCATGACCATGGCCACCATGATCTCCAACCACCTGCTCCTGCCCCTGGTGGACTGGATACCCCAACTGGGCTTCCTGGAGCGCCACCTCCTCAAGGCCCGCTGGCTGTCGGTGGCCCTGTTCATCCTCATGGGCTATTGGTTCGAGCGCCTGGTGGGCGAGCATTTCCGCCTGGCCAACATCGGCCTCATCTCCTTTGCCGCGGTGCTCCAGTTGGGCCCCGCCATGCTGGGCGGGCTCTTCTGGCACGGGGGCAACAAGAACGGCGCCCTGCTGGGCATGGTGGCCGGCTTTGCGGTGTGGGCCTACACCCAGTTGGTGCCGGTGTTCGTGGCCGGGGGCTGGGTGTCGCCGCTTATCATGAGCAAGGGCCTGTTCGGCATCGGCCTGCTCAGGCCCCACCAGCTCTTCGGCCTCAGCGGCCTGGACTCCATCAGCCACACCGTGTTCTGGAGCCTCTTGTTCAACCTGGGGCTCTACATCGTGGGCAGCCTGTGGCTGGAGCCCAGCCAGGAGAGCCAGAGCCGGGCCGAGGCCTTTGTGGGCGCCATGAGCGGGGCCAGCATCTACCGCAGCCTGGGCAGGCACGAGGCCTATATCCCGGTGCCGGACAAGCGCCGCCGCATCGAGAAGCTCTATGCCCGCTACTTCGGGTCCGCGCGGGCGGTGGAGCTGACCGAGCGGGACCTCAAGGAGGTGGGCCTGGCGGGCAAGAAGCTGGCCTCCATCAGCGAGCTGGCCGAACTCTACGACCAGGTGGAGAAGTCCCTGGGCGGCTCCATCGGCTCGGCCACCGCCCACCGGGCCCTCAGCCGGGCCGACCTGTTCACGCCCTACGAGGCCGAGGACTTGACCGAACTCTACGCCGAGATACTGGCCAACCTGCGCGCGCGGCCCGAGGACCTCAAGCGCAAGATCGACTTCTACCAGGAGCGCGAGGCCCTGATAAAGGCCCACTCCGAGGAGCTGGAGGAAAAGGTCGCCGAACTGGAGCGCCAGGTGGCCATGCGGCGTTCGGCCGAACAGCAGATGCGGGAGTCCGAGGAGCGCTACCGGATGGCCATCGAGTACTCCTCGGACGGGGTGACGTTGATCAAGGACACCCGCATGATATTCATCAACCGCAAGCTGGCGGAGATATTCGGCTATCCCCGCCGGCGCGAGCTGGTGGGGCGCTCGGTGGGGGTCCTGGTGCACCCCCAGGACCGGGAGCGGGTGCTGACCATCAGCCGCGAGCGCCAGGCCGGCCGGCCGGCGCCCACCCGCTACGACTTCATGGGGGTGCGCAAGAACGGCAGTGTCATCTTCATCGCGGTCAGCGCAACCACGGTGAACTACCAGGGCGAGACCCTGAACCTGGTCTACCTGCGCGATGTCACCGCCCGCCGCCGGGCCGAGGAGGAGATACGCCACCTCTCGCGCCGGCTCATCGAGGGCATAGAGGAGGAGCGCAAGCGCCTGGCCTCGGACCTGCACGACGAGTTCGGCCAGGCATTGACCGCCCTGCACATAGGCGTGGAATCATTGAAGGATTCTTTGCCGGCCAGCGCCGAGGAGCCCCGCAGGAGCTGCGCCAAGCTGATCCGCACCATCGAGAGCCTGGCCGACAACGTGCGCAACATCTCCAGCGAACTCAGGCCCGACATGCTGGACCACCTGGGCCTGGTGCCCACGGTGGAGTGGTATGTGGACGATTTCCGCAGCCGCATGGCCGGGACAGAGGTGGAGTTCGAGGCCATGGGCTTTGGCGGGCGCAAGCTGGACGCCCAGATCGAGATCGTGCTCTACCGCATCCTGCAAGAGGCCCTGAACAACGTGGCCAAGCACGCGCGGGCGAGCAAGGTGAGCGTGCACCTCACCTACAGCCACCCCCGCGCCATCATGCTGATCAGCGACAACGGCCGGGGATTCGCCCTCCACGACCACGACCAGGGCACCAGGCAGGGTATCGGCCTGGTGTCCATGCGCGAGCGTGCCGCGGCGGTGGGCGGCCAGATCGACATCCGCTCCACCCCCGGCAAGGGCACCAGCATCCGGGTGACCCTGCCGGCGGTGCCGGTGCCGCCGGTGGAGCCCGCCCCCCGGGTCTGGGCCGAGGAGCCGGCCGGCCGCCGGCGCCCGGGCCCGAAAAAATGACAGGGGGCTTGCGCTGGAGGGGCGCGGTGCGAAACAATGACTGGAGCCGTAACCCAAAGCGGAATGGCCGGGCATGGACAAGATCAGGGTTCTGATAGCCGATGACCACACGGTGGTGCGCGAAGGTATCCGCCAGATCCTGAACAAGGAGCCTGACATAGAGGTGGTGGGCGAGGCGGCCGACGGCCTGGAGGCCCTGGACATGGTGCGCGCGGCCAAGCCCCAGGTGGTGCTCCTGGACATCGCCATGCCGGGCATCAGCGGACTGGAGGCGGTGAGCCTCATCCGGGAGAGCAACCCCGAGTGCGCGGTGGTGGTGCTCACCATGCATTCCAAGGAGTCCATGATCCACCGGGTGCTGGACTCCGGCGCCCTGGGCTACGTGCTCAAGGCCTCGCCGGTGACCGATGTGATCGAGGCGGTGCGCGCGGCCCGGCGCGGCGAGTATTTCCTCAGCTCCAAGATAAAGGCCGAGGTGGTGGGCGCTTACATAGACTCCCGCCGGGAGAAGCCGCCGGTCAAGGGCTATGACCTGTTGTCCGAGCGCGAGCAGCAGATATTCCGCCTGGTGGCCGAGGGCAACTCCACCAACCAGATTGCCGACATCCTTTCGGTGAGCCCCAAGACCGTGGAGAAGCACCGCACCAACATCATGAAGAAGATGGGGCTCAAGGACCGCCTGGAACTGGTCAAGATGGCCATCCGCCTGGGTATCATCGATCCCGACCTCTGGGAACAGTAATTTTTCCTGTCAACATATTGCATTTCGTAACGCAGGCGTCCTTTGCTTGCGAAGCCCTTCACGAATTCACAAAAAGTGGGGGCTTCCCCCCCCACATTTACGGGTTTTCCCCCATGGAATCGCGCAAGGCCGCCTAGCTATGATCGAAACCAGAGTTGAAGGCCCGTGACTCCGGCGGGGGACACGCAGCGCTGCTCCGACCCCAGGCTCATAAAGGCCCCGCCGCGAGCGGCCGCCGCCGCAAGAACCGGGACGAGCCTGCAAGGCCCCCACCAAGCCCGGTTCCCGCAGCGCGGCCGCTGAGGAGTCTCTTGGCGCGGCAAGGTGCGCGGTAGGTGTTTCCTTACCGGGCGCTCCGCGTTAACGCGAAAAAGGGAGGGGCATAAGTGGCCGAAAATAACAAGGACCTAAAGGCATACTGGCGCCGCAACCTACAGATACAGTTCTGGTTGCTGCTGATCTGGTTCATCATGGGCTATGTGCTCAGCATCTTCCTCGTGGTCCCCTTGAACAACATCCACCTGGGCGGCTTCCCCCTGGGGTTCTGGTTCGCGCAGCAGGGTGCCATCTACGTATTTGTGATTCTCATCTTCGTTTACTGCAAGCTGATGCGTAACCTGGACCGCGAATTCGAAGTGGACGAAGGCTAAGCGAGGGGGTGTCGATATGGGTATTTTAGGATGGACCTATGTTTGGGTTGGACTAACCTTCGGCGTGTACATCTTTATCGCCTGGCGCTCCCGCGTGGCCGACACCAAAGGCTTCTACGTGGCGGGCATGGGCGTTCCGCCGGTAGCCAACGGCATGGCCACCGGCGCCGACTGGATGAGCGCGGCCTCGTTCATCTCCATGGCCGGTCTCATCTCGTTCCTGGGCTATCCAGGCACCTACTACCTGCTGGGCTGGACCGGCGGTTACGTGCTTTTGGCCCTTCTTTTGGCGCCTTACCTGCGTAAGTTCGGAAAGTACACGGTGCCCGACTTCGTGGGCGACCGTTACTATTCCCAGAGCGCGCGCATGGTGGCCGCGGCCTGTACGGTGTTCATCAGCTTCACCTACGTGTGCGGCCAGATGCGCGGCGTGGGTATCGTGTTCAGCCGCTTCCTGGAAGTGGACATCAACACCGGCGTCATCATCGGCATGTGTATCGTGTTCATCTACGCCGGCCTGGGCGGCATGAAGGGCATCACCTGGACCCAGGTGGCCCAGTACTGCACCCTGATCACCGCCTACCTGATCCCGGCCATCGCCATCTCCACCAAGATCACCGGGGTGCCGATCCCCCAGATCGGCTTTGGTTCCACCATCTCCGCCGGTCCGGACGCGGGCAAGTATCTGCTGGACACCCTCAACGTCATTGCGCGAGATTTGGGCTTCGTTGAATACACCAAGGCGTTCGCCACCACCAACACCAACATGCTCAACGTGTTCTGCATCATGTTCGCGTTGATGGTGGGTACCGCGGGTCTGCCCCACGTGATCATCCGCTTCTTCACGGTGCCCAAGGTGCGCGACGCCCGCCTCTCCGCCGGTTGGGCCCTGTTCTTCATCGCCCTGCTCTACACCACCGCTCCCGCGGTGGCGGCCTTCGCTCGTTACAACATGATCAACACCCTCAACAACAAGCCCTATACCGAGGCGCCGTCCTGGTTCAAGAACTGGGAGAAGCCCGGCCTGGTGGCCTGGGTGGACAAGAACGGGGACGGCATAATCCAGTACCGGCCGGGCAAGGCCTTCGTGGGTCGGCCCAAGTGGAAGATGGAGGCCGGCAAGCACGTGCGGGGCAAGTATGAACAGCCCCTGCTGAAGAACAAGATCACCGACAACGCCAACGAGCTGTACGTGGACCGCGACATCATGGTGCTGGCCAGCCCGGAGATCGGCGGGCTGCCGGCCTGGGTGGTGGGCCTGGTGGCGGCTGGTGGTCTGGCCGCGGCACTTTCCACCGCGGCGGGTCTGCTCCTGGCCGTGGGCTCGGCGGTGAGTCACGACCTCTACTACCGGGTCATCAACAAGACCGCTACCGAGAAGCAGCGTCTGTTGGTGGCGCGCATCATGATCGGCGTGGCCATCGCCTGCGCCGGCTGGTTCGGAATCTACCCACCCGCCTTCGTTGCCCAGGTGGTGGCCTTTGCCTTCGGCTTGGCTGCCGCCAGTCTGTTCCCCATCATCCTGCTGGGCATCTTCTCCACCCGGGTCAACCGGGAGGGGGCCATCTGCGGCATGCTGGCGGGCATCATCTTCACGGCCATCTACATCATCCAGACCAAGTTCCTGGGATCGGGCAACTGGTTCCTGGGCATCACCCCCGAGGGCATCGGCACCGTGGGCATGGTGATCAACTTCATAGTCACCGGTGTGGTCACCTCCTTCACCTCCGCTCCGCCCAAGGAGATTCAGGAGCTGGTGGAGAACGTCCGTATCCCCAAGGGTGCTGGGGCCGCGGTGGATCACTAATCACCCTACTACCAACCGTCAACCGGGGGCGCGCCGGCATCTCGCCGGCGCGCCCCCGCGCCACCCTGCCTTTTGGCGAGGCGAAAGGGGCTGCCCCCAAGCTCTTGGCTGATGTGCTATGTTGAGTGGAATCCAGCCCGCCCTGGGCGCGGGGCGGGGACATACCCAGCGGCAAAGGAGGCGCCATGTCCCGGCAGCTCACCCAGGAGCAGATCCAGCTTAAGACCCTCTTGCGCTCGGCCCTGGCCGCGGCGGCCCCCGCGGTGGTGGCCTTCGTGGCCCTGATAAGCGCCAACGCGGTCGACCTGTTGCAGATATTCCACCTGGGCCGGGTGGGCATGGCCGCCATGGGCGTTTTGGCGGTGAGCCTGGGTCACCTGCTGTGGCGGGGGCGCTGGTGGGCGGGGTTGCCCTCCCTGGCCGCGGCGGCAGTGGCGGTGGTGTATTTTGCCTTCAAGTTCGCCCGGCCCATGGCCGCCTACCTTGCGGCCAACCCCATAAACAGCCTGGGCGACGTGCTGCACCCCCTGGTGATGCTCTCGCCCTCCCTGGTAGTGGTGGTGATCTGCGTGGGTCTGGTCATGGCCATCTACAAGGGCACCCGCCTGGCCCGGGCGATGGGCCCGCGGCCGGTGGGGCGTAGCGCGTGGGTGATCTTCTTCGTGTGGCTGGCCCTTTTGGGCGGCGACTTGGTTTACCAGCAGTCAGGCTGGCGCCTGGTCAAATCGCCCGATGATTTGGTGGTGCGGCTCTGCCAGCCCCAGGTGCGGGAGGAGGCCCAGCGCTACCTCTTGGAGGAGGGGCCCGGGGCGGTGCCCGCCTTGCTCACGGGCATGGCGGCCAAGGACCCGGACCTGGAGTGCATGCGCCGGGGTTCCTTGCAGGTGCTGGCCGGCATGGGCTCGGCCGCCCTGGAGCCCTTGATCCAGGCGGCCGGCGAGGGGAAGGTGGAGGCGCTGGTGGCCTTGCAGGCACTGGGCGACCGCCGCGCGGCCCGGCCGCTTTTGGAGATATACCGCAGGCCCAAGCCCCCGGGCGGTCCGGAGTTCCAGGCGGTCCTGCGCCAGACCATCCAGAAGCTGAACCCGGCCCTGAACCTGGATTAGCCGGGCGCACGCCCACCCCCTGCTCAAGCCTCTGCTTTTGCGGGCGCCCCGGTCCTCCCGGCGCGGGGCGGACCCTGGCCGGCCGCCAGGCGCACCCCGGCGCCAAGTCGGGCACCGCCCCCCACGACCCCGTCGCCCCCCGTCGCGTGCGGATCATGGCCAGCCGCCCGGCACATCCCGGCGCCAAGTCAAGAGGGCACTGCCCCTCCGCGCCCCCGTCGCCCCCCGTCGCCCCCCGTCGACCCCCGTCGTCCTCGGGGTTAGCCGGCGTTCAGGTTGAACTCGTTTTTGAGGTGGGCCTTGATGTCGCCGATCACCTGCAAGGTTTCCTTGAGGGTGCGGCGCTCCATCTCGGAAAGCTCCTCCGGGTCGATGTAGTTGTCCGGCTCCAGCCCCTCCTCGTGCAGGGTCTGCTGGTGCAGGAGCCGCAATTGCATCTGGAACTCGAAGGCCTGTGATACCTGCTGGAACATGCCGTGGCTCAGGGCCTGGTTCTGCTCCAACACCTGGTAGCGGCCCAAGGTGTTGGTTTCGGCCACTCCGTGCTTCAGGGCCATCACCCGGCCGTAGTCGATGAAGGGCACCAGGCCCTTGTGCTTCAGGTCCAGCTTGTTCTTGTGCTTGCCGTCCTTTTCCACCGCGAAGTTGCGGAAGAAGGTGAAGGGCGGCGGGGTGGTGAGGGTGTCCTTGGCCAGGTAGCGCAGGAAGACCTCCTGGCCCTTGATCTGCTGCATCAGGTGGTCGCGCAGGCGCTGGGCCAGCTCCAGCTCGCCGTAGCCGCCCCGGAAGTCGAAGAAGATGGTGGCGTGCAGCACCTCCTTGGGCTCGGGGGTGGTTATCCAGCGGTCGAAGTAGGCGGCCCACTGTGAGTAGGGCTGGCACCACTGGGGGTTGGAGGCCATGATGCCGCCCTGGCAGCGGGGAAAGCCGCAGGCCACCAAGTGCTCGATGGCCAGGGTGCCGAAGTAGCGGAAGTAGTTCTGGCACTCGCGGGCCTGGGCCTCGTCCGCCGGGTCGGCGTAGAGGAGGCCGTTGTCCTGGTCGGTGCGGAAGGTCTGCTCGCGGCGTCCCTCGGAGCCCATCAGGAGCCAGCAGAAGGGCACCGGCGGGGGCCCCAGCTCGTCCTGCAACAGGTCCAGCAGGCGGTCCAGGATGTGGTCGTTGATGAGGGTTATCATGCGGGTGATGTTGGATGCCTTGGCGCCCTCGTGGATCAGGGAGGCCACCACGCGGGGGCTCTTGAGAGATATGTCGTAGAGCTCCTCGATTTTCTGTACCGCGGTGATCTCGCGCACCAGGGCCAGGGGCGAGCTGCCGGTGGTGACCATGAGGTCGTGTCCCGAGAGCACGCCCACGATGCGGCCGCGGCGTTCCAGCACCAGGTGGTGCACCCGCCGTTTCATCATTTCCAGCAGGGCATCGAAGCAGATGGTGTGGGCGGGGATGGTTTGGAGGGGCGAGGCCATTACCTTGCTGACCGGGGTGGCGTAGTCCAGGCCCCTGGCCACCACCTTGCTGCGCAGGTCGCGGTCGGTGAGGATGCCCACGTACTCGCCGCTGGCGTTGGTGATGAGCAGGCAGCCCACCCGGCGCTCCACCATGAGCGCGGCGGCCTTTTGCACGCTGTCGTCGGCGGCTATGGAGATGGGCCGCCGGCGGATCACGTCGCCCACCTGGGCGCTGAAGAGGTAGAGGGTGCCCTCGGAGCCCACCCGCTCGCGGCTGCGCTCCAGGCGGGTGAGGGCCTTGGAGACATAGCCTTCGGTGATGACCTTGAGGTAGTACTGGCTGAAGCGGGCGTTGTTCTGGATGAGTTCCAGGAAGTCCTGGCGGGAGATGAGTATGCAGACGGTGTCGGTCTCGGTGACCACCTCCAGGTTGGAGAGGCTGCCCCGCAGGATGGCCAGGGCGCCGATGGCTTCGCCTTCGCCGCGGTAGTCCTGCAGGGTTATCTCCCCGTTTTCATCGCGCAGAAAGAGCTTGACCCGGCCCTGGTAGATCAGGCGCAGGTGGGTGACCTGGCTGCGGCCCCGCTCCAGGATCATGGTGCGGCCGGGGTAGAACTCCACCCGGCAGGTATCGGCGATTTCCTCCAGGGTTTCGCGGTCCACCTCGTTGAAGGGCGGGGTGTATTCCAGAAAGCGGAGGATGGTTTCGCGTTTGAGCAATGGTGGCGGAGGCTGGGCGCTCATGTCCACTCCTGGCCGGCCTTGGCGGGCGGCGCGATGTTCGGTGCCGGTTGGGGCCGCGGCCCCGGGGCCTGGGCCCCGGGGCCGGCGGGTTGATGGTTAGCCCTTGCGCTCCAGGAGCTGCTGGATGACGGAGGGATCGGCCAGGGTGCTGGTGTCGCCGAAGTCGCTTTCGCCGGCGGCCATCTTGCGCAGGATGCGGCGCATGATCTTGCCCGAGCGGGTCTTGGGCAGGCCCGGGGCCCAGTGGATCACGTCCGGGGTGGCGATGGGGCCGATCTCGCGGCGCACGTGGGCCACCAGCTCTTTCTTGAGCTCGTCGGTGTACTCGTGGCCCACCTTCAGGGTCACGTAGGCGTAGATGCCCTGGCCCTTGATCTCGTGGGGGAAGCCCACCACCGCGGCCTCGGCCACGGCCTCGTGGGAGACCAGGGCGCTCTCGATCTCGGCGGTGCCCATGCGGTGGCCGGAGACGTTGATCACGTCGTCCACCCGGCCGGTGATCCAGTAGTAGCCGTCCTCGTCGCGCCGGCAGCCGTCGCCGGTGAAGTAGTAGCCGTCGAAGTCGGAGAAGTAGACCGTCTCGAAGCGGTCGTGGGAGCCGTAGGTGGTGCGCAACTGGCCGGGCCAGGGCGCCTTGATGGCCAGGCGGCCGCTGACTCCGTTGCCCTCTATCTCCTTGCCGTTATCGTCCAGCACCGCCGGCTCCACGCCGAAGAAGGGCAGGGTGGCCGAGCCGGGCTTGGTGGGGATGGCGCCGGGCAGGGGGGTGATGAGGATGCCGCCGGTCTCGGTCTGCCACCAGGTGTCCACGATGGGGCAGCGGCTTTCGCCCACCACCTCGTTGTACCAGCGCCAGGCCTCGGGGTTGATGGGCTCGCCCACGGTGCCCAGGAGCTTGAGGGTCTTGCGCGAGTACTTGGTCACGTAGTCGTCGCCCATGCGCATGATGGCGCGGATGGCGGTGGGCGCGGTGTAGAAGATGTTCACCTTCCACTTGTCCACGCAGTCCCAGAAGCGGCCCGCGTCGGGATAGGTGGGCACGCCCTCGAACATGAGGCTCTGGGCCGCGTTCAGGAGCGGTCCGTAGAGGATGTAGCTGTGGCCGGTGATCCAGCCGATGTCCGCGGTACACCAGTAGATGTCACCGTCGTGGTAGTCGAAGACGTACTTGTGGGTCAAAGAGACGTAGACCATGTAGCCGCCGGTGGTGTGGAGCACGCCCTTGGGCTTGCCGGTGGAGCCGGAGGTGTAGAGGATGAACAAGGGGTCCTCGGCGTCCATCCACACCGGGTCGCAGCCCACCTCGGCCTTTGCCATGAGTTCGTGCCACCACACGTCGCGGCCGTCCTGCATGGGGCACTCGATGCCCTTGCCCTCGCCCACGCGCTGGACCACGATCATGTTGCCCACCACGTGGCCTTCCTTTTCGGAGCCCCTGAGGGCCTCGTCGGCGATCTGCTTGAGGGTCACCGCCTTGCCGCCGCGGTAGGTGCCGTCGCTGGTGATGACCAGGGAGCACTGGGAGTCCACGATGCGGTCCTTGAGGCTCTCGGCGCTGAACCCGCCGAAGACCACGCTGTGGATGGCGCCGATACGGCTGCAGGCCAGCATGGCGATGGCCAGCTCGGGGATCATGGGCAGGTAGATGGTCACCCGGTCGCCCTTTTTGATGCCGAAGCTCTTGAGCACGTTGGCGAACTTGGTGACCTCGTCGTAGAGTTGCTGGTAGGTGAGCACCCGGTCCTCGCCCGGCTCGTTGCCCTCCCAGAGGATGGCGGGCTGGTCAGCCCGAGTGGCCAAGTGGCGGTCGAGGCAGTTGTAGGACATGTTGGTCTTGCCGCCGCTGAACCACTTGATGGAGATGGTGCCCTTGCTCTTGTGGAAGTTGAACTCCCGCACCTGGCTCCATTTCTGCTCCCAATGGAACTGCTCGGCCACCTCGGACCAGAAGCCCTCGGGGTCGTTTATGGAGCGCGCATACATCTCCTTGTACTGGTCCAGACTCTTGATGTGAGCCCTCTCCGAGAAGCTCTGGGGAGGATAGTAAAGTCCGTTTTTTTCCACCACTTTATCAGACATAGCCAATCCTTCCTCCAGGGGTTAGCGCCAAGTATCATAGGCCGATCCCCGCCAGGCGCAGGTGAGCGTCTGGAGTTTGGGCGCCTGCCCGGCGCGGGACCGCCCCCGGACGTCTGCCGGCCCCCTAAAGCCTTGGCAGCCGCCACGGGGCGCTGTCCATAGATTTTGCCTCAAGCAACCCTCCCGGGCCAAGCCCTTAGGGGCTGAGACTTGTTTTGGGATGCGACTCCCAGCCCCCTGTGGCCAGGAGCCGCTTTCCCACCTCCCGCCGGGCGGCCCCCGCCGCCCAGCCAGTCCTCAACTTTTTGCCTCCGGCCCTGCCCGCCGCTTGGGCGCCCTTGCCGGCCGGTTGGTTTTCTCTGCCGCGGTTCGCCACTCCTCTGCGCCCCTGGCCTCTCCCCCTCCCACTCGCCCCCACCCCCCTCTCCCCGTCGCCCCCCGTCGCCCCCGCCCCCCCGTCGCCCCCGCCCCCCCGTCACCCCCCGTTTTTCAGCGGACGCCGGCCACCTCAATCAGGTCGGCCAGGGTGGTCCAGCCGGCCTGCTCCAGCTCGTGGAGCAGGCGCTGAAAGATGAGCGCCGTGGCCAGGGCGTCGCCCAGGGCGGTGTGGCGCTCGGGCACGTTGATGTTGTAGCGTTCGGCCAGGGCGTCCAGGCTGCAGCGCTTGGCGCCCACGCGCTGTCCGTAGAAGTCGGGCTCGATGAGGGCGGTGCGGCACATGAGCACCGTGTCCACCATCAGGTTCTGCAAGCGGAATCCGTATTGCTCGCGCATCACCCAGTTCAGGAAGAAGAGGTCCACCAGGGCGTGGTGGGCCACCAGGATGTCGTCGCCCAGGAAGTCGAGGAAGTCGTTGAACACCTCCCAGGCGGGCCGGGCGTCGCGGCACATGTCCGGCACGATGGCGTGCACCAGGATGGAGTCCTCGGGGATGTCGCGGCCGGGGTTGACCAGCTCGCTGAATATCTCGCCCAGCTTGACCTTGCCGTCGCGCACCCGCAGGGCGCCCACGCTGACCACCCGGTCCTTGTGGTAGTCCAGGCCGGTGGTTTCCAGGTCCACCACCACGAAGCTGTGTTCCCGGGCCGGGGCACGGGGCCGCAGCCGGTCCAAGGCGTGCAGGTTTGCCCGGGCGCGGGGGGGGAGCTGTCTCCGGCCGTGCCAGAGCCGCACGCAGCGGTTCAAGAGGAAAGCGCTGTAGATATTCACCCACGATACCTCAACTCCCGGCCAGCCGGGCTCCGTAGCGTTTACGCATCAACTCCTGCAACTCGCCCACCACGGCGAAGGTGTCTTTCAGCATCTTGCGTTGCAGCTTGTTCAGGCTGCCCGCGTCCAGGTTCACCTCGGGCTGGGCGTCCCGGGCCCGGGCCTCCAGGTAGCGGGATATACGCATCAGGGTCAGGAAATTGAAGGCCTTGTGCAGGTCGTCGGCCAGCTCGCGGTGCAGGAGCCCGCGGTTGGCCACCTCTTCCAGGCGGTCGAAGGTGCCGACCTGCTCCACCTGCTGGTCCAGGGCCAGCACCCGGGCGGCCTGCACCACCGGCCGCATGACCTTGGCGTCCAGGTCCAGCTCGGCGGTGTATTCGCCGCTTTTCTCCACCACGAACTGGCGCATGAAGCCCAGGGGCAACTGGTTGTCGAAGCCGCTGCGGGCCAGGATGCGCAGGAATATGCGGTTGCGCTCTATGGCCTGGAACACGGTGCGGCGCAGGGGCTCTTCGAAGAGGCCGTTCTCGGTGATGGCCCGGAAGTCGAAGAAGTGGGAGGTGGTTTCCAGGTTGGTGGCCGAGGGCTCCTGCACCCAGCGCCGGTACTGTTCCTCCCACTGGCTGATGGTGCGGCAGCCGCCGGGCGCATCGGCCAGGATGCCCGAGTGGCAGGGCGGAAAGCCGCAGCCGGCCAGGCCCTGCTTGACCCGGCGGGCCATCTCCTGGAACCAGGGGAGGACCTTGGCGGCCAGGTCCGCGGACATGTCGTCTATGACCAGTATGTGCTCCTGGCCGGCCGGGGGGGTGGGCTCGCGGCGGCCCCAGGCGCCCAGGGCCAGCCAGGCAAAGGGCGCCGGCGCCGGTCCCAGGCCCTCGGTATCCATTTGACGCTCGGTGATCTGGATGAGCCGCAGGGTGAGGCGGTCGCTGAACTCGGCCAAAAGGTCCAGCATGTACTCGGCCGAAACCCCCAGGCGGAGCAGCATGTTGAGCACCCGGTATATGCGCCGGGGCAGGCGGCTGAGTTCCGGGTAGGTCTTTACCTTGTCGAGCTGGGAGACCAGGCCCACCGGCGAACTGCCGGTGATGACCTTTATGTCGTGGTCGCTGATTATGCCCAGCAGCCGGGAGCCGTCCGTCACCACCAGGTGATGCACCCCCTGGCGGGTCATCTCCAGCATGGCCTCGAAGGCGAAGGCCCGGGGCGAGAGGGTGCGCACCGGCGAGGTCATGATCTCGTCCACCGGGGTATAGGCGCTCAGGCCCGGGGCCACCACCCGGTTGCGCAGGTCGGTGTCGGTCACCACCCCCAGGGGGGCGCCCTGGTCGTCTACCACGATGATGGCGCCCACCCGGCGCTGGCTCATGGCCTGGGCGGCCTCGCGCACCGGCGTGCGCAGGGGGCAGGTCAGGACCGGCGAACTCATGAGTTCGGACACCCGGTTGTGCATCTGGAGCGCCATGTCCCCCCAGGGGTCGGCGCCGGCCATCTGCACCAAAAAGCCGTCGGTGAGCCCGCGGATGGACTGCTCGGGGGCCACCAGGGAGAACTTGAAGTGGCGCTGGAAGCCGGGGTGGCTCTCCACCAGGGAGAGGAAGTCGGCGGCGGGCAGCACGAAGGTGAGCAGGTCTTCCTGGGCAGTGACGCTGAAGTGGCCTTTTTCACTGTGCAAAAGGCTGAGAGCGCCAAAGGTGTCCCCCTCCCCCCGGATGTCCAGCAGGGTTTCGCGGCCGTCCTCCTCGGTGGAGGTGAGCTTCACCGAGCCGGAATGGATGATGTAGAGATAGCGGGCCGGGTCGCCGCCCTGCTGCACCACCTTGGAACCCGGGGGGAAGTAGGCGATGTCCATGCGCTGGACCAGCTTGCCCAATTCCTCTGGGTCCAGGGTGTCGAAGGGGCTCACCGTGCGCACAAAGTCCAGGATGCGGGCCAGGGGAAAGTCGCTCATCTCTCTCCGTTAGGATGGCGGCCGCGGGCTGCCCCTTCCCAATCAAGGGCAGCCCCGGGTTGTCCGCCCAGTCGGCTTACACCTGGGGCCCCAGGCTCCTGGCTTGCTCTGGGGGCGGCGGGAGCCTTATTCGTAAAGGAGGCCTCGGGGTTACACGAAAATACTAGAACGAAATGGTGGTGGAAGGCCATGGAGGGAAACCCGTATTTGTGGGGGGGGACTACCCTACCTTATGGGGAGGGCGATGGGGGGGCGACGGGGGGGGCGACGGGGCCGACGGGGGGGCGACGGGGGGGGCGACGGGGGCGACGGGGGGGCGACGGGGGGGGGGGGGGGGGGGGCCGGGGGCCGCGCGGGGGGCGTTGGCGGCTGGGGG
>CAZUHP010000057.1:0-18055 GCA_964620595.1 uncultured Desulfarculaceae bacterium | reverse complement strand
TCATCTTGCCCGCAAAGTCGATCATGAACCGCTGCTGGGCGATGAGATAGGCCAGCGCCTCCAGGAACAGGCGCACCGGGTCGCCGGGGTAGAGGGTGCGGCCGATAACCGCCTCGTAGTCGGCGATCAGGGCCCGCTCCACCGCTGCGGTGTCGGTCTCGCAAAACGCGACCTTGGGCAAGCCGGTCAAGTTCATTGACGCACCTCTATGGTTACCTTTGGAAACGTCCGGCCCTCCATGGCCTCGGCCTCCTCGCGCGCCCAGGCCACCCGCAGCACCCGGGCCCGGGGTTCGTACTTGCCCACCAGCCGGACGATCTCTGCCTCCATCAAGGCCCGGGCCCGGGGGGTGGGCTGGTCCAGCACGGTGAAGGACAGCCCGAAGTCCCGGTCCAGGGGCACGCTGCCCTTGGGCGTGGTCAGGATCATGCGCACGTTCTGGATGACCTCCTCGGCCTCGCGGGCGCCCACCACGATCGGCTGAAAGCCGCTATCCACCAGCATCTGCATCAGTGGTACTCCTTGAGACGGACCTGGGCCTCTGCGGTCAAGAGCTGGCCGTGGGCGGACACCTGGCGCCAGGTGCTGACCACGGCCTCCAGCACGAACTCGCCCAAATTGTGGCCGCCGATCACCAGGGAGTAGGCGGTGTGCTCGGCCAACACCCCGCGCAGGCGGTCCAGCTCTTCCTGCGGAACGCAAAACGCCTGGTGGAACCGCATGGTCAGCTCCACCCGCGCCAGATCCAGGCCCAGGTACTGGAGCAACTGCTCCAGGTTGAGCACGTCGTGGGTGGCGTAGCGGGCCCGGCGGCGCTCGCGCAGGCCGTCGAAGTTGCGCACCAGGGTGGCGCTGGTCTCGAACACCACCGGCCCGAACGTGCCCAGGTTAGCCATAGGGCCACTCCTCGGGCTCGGGGAGCGGGGACGGCTCCACCGGCTTCAGCTCGGGCTCGCCCGGCTCGGTGATGATGGGGTCGGGCATCTTGACCGACCCCGCCTTGAGCACGATCTCCTCCGCCGCCAGGGTCAGGCTCCCCCGGCAGTGAACCTGCATCTCGCCGCTTCCGCGGTCGTACTCCACCCAGGCGCCGTCCTGCCAGCGGAGGTGGGCCTTGTCCGGGCTGGCCACGGGCACCACATCCGCGAGGCTGTACAGGGCACCCAGTACGAAGCCCACCTCCAGGCCCAAGGGCAGGAACACGCAGAGCACCTGCTCGCCCAAATCGGGCAGCCAGTAGCCCTTGTCACAACGGGTCTTGGGCGCCAGCACGGGCAGGGTGTAGGTCTGGAGACAGTCGGCGTCCCGGCACTCCACCCGCACCCTGGCCTCCTCGGGCAGGACCTCGACCACGTATCCCAACCGCAGCATCTGCCTCACCTGCCCCTCCAGGGCGGTCAGGCGACGGACTATCTCCTCGAACGGCAGCATCAGTACCTCACCACCCGCCGCATGGTCAGCGACGTCTCATAGCCGCCGCGGCTGTCAATGCTGTGGTGCACCTCGTCCACGAAATAGCAGCCGTCGAAATTGCCGAAGCCGACCAGGGCCAGCACCTGGGCCGCCCGGCGCCGGGGATCACCCACCAGCGTCACATCGGCCCGCACCTCCCAACGGTTCTTCTTGCGCAGGCTGTGCCGGGCCAGGTCCTGCGCCTCCTTCAAACTCTCCACCGGCTTGTTGATGCGGAGCACCTCGCCGGTCTGCGGGGCATCCGGCGGAAAGAACTCGCCTTTCAGATGCTCCTTGCGTTTGGGGTGCCAGTAGGTGACCACGCAGCCCCGGTAGAGGTCGTGGGTGGCGCTGGCGAACCGATAGCTCTTGATCCGCTCCTCGCCCCTGACCAAGCGGCCGTGAGGGCCCCGCTGATCCCAGGACCGGCCCTCGTAGACGATCAGCTTCTCCTGGGACAGCTTGAGTTCGTTGCCCGTGTCCTTGCAAAGGCGGCGCAGGAACGCCAAATCACTCTCCTCGCGCTGGTCCACCCGCTCGTAGACCCGGTCCGCTCCGTCCCACATCAGGGCCATGCCGGCCCGTTCGGCTATGTCACCGGCGATGGCCTTGAGGCTCGTGTGCTCCCAGGCCCGACTCTTGCGCTGGGTGCGGGCGTTGCGCTTCACCTTCACGCTGGCGGCCCGCACATCCACCTTGTCCGGCGGGCCGGAGAGGGTCACCTCCGAGATCTCGAACGCTCCGCACGACAGCCGGGGACGGTCGCCCGGCTGCCACCAGTCGAAACATTGGATGCCCGCCACCACCGTGTCCCCTTTGCCCGGCCACCAGGGGCCCTGCCAGCGGCGGTCCCGGTCCTCCAGGGTGAGGCACAGCTCATCCAGGGTGCCCTGGGCGTGGTCCACGTACTCGGCGCGCACGGAGTGCTCGCCCAGGTCCACGCCCCGGTAGATCAGCTCCAGCTTGGCCTTGCGCGCTACCTGCTCTGCCACGGCGGTGGCTCCTCCTGCGGCGGCACCTGGATATCAGGCACCATCAACTCCACGTCGGCCGGAAACAGCACCAGGTGGCGGTGGGCCGGGTTGGCGGCCAGCAGGTGATGGGCCAGCGTCTCCTGGCCCCACAAACGTTTGGCCACCTGGTCCCAGGCCTCTCCCTGGCTGGTGAGGTAGGTCTTAGCCTCCGACATTGCCCAGGCTCATCCTCTGCTGGCGGGCGAACATCTCCGCCACTGTTTCCTCGATCATCTGCTTCAGCCGGCGGCGGCCCTCCTGCAACAGCGCCTCGACACCCGTGGTGTCGCCGCCGGTCATGCGGTTCTCTTGGTGGACGTTGACCACCACGCTCGTCAGGGCCGATGTGGCCACCTGCCGGGCCAGGCCAGACGTCCGCTCCTGGAGCCCGGCCGCGCCAGCCATCCCCTGCCGCATTGCCTTTGTTAGCGGCCGTGTGAGGGGGGCCGAGCCAGCCTTGGCCACCCCGGCACCAAAGGTGGTCATCATGGCCTTGCCGCTGCGGGTCAACCCGGAGAGCGGGCCCCGCTTGGCGTCGCTGAAGGGCAGATATTCCCGAACTTTAGAGAGAAGGTTCTTCACCAGGGTGACCGGGGCGGTGAACATGGACTTGATGCCCGCCACAAAGGTGGCCAACATCTTCTTGCCGCTCTCAAATAAATTCAGGTTGCCGAACCAGTTACTGATGCTGCGCCACAGACCCGCGAAAAATCCCTTGACCGCCTCCCAGTTGCGGATCAGGAGGTAGGCCCCGGCCGCCAGCGCCGCCACGCCGGCGACGATCAGGCCGATGGGATTGGCGTTCAACGCCACATTCAGGAGCCATTGGGCGGCGGTCCACACCTTGGTGGCCAGGGCTGCGGCCCGCTGGGCCAGAGTGAGCAGGAGCTGGGAACTGCGGGCCCGCTGATAGGCGTTGGCCAGCATCAGGGCGCCGGATCTGCCGGCCTGGAACATCTCTCGCAACCCGCCGCCGAGGAACCTGGCCGCCATCCGCGCGGCCTTGAACCCGGCGATGGATGCGGCCAGGCCGCCCACTCCGATATGTATCCACTTGCACAGGTTGGGATACGCCTCCTGGAGGCTGGCCAGGCCGTCCAGCATCCAGCCCAGCCCGGCGACTGCGGCGTTCAGCGCGGGCAGGAGCGAACTGCCCGCAGTAATGGCCAGGCGGCCCATCTTGTTCTTCAGCAGTTGGAGCTGCATTTCCGTTGTGGCGGAGCGGGACTGGAACTCGCGGGTCATGGAGCCCAGGTAGTTTTGTTCCTTCGCCACCAGGCCCAGGGCGGCCCGGTACTTGTCCAGGTTACCCACCAAGGTAGCCACGTCGTCCGCGTATTCCCGGCCAAACAGATCGACCAGGACGCCCATCCGTTGGGTCTTGTCCACCTTTGCGATTGTTTGCAGGAACCCCAGCAGCGCGCCCTGGGCGTCCTTTTGGATGGCGTCTTTCAGCTCGTAGGCATCCACGCCCAGGGCAGCCAGGGCCTGTTGGAAGCGCTTGCCGCCCTTCTCGGCGGTCATCAGCTTGGTCAGCATCCCGTTGATGGCGGTGCCGGCCACTTCGGGCGGCTTGCCCAAGGCGATGAAGGCGGCCGCCAGGGCGGCGCTCTCGTGGGCGGCCAGGCCGAACTGCACGGAGGTGCCGCCAATGCGCAGCATGGCGCGTGTGATCTCCCGGGCCTTGGCGGCGGTGTTATCCGAGAGGTGGTTTATCGCGTCGCCCAGGCGGCCGATCCTGGTGATCGGCACATTGAACACGTTACTCAGCTTGGCGGCGGCGTCGCCCGCCTCGGCGGGCAGCATGTCGAAGGCCACCGCCATCTTGGCGGTGGTCGTGACGAATCCGGCGATATGCTGTTCGGCGACGCCGAGTTGCCCGGCGGCGGCGGCCATCTCGGCCAGGCCCGAGGCCGCGATGGGGAGCTGGGTGCTCATCATCAGGAGCTGCCGGCCCAACGCCTGGAACCCCTCGGGCTCCTTGAAGTTGACCACCTTCTTCACGTCGGCCATGGCACTCTCGAAATCCATGGCCATCTTCAAGGGGGCCGCCACCGCCAGGGCCGGCGCCGCCACGCCGGCCCAATCACCCAGGGCCCCCTGGCGCGGGGCCCGGGCCTCCTGCATCTTGTCTCGGGAGTGTTTCAGCGCCGCCTTGACCCGGGCGGCCTGCGCCGCCAGCTTGCGCTGGTGGGCGGCCAGGCGCTTGGTATCCTCTCCCGCCTGCCTCAGGGTGGCGCTGACTCTGCGCAGCTCCTGGGCCTGGGCACGCCACCGGCGGCGGGCTGCCTCGGCGGCCTCTCCCCCCTGGCGGAACTGGCCGCTGAGATCGGCCAGTTCCCCCTTCAACCGGCGATACTGGGCGACGTGGCGGGCAACCTTGTTGGCCTCCGCGAGCTGCCGGCGCATCCCGCCTATGGAGCCGCCCAGGCCCTGCATTACCCGGGCTGCGGCCTTGCCGCCCTTGGCCGCGATTCTGAATAGCAGGGTCTTCTGCATCGTCTTCTATCGCCTTGGGGTAAGCGATTTGAGAACTTCGTCGGCGTCCCGCGCCCAGGAATCCAGCTCGCTCACGGGTCGCGCCATCCAGGAGGGAGCGGGGCCGAACCCCGCCTTGGCCAGCAGCAGGCACAGGCGCCGGACGGACTCGGCGCCCCGCCGGCCTAGCCGAGCAAAAAATCCGACAGGGCGCCGATCAGTCGCTGGCAGTCCTTGAGGGGCAGCGCCTTGATGTCGTCCACCGGCCGCTTGAGAGCGCGGGCGGCCAGGCAGAGCTGGTACTCCACGTTGAGGCTGGGCACCCCCACGAAGTCGGGGTTGAGCGCCAGGAACTCCTTTTCGGCGGCAACCAGGTCGTTGCCGGTGAGGGAATCCAGGTCCAGGCTGATCTCCGACAGATCCTTGCCGTCCCACTGGACCGGCTTGCTCAGCTTGATCTTGGTCATTGCATCCTCCTTGTTACAGCCCCAGGTCGGCCTTGACCTTTTCCAGGAAGTCCTGGTCCTCGATCTTGCAGATGTAGTTGAACGGGTCGATCTCCACCCGAACCTCATCGCCCAGCTTGATCTTCAGGTAGGCCACCGCGAACTCGCCCTTGGTGTCCATGGCTTCGCCGGTGCCCATCTTGCCCAGGGAGGTCTTCTTGGGAATGGCCTTGACCACGCACACCAGGGGCACGCTGTCATAGGTGCCTTCGCCCGCGTCGTAGACCTGGATCGCCCCGCGCAGGTCGAGCTGGTGGGCCTTGGGCTGGGACAGGAGGCTCACGTTGCCGGTGACGGTACGCCAGGAGATGGTCAGGGTCATGGCCTTGTAGTGGCCCAGGACGGGTGCCTCCACCGTGCCCGCTATGCCCGCGCCCTTTATCTCCTCGGCGATGGCCTCCAGCTCGGGCAGCTCCACGTCCGCGATTCCCAGGAGGTCCTCGCCGTCGAGGTAGACCCGGAATCCGATGAGCACCTCGGGTATGGGATTCGTCTTCTTCGGCACAGCCGACGCTCCTTTCGTTTTCGGTTACGTTCGGTTACGTAAACAGGTTGGCCAGGTAGCCGGGGTCGTACTCGATCAGCCCGGAGATCTCGCGGGCCGGGCTGGGCGGCGTGAAGTAAACATGGAAAGTGATGATGCCGTCCATCAGGTCGGTCGCGGGGTTCTCCTCGCGCAGGAACTCCACCCGGCCGCCCAGGATGAACTGGCGCGCGGCCAGCCCGTTGAGCCGGATATTGAAGGAATCCACGATGGTCTCCACCAGGCGCCGGTTTATGGCCGCGTCCGCCTTCTGCCAGAAAGTCAGCACGAACTCGTTGCCCATCCAGCCGAACATCCGCTGCACGGGGATGAAGGAATCCTTCACGTCGGTGGAGCCGGGGTAGGCCGCGGTGCGGTTGCCCCAGGCCCTCCAGCCGCCCACGAAATTCAGCGCGGTGACGATGCCCTGGCTGTTGAGGTAGTTGGCCTCCTGCGGGCCCAGCCACACGGCCTGGCCGTCGGCCACGGCGCTGTTGATCTCCAACCGCTTGTTGGAGGGACTCTCGTAGGGCACGTCGTCGTTGCCCGCATCGGTGCGTCCGATCACGCCGGCGAGCTGACTGGAGAGCCAGAACTCGCGGCCTTCCAGGCGCACCTTGGGCCAACAGGCGATCATGTTGTTGTCGGTGTAGTTGTTGTCGGTCTTCCAGCCCGGCACGTCGGAGAACGTGGTGCAGCCGCCGGCCCCGCTGGGGATGTCCACCACGGCCATGGCCCGGAAATGGGCGCAGATCCCCGCGGCCTTGGTGCTCATCACCGCCGCCACCTGGGGATCCTGGCTGTATCCCGGAGCCAGCAGCAACCCGGGCACCAAACGGAAGCGGGGGAAGACCTCGTCCACCAGCTCCAGGCCGGACTTGGCGCCGGTGGCGCCGTCGATGCCGCCGATAATCTCGGTGGCGCTCACCTGGGTGGGGTCGCCGTATTCGTAGTCCACCTGGACCGTGGCGCCGGCCGCGATGCCGCCCGTCTCCAGGCGGGTGATCCGGCCCGCGATCAGGTCCACCGTGTAGTCGGTGCCCTTGGCGTAAGTGGTCTGGCCGTCCTGGCTCTTGACCGTGGGCTCGGCCACCAGGCCGGGGTGGGCCAGGGTGAGCTTGCCGTCGGCAAAGGTCTGCTCCTCGCCGGTCACCGCGGTCTTGTGGACGGCCGGGTCGAACACGTTCACGAACACCACCGGGGCCAAACCGTACAGCACGAAGTGGCTGTAGATCAGCTCGCAAATGGTGTACCGATCCCAATCGTCGGACCAGCCCAGGGTCTGCACCGCCTCAGCGTGGCTGTAGATCAGTACCGGCTCATTGACCGGGCCGACGTGGCCGTCCTTGATCATGTGCACCGGCGCGGTACCCACCACCACCGGCAGGGCGGACTCCACCCGCCGCGGCGGCACGATGGAGGTGGGGAGCTGCTGGGCGTAGACGCCGTGCTTGTAGACAGTCATCTGTTACCTCCCGATGTGGTCGGCCGCTGCCCGGTAGGCCCGGGACAGCTCCGATGAGGGGTCGGCCAGCTCGCGCCTGGCCCGGACCAGGCGGCCGAGCGGTATGAACAAGGGGGCCAGGATCTCCTGGTCCTGGTCCGACGGCAACGCCGGTGCGCCGCCCCGGAACACCTGGCCGCGGCTGACAGCGCCGCCGGGCAGATGGGGCCCCAGGTAGATCACCGGCTCGCGGGGCGGCCGGCTCCAGGCTGGCTTGCCGCCGGCCTTGGCCTTGGTCTTGGCTCCGCCGGCCTCCGGCGGGGTCTTACTTGTCGTAGCTCGAGCCATACGCGTCGATCTCCCCCGGTGTGGGCCGGGCAGGCCGGGCCAGGGTGGCCTCGACCTCCAACACACACACCGCTATCTGCGAGGAACACCAGGCCAGGGACCACCTGAGCGGGCGCAACGCGCGCAGGTTGCTGCCGTCCAGCGGCCAGGTCTCCACCACCTGGCGGCAGCGTTCCACCAGATGGGTGGCTCCCGGCTGCTCACTGTCTCCGCTAAGGGCGGCCGCGGGTGCGCGGTAGTTGGCCCCGGCGCAGAGGATGGCCAGGGGCGCCACCTCCAGGCGGGCCTGGCCCGCCTGCTCCCGGTACTCGGCCCGGGCGCAGTACGTGCCTACTGCTGGATACCGCGCGAATAGGCGGGCCCAGCCGTCCTTGGTGAACCCGGGCAGGGGGGCCACCTCGGCACCCCAGTCGGCCAGGCGGCGGTCGTCCCGCAGGCGTTGCAACAGGTCCTGTTCCACCGCGATTACGTCTGGATAGATCATCATCCGGCCGCCTTTGCGAAATAGTCGTCTATGGCCCGGGATATCTCCGTCAGGTCCACCGTCGATTCGTCGGGCAGGAACGGGCGGGCGGGCAGGCGCACCCGGCGTCCCCGTCCGGCCCGGCCGCCGAACTGGTGGATCGCTGCATACAATTTAGCGGTCCCGACCTCCACAAAACCCGGCAGTACGTCGCTCGTCAGGGAAGCCAGGAGCTGGCCGCTGTCCACCAGGGTCTGACCGCCCTGGGCCTGGGCCCGCTGGCTGGGTTCCCAGGGCGTGCCGTCCGGTGCGGCCTGGGCCCGGAAGCTCTCCTGGGCCTGGCCCAGCACGATCTCGCCCAGCTCGGCCAGCAGCGGCCCAGTATCCACCAGGCGCCGGCGCAACTCGGCCAGGGCGCTGGCTACCTCCCCATCGGACAGCTCGATCACCACACCGGCCATCAGTAGCGCTCCAGATCCTGGTCGGTGAACATGGGCTCGCCGGTGACCACTACGGCCTGGCCCCCACCGGCCGGCTGGCTGGTCCCGCCCTCCTCGGGTGGCCCCAGGGACACATCGCCCGCGGCGATCCGCTCCAGCAGGCGCAGGGCCCGCTTGTACTCCTCCGCCCACTCGCCCAGATCCAGATGGGTGCGGCGGCGGTGGAGGTTGTAGACCGCGATCTTGGCGCTGAGGTTGGCCACCAGGGGCGGCACCGGGTCCAGGGGTACCTCCCGCACCGTACCCAGGTAGGCGTCTATCTCCCGGTCGGCCTGGTCGATGGCCTCCGCCATCACCTCCTCGGGTGCGGGCGCCCCCGGGCCGTCGTCCGCCAGTTGGCGGAGCTGGCCCGGGGCCACTAGCTTTTCCAGGTCGGCGACGGCGCAGTACATGGGGCCTCTCGTGCGTTTTGCACTAGTTTTGTACTAGTGCTAACCGTTCCCCCCTATAAGGGGCCCCACCCGGGGAGGGTGCGGGCCCCTGTGGGCGTCTAGCTGATCACGACCGCCTTGCAGGTGGCGCGGGGAGCCACCGCCGGCAGTGGCTTGCTCTCGGCCACCAGTTGGTAGCCGGAGGGGTTCTTCTGCTCGATGGGCTTGACGAACATGGGCAAGGGCTGGAGCTTGGCGTCCAGGTCGTCGAGCGCGGCGTAGACCAGGGTGGTGTACCCCCTGCTGATCATGCGCAGCTCGCCGTCGGCCAGCTTCTTCACGGTGGCGCCGGTCTTGGGGTGCCGGTAGGCCTCGGCCATCTCTTGGATCGAGTAGCCACCCAGGCCGACGCTGCCGTCGTCACGCAACTTGACCGGCACCTTGGGCTTGTCGGTGGCCTCGATGAGCGCGAGGAGGGCATCGAATGCGCTGGCGCCGGCGTAGATCACCTTCTCGCCGCCGAATCCGGCGTTGTCCAGGGCGGCGGACATGGTGCGCAGCAGCTTGTGCACCTTGACCAGCGAGGCCTCGTTGGCGTTCCACTTGTCCGCAGCGGCCACGGTGACGCTCTGGATGGTTTCGCCCCGGTTGTAGGTCACCTCGTAGGTCGCGAACTGGCCGTTGCCCTGCAGCAGGGGGTAGGATATCTTCCCGTTCAGCACCGCCTGGGCGGCCAGGATCTCGGTCACCAGGCGCACGGTCTTGCGCATGGCCTCCTGCCGGCGGGCGGCCCAGCGCTCCCGGCTCTCCTCGCTCACCAGCCTCAGGTCGTTGAGGTCCTTGGCGCTGATGTTGGTGTGGATACGGACCGGCAGGGGCTCGATGTATACGTTGTCGAACTCCTCCCCCTCCATCGGCACCGACTCGGCCCCCCTACGCACCACGGGCACCGCCTGCACCGTCCGGTATATCTCCTGAAGGGGTATGATGGGGCCCTCGTACTGGGACCGCACCGCCTCGGGGAAGTGGCGGTCGTAGAAGGTGGTCTTCAGGGGCGGCATGGCCTTGAACCGCTTGGCGATCTTCTGTGCGGTGAAGTATCGGGTGAGATCCACGATCATGGGCATGGCTTATCTCTCCTTGGTCAGCGCGGGCCTAGCCCACGGCGTAGATATGGCGGTCTTCCAGGGCGGCCAGGGCGTCGGCGTCGGGCGCGGCCCCGCCCACCTGCAGCTCTCCCTTGTTCACGGTGCCGAAGACCAACAGGTCCACCGACACCTCATCGGCTGCGGCCGCGGCCAGGGCTACCCCCTTCACCTCGCCCACGTTGGCGTCGCCGCTCACCCACGGATAGGCGAGGCCCTTCGAGTAGCTGCCGGCATCGGCGTTGCTCAGGGCCACCAACTCGCCGCGGGCGATAGCCTGGTCTCCCTTGGGGTAGCTCCGCTCGATCCAGGGGCCGCGCCCCCCCCTCAGCTCGCTCTCGGAGCCGGAGACGTTGCCCAATACAGCGTTGTGCACGGGATCAGACATCCACTTCCTCCCTGTTAGAACTTGGCCGCGTAGTCGCCGCCGGCCTCGTCACCGGGCTCCTGGGCCGGGGGCCGCTCGGCGAATTCGTCCAGCAGGCCAAGGCCCGGGCGGGACTCCAAGAGCCGCCACAGGGCCTCCTCGGCCGGCCGCTTGACCGAACTGCCGCCCTCGGCGAAGGTCAGCTCGCCGGCGCCGGCCAGCGCGCCGGCCAGGCTCAGCAGAGCCGCCTTTTCGCCGGGCAGCGCCTTGCCGGCTTCGACCAGCTTCTCGAACCGGGCCTCGCGGGCCTTGGCCTCCTCGGCCGCGCGGAACTCGGCGAACTCCGCCTCGGCCTTGGCCTTGGCTTCCTCGGCTTCCTTGGCGGCCTTCTCGGCCGCAGCCCTGGCCTCCTCGGCTTCCTTGGCGGCCTTCTCGGCCTCCCGGGCCTTGGCCTCGGCCTCGGCCTTCTCCTGCCTGAGCCTCTCCAGCTCGCTCATGGTTCCTCCTTCGATGTCTGCAAATTCGTAGAGATGGATCTCCGCGTCGCCGTCATCGAACGCCACGCTGCCCAGCCCCTTGACCGCCGGCGGGGTGGCACCCAGCAGCCCTACGTGCCGCACCGTGCCGTTGGGATACAGCGCCACACTCACCTTCCGGTAGCGGCCCTGCCGGACTAGCTCCTTGACCTGGTTGGGCACGTCCTTGAAGCGGGCCAGGAGCTTGTCGCCCTCCCGCTTTAGCGCGGCCACCCAGCCATAGGCCGGGCTGTCGGTCTTTGGATGGCCGATCACCAGGGGCGCCTCGTGCGCGGCCGGGTCATAGCTGGCGACCATGCGATCCAGGTCGGCGGCCGTGAAGTCGCGGGTCACGCCGCTGGAGTCGGTATGGCGCCCAACGCGGAATATGGTGGTCCATCCGGTCATGGCGCCACCGTACCAGCGCAGCATGGTCGAGATAATCCCGACCAATTCGGGGTTATCAGGGGGCCAGCCGCAGGCTAGCCTGCGGCTGGGACACGCTGTGGGCGGCCACAACAAAGGAAGAGGTGATGGAGACGCAAGCAGTAGGCCTAATTGTCACGATATTGGACTTTGTATTTCGGGTGTTGGTGCTGGCGGTGATACCCGCCTTGGTGGTGCTGGTACGGCAGTTGATGGCGTTGCGGCGCGGCATGGACCTGTTGGAACAGCGCACCCGGACGATCGAAAAGACCCTGGATGACATGCCGGGCGAGCGAGGCCTCCACCAGCTCTCCCTGTCCGTGGTCGCGCTGGAGGGCGAAGCCAAGGCCATGCGCGAGGTGATGGAGCGGATGGAGCGTATCGTCAGCCGGCACGAGGATTACCTGCTCAATGCCGGAGGGGTCGCGCGATGAGCACCTATCAGGAAGTGGTGGCGGCGCACCTGCGGATCACCATTCTGCGCCTGCTGCTGGAGCAGCCAGATTACGCCCTCAACGAATCGGTGCTGCTGGATGCGGTGGCGGCGTTCGGATTCGCGCCCTCCCGGGACAATCTGCGCGCCGAGCTGGCCTGGCTGCGGGAACAGGGGCTGGTGGCCCTCTCCGGCGTGCCGCATTGCCAGGTGGCCACCCTCACCCAGCGGGGCGAGGACGTGGCCGCCTGCCGGGCCACGGTGCCCGGCGTCAAACGGCCCCGGCCGGGAGAGCTGCGGTGAGCGTGATTCCCCTTGACGGCCGCGAGCACCGGCCGGAAACCGTGTGGCGGGCCCAGGAGCTGTACTGCGTGTGCCGGCTGACCTACGACCAGGTGGCCAAGGAGTTGGGCGTCGCCACATCCACCCTGAAGCGGTGGGGCAAACAGTACGACTGGGCCGGCAAGCGCGCCCGGATCGCCCGGGCCGAGGCCGACATCCGCGCCGACACCATCATGGCCCGCAGCCAAATGCTCAAGGAGCTGCTGGAGAGCCGCAGCCCGCTGGTGGGATTCGCGGTGGCCAAGCTGGAGCAGCTCGCCCTGGAGCAGGCCAAGGCCGCCCGGGAGGGCCGCCAGGCCGAGGCCCAGGCTCAAATCCAGCGGCGCCGGATATCAACGCCAGCCGATGCTGCGGACGCACTGCAGGAAGCCATCGAGATCAAGCTGGGCCGGCTGCTGGCCGATCCCAACGAGGTGGACCTCAAGGCGGTCAAGGACATCAAGGAGGCGCTGGCCATGCTGGACGAGCTGCGCCCCACAGATGCCAAGCCGTCGTCCCGCAGGGGCCTCAGCGCCGCCGACGTGGAGATGCTCCGCGACAAGATTTTGGGGGGCTAGGATGCCAGAGGCCGTTCTGCTGCCCTACCAGCAAGCCTGGCTGGCCGACCAAGCCGAGGTCAAGGTGTGGGAGAAAAGCCGCCGCATCGGCGCCTCCTGGTGCGATGCGGCCGACAGCGTCCTCACCGCCGCCACCGAGCCGGCCGAGGGCGGCATGGACTGCTGGTACATCGGCTATTCCAAGGACATGGCCGAGGAATATATCCGGGACGTGGCCTGGTGGGCCAAGCGGCTTCATGGCGTGGTCCTGGAAATACACCAGGAAACTATCCGCGAGATCATCGAGGACGAGAAGCGCGACATCCTGGCGTTTCGAGTTGCATTTGCGTCGGGCTACCGGGTGACCGCCCTCAGCTCGCGGCCCACCAACCTGCGCGGCAAGCAAGGCAAGGTAATCATCGACGAGGCCGCCTTTCACCCCGACCTGGAGGGGCTTTTGGAGGCGGCCCTGGCCCTACTGATGTGGGGCGGGCGAGTGCACGTGCTCAGTACCCATTACGGGCAGGAAAACCCCTTCAACGAGCTGATCCTGGAGATACGGGCCGGCAAGCGGCCCTACAGCCTGCACCGCACCACATTCGACGACGCCCTGGCGGCCGGCCTCTACAAGCGCATCTGCCAGCGCCAGGGCATCACCTGGACCCCGGAGGCCCAGGCCGAGTGGCGCGCCAAGATGCGCGCCTTCTACGGCGACAAGGCAGCGCAGGAGCTGGACTGCATCCCCCGCCCCTCCAGCGGCGCCTGGCTGAGTCGAGCCCTGATCGAGCCCTGCATGGACCCGGCCCTGCCCGTGCTCCGCTGGACTCCGCCGGCCGCCGACTTCGTGGACTGGCCCCTGGACCGGGCCGCCCGCGAGGTGCGCGACTGGTGCGAGGCCCGCCTGCTGCCCCTGCTGGATACCCTGCCCCCGGACTGCCGGCACTACTTCGGCCTGGACTTCGGCCGCTCCGGCGACCTCACGGTACTGTGGCCGCTCACCCAGCACCAGGATCTCAGTCTGGCCACGCCGTTCGTGGTGGAGATGCGCGACGCGCCGTTCCGCACCCAGGAGCAGATCCTGTTTTATCTGGCAAACCGGCTGCCCCGCTTCTCCGGGGGCGCCCTGGACGCCCGGGGAAACGGCCAGGCGCTGGCCGAGTTCGCCCGGCAGCGCTACGGGCCCGGACTGATCCAGGAGGTGATGCTCAGCCTGGGCTGGTACCGGGAGCACATGCCCCGGCTCAAGGCCGGCCTGGAGGATCGCATCCTGACCATGCCCCGGGACGAGTCGATCCTGGACGACCTGCGCGGCCTGCGGCTCGTCCAGGGTGTGGCCAAGCCGCCGGAGACGCGCGGGGCCGCCGACCAAACGGGCCAGCGCCACTGCGATGCCGGCGTGGCCCTGGCCCTGGCCATGTTCGCCGCGGCAACCATCGCGCCGCCGGCGCCCTGGGAGGTCGTGCGCCAGCCCAGGACCTATCTGCAGCGCCTGACACGGGGGTATGACTGATGCCCAACGTAATCTACACGCCGACCGGCGAATACATCGAAATCCGCGAGGACTACGACCGTGCGGCGCTCACCAGCGAGCTGGCCACCGCCGCCGCAGCGGGCGATCTGAACGTGGGCAGCCTGTTGGCCTGGCTGCCAGACCCGGACCCGGTGCTCCGCCGGCGGGGCGACGATGCCAGGGTGTTGGAGGACCTCACCGCCGACGACCAGGTGTGCACCGCCTGCCAGGCCCGCAAGATGCGGGTGCTCAACCAGCGGGACTACGACTACCGGCCGGGCCTCCTGCCTGGCCGTGCCGCCACCCCCGAGGCTGAGCGGCTCTGCCGCGAACTGACCCAGGACCTCGAGGACATCACGCTCCGCAACGTGTTCAGCGCCATCCTGGACGCCCCCCTGTTCGGGTACTCGGTACTGGAGCTGATGTGGGAGGCCGTGGACGGCAAGTATCGCCTGCGGGATATCGTGGCCAAGCCGCGCCACTGGTTCGTGTTCGACAAGACGGGCCGACCGGCCCTCAAACCGGCCACGGGCGGCGAGCCCACCCCCCTGCCGCCCGGCAAGTTCCTCGTTCCCCGCCACTTCCCCACCTATGAGAACCCCTACGGCCTGCGCCTCCTCTCCCGCTGCCTGTGGCCGGTTGCCTTCAAGCGGGGCGGAGTTCGGTTTTTCACCCGCTTTTTGGACCGATACGGCATGCCGTGGCCCCTGGGCAAGGCGGCCCCGGGCAGCACCGACGAGCAGATGCGCAAGATGGCTGCGGATCTGGCCGCCATGGTGCAGGACGCCGTCGCCGTTGTCCCCCACGGCGCCGAGGTTAGCTTTGTGGAATCCAAAGGCACGGGGGGCGCCCAGTTCGAGCTGTACCTCAAGCGCTGGGACAAGGCGATCTTCAAGATCATCATGGGCCAGACCCTCACCAGCGAGATGGACGGCCAGGGCTCCCGCGCCGCCGCCCAGGTGCACATGGACGTGGCCACGGACATGGCCGAGTCCGACCAGTACCTCATCGAATCGACCATGAACGAGCTGGCCGTGATCTACCGGGATCTCAACGCCCCCGGTGTGCAGGCCCCGGTGTTCGCCTACCACGAGCCCGAGGACTACGCGGCCCAGGCCGAGTTGGATGTCAAGCTCTACTCGGTAGGGGTGCGCTTCAGGCCGGCCCATTTTGAACGGCGCTACGGGCTGCAACCGGATGAGTTCACGGTGGCCGGCGGCGGAGAGGACCAAACCGGCGGCGCGACGCGGTATTCGGAAGGACCACCCCGGGACCACCAGGAGATATTGGACCAGTTGGTTGAGACTATCCTGCCCGAGGCTGCCAGACAAAACGAGACGTTCATCCGCGACCTGCTGGACCTCCTGGAGCGGGCCGAGTCCTACGAGGACGTCCAAGTGCTGTTGGCCGAGCACCTGGGCCTGGCCCAGGACGAGCAGGAGGCCCTGCTGGCCGACCTGCTGGCCGCCGCCGAGCTGATGGGCCGGGCCTCCGTGAAGGACGAGGCTGATGCCTCTTGAGGTGGCCACCCGTGCGCCCAAGGAAGCGCTTGCATACTGGCGGAGCAAGGCGCCGGTCACCAAGGCCCAGTACGAGGCGCTGACCGAACGGGCCAGGACCCGGGCGTTCACGGTCGCCGGCCTGGCCCGGCAGGACCAGGTGGGCGCAATCTACGCCGCCCTGGCCCGCGCCCTGGAAAAGGGAGAGCCCCTGGCCCACTTCAAAAAGCGCGTGGCGGCGCTGATCGAGCAGCAGGGCTGGGTGGGGAGGCGCGCCTGGCGGGTCGAGAACATCTACCGCACCAACATGCAGGCGGCCTACCAGGCCGGCCGCTACGCCCAAATGAAGCGGGTCGCCCGGCGGCGGCCCTACTGGCGCTATGTGGCCGTGCGCGACCGGCGCACCAGGCCCACCCACCGCGCCCTGGACGGCAAGATATACCCCCACGACCATCCCTTTTGGGAAACCTGGTATCCGCCCAACGGGTTCGCCTGCCGGTGCACAGTGCAAACCCTCTCCCGCACCCAGGTGGAGGAGCGCGGGCTGGAGGTGGAGACCAAGATCCCCCGCCTGGTGGAGCCCACGGATCCCACCACCGGCGCCAAACTGCCGGCGGTGCCTCTCGCCCCGGACCCGGGCTGGGCCGGGAACGTGGGGCGCGACTGGCTGGCCGGCCTGGCGCCGGCGGAGCTGGAGGGGCCGCTCAAGGATCTCGCCGCCGCGGCCGTCTGCCGGGATGGCAAAGGGTTGTTCGCAAGTGGCGACATCTGCAAGCCCCCCCTGAGGAATATCGATCCGCGGCACATCCTGAGATTCACCGATGCCGACCTTTTGCCCAAGGGCCTCAAGGAAGAAGAATACATCCAGGCGTTCCTGGCCGAGTTCGGCATCACCGACATCCACGGCTCGGCCGTGTACACCCTGCCGGGCGGCATTCCGGTGGTGATCAGCAGTGAGTTGTTCCAGGATCGGCGGACCGGCAAATGGAAGGCCACCCGCGGCGGCCGGGAACGCTACCTGCGCCTGCTGGCCCGTACTATCCAGAGTCCCTATGAGATTTGGCACAACGTCGCGCAGGCGGGCCGGCGGGTCCGGAACACCTTGCGCCTGATCCGGCTGTTCGCCGGGGCGGAAGGCCGCATAGGCGGGTTCGTGGTGTTTGATCTGATCGGCGGCAGGCAGTGGCGCGGCACCACCATCTTCACCCCTGGGGCGAACAAAGCCACCCGAGCGGCCAGAGAACGCTATCTGCTCAACTACCTGGAGAAAGAGCGGTCGGGCGTCCTGCTCTACCGGGAGCCATAAAAAAAACACCCAGGAGCCACGAAGCCGCCGGTCTTCGCGGCAGGCGGCACCCTTGCTTGCGAGCCTCCCCGGCGCGAGGACTCAGGGTGCGCCGCCATGTCCTGAATGTAACTATATGATGAACAAATCCGGGCGGAATGTCAATGAACCCTAAGCCCAAAAAAAGATGCACCGGGCGACTCCAGCGTCCCCGGTGGGGCAGCCACCTTACGTCCTGGCTGGAAGGCCTCCCGCCCTAGGCGAGACCGGTGGAGTCTACCCCTGCATCCAAATAAATTTTGCTGTTCACGAGTCTAGTTGTCAAGCCCCTCCTCTGCTAGTAATTAGGGCTGGATCACCTCAAAGGCCAGCAGCGCGCGCGGGCTGAACTCGTCGGATGGGTCGGGGTTGGCCTTGGCCACCTCGCAGTGGGCCACGATGTTCCGCCAGGCCCCAAAGCCGTTTTGCATCTGGCCCGGCAGCTTTATGACCCAACGATCTGTCCGGTCAAAGATCGTGGCCGAAAGCGCCGAGGTGTCCGATCCGTACTTGGCTGCTGCGGTGACCGCATTCTGACAGATCACCACCGCCTCGGATCGGCTGATATGGGCAGCGTCGTCACCGCACCCGTAAAGCAGCACCAGCCCCACCACGGCGACGACCGCCAGACGCATCATCAGCTTGGTTCTCATATTT
The DNA here is from genome assembly GCA_964620595.1 of uncultured Desulfarculaceae bacterium. Taxonomy (GTDB): domain Bacteria; phylum Desulfobacterota; class Desulfarculia; order Desulfarculales; family Desulfarculaceae; genus Desulfocarbo. The sequence continues at coordinate 203 of CAZUHP010000057.1, read as the reverse complement.
CCCCCCCCATGTTGGTCTCGGGTTATTGAGGATAGCCAATTTCGCGGCGGCCGGCAAGTAGAGGCCGCCGGATCACACACCTCCTGTGGTCGCCAGCAGGCGCTCCACCAGGGCCCGGTCGCTCAGATCCTGGTCGGCGCCGCGTAGGGCCAACCTGCCCAGCTCGCGGGTGTTCAGCCCCGCGGCCCGGGCGGCCTGCTCCA
>CAZUHP010000056.1:0-18689 GCA_964620595.1 uncultured Desulfarculaceae bacterium | reverse complement strand
CATCAGCGCCAGCATGGGGCGGCCCAGGATGGGCTTCAGGACCTTGCCCGGCAGGCGGGTGGAAAGCATGCGGGCTTCTATGGTGCAAACGGTACGCATGGTGGTCCCTCTACAGGTTTCAGTCGCGGGGGACTTCCTTCTGCTGCACCTCGGCGTTGATGGCCGCCCACTGGGGCCGCGCCTTCAACACCTCCACCGCCTCCAGCCAGGTGAAGCGGTCGTGGCCGAAATGCCGGTACAGCAGGCGGATCAGCTCCAGGTCCTGGGGCGTGTCCACGGTCAGGCGAAAGCGGGAATAGTCCTCGGGGTGCATCACGCCGTGTATGTTGAAACGCTCGGGGTGCATGTAGATATAGGGCGTGACATGCTCCCGCCAGGCCGGGTTCTGGTCCTCGCGCCAGGTGCGCTCCAGCACCTCCATGGTCATCACCTCGGTGTCCAGGCCGCGGGGGTAGTGGTAACGGGGCAGGCGGGTGGAGGCGTAGTCCACCCCGGGCAAGCGCGCCAGGAACTCCTCCACCACCTGGTCCACCAGGCCGGGGTCGATCAGGGGGCAGTCAGAGGTGCAGCGCACCACCACCTGGGCCTGGTGGGCCTTGGCCGCCTGAAAGTAGCGGTCCAATAGGTCCTCCGGGTGGCCGCGGAACAGGGGCCAGCCCTCGGCCTGGCACCAGTCCGCCAGGATCTGGTCGCCGGGCAGGGTGGTGGTGGCCACCACGATCTGGTCCAGGCGCTGGGCCCGGGCCAGGCGTTCCAGGCAGCGGGCCAGTACCGGCCGGCCGGCCAGGTCCATGAGAACCTTGCCGGGAAGCCGGGTGCTGCCCATGCGGGCTTGCACAATGGCAACCACTTTCATGCCTTGACTCCTCCCGAGCCCCAGGTACCGGGCATGCCCTTTCTACCTTGATTGGGTGAGCAATGCAAGCGGGGCGGGCGGTGATGAGGCTTGACCAACTTCGCGGGGCAGCGTAGTAAATGGGTGCGGCGACTTGGCGCCGCCGGGAGTTGCCTCATGGGCCAGGAATTCAAGTACGCCTTCACGGTGTTCACCCCCACCTTCAACCGGGCCCACACCCTGGGCCGGGTGTACCGGAGCCTGGCCGCCCAGACCTTCCGTGATTTCGAATGGCTCATCGTGGACGACGGCTCCACGGACCAGACCCCCGAGCTGGTGGCCGCCTGGCAGGCAGAGGCGTCCTTTCCCATCCGCTACTTCCGCCAGGCCAACCAGGGCAAGCACGTGGCCTTCAACCAGGGCGTGCGCCGGGCCCGGGGCGAGCTGTTCCTCCCCCTGGACTCGGACGACGCCTGCCTGCCCCAGGCCCTGGAGCGGCTCTGGGGCCATTGGCAGGCCATCCCCGAGGACGAGCGCGCCGGTTTTGCCGCGGTGACCGGCCTGTGCGTGGACCAGGCGGGCCGGGTGGTGGGCCGGCGCTTTCCCCGCGATGTGTTGGATTCGGACTCCTCGGAGATCAAGCACCGCTACAAGGTGGGGGGCGAAAAATGGGGCTTCACCCGCACCGACCTCCTGCGCGCCCACCCCTACCCCGAGCCGGCCGGGTGCAGCTTCGTGCCCGAGTCGGTGGTGTGGATCGCCATCGCCGCCCGCTACCGCACCCGCTTTGTCAACGACCCCCTGCGCGTGTACCATGCCTCGGCCGGGGACCAGCTCAGCGGCTCGGGGCTCAGGCGGGGACACCTGGCGGGCCTGGCCTTGTGGCACCAGGCGGTGCTCAACTTCGAGGCCGGCTGGTTCTGGCGCGATCCGCTGGACCTCTTGCGCTCCGGCCTGAACTATGCCCGCTTCAGCTTCCTGGCCGGCCGGGGGGTGGGGGAGCAGGCCGCCGGGCTCGAGGGGGCGGGCGCGCGCCTGCTCTGGCTGGCCGGGCTGGTGCCCGGCTGGCTCAAGGCGCGCCTGGACCGGCCCCGCCTGAAGGATTAGCCCGCAGGCGCTTTGCCCAGCGGGCGGCGGCGTCTCCCGCCAGGGCCAGGGACAGGCAGGCCAGGGGCAAAAGGTGCACGCTCCAGCGCGGGAAGTAGGCGTTGGCCTGCACGTAGACATAGGGGGCCAAAAGGCCGGCCAGGCCGAGCCCCAGGGCCAGGGGATAGCGCCGCAAGGGCCCCGGCCGCCATGCCAAGGCGGCCAGGCCCAGCACCGTGCCCGGCCACATCACCCAGGCCGCCTTCAAGAATCCGCGGTCGCTGCCGTCCAGCACGTCCAGGAGCGCGTTCAGGTTGTCCCAGAGTGGACTCACCAGTACCTCTTGGTTGCTGGGATGCAGGAGCACCCAGCGGCCCCCGCAGATGCCGTTGCGCAGCATGACCAGCAGCGCCGCCCCCAGCAGGCAGCCGCCGTAGACCGCCAGCCGCCTCCGCCGGGCCCAGGCCCCTTGCCACAGCCCCTGCCAGGCCCGGGCCACGCCGCCGGGTTCTTCCGCCACCATGAGCAGCCCTAGCCCGGCCAGCACGCCCAGGTGGTCCATGCGCAGCCAGAAGCCCGCCGCGGCCAAAAGCCCCGCGGCCCAGGCCCAGGCGGTGCGCTCCCGGGCCCGGAGCGCGGCCCAGGCGGCCAGCAGCATGCAGAGCATGGCCGCGTGCTCCTGCAGGCCCAGGCCGATGTGCAGCAGGAAACGGTCGCCCAGCTCGAAGTCCAGGTACAGCCAGGCCGCGATGAAGGCCCACACCGTGGAGGCGCCCAGGCGCCGGGCCAGGGCCGCGCCCAGGCCGGCGCCGGCAATGGCGGCCCATACGTCCAGGAGATTCTGGGCCAGGGGCGAGGGCCCGAACAGGGCGTGCAACAGGGCCACCAGGTAGCGGTACAGGGGCTGGTAGAGGAACACCGGCGCGGTGCGGCTCATCCAGGGGTCGCCCTCCAGCACGATGGCCCGGGCCCAGCGCTGGTAGGTGAGCCAGTCGTCGCCCACCGAATATAGGTGGAAGCGGCCGGCCTCGCCGGCCCACTGGTGGCCGAAGTGCAGGAGCAGGAGGGGGCCCACCGCCAGGAGCACCGCCAGGCCGGGCGCGGGCACCTCGTCACGGCCGGCGCGCCAGGTGAGCAGGGTGAGCACCCCCAGGGCGGCAAAGGCTGCGCCATGGGGCACGAACAGGGGGTCGTGGCCCAGGCGGGGCAGGAGCCACCACATCACCAGCCCGGTGGCGGTGGCCAGGGCCGCCGGCCGGGTGAGTATCCCTTGCCGGCCCAGGGACCAGAGGGCCCAGGCCAGCCAGCCCAGCAGCCAGAGCCAGAGCCCACCCTCCACCAGCCGGCTGATGAGCCCCAGCCGCGCCCGCCAGGAGGGATCCATCTCCACGCCGGCGCGGTCGCGCCACAGAACCCCCCGGCCCAGGGCCGGCGCCACCTGTCCCCCCGGGCCCACCAGCAGGGGAACCAGGCTCCAGGCCGACCCGGCCAAGGGACCGTAGGCCAGGTGCCCGCCCACGGCCAGCACCCCGGAGGGCAGCCGGCCCGCCTCCAGGCGGCGCGCCTCGGCCGGGTCCTTGAGCAGGGGCACCTCGTGCAGGCGGCCCTGGGCGTCGCGGGCCCAGAACAGCCCGCCCTGGATGCCGCCGGCGGCCACGGCCAGGCCCCAGCCCGGGGGCACCACCGCGTAACCAGCCACCCGCAGAAAGGGCGCGGCCTGTTGGCGCTGGGGCTGGTCCAGGCGGTTCAGCCACTCGGCGGGCAGGTCGCGGGGGTGGCGATAGGGCCGGGTGAGCAGGGCGTTGCAGCCGCGGCGCCAAAGGCCCTCCCAGGTGTGTTCCTGCCGGCCCGCCCCGGCGGCCTCGGCCCCGGCGTAGACGCGCAGGCACCAGCCGGCCTGGGGGGCGTACAGGGCCAGGACCAGCTTGAGGCAGAAGAGGGCGGTGATGAAATAGAGCGCCGGCCGGAAGGAGAGCCAGCGCCGGTCCAGGAGCAGGAGCAGGGGCAGGGCCGCGGCCACGGTGAGCGCCTCGGCCGGGGTGGCCCAAGGCAGGCCGTCCAGGGCCGATTCCAGGCCCGAGGGCATGGCCAGCACCCCGGCCAGGGCGGCCAGCGAGGCCGCGCCTGCGGCCAGGCGGATCAGCGGGGGCACACGCCCCCCGCGCCCCCCCCGCCCCCCGCGCCCCCCGTGGGCGGCTGGGCCAGCACCGCGGCCAGGTCGCGGTCGTCCCGGCTGGACCCGGCCCGGGCCGGGTTCCAGGTGCGGGAGGCGGTGATGCGGATGACCGAGGGCCCCGGTTGGGGCAGGGGCAGGTCCACCGCCTGCCAGCCCGGCCCGCGGATAATGAGCTCCCGGGCCAGGCGGCCGTTGACCACAAAGCGCAGGCGCTGGGGATCTTCCGCCAGGCGGGGCAGGTAGGAGCTAACGCAGGCGCGCCATTCTTTTTCCCCGGGCCGGGTGACCACCACCGCCCGGGGACCGATCCAGCGGCCCGGCAGGCCGTCGAAGCGCTCCTGGTGATAGAAGCCGGCGGCAAAGGAGGGGGGCGTGGTGTGGAGCCCCTGGATCACCTGGGCGCCGCCCAGGAACAGGAGCAGGACGAGCACCCCGGCCCACAGGGGACGGGCCAGCCCGCCGGCGGGCGAAGCGCCCTGCTCGCGGGGCGGGGCCAGCACGCCCACCAGGCCGGCCAGGGCCCAGAACATGAACCACAGGCTGCGGAAGTAGAGCACCGCCTGGGTGAGGGAAAAGGCCAGGAGCACCGCCAGGGAGGCCAGCACCGCGCACAGGGCGGGGTCGAATTCCCGCCGGCAGCGGGCCACCCCCCCCCCCAGCACCGGCCCCAGGGACAGGGCGTAGGCAGCCAGGAGCAGGGCCCCGCCCTCGGCCAGAAAGAGCAGGACCTGCTGGTGGGGGGTGGAGTGGATCTCGGTTATCACGATATGGGTGCTGTGGTCGGGCAGGGCTATCCGGTAGCCCCACCAGGCGTAATGGCCGGTGCCCACCCCCAGCACCGGGTGGGCCCCGAACAGGCGGGCCGCCACCTTCCAGATGGGCAGGTAGTAGTCGCCCGCCCCGGTGTGGGCCAGGCGGGAGAGCAGGCCGGCGCCGGTGGCCAGGTCCACCGCCACGCCCAAGGCGGCCAGCAGCCCGGCGCCGGCGAGGGCCCAGCGCAGGGCCCTCCCCTTGAGCAGCACCGCCACCGCGGCCACCAGGCCGCCAAGGGCCAGCGCCAGGCTGCGCTGGCCGGTGTATGCCGCCACCCCGGCCGCGGCCATGAGCGCCGCCGCAGCCAGGGCCCGGCGCGCCCGGTCCGGGCCGCCCCGCAGCCAGGGCAGGGCCAGCAGGGGGGCGGCGGTCATCAGGTACATGAGCAGGTACTGGCGGTTGTAGGCCGGAGAGGAGAGGTGGCGCCCGTAGTCGGTGCCCACCAGAGATAGCGAGAGGTAGCTGTCCCCGCGCAGGGAGGGCACCAGGTAGAGCAGCACCGCGGCCAGGCACAGGCCCAGCACCACCATTGCCAACTGGGGGGCCAGGCGCCTCAGGCCCTGGCGGGCCTGCTCGAGGTCCAACAGCCGCCAGGCGGTGACCGCCACCAGCACGCCGCCCAGGCGCTTCAGGAATTCGCTGAGCGGGTAGACCGGATATTTCACGTCCGGCGCCAATAGCTGCTGGCCCAGCACCGGCCAGGGGGTGACCCACAGCTTGAGGCCCAGCTCGGTGAGTCCCAGGGGCACCGCGGCCAGGGAGACCAGGGGGATCAGCCACAGCCTCCCGCCGCCGGGCCCGCCCTTGCCCAGAAGATGCAGGTTGGCCATGAGCAGCCACAGCCACACGTGGGCCTCGAAGAGCCAGAACCAGGGCCGGCCCGGCGCGCCCAGGAAACAGGCGCCCAGCAGAAACAGGTACCAGAAGCCGTTCACCGGGCTGGCCGCGGCCAGCCAGGCAAAGAGCCCCAGGGCCGCGCCGGCCAGGAGCGCCTGGGGCGGGCGCACCAGGAGCGCGGCCAGCACCAGGCCGGCCAACAGGGCGATGGGCGCCCAGGGGCGCTTGGCCCAGGCCGCGGCGGATATGGCGGAGGAGGTCATTGTCGGCTCCCTGCAGGATCGTTCCTCAGTTTTTACACAGGGGGGCGGGGGTAAGTAAAGGGATTAAGGCGGGGACGTCGCTCCCCGCCGCCCCCCCCGCCGCCCCCCGTCGCCCCCCGTCGCCCCCCGTCGCCCCCCACCCCCCCCGTCGCGCGGCCCGGGGATTGACTTGCCCGGCCCGGCGTGCTTGGCTAGGGTCCGGATCGCCCCCAGAGGAGTATTGTGAGCCGAACCCAGGAATTCCCGGCCCCCTCCCCTCCGGCCGCCGGTCGCCGCCTGGTGTGGTTGGCCCTGGCGGTGGCGGTGGCGGTGCGCCTGGTGCGGGCGCTTCTGTCGGTGCCCGGTGGCGACGAGTGCCTGGACGCCTTGGTTTCCCTGCGCACCCTGCAAGGCCACTGGCCCATCTTCTTCTTCGGCCAGGACTACATGGGCACCCTGGACGCGGTCCTGGCCGCGCCGCTCTATGCCCTCTGGCCTGCCAGCCCGCTCCTGCCCGCGGCCCTGGCCGTGCTCTACAATTTCCTCACCCTGCTGGTGCTGTGGCGCGTCCTGGCCCGGTTCTTCCCGCCCGCCGCCCAGGGCGCGGGCCTGTTCTACTACGCCCTGCCGCCGGCCTTCTTCGTGTTCTGGGCCGGGGAGGGCATGAACCACTACCACCTGGGCCTATTGCTCTGCGCCCTGCTCCTCTGGCTCTCCCTGGCCATGTGGCGCCAGGGGCGGGTGGGGGCCTGGCAGGCCCTGGCCTGGGGGTTCATGGCCGGCCTGGCGGCGTGGACCAACTTCCAGACCGCGGTGGTGATCCTGCCCTGCGCGGTGTTCGTGCTGGCCGCCTGCTGGCGCTCCCTGCGGCCCTGGCCGCTCCTGCTGGCCCTGGCGGGCGGGCTTTTGGGCGCCTCGCCCCTGCTCTACTACGATTTGACCCACCACTTCGGCCATCTCGGCCAGGCGGGCATATTCCAAATGGAGCGCCTGGCCCCCCAACTGCACCAGCTTCTGACCAACGCCCTGCCCATCGTGCTGGGCTTCAACACCCCCCCGGCCGGCGGGCCGGTGGCGCCGGGAAGCCCTTGGTTCTGGCCTTACCTGCTGGTGGCGGCCCTGGCCGCGGCGGGCTGCGGCTTGCTCCTTTGGCGGGGGCGGACCCGGCAGGAGCGCGGCCTGTGGCTGCCGCTCTTGATCGCCCTCACCAATCTGGGGGTGGTCACGGCCAGCACCTATGGCTGGGAGTTGCGGGGCTATGACCAGCGCTACCTGATGCCCCTCTACCTGGTGCTGCCCTTTGCCTGGGCCGCCCTGGCCCAGGCGCTGGCCCGGACGGGGGGGCGTGAAGGGGGGCGAACGGGGGGGCGCGAAGGGGGGCGCACCTGGGCCGCGGCCGGGCTGGTGCTCTTGCTCTTGGCCGTGAACTTCGCGGGCTACTTCGACTACCGCGGCATCTTCGCGCTCAACGAGGGGGCCTACTACTTCAAGGACGCGGCCGCGCGCCAGGCCGAGTACGCGGAACTCAGGCGCCTGGGTATCGAGGCGGTATACCGGAACTCGCCCGAGAGCCACGCCTACCTCTCTGGCCAGGATCCCCAGTTCACCTATCCCTACAGCGCCCGGCGGCTGTATGCCGCGGTGGAGGCGGACGCCTGCCTGCGGCCGGCCTTTGAGCTGCCCATCCACCGGAGCCTGGTGCTCATGGGAGTGGCCTTCGAGCATTGGGCCGGGCGCCTGTTCCATGATTTCCAGGAGCCGCGCGGGGTGGAGCGCCAGCTCGAGCCCGCGGGCTGGCGCGCCCACACCCTGGCGGGGCGGGACTTGGGGGAGGCGCTTTGGGACCAGGACCTGACCACCGGCTTTTCGGTGGATGGCGAGCGGGCCCAGGGCGCGGGCTTTGTGCTGGACCTGGGCGCGGAGCAGACCGTGGCCGGGCTCATCATGCTCTACGCGGACCACCGCCAGGGCGCGGGCGGGCTCCTGGTGGAGGGGGCGGGGGCTGACGGCGGGTTCCACACCCTGCGCCGGGCGCCGGACTACTGGGGGCCGTTCTACTGGTCCGGCCCCAGGCCCTACCTCAAGATACGCTACCCCCGCGCGGACTGCTATTTCCCGGCCCAGCGCCTGCGCTACCTGCGGGTGACCCACCTGCGGCGCGGGGACCGCTCCCGGCCCTGGACGGTGAACGAGGTGCTGCTCCTGGGGCCGGGCCCTGGGGCCGGCCTGGAAGCCTCCTGGACCGAAACCGGCCGGCGGCTCCTGGAGGCGGTGCGGCGCGGCCGGGCCCGGCGGGTCTATGCCGACGCCTGGCCCGCGGCCTACCTGCGCCGGCACCTCGGCCGGGCGGTGTGGACCCTCACCGCCAATGCCAGCAGCGACGAGTATGGCAACCAGGTGCCGCCGCCGTGGGAGCCCCTGCTCATAGACCCCGCACCGGGCAGCGCCGTGGTGATTCCCGCCCGGGCCCTGGGGCCGGCCCTGGACCTGTTGAGGGCGGACGGGGTGGTGGTGCGGCGCCGGGAGCCGGCCGGGCGCTACCAGGTGATCTGGACCGGCGGCCGCTGGCTGGGCCGGCGCCTGAGGCTGGCCGCGGTCACCGCCAGCGAGGAGGGCCGGGCCGCGGCCGGCTTGGCCCGGGGCCGCCCGGCCGGCGGCCGCTGGGCCCCGCCCCGCCCCCAGTCCCCGGGACCGGAGCTGACCCTGGACCTGGGGCGGGTGCAGGCGGTGGCCCGGGTGGAGCTGCGAAACCCGGACCATCCCCAGGACTGGCCCCGGGCCCTGGCCTGGCTGGCCTCCAGCGACGGCCGCGCCTGGCAGCCAGTCCACCCCCGGCGGACCGGGCCCCTGGCCCAGGCCGGCCCGGCCCTGGCCATGTATCCCACCGCCCGCCAGACCTATAATTTCGTCCCACCCCTGCGGGCGCGCTACCTGCGCCTGCGCCTCACCGGCCGGCATCCCGTGTACTGGTGGTCCGTGCAGGAGGTGGCGGTCTATGGCCCCTAGCCTCCCGGAGTTCCTTCGGGGAACCAGGGCCGGATTGACGGCCGGCGGGCAGGGCCGTATTAATGAGGGTGTAGGTATGAGCCCCGGGAGGTGCCCATGAGATGGAGAGCGCTGGTGGCGGCCGCCCTGGCCCTGGCCTTTGTGCTGGCGGCCGGCCCGGCCCTGGCGGCGGAGGGCCAGGCAGGGGAAGGCGGCGGAGGGGAGAGCGCTTCCCCTGGCGGCGGGGAGTCCTATCTGGACAAGCTGAAGAAAGACGAGCTCTTGGCTCCCTACCGGCCCGGCCTGGTACCGGGGCGGGAGGGCCAGCGGGAGGGCCTGGGCCGCGGACCGGGGGCGCCGGGCGCCCCCAAGCCCTTGCCGTCACCCTTGGACCCCTTGCAGCGCCGCCGCCGGCGTCCTGCCTATGAAACGGAGCCCAAGACCGGCGGCGCCGCCGCCACCCCGGCGGGCCCGGATCTGGCCTCCACCCGCCTGAGCCGGGAAAAGGCCTACCGGGTGAGCTACACCGGGCCCAAGCCCAACTCCTTTGGGGTGCCCCTGGATTGGCAGGTGCGGATCACCGACCTCAACGGCATGCCCGTAACGGGGGCTCACCTGGGCCTGCGCCTCAGCATGCCCCGCAGCGGCCACGCGCCGGTGGTTCCGGGCATCAAGGTGCGCGAGCTGGGCGGGGGGCTCTACCAGGTAAGCGGCCTGCGCTTCGACCGGCGCGGCTGGTGGCAGGTGGCCCTGGAGGTGCACGGCCGGGGGTACGGCGACACGGTGGTGTTCAACCTGATGGTGCCCTGAGCAGGGGTGCCGCGCCCGCCCGGGCGGGCCTGGCCTGTCCGGCCTGGAGCGCTTTGTGGTTTACGGGACAGCGGCTTGGGCGTAATCTAACCCGGGAGGAGGGGGATTTTGGAAAGGTTGCGGGTCAGCTCCGGGGTCAGCCAGTTGGACCGCCTGCTGGGTGGCCTGTACATAGGCGACAATGTGGTGTGGTTGGACGACGCCGGTTCCCTGGCCTCGGTGTTCTGCCTGAACTTCATCCAGGCCTCCCAGGCTCAGAGCCGGCCCCTGATCTACGTGACCTTTGACCGCTCGCCCAACAACCTCCTGGAAAAGCTGGGCCCCCTGGCCGACAATCCCGCGCTCACCGTGCTGGACTGCTTCACCTACGGCAAGGGCGCGGGCGAGGACATCTTCACCCGTTTCTATGACGACCAGGACGACCCCCCCACCTGCCGGGTGGTGCCGGTGGCCGAGCCCCGCTCCCAGGAAGCGGTGTCAGAGGCGCTCTACGCCTTGCAGGGCGAATTGTCGGGCGACGTCCGTTTCGTCATCGAGAGCCTCACCGGCATGGAGGAGCTGTGGGGGGGCGAGGATGCCATAATATCCTTCTACTCCCATGCCTGCCCCCGGCTGTACGAACTCAACACGGTGGCCTACTGGGTCATCGAGAAGAACGCCCATTCCCAGAGGCTCAAGGCCCAGATCAGCCAGATCGCCCAGGTGGTGATCGACCTCACCATCAAGCGGGGCACCACCAGCCTGACCATCCTCAAGGCGGAAAAGCGCTCCCAGGAGAACCACCACAAGCCCCACAACTACTGGAGCAAGGACCTCAACATAAGCTTTGACCAGGAACGGCGCACCACCGGCCACCTGGACCTGGGTTTGCGCCTCAAGACCCTGCGCACCAAAAAGGGCCTGTCCCAGACCGAGCTGGCCAAGCTGGTGGGCGTGACCCCCAGCACCATAAGCCAGGTGGAGTCCAACCTCATCTACCCCTCGCTGCCGGCGCTGCTGAAGATGGCCGAGGTGTTGAGCGTGGAGGTGGCCAGCTTCTTCCAGGACAAGGCCGAGCCCAAGAACCTGGTCACCTTCCCGGCTGCCGAGGCGGTGGAGGTGCGCCTGCCAGACCTGCCGGAAAAGAGCGTGCGGGCCTGGCTCCTGACCCCGGTGGATTTCGAGGCCAAGAGCGAGCCCTATCTCATCGAGGTGCCGGCCGGCGCCACCTTGAACTCCCATTTCTTCGTGCACAAGGGCGAGGAGATGGGCTATGTGCTGGCCGGCAAGCTGCAACTCAAGTTCAAGAAGGCGGTTCACAACGTCAAGTCCGGCGACGTGGTGTACCTGACCTCGGAGATGCCCACTTCCTGGAGCAATCCCGGCCGCTCGGCCGCGCGCCTGTTGTGGATCAAGCACAAGTAGGGGCGGGGGTCTCCGAAAGCATCCGGCACCGTATGCGGCGAGGACTATGACCAAGCGTCCGTTCTTGTACCCAGAGCAATACCTGATCCTGCTGGTGATGGCCGTGCTCCTGTGCTGGGGCGCCGGCTGGGGTTTGGTCAGCCGCCAGCGGGTGGAGCTTTTGACCCATGGCCTCGAACTGAGCGCCCAACAGAAGCAGGCGCTCACCCAGGGACGCGAGAAGTTCTATGAACGCCTGGACTCCATCCGCCGGCGCCAGGCCGAGGGCATCACCCGCCGCCTGGTGGAGGGCGGGCGCATCGAACTGGGGGAATGGGGGGAGCTGCCCGGCCGGGAGCTGGACCCGGCGCTGAAGATCACCGCCCTGCGCGCCTATCTTTTGGGCAGCGAGGCCATGGACGAACGCTATACCTACCGGGCGCTGGCGAACATCAATCCCGCGGCCCTGGACCTGGACCCCAAGTCCTACATCTACGGCGGCGCCTACCTCTACCCGGTGGGCGCCCTCATCTACCTGGGCAAGCTGACCGGCCTCATCCAGGTGAGCCGTGACCTGGCCTGGTACCTGGACCACCCGGGGCAGATGGCCCGGCTGTACCTGGTGGGACGGGGGGTGAACCTGGCCGCCTTTCTGGGGGTGCTCCTGGTCCTGGCCCTGTGGGGCCGCCGCCTGGGGAGCCGGGCGGCGGGCAGCCTGGCCATGCTGGCCTGGGCGCTCTCCTGGCTCCCCTGGTGGGAGACCCTGGTGAGCAAACCCCACACCTATGCCGCCTTCTGGAGCCTGTTGGGGCTTTATCTGCTGGATGGCTACGCCCGCCAGCCCCGCGCCCGGCGCCTGTGGCTGGGGGCGGCGGCCCTGGGCATGGCCATGGGCAGCTCCCTGCCCGCCGCCATCCTGGCCCTGGCCCTGCCGGTGTTCCTGTATGAACCTGGCCGGGGTTGGGGCTGGCTGGGGCGCTGCCTTGGGGGCTGGCTGGTCATGGCCGCGGTGTTCGCGGTCACCAACCCCTACGCCTTCCTCAGCTACCAGGTCTACCTGCTCACCATGGCGGAGCACCTGCTGGGGGGCGGCTGGGACTATGGCACCGTGGCCTGGGGCAAGCCGCTTGCCTACCTGCGGGACATGGGCTTGAGGTTCTTTGCCTTCCCCCTGGGGCTGGCGGGCCTGGTGGGGGTGGTGGTGGAGGCGCTGCGCCGGCAGAGCCCTCTAAAGCGCCTGGCCCGGCTGCTCTTGGTGCTGCTGGCCCTGTGGTCCTTCACCGTGGCCGCGGGGCGCATCAGCCTGTTTCTGGCCGGACCTCTGTGCCTGTTGGCCGGCTGGCTCCTGTCCCGGCTGGTGGTGGCGGGGAGCTGGGCGCCGGCCGGGGTGCGGGCCGTGGTCCTGGGCCTTGTGCTGGTGCCGGGGCTGGTGGGCCTGGCCGTGCAGGCCAAGGCCGCCCTGGCGGGAGAGACCTGGTATGGGCCCACCAAGGCCTGGCTGGAAAGCGGGGGACTGGCCCCGGGAGTCAGCGTGGGGGTGTACGAGCAGCCCGACCCCACCCGGCTGCCGCCGTTTCCCTTCTTGAACCGGCGGGTGGTGATATTGAAGCAATGGCAGCCGGGCCAGGAACCGCCCGAGGTGGTGATCGTGAACCAGGGGGAGCTGTCCCGGCTGTGGCCCTATCACCCCCTGTCCCCGCGCTATGAGCCCGTGGCCGAGCTGGGCCGTCCGCCTTTCTGCCCCCCCTGGCTGGGCTATTTCCTGGTGGCTTGCCCGGAACGGGCCTCCAGCTATGCCCGGGCCTTTCGCCTGAAGCGCTAGCCCGGGGCGGCAGGCGCGGGCGTCTCAGGTCTTCTTCAAAAGTGCGCCCCGGGACAGGGCCACCTCGGGCCGGCCCACCACCTCCAGGCCGGCGCGGGAGGCCGTGCCCAGCGACTGCTCGAAGTCGATCAGGGATACGTGGCCCTTGGGCTCGGCGATCATGAGCAGGCCGTCGGGCTTGAGCAGGGATGCCGTTTCCGCCAGAAAGGCGGCCTGGCCCTCCACCTCGTGCAGCATCCAGAAACACAGGGCGAAGTCGATCCGGCCGGCCAGGTCACCGAGCCCCAGGCCCGGCGGCCGCACCAGGTGGGTGTGGATGCGCCCCCCCAGGCCGGCCCGGGCGGCCCGCTTTTCCAGCAATTCGAGCATCCGCTCCTGGCGGTCCACCGCGTATACGCGGCCCTCCTCGCCCACCAGCCGGGCCAGGCCCAGGCTGAAGTAGCCCCGCCCGCAGCCCAGGTCCAGGCAGGTCATGCCCGGCTCCACCAGGGAGCCCAGCATGCGCTCGGGCTTGTGCACCAGCCTGCGCAGGGGGTTGTCAAAGGCGTAGCTGAACCACCAGGGGCAAAGGTGATCGGCCATGGTCGGTCTTCTCCGGGTTCAGGCCAAGGGTGTGCCTTTCAATAACATGAATCAGAGGGCCAAAGACAGGCCTTTCCCGGCGGGGGAGGCAAGGGGCCGGGGAGGCCGCCGCGCTTCTATGCCGCGCGGCGGCCCCGGCCGGGCCGCAGGCTGGTCAGCTTCTGGGAATTGTAGGCTTGCAGGTATTCCTCGGGCTCCAGGTGGGCCAGGGCGCACCAGTAGGCCTTGGCCTGGGAGCGGCCGAAGCTGGGGGCGTTGCCCCGGCTGCCGTTGTAGAAGAGGCGGAAGCGCTCCCGCAGGTCCTGGTCCGTGCGCATGGTCTGGCTGAGGGCCCAGAGCGAGGCCGGGTCCAGGGCCGGGACCCCGTAGACCTGCTGGAAGCGGTACTCCAGTTGCCAGGGCTGGTAGCTGAGGGCGGGGGAGCCCTCTCCGCCCGGGCCGGGTTCCAGGAGTTGCTTTTCCAGGTTCAGGTAGTAGGTGCGGGTATCCAGGGGTGTGAAGGTGCTCTTGCTGTAGGTGAGGACCTGGAAGGCTGGATTGCCGCCGTAGAGGGGGTTCAGGGCCGGGGTGATGTGCACCATGGCCAGGGCCTCTTGGCGGTCGTCGCTGGTGACGACCTTGAAGTGGTCCATGTGGGTGTGGCCCGCAAAGCCGGCCCGCAGCACCCCGGCATGGGCGCGCAGGATGCTGAGCAGCCGGGCGTTGGCCTCGGTGGTGATGTGCATGCGCACCGAGGAAAGCTTGCCGTCCCCGCCCACCAGGAAGGAGGTCTCCCGGGCGTTCACCCCGGGCGGGATGTGCATGACCAGCCACACCGCCTCGCCGGCCTGGGCCGCGGCGCCGAGCTGGCTCTCCAGCCAGTCCAACTGCTCCTGGACCGGGTCACCGGGGTGGCCGTGGCAGCACTGGCAGGACCAGTGGGGGCTGAAGTAGTTGCTGTTGATGGTCACCACCCGCAGGCCCTTGGCCGGGCCGGGCAGGCTGTAGCAGCCCAGGCGCTGGAAATCGTCCCTGAAGGCCGCCTCGGACCCGGGCGAGCCCAGGAAGCAGGAATAAAAGGTGGTGGCGGTGTCTTGCAGGTACTCGCCCTGGGGCGTGATCTGGTAGTCCCCGCAATAGGCGTCGTTGTTGCCCAGGGCGAAATACACCGGTGTCCCGGGGAAGTGGGTCCGGAAGCAGCGGCCCATGAACTCCACCAGCTTGGCGAGGAAGCGGTTGCGCTCGGCTTGGCTCTGGCTGAAGCGCGCAAAGCGCTGCCACACCCCGTGGCAGGGGAGGTCGCCGGTGTAGATGATGCAGTCTGGCTGGGCGCAGGCCCTGCTCATGGCCTGCAGGCCGTACTTCAGGAGGTTGTAGTCGGTTTCAAAGCCATAGCTGGCCAGCCGCTTGTCCGGGGAGGAGGCGAAGATGGCGTCCCACTGGGCGGCCTCGGCCTCCATGAGCCTGGGTACCAGGCTGGTCCGGGAGTAGGGGTTGAAGTGTATGTCCGATACCAGGAGCACCTGGCCGGTGGGTTCCGCGGACCAGGCGCGCGGCAAGGGCGGCAGTGCGGCCGAGGCACCGGCCGCGGCCAGTAGCTTGAGAAAGGAGCGGCGGCTCAGGCCGCGCGGTGAACGGGGCATGGCATTTCTCCGCGTTGGAACCGGCCGGCCCCCTGCCGGCCGGCGCCCTGTAGTTTGCAAGGACCGGCCGGGGATGTCAAGCCGGGGGCTATTCCTCGCTGTCCTCTTGTCCGGGCTCCCCGGCCTCCACCCGCTCCTTGGCCTCGGAGAGGGTCTGGAGAAAGGATTCGTAGCGCCCTGGCCCCTCGGAGAGGAAGATGCGGGCAAAGGTTTCTTCCTTGAGCACCCGCCGGAAATAGGCCTCCACCGGGAAGGAGTAGTAGAAGCAGGTGAGGGCCCGGGCGCAGGGCAGTCCCTGGTTCATGGTCCGGCAGTAGCCGAAGTTGATCTGGTGTCCCATGCGGGGACAGCGGACCTCGAGATGGTCAAAGGCTCGATAGGGCATGACGGTCGGCCCTCGCTAGGGAGGCCGTTTCGGCGCTCCGGCCATAGGTTGCATCACAGAACGCGGCTCCGCGGCCGCGTTCGCCAGACCCTAAGCATGTCACTACCGGCCCGGCAAAGCAATCCCCTGTCGCACGCCCCCCCGCCCCCCGTCGCTCCCCCTAGCTTGTCTTCTTGCCCAGCACCCGCTTGAGCCACTGGCCGGTGTAGCTTTTCTTCACCCGGGCCACCTGCTCGGGGGTGCCCTGGGCCACCACCCGGCCGCCCTGGTCGCCGCCCTCGGGGCCCAGGTCGATGACGTAGTCCGCGGTCTTGATGACCTCCAGGTTGTGCTCGATCACCACCACGGTGTTGCCCATCTCCACCAGGCGCTCCAGCACGTCCAGGAGCTTCTTGATGTCCTCGAAGTGCAGGCCGGTGGTGGGTTCGTCCAGGATGTAGAGGGTGCGGCCGGTGGCGCGCTTGCCCAGCTCCTTGGACAGCTTCACCCGCTGGGCCTCGCCACCGGACAGGGTGGTGGCCGGCTGGCCCAGCTTGATGTAGCCCAGGCCCACGTCCACCAGGGTTTGCAGCTTGGCCCGGATGGGCGGCACGTTCTGGAAGAACTCCAGGGCCTGGTTGCAGGTCATGGCCAGCACATCGGCTATGTTGGCGCCCTTGTAGGCGATCTCCAGGGTGTCCCGGTTGTAGCGCAGCCCGCCGCACACCTCGCACTTCACGTACACGTCGGGCAAGAAGTGCATCTCGATCTTGATGATGCCGTCGCCGTCGCAGGCCGGGCAGCGGCCGCCGCGCACGTTGAAGGAGAAGCGCCCCGGCTTGTAGCCCCGGGCGCGGGCCTCGGGCACCTTGGCGAACAGCTCGCGGATGGGGGTGAAGACCCCGGTGTAGGTGGCCGGGTTGGAGCGGGGGGTACGGCCGATGGGGCTCTGGTCGATGTCGATCACCTTGTCCAGGTGCTCCAGGCCCTGGATGCGCTTCACCGCCCCGGCCCGCTCCCTGGCCCGGTAGAGCCTTTGGGCCAGGGCCCGGTACAGGGTGTCGATGACCAGGGTGGACTTGCCGCTGCCCGACACCCCGGTCACGCAGGTGAACAGGCCCAGGGGGAAGCGCACCTCGATGTCCTTCAGGTTGTGCTGGCTGCAACCGCTGAGGGTGATGAACCCACGCCGGGGCTGGCGGCGCTTGGCGGGCACCGGGATGCTCCTGGCGCCGGACAGGTACTGGCCGGTGAGCGAGGCCTTGCACTTCATGAGCCCCTGGGGGGTGCCGGCGAACACCACCTCCCCCCCGTGGCGGCCGGCGCCCGGGCCCATGTCCACCACGTAGTCCGCCGCCCGGATGGTGTCCTCGTCGTGCTCCACCACCAGCACGGTGTTGCCCAGGTCGCGCATGCGCATGAGGGTCTTCAGCAGGCGCTGGTTGTCGCGCTGGTGCAGGCCGATGGAGGGCTCGTCCAGCACGTAGAGCACCCCCACCAGGGCCGAGCCGATCTGGGTGGCCAGGCGGATGCGCTGTCCCTCGCCCCCGGAGAGGGTGCCCGAGGCGCGGTCCAGGGTGAGGTAGTCCAAACCCACGTCGGCCATGAAACCCAGGCGCTGGCGTATTTCCTTCAGGAGCTTGTCCGCGATGAAGGCCTCGCGCTCGCCCAGGGTGAGCTGCTCGAAGAAGCGGATCGCCTGGCGCACGCTCATCCTGGTCAGCTCCCCGATGTTGATGCCGCCCACCTTGACCGCCAGGGAGGTGTCCCGCAGCCGCGCCCCCCGGCAGGCGGGGCAGGGCTGGGAGTTCATGTAGCGCTCCAGCTCCTCCCGGACGGCGCTGGAGGTGGTCTCCCGGTAGCGGCGCTGCAGGTGGGTGATGAACCCCTCCCAGGGCCGCTTGAAGGCGTGGCGCCGGTCGCCGCGCTCCAGGTAGAACTCCACCGGCTCCTCGGTGCCGTAGAGCAGGGCCCGGCGCACCCCCTCCGGCAGCTTGGCCCAGGGCTGGTACAGGTCGAAGCCCAGGTGCTTGGCCAGGGCGTCCAGGGTCTGGAAGTGGTACACGCTGTCCTTGTTCTCCCAGGGCTTGACCGCGCCCTCGCGCACCGACAGGGAATGGTCCGGCACCACCAGGTCCGGGTCGAAGAACACCCGCTGGCCCAGGCCGTCGCAGGCCGGGCAGGCGCCCTGGGGCGAGTTGAAGGAGAACATCTGGGGGGTCAGCTCGGGCAGGGATATGCCGCACTTCTCGCAGGCCAGACGCTCGGAGAACAGCTCCTCCCGGTCGGGCCGGCCGTCCGCGCCGTGGATCCAGGCCAACAGCGCCCCCTCACCCAGGCGCAGGCACAGCTCCACGCTGTCGGTGAGCCGGCGGGAAACGCCCTCCTTTATCACGATGCGGTCCACCACCGCCTCGATGTGGTGCTTCTTGTTCTTTTCCAGGGCGGGCGGCTGGCTGAGGTCGATGAGCTGGCCGTCCACCCGGGCCCGCACGAAGCCATCCTTCAGGAGCCGGGCGAATACCGCCTTGTGCTCGCCCTTGCGGCCGATCACCACCGGCGCCAGCAGGGTGAGCCGGGTGCCCTGGCCCAGGCCGATGAGCTGGTCCACCACCTCCTGCACCGACTGGGCCTGGATGGGGCGGCCGCAGCGGGGGCAGTGGGGGGTGCCCGCCCGGGCATAGAGCAGGCGCAGGTAGTCGTAGATCTCGGTCACCGTGGCCACGGTGGAGCGGGGGTTCTTGGAGGTGGTCTTCTGCTCTATGGCGATGGCCGGCGAAAGGCCCTCGATGGCCTCCACGTCGGGCTTGTCCATGCGCTCCAGGAACTGGCGGGCATAGGCGCTCAGGGACTCCACGTAGCGGCGCTGGCCCTCGGCATAGATGGTGTCAAAGGCCAGCGTGCTCTTGCCGCTGCCCGAAAGCCCGGTGACCACCACCAGCTTGTCGCGGGGGATGCGCACCTCGATGTTCTTCAGGTTGTGTTGCCGGGCACCCCGGACGGTGATTTCTTTCAGCATGCTCTCTTCGCGTGGCTGGGTGGCAGAAAGCGGCCCGCCCCTGGCAGGGCCCCAAGCTCCAAATCTACCATCAGCCCCGCCGGCCTGCCTAGGGGGACGGGGGGCGACGGGGG
>CAZUHP010000055.1:0-19024 GCA_964620595.1 uncultured Desulfarculaceae bacterium | reverse complement strand
GGGCCACGGCCTGAAGCGCCTCGTCGGTGAATTTAAGCTCCACGCCCTCGAACTCAAAGAGCTTGGCGAACTGCTTGGTGAGCGAGTTCTTGGGCTCCTTGAGGATGCGGATCAAGGCCTCTTCGCTCAACTCGTCCAGGGTGGCTATCACCGGCAGCCGGCCCACGAATTCCGGGATCAGTCCGTAGCGGATAAGATCCTCGGGCTGGCACTTGGCCAGGATTTCGCCCAGGGGCGGCTCCTCGTCCCGTTCCTTGACGTTGGCCGTAAAGCCCATGGTCTTGGCGCCGATGCGGTTTTTGATGATCTTGTCCAGGCCCACAAAGGCGCCGCCGGTCATAAACAGGATGTTGGTGGTGTCCACCTTGACGAACTCCTGCTGCGGGTGCTTGCGGCCCCCCTTGGGCGGGACCGAGGCCAGGGTGCCCTCGATGATCTTGAGCAGGGCCTGCTGCACGCCCTCGCCGGACACGTCGCGGGTGATGGAGGGGTTCTCGCTCTTGCGGGCGATCTTGTCTATCTCGTCGATGTACACGATGCCCCGCTGGGCGCGCTCCACGTCGTAGTCCGCGGCCTGGAGGAGGTTGAGGATGATGTTCTCCACGTCCTCGCCCACGTAGCCGGCCTCGGTGAGGGTGGTGGCGTCGGCGATGGTGAAGGGCACGTTGAGGATGCGGGCCAGGGTCTGGGCCAGGAGGGTCTTGCCGCTGCCGGTGGGCCCGATGAGCAGGATGTTGGACTTTTGCAGCTCCACGCCGCTGGTGTCCACCTTGGCGTCGATGCGCTTGTAGTGGTTGTGCACCGCCACGGCCAGGATCTTCTTGGCCCGCTCCTGCTCGATCACGTAGTCGTCGATGATGGCCTTGATCTCGCGGGGCTTGGGGATGGTGACCCGGCTGGCGGCCTCCTCCTTCTGGTACTCCTCCTCGATGATCTCATTGCACAGCTCGATGCACTCGTCGCAGATGTACACCGAAGGGCCGGCGATGAGCTTCTTTACCTCGTCCTGGCTCTTGCCGCAGAAGGAGCAGACCAGATCGGAGCCCTTGCCGTTAGTCTTCTTTGCCATAAATTACGTCTCCACCCCCTCTAGCTGGGTGCTAGGTCTCGGACACCACCTCGCGGTGCTCGATGACCCGGTCCACCAGGCCGTATTCCTTGGCCTCCTCGCTGCTCATGAAGAAGTCGCGCTCAGTGTCCTGGGCGATCTTGTCCAAGGGCTGCCCGGTGTGCTTGGCCAGTAACTCGTTGAGTCTTCCCCGCAGTTTGAGTATCTCGCGGGCGTGGATGTCTATGTCGGTGGCCTGTCCCTGGAACCCGCCCAGGGGCTGGTGAATCAGGATGCGGGAATTGGGCAGGCTGAAGCGCATGCCCTTTTCGCCGGCGGCCAGCAAGATGGCGGCCATGGAGCTGGCCTGGCCCAGGCAGAGGGTGCTGACCTTGGGCTTTATGTACTGCATGGTGTCATAGATGGCCAGGCCTGCGGTCACCACGCCGCCCGGGGCGTTGATATAGAGGTGGATGTCCTTGGTGGGGTCGTCCGCCTCCAGGAACAAGAGCTGGGCGATGATGACATTGGCCACGTTGTCGTCAATGGTCTGGCCCAGCATCACGATCCGGTCCTTGAGAAGACGGGAGTATATATCGTAAGACCGCTCGCCGCGGCTGGTCTGCTCTATGACAAAGGGAATCAGGGTCATTCGTTTTCCGTTTCGTTTCCCGCGCTCTGGTTGTCCCGCTCAGGTATCGCCTCTAGCCGCCGCTATCCGCCTCGCCTGCGGGTTTCGCTCCGTGGTGGGGCCGCGCGCCCTGCTGCCACGCTCTCGGGAGCATCGCCCCCTCTCTCGCCCCGCGACCGCGCTCTCCACGGGCACCATCTGCCCCCCTCTCTAGCCCCCACCGGCCTACTCGGCCTCGGCCTCCTGGCCCTGCTCGGCCGCCTGGGCGGCCTGGGCCTGCTCAGCGGCCTTTTCCTGTGTCTCCTTGGCCAGTTCGGCCGGGTCGACCCTTGTAATATTAGCATTGGCCTTGATGACCTGCAACGTCTTTTCTTGCATAACGTCGGCGCTCAAGGCTCCCATCATATTGTTTTTAGTGTACATTTCTTTGACCATCGCCGCGGACTGCCCCACCTGCTCCGCGATTTGGGCAATGCGGGCGTCCAGGTCCTCGTCGGTGACCTCCACCTTCTCCTGGTCCGCTATCTGGCCCAACACGATGCCGGCGCGCACCTTCTGCTCGGCCTGGGGCATGAAGTCGGCAATGATCTTCTCGTCGTCCAGGCCGGCCGCGGCCGGGTCCATGCCACTCTGGCTCAGGCGGCGCTTGAAGCTCTGGGCCATCTCCTGGGCCTCCTCGCGCACCAGGCTCTGGGGCAGGTCGAACTCGCCCAGGTCCCGTATCTGGTCCAGGATCTGGGTGTGCAGGGCAGCGTCCCTCTGCTTCTGGTAGGCCTTTTCCATCTCAGAGCGGATGCGCTCCTTGAGCTGGTCCAGGCTGTCGAAATCCGGCCCCAGGGAACGGGCGAAGTCGTCGTCGATCTCCGGGAGCTTCTTGACCTTTATCTCCTTGACGAAAAGCTTGAAGCGCACGGTCTTGCCGGCCACTTGGGGGTTGCGGGCGTCCTGGTCGTAGTCCACGGTGGCTTCCACGATGTCGCCGGGCTTGGTCTTGACCAGGGCCACCTCGATCTCCTCCTGCACCTGGCCCTTGCCCAGTTCCACCTCCACGTTGTCCGCCGCGCCGCCCTCCACCGGCTCCTCGCCCACAAAGGACTGGTAATCCACCACCACCACGTCGCCGGTGGCCGCGGGGCGATCTTCTTCCAGGGGCACCAGCACGGCCTGGCTCTCGGCCAGCTCCTGGACGCGCTGGTCCACCTGCTCGTCGGTGACCGCAAGGTCCGGCTCCTTGAGTTCCAGGCCCTTGTACTTGTCCTCGGGCACCTGGAACTCGGGGCGCACGTCCAGGGTCACCTGGTAGACGAAATCCTGTCCGGCCTTGGGGGCCTCGAAGTCGAAGTCCGGCCGGGCCAGGGGCTCGAGCTGGGCTTCGGCCAGGGCATCGGCGTAGGTATCGCTGATCAGGCTTTCGGCGGTTTCGGCGGCGACCTGGGGGCCGTAGTATTTCTCCAGGATGGAGCGGGGCACCTTGCCCGCGCGGAAGCCCTTGATGCGGGCGGTTTTCTTGAGGCGCTTGTACAGGTTGTCCTGGGTCTTGTCCACCTCTTTGGCGGGAATCTCCACGTTCAGGCGCCGCTGTACCGAGCTTAGTTCTTCAACCTTGACCTTCATTGGCTTTTTTCCCTGTTTCGTTTCCGGGGTCCATCTATAACTTGCGTGAAATTTTAGACATATATCATCGCCCCGCCCGCGGCGCAAGGGCTAGATGGGGCGGGAGGGCTTTTTGCGCGCTTTCCTGGCGCGGCAGTTCCGGGAAAGGGGGCTATTCCTCCAGGGTCTGCCAGGTGAGTTCCACCAGCCACTGGTGCACGGGCAGCATCTCCACCCAGCGGGCCAGGCAGTAGTCGAGGCACTCCGGGGTGAACACCTCGGGCGGTATGTCGGTCTCCACCCGGGCGTACAGTCCGCTGTGCAACAGCAGATCGGCATTGGGGTGCTCCGGGTCCGCGCCGCGGGGCAGGCGCTTGTAGGTGCGGCCGCCCAGTTCATAGCCCCGGGCGAGCACCTGGTCGACCGCCTCCCGCAGGGCCCGGCCCCTTACGGGGTGCTGGGCGGCCCGGCGATAGGCATGGAGTATCTCGCCCTTGAACCAGGGCATGCCCGCGGCCAGGACCAGGCGGTCGGGCTCCAGGTGGAAGTAGAACCCCGAGCAGCTCATGCGGTGGCCCGGGCCCTCCCAGAACCACAGGCCCATGTGCTCCTTGAAGGGCGGGCCTTCCTTGACCCGGCGCTGGTCGCGGTATATGCGGAACAGGGAGCGGTTCACCCGGGGGTCGGCGTGCACCCCGGGGGCCAGGGCCTGGAGGGGCGCGGCCGCGGCGCGCACGAAGTCCCGGGAGGGCTCGCGCAGCAGGCGCTCGTATTCCGCTTTGTGCGCCTCGAACCAGGGCTTGTGGTTGTTGGCTGCCAGCCGCTTCAAGAAATCCGGCGCCTGGCGGGGAAAACCCTTGAACTCGCTGTGTTGGCCCATGTTGTCTCCTGGTGGCGGCTGCCGGTAACATAAGCCGGCCGGCGGCGCTTGGCAAGCGGGGCCCTCGAATTGACGGCCCGGCTCCAAGTGGGTATATTGCTGGCTTGACCGCCTTTTCCACCCTGGGGAGGATTTGTCACCATGCGCGTCCTATCGGGTATCCAGCCTTCGGGCACCCTGCACATTGCCAACTACTTCGCCATGATGAAGCGCATGATCGAGCTTCAGCGCGACCATGACCTGTTCTGCTTCATTGTCAACTACCACGCCCTGACCACGGTGTACGACGGCGAGCGCCTGCGCCAGGACACCCTGAGCGCGGTGCTGGACTTTCTGGCCCTGGGCCTGGACCCGGAAAAGGCCACCTTCTACGTGCAGGCCGACGTGCCCGAGGTGTGCGAGCTGACCTGGATCCTCAACAACCACACGCCGGTGGGCCTGCTGGAGCGGGCCCATTCCTACAAGGACAAGATCGCCAAGGGCTTCAGCCCCCACAACGGCCTGTTCTCCTACCCGGTGCTCATGGCGGCCGACATCCTGCTCTACCAGGCCGACGCGGTTCCGGTGGGCAAGGACCAGAAGCAGCACCTGGAGATCACCCGGGACATTGCCATCAAGTTCAACCACGCCTATGGCGAGACCTTCGTGGTGCCCGAACCCTGGATCGACGAGCACACCGCGGTCATCCCGGGCATCGACGGCCAGAAGATGTCCAAGTCCTACGGCAACACCATCGAGATATTCGCGCCGGAAAAGGTGCTCAAAAAGAAGATCATGAGCATCGTCACCGACTCCACCCCCCTGGAGGCGCCCAAGGACCCGGACAAGTGCAATGTCTTCGCCCTGATCAGCCTGTTCCTGGACCAGGCCGAACAGGAGGAGCTGGCCCAGCGCTACCGGGCCGGCGGCCTGGGCTACGGCGAGGTGAAGAAGCAGCTCTTCGCCCGCATGTGGGAGTATTTCCGGCCCTACCGCGAAAGGCGCGCCGAACTGGCCGCCGACCCGGCCGAGGTGCAGCGCATCATGCGCCAGGGCGCGGAAAAGGCCCGCAACGCCGCCACCCCCACCTTGCAGCAGGTGCGGGAAAAGGTGGGGCTGAACTACTAGGCCGGGGGGCAAAAGCAACCGGCCCGGCCAGCCGGGCCGGGCCGGGGTGGTCCGGCGCGCGGCTCAGAAGGCCATGTCCACCTTCCAGGCCTGCCACACCTTGCCCACCAGCTCCGGTCCGGGGGTGAGGGTGGCCTTGCCCGGCTGCCAGCCGCTGGGGGTGGCCTCGCCGGTTTCGCGCACGTGCTGGAAGGCCTGCACCTGGCGCAGGGCCTCGGCCACGCTGCGCCCCACCGGCGGGGTGAGTATCTCCATGGCCTGCACCACCCCGTCCGGGTCGATCAGAAAGCGGCCCCGCACGTCCACGCCGGCGTCCTGGTCATACACGCCGTAGACCCGGCCGATCTTGCCGCCCGCGTCGGAGAGCAGGGGGAAGGGCACGCCGCCCTCCACCATCTTGCCAAGCTCCTCCTCTTGCCATATCTTGTGCACAAAGCGGCTGTCCGTGCTCATGGCCAATATCTGCACGCCCAGCTTGGTGAACTCCTCGTGCTTGGCGGCGACCGCCGCCAGCTCGGTGGGTCAGACAAAGGTGAAGTCACCGGGGTAGAAACACAGCACCACCCACTGCCCTTGGTAGTCGGACAGCTTGATGTTCTTGAATCCACCGTCAACAAAAGCGCTGGCCTCGAAATCAGGGGCCGGCTTGCCTACCATAACCATGCTTCCACCTCCTGGGCTGGTCTGGGAAACGGCCGGGGCCTCGGGCTCGGGCTCCGCGCTGAGTGGCCCCTTGGCAGCGGCCACGCATCCGTCCTTGGGATCGGCCATTGGTTCCTCCTGGCTTTGCTGGTATGGGTCAAAGCCCGCATTGGGTTCATCTATATAGTATTGATTCGTGGATAGAGCTTGACAATAGCAAAACGCACCGCCGACCCGGGCGGCCCCAAAAAAAGGAAGGCCCGCATGGCCGCCCCCCCGTCCCCCCCGTCCCCCCCGCCCCCCGCGCCCCCCGCGCGCCTGGCAAAGCGCCTGCAAGCCCTGGAAGCCCGCCTGGCCGGGCCGGAACAGGCAGAGGTGCGCGCCCTGGCCAGGGAGCTGGCCCAGGTGCTGGAAGCACCCCGCAGGGCCTTTGCCCGCCTGTGCCCCTCCCTCTGCCCGGACTGCGAGGAAAACTGCTGCCGCCGGGTGAGCCAGCGGGGGGTCATGGACCAGGCGGACGTGCTCTTCCTGGCCGCCCGGGGGATAAGCGCCCTGCCCTCGCCCGCCCCCTCGCCCGCCCCCTCGCCCGCCGCCCCCCCGGCCGCGCATGAGAGGCGGCCGTGTCCCTGGCTGGGTCCGGCCGGGTGCCTGCTCTCCTGGCCGGCCCGGCCCTTTGCCTGCCTGCACTACCTCTGCCCGCCCCTGCGGGGAGCGCTGGCCCCGGCCGAGCTGGCCGCGGTGCAAGCGGCCCTGGCCCGGGCCGGCGAGCTGCGGGCCGAACTCATGCGGGCCTATGCCGGGTCTTGGGACTAGCCTTCGCCCTGCTCGTCCAAAAGCTGCTTGCAGGCCAGCCCCCCCTGGCGGGCGGTGACAAAACAGCCGCCGCAGGAGATGCACTGGGCCGGGTCGTCGCCGCCCTGCTTCCAATAAGCCACCAGGTCGGGCTGGCGCACCAGGGGCCGGCTCATGGCCACCGCGTCCACCTGGTCCAGGGCCTGTTCTATGCGGGCCCGGCTGCGCCAGCCGCCCACCGAGATCACCGGGCATTGGACCGCCGCCTTGACCGCCCTGGCCTCGGCCAGGAAGTAGCCTTCCTCCTCCGGCTTGTTGACCGGCCGGGAGGGGGACTTCCTGCCCCCGTAGGGCACCCCGCCCGACACCTCGATGGCGTCTATGCCCGCCTGGGAGAGTCCCCGGGCGCATACCAGGGCGTCCTCCAGGGTGAGCCCCCCCTCCAGGCCGTCGGTGGCATTCAGCTTGATGAACACCGGAAACTCCGGCCCCACCATGTCGCGCACCGCGCGGAACACCTGCCAAGCCAGGCGGGCGCGGCCCTGGGCGTCGCCGCCGTAGTCGTCCTGGCGCTGGTTGGTGAGGGGGCTCAGGAATTGGGCCAGCAGGTAGCCGTGGGCCCCGTGGAGCTGCACCGCGTCAAAGCCCGCGGCCTTGGCCCGGGCCGCGGCCAGGGCGAAATCCTCCACGATGTCCTCTATCTGGGTGCGGGTGAGTTCGGCCACCTCCTCCTTGAAGGCCTGGTTGACCAGGGCGGAGGGGCCCAGGGGCTGGCGGCCGATGACCTCCCGCCTGGTCTGGCCGCCGGCGTGCACTATCTGCAGGGCCACCAGGCCGCCGCACTTGTGCACCGCGTCGCTGATCCTGGTCAGGGGCCCCACCATGGCGTCGATGTGGGCGCCGGTCTGGCCGGGCAGGGCCTTGCCGTGCCCGCTCACATAGGCGAAGCCGGTGATGACGAGCCCCACCCCGCCTTCAGCCAGGCCCGCGGTGAGCAGCGCCGTCTCCTGGGTGGGGGTGCCGTCGGGCTCGGCCAGGCCCTCCCAGGTGGCCGAGCGCACGATGCGGTTGGCTATGGTCAGGGTGTTCATCTGCCAGGGGGTGAAGATGTCAGCCATGGCGGTCCCTCCGTTTGGGGTTATGCCCCCTAACTCTAGGGCCTCTCCGCCCCGCAGGCAAGAAAACGGCCCCCGCCGGATGGCGGGGGCCGCTAAGCGGGGGGCAAGTGGTTGTCAATAGGCCTCTTCGTAGCTCAGGTCATCCTCGGTGATCTTGTGGCTGAAGTGCTTGTAGACCCAGGCCTGGTAGATGATCACCACCGGCACCATGACCAGGGCCACCCCCAGCATGATCTTGAGGGTGAGCGGGCTGGAGGAGGAGTTGGTGATGGTCAGGCTGGCCGCGGGGTCCAGGCTGGAGGGTAGCAGCCGGGGGTAGAGCCCCACCACCCCGAACAGGGCGGCGCAGCCGATGAACACCGCGGACGACACCCAGGCCTTGACCCAGGCGCCCTTGGCCATCATCACCCGGATGCCCAAGAGCCCGGCCACGGCCAGAAGCGGGATGATGAACAGCACCGGCGACCCCAGGTAGTTCTGGTACAGGTCGGTGGCGAACCAGGTGGCCGCCAAAAACACCACCGCCAGCCCCAGCTCCAGGTACCAGAGCCGGGCGGCCATGGCCTGGGCGCGCTGGTTGAGCTGGGCGCCGAAGCCGTTGCCGCTCTTTATCACCAGCCAGATGGCGCCGTGCACGCAGAACATCACCAGGAAGAGCAGCCCGCCGGCCAGGCCGTAGGGGTTGAGCAGGGTGAACAGGGTGCCGTGGTACACCCCGTCCTTGTCAATGGGAATGCCCGCGAAGATGTTGGCAAAGGCCACCCCCAACAACAGGGCCGGCACAAAGCTGCCCACGAACAGGCACAGGTCCCATATCTTCTTCCAGCCCGGCGATTCGACCTTGCCCCGGAACTCGAAGGACACCCCGCGCAAGATGAGGGCAAAGAGCACCAGCATGAGCGCCGAGTACATGGAGGAGAACATCACCGCGTAGGTGCCGGGAAAGGCGGCAAAGGTCACCCCGCCGGCGGTGATGAGCCACACCTCGTTGCCGTCCCAGAAGGGCCCCATGGCGTTGTAGATGACACGCTTGTCCTGGTCGTCCTTGGCCAGAAACGGCATCAAGGTGCCCAGGCCCAGGTCAAAGCCGTCCAGGATGAAGTAGACCACCCACAGGACGCCCCACAGCACGAACCAGATGCTCTCAAGCATGGGCCACCTCCTTTCCTGCCGGTGCCTGGCCCGCGTCCTCCGCAGAGGCCGGGCCCTTGCGGGCGTGCGTGATCAACAGATAAAAGGCTGCCAGGCCCAAGAGGCCGTACACCAGGATGAAGGCCACCAGGCTGATGCCCACCTGGGAGGCGGCGATGGGAGAAACCGCGTCAGAGGTACGCATGAGGCCGTACACGATCCAGGGCTGGCGGCCCACCTCGGCCACCATCCAGCCCGCCTCGATGGCCAGGTAGGGCAAGGGTATGACCCAGGGCAGCAGCTTGAGCAGCAAGGGGCTCTGCTGGGGGTCCTTGCGCTTGAGCCAGGCCCAGATGGAAAGCAGGATGAACAGGACCCCCAGGCCCACCATGAAACGGAAGGAAAGGAAGGTCAAAAGCACCGGCGGCCGGTCCTGGGGAGGGAAGCTCTTGAGGCCCTTCACCTCGGCGGAGAAATCGCCGAAAGCCAGGAAGCTGAGCCCGCCGGGCACCGGCAGGGCCTGCACCAGGTTGGTTTCGCCGTCCTGGTCGGGCCAGGCCAGAAGATACATGGGCGCGGACTTGGTGGTCTGCCAGTGGGACTCCATGGCGGCCAGCTTGGCGGGCTGCTTCTCGGCCACCTCCTTGCCGGAGAGATCGCCGTTTATGGCCAAGAACACCGAGAAGATCAAGGCGAACACCGCGGCCAGGCGGAAGCTCTTCTTGAAGAGGCTGGCATGGTGGTTGCGCACCAGGTGCCAGGCGCTGATGCCCATCACGAAAAAGGCGGCCAGCACATAGGCCGAGCTGATGGTGTGCACGAACTCCAGCGCCGCCCACTTCTGGGTGATCACCGCCACAAAGTCGCTCAGCTCGGCCCTGCCGTTGCGGAGCACGTAGCCCACCGGGTTCTGCATGAAGGAGTTGGCCGCCAATATCCAGTAGGCACTGATGTTGGAGGCAATGGCCACCACCCAGATGCAGGCGGCGTGCGCCTTGGGCGACAGCCGCTTCCAGCCAAAGACCCACACCGCGATGAAGGTGGACTCCAGGAAGAAGGCCAGGGTGGCCTCCACTGCCAGGAGCGAGCCGAAGATGTCGCCCACGTAGGCGGAGTAGCGCGACCAGTTGGTGCCGAACTGGAATTCCAGGGTGATGCCGGTGACCACGCCGATGGCGAAGTTGATGAGGAACAACTTGCCCCAGAACTTGGTCATGCGTTTGTATTCCTCGTCGCCGGTGCGCACGTACTTGGTTTCCATGATGGCCACCAGCACGCTCAAGCCCAAGGTGAGCGGGACGAAGAGGAAGTGGAAAAAGGTGGCCGCAGCGAACTGCAACCGGGATAACATCAATACATCCATTGTCTGCCAACCTCCCCGCTAAAGTAAGAGTTGCGCGGTCATCCCTTTTGGCCTTGCCTGCGCTTCTCCTTGGCCGCCAGGGAAGCCATATCCGCCTTGCCCAGGACCTCCCGCAGGCCGGCCTGGGCCTGGTTCCACACCTCGTGCACCGAGCAAAAATGGCTTCGGCCGCAGGATTCGGGCCGGAGCAGGCACAAGTTCAGGCCGATGGGGCCTTCCACCGCCTCCACCACGTCCAGCAGGGTGATGTCCCGGGCCGGACGGGCCAGGCGGTAGCCGCCTTTGGCGCCCTTGGTTATTTCGATGATGTCGGCGCGGGCCAACTGCTGGGCGATCTTGCCCAGGAAGTGGAGGGGAAGCTGCATGGCCTCGCTGACCTGGCGGCGGCTGATCTCCCCTTCGCCAGGCTGCAAGGCGAGATACAAGACACAACGCACCGCATATTCCCCAGCTCTGGTCAAACGCATGCCGTTCCTCATATGGGATAATGTGGATATTTATTGTCTCATATTAGCGCGCCCCCAAACCCGGGGCAAGTCTTTTTTGAGAATGAATATCAAGTAAGGAAGTAGGATATCCGCATCAGCAGCCAAACCGCCGGCGCCAGAGAGCGGGCCGGCGGTTTGGTTGAATCGGCCCTGGTCGCAGGCCGCCGGCAGCAACCCGGCCGGTCCTTGACGCGGCCCTGGTCCCGCCACTCTAACTATTGTTGGCCGGGCGGGAAAATGCTATACAGGTAAACTAGTTCCCAGCCCGGAGAGTCGTCTTGCCTGCTCCGCCAGCCTACCCCAACCGAGCCCTGGCCAGGCCTGCGTTCAGCGCCTGGGCGGGGATGGTTTTTCTCTGGGCGGTCATGGCCCTGATCCTGTGGCCGGCCCTGGCAACGGGCCGCAGTCAGACGCACCCCCCGCCCCCCCCGCCCCCCCCGTCCCAGGCCGGGGATGCCCCCCTGGTGCTGGCAGGGGAGCAGGAATCCCATCTGCTGGGTCCCCACCTGCACATGCTGGAGGACCCGAGCGGCAGCCTGGACATATCCGAGGTGGCCTCGCCCCGGCTGGCCAAGCGCTTCCGCGCCCTGCATTCGGCCACCATCAACCGGGGGGCGTGTTCCTCGGCATATTGGTTTCGTTTCACGGTAGTCGAAAAAACCGGAGCCAAAAGCTGGTTCCTGGACGTGGGTCAGCCGGCCCTGGCCTTTGTCAGCCTGTATACGCCCCGCCCGCCAGGGCAAGGCGGGGGCTGGCGCAAGCTGCCCACCCTGTCCCGCAACCTGCGCCATTTCCCGCCGCCCAGCCGCTTTGCGGTGTTCCGCCTGCCCCTGGAGCCCGGCCGGCCCCGCACCTTTTACCTGCGCCTGCAAAGCACCAGCTTGACCATGCTGGCCCCCCACCTCGAGTCCCTGAAAGGCTTTCTGGACCACAACCGCAACTTCCTGCTGCTGATCGGAGCCTATTGCGGAACCATCCTCTCCCTGGCCTTCTACAACCTGGTGGTGTTCTTCTCCTTGCGGGACCGCAGCTATCTCTGGTACGTGCTGGCCACCTTGAGCATGGCGCTCTACTACCTGGGCTGGAACGGCCTGGTGCAGGACTACCTGCCGGACATACCCATCGCCTTGAACCGCCATCTGCCCATAGCCTTCTTGTCCAGCCTCTTCATCTGCCGCGGGCTATTCGCCCGGCATTTCCTCCTGACCAAGGAAAAGGCCCCCTTGCTGGACCGGGTGATCATCTTCTCCGCCCTGCTCTCCGCCTCCATCGCCATCCTGGTGCCCCTTTCCAGCGGACCCTGGCGCCTCTGGTCCATCCGGGTCATCAGCCTGACGAGCATGGGCTGGCCAGTACTGCTCATGTGGGCGGCCTTTTGGCGCTGGCGCCAGGGTTTCCGCCCGTCCGGCTACTTTTTGCTGGCCTATTCGGTGACCGCAGTGGGAGAGGTCATATACCTGCTGCTCATGGTGGGAGTAATGCCGTTCACGAACATCTTCTTCGCGGCCCACCAGATCGGCGGCACCTTCGAGGCCATCCTGCTCTCCTTTGCCCTGGGCTACCGCATAAAGAGCCTGCAACAAGACAAGCTGGGCGCCGAACACGCGGCCCGGGAGAGCGAAATGCGCCACCAACTGGTCATGGAGTCGGCGCCATACCCCTTGGCGGTGTGTGACGTGGAGGGCCGGCTAACCTACCTGAACCCCGCTTTCCGCCGGGTCTTCGGCTGGAGCCCTGCCGAGGCCGAGGGCAAGACCATAGAGGCGGTGCTGGCCAGCGAAGGCCTCTGGGGGGGCCAGGTGGGCCGGGAACTGCTGGCCGGCCGCGAGGTCAAGGGGGTGGAAACCCGCTGCCGCACCCGCCAGGGACGCGAGCTGGACGTGAGCCTCAGCGCGGCCGTGTTCCGCGACCTGGGGGGCGAGGCCCAGGGCCTGGTGCTCATCCTGCAAGACATCAGCGAGCGCAAGCGTTCCGAGGCCGAGCTGGACGAGTATCAGCGCCAACTGCGCAAGCTGGCCCTGGAACTCAGCAAGGCCGAGGAACGCCAGCGGCGGCGCATCGCCGAGGACCTGCACGACGGCGTGAGCCAGTTCCTGGCCACCAGCTCCTTCAGCCTGAAACGCCTGCGCGCCGACTTGCGCGGCCGGGCGCGGGACGAGTTGGCCCGCATCTGCGGGGTGCTGGATCAAAGCCTGGCCGACATCCGCTCCCTCACTTTTGAGATAAGTCCGCCGGTGCTCTATGATTATGGCCTGGCCGCGGCCCTGGACTGGCTGGCCGGCCACGTGGCCCAGCGCCACGGCCTGCCCGTGGATTTCCGGTCGGAGGGCCCGGTGGAGGAGCTGGACCAGGACCGCCAGGTGAGTCTCTACCGCGCCTGCCAAGAGCTGCTGGTGAACGTGGTCAAGCACGCCCGCGCCAGCCACGCCTGGATCACCCTGTCCCGCCGGCAAGGCCACGCGGTCCTGAGCGTGGCTGACGACGGCCGGGGCTTTGACCAAACGGGCCCCAAGAAAAGAAGCGGCGGCTTCGGTCTTTTCAGCATCCGGGAGCGCCTGGAGCCCTTGGGGGGCGAACTGGCGGTGGAATCGCAGCCCGGCCGAGGCACCCGCGTCACCTTGAGCCTGCCCTTGGGGCAAGGCGGCCAGGGGGCATAAGGAGGCACCATGGCGATCCGCATACTGCTGGCCGACGACCATGGGGTGGTGCGCCACGGCTTGCGTGTCGCCCTGGAGCAAGAGCCCGACCTGGAGGTGGTGGCCGAGGCGGAAAACGGCGACCAGGCCGTGGAACTCTGCGCCCGCCACACGCCCGAGGTGGTGCTCATGGACATCCACATGCCCGGCATCTCGGGCACCGAGGCCACCCGCCGCATCACGGCCCAGAGCCCCCACACCAAGGTGCTGGCGCTTTCCATGTACAGGGACCAGCACTACGTGCGCGGCATGCTGGAGGCCGGGGCCGCGGGCTACCTGCTCAAGAACTGCGCCTTCGAGGAATTGACCTCGGCCATAAGGTCCGTGGTCCAGGGCAAGTCCCACCTCAGCCAGGAGGTGGCCGGCTCGGTCATCAAGATGGCCCTGGAGCCCGGCTCCGCCGCCAGGGAGGAGGCGCCCGCCCTCTCGCCCCGGGAGCGCGAGGTGGTCCGCTGGGTGGCCGCCGGGCTCACCAGCAAGCAGATCGCCCAGCGCCTCTGCCTGAGCGAGAACACGGTGGAGTCCCACCGCCGCCGGGCCATGAAAAAGCTGGGCCTGCGCAGCGTGGCCGAGCTGACCAAGTTCGCCCTGCGCGAAGGCCTGGCCAGCCTGGACGAATAACCGGCTCTCCCCTACCCGGCCCAGCCAACAGGCCCCACAGCCCCCCCTTCATGGTTTTCCGTCAAATCTTTCATGGTTTTCCATGAGGCCAAAATCATTATTTGCCGGGATTTTCAATAAGTTATCCATATGCTTTACTGGGGCATCCAGCGGCTCTCCAGCTGCCGCGATCCTATCCACTTCAAGTGGAGCAAATCGTCATGGACTGCCCCATCATGGCCCGGGCCATCAAACCGTGCCGGCCTCTCCTTTTCCTTGCCGGTCTGGCCCTGTGCTGCCTGGGGCTGGTCCTTGCCACCTCCGCCTCTGCCGCGGTCCGCACCTGGACGGGAGGCGGCGACGGCGTGAGTTGGAACCAGGCGGCCAACTGGGACACCGGGGTTCCCGCGGCCGGGGACGACGTGGTGTTCAATCCCGCCCCTGCCGCCCAGATAAACGTGCCTGCCGGCTCCTCCTCGGGCACCTTGACCGTGAGCGGTGCCAATCCCTTGCGCATCACCACCGGCGGCGGGGCGCTCACCCTCTCGGGCCTCATCACCCTGACCAACGCGAGCAACGGGCTGGTGCTGTCCAACTCCACCCTGACCGCCCAGGGCGCCATCACCGGCGCCGGCTACGTGTCCCTGGACAATAGCACCGTCAACCTGCAGAGCCCCTGCGCCTACACCGGGCCCACCACCGCTTCCAACGGATCGGTGATAAACCTGGCCGCGGGAGCCGGCCTGCCCGACTCGGGGGCCCTCACCCTTAACGGCTCCACCTTCAACCTGAACGGCATCAACGACACCATCGGCTCCCTGGCCGACAGCGTGGGCACCCCGGGCAGCGTGGCCCTTGGCGGCGCCACCCTGACCCTGGGCGGCAACAACGCCTCCACCACCTTCTACGGGAACATAACCGGCAACGGGCGGCTGGTGAAGACGGGCAGCGGCACCCTGACCTTGATGGGCAACAACACGTTCACGGGCACCGTCACCGTAAGCGGCGGCACCCTGCTGGACAGGGCCGGCCTGCCCAACGTGGACCCGGCCACCGTGCAGAGCGGCACTACCCTGGGGGGCAGCGGCCCGGTGGGCGGCAGCGTGGTGGTGCAAAACGGCGGAACCCTCTCCCCGGGCGCCAGCACGGACGTGTTCTACGTCAACACCGACCTGACCATGAACGCGGGTTCCCGCCTGTACCTGGAGCTGAACGGAATGCCGGCCGGACCGGGCCACGACCAAGTGGACGTGCTGGGCGCGGTGAACCTGAACAGCCCCAATCTGGCCGTCAACCTGGGCTATACCCCCGCCCTGGGCGACCGGTACATCATAATCAACAATAATGGCGGGGCGGCCGTGAACGGCACCTTCAACGGTCTGCCCGAGGGGGCCACCCTCACGGCCAATGGCTACACCCTCCAGATCACCTACCTGGGGCCCAACGGCGTGGGCAACGACGTGGAACTCGCGGTGACCGGCCTGCCCTCCTCGCCCACGCCCTCTCCTCCCACCCCCACGCCCCCCACGCCCGACCCCCTGGCCCCGCCCCACATCGTCCAGGGCAGCAGCCCCGACCCCACCGGCTCGGTGGGCGGGGTTGGGTTCACCTGGCCCCGGGTGCCGGGCTCCAACTTCTACCGCGTGTACCGGGCCGCCTGCCCCACCTGCCCGCGGGAAGAGGTAGGCCGGGTGCCGGGCAACGACTTCTACGACCCCACCGCCATCCCAGGCCGGGCCTATTACTACTGGGTGCGGACCGAAAACGGCGGCGGGCTGAGCACCTACAGCAACTGGCTGGCCGGCTGGAGCTACGAGCAGAACCCGGGCCGGGCCGGCGACTTCAACGGCGACGGGGTCACGGACATCCTCTGGTGGGAACCGGGCAGCAACCAGCTCCGCATATGGTTCATGGCCAGCGGCCAGGTGCAGTTGGTCAGCCCGCCGGGCCAAGGTCTGGACATCAGCCAGTGGCTGCTCATCAGCACCGGCAACTACAACGGCGACGGGGTCTGGGACCTTCTGTGGTGGAACCCCACCAGTGGCGAGGTGGCGGTCTGGTACCTGGAGGGAACCAGCAGTGCCGCCATGTCCACCGCCGCTGACTCCTGGCTGGTCAAGTCCAAGGCCAGCCTGGCCAACATGACCGGCAACGCCACCCTCTCCTATCCCGGCGACCTGAACGGCGACAACCGGGACGACCTGTTGTGGCGCGACTATGCCAGCGGCCAGGTCACGGTGTGGCTCCTGGACGCGGACGGCAACCCCACCCTCAACGGCCCGCCCTCGTTCCAGGACGGCTACCCGGCCACCAAGCGGGGCAGCGCCGATTTGGGCGGGGACGAGGTTACCCAGGAAAACCAGCCCGCCTCAAGCGACCTGCCCGGGGTGACGGGCTCCCTCTCCTGGCAGGTGCGCGGCCTGGCCGACATGAACGGCGACGGCAAGGCGGACGTGGTGTGGCAAAACTCGGCGGACAACCGGCTGGTGATGTGGCTGATGGACGGCTCGGTCATCACCGCGGTCAACGAATACAGCGCCCGGAACGCGGGCGGCTGGCACCTCAGCGGCCTGGGAGACCTGGACGGCGACGGCCGGGCGGACGTGGTGTGGCAAAACCAAGCCAGCGGCGCGGTCAAGGCCTGGCTCATGGGCCCGGCGGGCGAGATCAAGGAGCAACGCGGCATAGGCCTGGGTACGGACGACCCCTCCTGGCAGATCAAGGCAGCGGGCGACTTCGGCGGCGACAAGTGCGACGACCTCCTTTGCAAGCAGCAGGGTACGGGCCAATCCCGCGTGGTCACCCTGAGCGGACAGGTGCACGAACTGGCCGCGCCCTAGGCGTGGTCTTTGAGCAGGCTTGTAAGAAACGACTGGGGGACACGGCCGGCGAGCAAATACAAATTCCGCACATAGCTCTTGGAGCCTTGGCCTATCCCCTTCCCTTCGGAAGGGGGCAGGGTACAGGGCTGGGTTGCCTCTCCTTTTGGATGAGACCGCACCCAGCCGGTACTTCCAGCCAGGCAGCCCAACAAGGCGCTTGTGCCCCGACTTTGGCGATACCCATTGAAGAGGAGCGTTTGGTCATGCACTGCCCTTCACCAAACCAACTATCGGCGAGCAAGCCACATCCTTTCTTGGTCTTCCTCATATACCTCGCCTTGGCCTGGGCCTGCCTGGTCCTGGCCGCGCCCGGGGCCCTGGCCGCCAACCGGACCTGGACCGGGGCCACGGACGGCAACTGGAGCACGGGCGGCAACTGGAGCGGGGGCGGCCCGGCCAGCGGCGACACCATAGTCTTTGACAGCAACAGCGCGGCCAACCTGAGCACCAACAACGACCTCGGCGATGGCACCCTGACCAGCATCAACATCAACATGACCACCGTGAACGGCGATGTCACCGTCTCCGGTGACAGCTTCTCGCTGAATGCCAACGGCATAGACAACTACAGCGCCCACACCCTCACCGTGAACAATGACTTCTCCTTGGCCGCCGGCGCCCCCATCTTCACCGTAGGGAGCAACGGCTCCATGGTGCTCAATGGAGACATCAACAACCTGGGACACGATCTCTATCTGCAAGGTAGTTCGGGCGTGTCCCACGTTATCGCCGGTACCATCTCGGGCAGCGGAAAGCTGAACTGCACCACCCTTGGCAGCAGCACCTGCGAGATACGGGCCGCCCAGTCCTACACCGGCCTGACCCGGATCATGAACAACGCCACCCTCCGGTTGGCGGGGGCAGGGTCCCTGCCCGACAATGGCTACGTGCTGCTGAACGATGCCGGCTCCACCCTTGACCTCAACGGGGTCAGCGACACCATAGGCCATATCGCCGCCAACGGACCCCTGGTGTTGAGCGGCGGGGCCACCCTCACCACCAGCGACAACCAGACCAGCAGCCTATATGGGTCCCTCAGTGGAAACGGCAACCTGGTGAAAAACGGAACCGGCGTCATGTTCTTCAGGGTGAGCAACAACACCTTTACCGGTTCCCTCACCGTGAACAACGGCCAGTTGATCGTCTTGCAGGCGGAAAGGATCCCCAACGACTGCTCCCTGGTCGTGAACGGGGGCTCGGTAAGCCTTTCCGGCAACGCCGAGACCATCGGCTCCCTGGCCGGCGCGGGCGGGACCACCGTGAACCTGGGCAACGCCACTCTCACCACCGGCGGCAACAACTCCTCCACCACCTACGCCGGGGTCATAAGCGGCAACGGCGGCCTCACCAAGACAGGCAACGGCACCTTCACCCTGAGCGGGGCCAACACCTACCGCGGGGCCACCACGGTGAACGGGGGCACCCTGCGCCTGAGCGGAGGGAACAACCGGCTGCGCACCACCACCGCCCTGACCGTGGCTGTCGGGGCCACCCTTGACCTGAACGGCAACAACCAGACCGTGGCCTCCCTGGCCGGCGCGGGCACCGTGACCACCGGCGCGGGCCTGCTGACCATATCCAACGCCCTGAACCCGGGCGCCAGCCCCGGCACCATCACGATAGGCAACTTCAACTTGGCCGGCGGGGCCACCATGACCGTGGAGCTGGACGGCACCAACCCGGGCACCCAGTACGACCAGGTGGTGGCCACCGGCGACGTGACCCTGGCCGGCAGCCTGGCCGTCACCCTGGGCTTCTCGCCCAGCGTGGGCCAGCAGTTCACCATCATCAACAAGACCAGCGCGGGCGCGGTGAACGGAACCTTCAGCGGCCTGGCCGAAGGCGCCACCCTGACCGCGGGCGGCACCCTGTTCCGGATCACCTACACCGGCGGTGACGGCAACGACGTGGTGCTCACCCGCCTGGCCGCCGGTGGCGGCGGTGGCGGTGGTGGCGGCGGCGGTTTCACGCCCGTGCCCACGCCTTCCCCCCGTCCCTCCCCCGGGGTGAGCCCGGGGAGCAGCCCCAGCCCCAACAGCTCGGGTAACGGTCC